>CAZEFW010000008.1:0-108475 GCA_964511535.1 uncultured Myxococcales bacterium | reverse complement strand
CCCCCGGAGGGGCGCTGCACGTGCACAACGCAGCGGAGCCTCGCAAAGCGAGGCGCTGCCAGTCGTAGAAGCGGCGTCCCGCCGCTCTGGCGAACTGTAGAAGCGGCGTCCCGCCGCTTCTACGCAACCCGCACGGAGACCAGGCGCGGCTTCGGCGCCTCGTCCGTCAGCGAATTGGAATTGAGCTTCCGGTCAGGGCAGCGCGATGGTGGCGGTGTCGCGCACCGTCACCCGCAGCTCGCCGCGCTCCAGCCCGAGGGCCGAAAACGGGGTCTGGCGCAGCCGCGCCATCTCGATCTCCACTCGCCCCGAGATGTCAGCGATCATCGCCGCGGGCAAGGTGAAGGTACCGTCGTCTTGCACCCGGCATCGCAGCGCCAGATCGCGCTTGCCGCGGGTGTGCCGGATCGCGATGTAGGTCACCGCGTCAGGTGAGCTGGCGCTCGCTTCCCACTGGACCTCCACCCCACGGGTCTTCTCCACGGTCAGCGATGTGCCGGGCAGGTTGCCCGCGATGGAGATCAGCCGCGGCAGGGCAGGGCTCGGCAGCTGGGCCGAAAAGGGCCCCACCGATTCGCCGCCGCCGGAGCTGGCCCGCACCTGGTGCGCCCGGCCCACCTGGGCCGCGCGCGCCTCGCCATAGGTCACGCCGGAGATGAAGGGCAGCAGCCCCGGGAAGTGGCTCGGGTAGAGGGTGACGCTCGAACCCTCGGTCTCCACCTTCAGGTCGCCGGCTTCCAGCAGCTCGATGTAGCCGGGCTCCTCGGTCTCCTGGGACTCGGCGCCCAGCTGGATGCTCAGGTCGTAGAGCTGGCAGCGGTCACGCTGGGGCAGGTCGGTGCGGGGGTCGAGGGGCAGGGCCAGCAGCCGGGCCACCTGATCGTGGTCACCCGCGCTGTAGCGCACGAACTGGGCCGTGGCCGTGAGCAGGGCCGTGTCCTGGCTCTCCATCCAGTCATGCTGGTAACCCACCGAGACGAGGCCGAGCCGCGCCTCGCCCGCCTCGCTACCTTCCGCGTCGATTCCCTGCTCGCCGCTACAGGCAGCCGCGAACAGCAGAAGCACCGCCGCCGCCACCGGACTATTGATTCGTGCAATGAGCTGCATCATTGGGTCTTCCCGTTTACGAACCGGCTCGTGCCGCAATAAACCGCTGCCGCCCGCGGCCGGTCTCGTCCAATACTGGCCGTCATTATAGTAGAACCGCATTTGGGCGGCAAACCTTCCCACTGTTTCTGTAATACGACCACGGCGCGCCGCGGGTACGTCCCGCATTTACAAAACCTCCGCCCGGGGCGCAATATGGCCCACAGATGGCCAGAACTGATGGTGACAGTCCCCGGGCGGTGGACCTCGAGGCCCTGGCCCGGCTGGCAGGGGTAACTCTGACGGGCGCGGAGCGAGCCGCCTTCCCGGCCCAGCTCGCGCAAATCGCGGAGCATTTCGCGCGGCTGGAGGCTGTGGAGCCGCTCGAGGGGGTCCCTGGCGATGCTGGCGTCACATGCCCCTTGCGTGAAGATCGCTCGGAGGAGTGGCGCGGCAGTCAGCAGATCCTCGCGTCCGCTCCGGCGGTGAAGGACCGCCACTTCTTGATCCCGCCCGGCCGTCGAGAGAAATGAGACAAGATCAGCACCCGATGGACGCCACGGCGCGAATCCGCCAGATCCGGCGACGGGAGCTGAGCGCCAGGGAGCTGGTCCAGGTCAGCCTTCAGCGTATCCGCTCGCTGGATCCGCAGCTCGGCGCCTTCCTGTCGGTGGATCCCGAAGGTGCCCTGGCCGCGGCGGATGAGGTGGACCGTCGGCTGGACCGCGGCGAGGAGGTGGGCCCGCTGGCGGGCATGCCCCTGGCGGTCAAGGACAACCTCGCCACCCCGGGGCTGCCAACGACCTGCGCCTCCCGGATGTTGCAAGGGTGGTGCGCGCCGTACGAGGCCACGGCCGTGGCCCGCCTGCGCGCCGCAGGAGCCGTTCTGCTGGGCAAGACGAACATGGACGAGTTCGCCATGGGCTCGAGCACCGAGTGGTCCGCCCTGGGGGTGACCCGGAACCCGTGGGATCCCACCCGCGTGCCGGGCGGATCCTCTGGCGGGAGCGCCGCCGCTGTGGCCGCAGGGCTCTGCGCCGCGGCGCTGGGCAGCGACACCGGCGGCTCGGTGCGCCAGCCAGCGGCGTACTGCGGCGTGGTGGGCCTGCGTCCCAGCTATGGCAGGGTCAGCCGCCACGGGCTGGTGGCCTTCGCCTCGAGCATGGACCAGGTGGGGCCAGTCACGCGCTCGGTGCGAGACGCCGCCCTGCTGCTGAGCGTGATGGCGGGGCGGGACCCGCGGGACAGCACCTCGCTGGACCTTTCCCCGCCGGCGGCCCCGGAGGAAGGGCGCGGCCTGGCGAGGGGGCTGCGGCTGGGGCTGCTGGCCGACAGCGCCGAGGCTGCCCCCTCGGCCGAGATGTCGGCGGCGCTGACCCGGGCCGCCGGAACCCTCGAGCAGCTGGGCTGCCGGGTGGAGCCGGTTCAGCTGCCCGGCATGGACATGGCGCTCTCCAGCTACTACCTGCTCGGCGCCGCCGAGGCCTCCTCGAACCTGAGCCGCTACGATGGCGCGCGCTACGGCTCGCCTGCCGGCGCCGGCCCCTTCCTCGACGGGGTGCGGGAGGTGCGCGGCGGCGGATTTGGGCCCGAGGTGAAGCGGCGCATCCTGCTGGGCGCCCACGCCCTGTCCGCGGGCGCCGGGCGAGATCTGCACGGCCGGGCCATGGCCGCGCGGGCGCTGCTCACCGCGGAGCTGCGCGACATGTTCGAGCGCTTTGACCTGTTGCTCTCGCCCACGGCGCCAGACATCGCCTTCGTCGCGGGCGCGCACCGGGATGCCCCCCTGGGCATGTACCTCAACGACACCTACACCGTGGCCGCGAGCCTCGCCGGGCTGCCGGCCATATCGCTGCCCTGCGGCCAGGGGGCCCAGGGGCTGCCCCTGGGGATGCAGCTGACGGCGCCTCGCCTGGCCGATGAAGCGCTGCTGGCCCTCGCCGCTGCTTACGAGCAGGCCGCGCCCTTCCCCACGCTGCCCGATCTCGCCGGCCAGCAGGAGGTCAGACCATGACCTGGGAGACGGTCATCGGCCTCGAGATGCATGTGCAGCTCGCCACCTCGAGCAAGATCTTCTGCGCCTGCGCCACCCGGTTTGGCGCCGCTCCCAACAGCCAGATCTGCCCGGTGTGCAGCGGCCTCCCGGGCGCGCTGCCGTCGCTGAACCGCCGCGCGGTGGAGCTGGCCGTGCGGCTGGCCACCGCTCTGGGCTGCCGCGTGCATTCCCGCAGCGGCTTCGCCCGCAAGGGCTACTTCTACCCTGACCTGCCCCGGGGCTACCAGATCACCCAGTTCCGCCACCCGCTGGCCGAAGGCGGGGCCATCACCCTCGTCAAGGACCGGGAGCTGCTCGGGCTGCCCCTGGAGCGAGTCCACCTCGAAGAGGACGCCGGCAAGTCGGTGCGGCGGCCCGGTGACGAGCGCGCCCTGGTGGACCTGAACCGCGCCGGGGTGCCGCTGGTGGAGGTCGTGGGGCGCCCCTGGGTGGTCTCGCCTGCGCTGGCCGCGCGCGCCCTGCGCGCCCTGCGGCGGCTGGTGCGGACCCTCGGCGTCAGCGACGGAAACCTGGAGCAAGGCTCGCTGCGATGCGATGCCAACATCTCGCTGCGCCCGCGCGGCAGCGAGGCGCTGGGCCACAAGGTGGAGCTGAAGAACCTCAACTCGTTTCGCTTCGTGGAGCGGGCCCTGCGCCACGAGCAAGAGCGCCAGGTCCGCTTGCTCCAGGCGGGGCGGACGGTGGCTCAGGAGACCCGCCTGTGGGATCCGCGCGCCGGCCAGACTGCACCCAGCCGGCGCAAGGAGGAGGCGCCCGAGTACCGGTACTTTCCAGAGCCGGACTTGCCGACGCTGGCGCTGCCGTCAGGGGCGCGCGATCGGGCGCTGGCCTCCCTGCCCGAGCTGCCTGCCGCCAGGGAGCTCCGCATGATCCGCGACCACGACCTGCGGCCCGATGACGCCCACGCCCTCACCGCCGCGCCGGAGGTGGCCGCGTACTTCGAGCAAGCGGTGGCCGCAGGCGCGCCCGCGCTCCGGGTGGCGCCATGGATCTTGAACGAGCTGCTGCCCCGGCTGGAGGATCCTGGTCGCGCTGGCGAAGCGCCCGTGGCGCCGGCGGGGCTTGCCGAGCTGCTGGCGTTGCTGGCCGACGGACGGCTCACCACGCCCCTGGCCAGGCGAGTCTGGGCGCGCATGTGGGAGACCGGCGAGGGCGCGGCGCACATCGCGCGGGCCGAGGACCTGTTCGCGGCGCGAGGAGGCGACGCCCTCGCCGCGCAGGTATGCCAGGCGCTGGCCGCCGCGCCGAAGCAGGCCGCGGAGCTGCGCGCAGGCAAGCAGAAGCTGCTAGGCTTCTTCATCGGCGAGGTGATGAAGCTGAGCGGTGGCAAGGCGGAGCCGCGGGAGATCAGGCGGCTGCTGCGAGAGGAGCTCGAACGATGAAAGTGGACCTGAACCGGAGCTTTGCCAGGGAGAAGACGCCGATCCTGTACGAGGACGGCCGCGTGCTGATGCTGGACCAGCGCCTGCTGCCTCTCGAGGAGCGGTGGAACCTGTACTCCACCACCGCGGAGGTGGCCGAGGCGATCAAGGCCATGGTGATCCGCGGCGCCCCGGCCATCGGCTGCGCGGCGGCCATGGGCCTCGCCGCCGGCGCCAGGAGGCTGCCGGACGAGCCGAAGGCGTTTGAGCGTGGCTTCGAGGAGCTGTGCCAGCTGATGCAGGCCGCCCGCCCAACGGCGGTGAACCTCGGCTGGGCCGTCAGCCGCCAGCGCGACGTGGTGCGCCGAACCATGCCCGAGGGGATCCCGGCGGTTCGCGACGCCCTGGATCGCGCCGCGCTGGAGGTGCAGCGCGAGGACATCGGCTTTTGCAAGGCCATGGGCCGCCACGGGGCCGCCCTGGTGCCCGACGGGGCCACCATCCTGACCCACTGCAACACCGGCGGGCTGGCCACGGCTGGCTACGGCACGGCCCTGGGCGTCATCCGCGCTGCCCACGAGGCGGGCAAGGGGATCACCGTGCTGGCCGACGAGACGCGCCCCTTCCTCCAGGGCGCCCGCCTCACCGCGTGGGAGCTGATGCAGGACGGCGTGGACGTCACGGTGATCACGGACAACATGGCGGGCGCGCTGATGCAGGCCGGCGCCGTTCAGTGCGTGGTGGTGGGCTCGGATCGCATCGCGGCCAACGGGGATGTCGCCAACAAGATCGGCACCTACAGCGTGGCGGTCCTGGCCGAGCACCATGGCATCCCGTTCTACGTGGCCGCGCCGCGCACAACGATCGATCCGGCCATGCCCTCGGGCAGCGAGATCCCCATCGAGGAGCGGCCCCCCCGGGAAGTCACCCACATGGGCGACACCCGCCTGGTGCCCCCGGACTGCAAGGTGCGTAACATCGCCTTCGACGTCACCCCTGCCAGGCTCGTGACGGCGATCATCACGGAGATCGGGGTGGCTCGCGCGCCCTACACCGAGAGCCTGGCCCGGATGATGGAAGCCCACTTCGACCCGACCTAGGCTGAGGTCGCGGACGAAAGATCCCGCCCCCCGCCGTTCCCCGCTTGACAGACAACCCGCGACATGTAAACTGCGTCGTCCATCCGGGGGGTCCGTGTGGCCACTGCGCTCGGATGGGAACCTGAGTTGGCTCAACTGTAGAACCGCAAGGATCGGTACCATGTACGCAGTAGTGAGAACCGGGGGCAAGCAGTACAGAGTCTCGCCCGGCGATACCATCAAGGTCGAAAAACTCGAGGGCAAAGAGGGCGACGAGGTCATGCTGGACGAGGTCCTGCTGGTGGCTGGCGCCGAGGATGTCGTGCTCGGCAAGCCCCTCATCGACGGCGTCCGGGTCAAGGCCGAGATCGTCGGCCAGGGCCGTGATCGCAAGATCTTGGTGTTCAAGTACAAGCGCCGCAAGCGCTACCGCCGCAAGAACGGCCATCGGCAGCAGTTCACCAGCCTGCGCATTCATGGCATCGAGGCGCCGGGCGCGGCCCAGTAGGAGAGTGCAAGATGGCTCACAAAAAAGGACAGGGCAGCTCCCGTAACGGCCGCGACTCCAACGCCCAGCGGCGTGGGATCAAGAAGTTCGCGGGCGAGTATGTGCGCGCCGGCAACATCATCGTTCGTCAGCTCGGCACCAAGCTGCACCCCGGGGCCAACGTCGGCCTGGGCAAGGACTACACCCTCTTCGCGCTCGTGGACGGCACGGTGCGCTTCGAGGAGTTCCGTGGCAGCAAGAAGCGCGTGGTCGTGGATCCGATCCCGCTGGACGCCGAGGCGTAGCAAGCTCTCCTCCCATCAGCCAGGCGGCTGATCTCACCGCAGAGCACGCGGAGAATGCAGAGATGAGAAAATCCCTGCGCCTGCGGTGTGGTATGCGGTAAATTTCCTGTCATGCAGTTCATCGACGAGGTGGTCATCCAGGTGCGCGCTGGCGACGGCGGCAATGGATGTGTGGCGTTCCGACGCGAAGCCCATGTGCCCAAGGGAGGCCCCTCGGGGGGCGATGGAGGCAAAGGTGGGGATGTGATCCTGGAGGCGGATCCAGGGCTCGGGACGTTGCTGGATCTGCGCTACAAGAAGCACTACAAGGCCAGGCGAGGCCAGCATGGCCAGGGGCGCGATCGGTACGGACGCGGCGCCGATCCGGTCATCGTACGGGTCCCATGCGGTACCGAGGTGATGAACGCCGAGACCGACGAGGTGTTGGCCGACATGGTGGATCCAGGCCAGCGCTTCGTGGCGGCGACGGGCGGAGCCGGCGGCTGGGGCAACATCCACTTCGCCAGCCCCACCAACCAGGCGCCGCGCCGCGCGGATCCAGGCCGCGAGGGGGAGGAGTGTGAGCTCCGGCTGAGGCTCAAATTGCTGGCGGACGTGGGCCTTGTTGGCCTGCCCAATGCCGGGAAATCATCCATGATTGCGAGGGTGTCCGCTGCAAAGCCCCGCATCGCCGACTACCCCTTCACCACCCTGGTGCCCAACCTGGGCGTGGTGGGACTGTCTGATGAAAGATCCTTCGTCCTGGCGGATCTGCCCGGCCTGATCGAGGGCGCCAGCCAGGGCGCCGGGCTGGGCCACCGGTTCCTGCGTCACATCGAGCGCACCCGCGGGCTGGTCTTCCTGCTGGACAACCGGCATGAGTACGACCAGGACGCTGGCAGCCCGCTGGAGGACCTGCGCCTGCTGCGAGAGGAGCTGCGCAGCTACCGTCCGGAGCTGCTGGAGCGCCCAAGCATCGTCGCGCTGAACAAGACGGACCTGGAGACTCCGGAGCAGCTCGAGTCCCTGCTGGAGGCGCTTTCAGAGTGCGGTATGCCTGTGCTCGCGGTCAGCGCCGTGACCGGTCAGGGCGTAAAAAAACTGCTGAATGCAATTTGGATGAATCTTTTGGCCCCCCGGGACACCCAACCTCAGGGATCTGTCCGCTCCTCCGAGCAATAGCACCTCTTCGGGCCCTCGACCTGGCCCTGGAAAGTTGCACAGGACCCCAGAATCAGTGAAGGAATTGCACCATCACGAGTTTGACATGGCATGGGCCATCTGCTATACCACCCGCGAGAATCAGGGAACTACTGCGCCTACTCGTAGTACTGCATATGGAGATGCTGTACTTGGTCGGGGTACCGAGTTGTCGCGTGGTGGCCCAAAAAAAATGCGAAAAACAGGCGAGGCTGGTAAAACAACGTCACCCATCGGCGTCTCCGACGCCGGATTCACACGCAGGTCGGAAGGGGTTATCCAAATGTCGAGGAAACTGCTTACCATCTCAGTGATCATCCTGAGCTTGAGCCTGTGCGGGCTTGCGAGCGCACAGACCACTACTGGCGGAGAGGGCGGTACGGGCGAACCGGCCGCGGCCGCGCCCGCCGAAACCGGAACCGAGGCGCCTGCAGCCACCGAGGCTGCGCCCGCCGAGGCAGCCCCCGCCGAAGCAGCTCCTGCAGCGAGCGAGACCGGGTCACTGGCCAGCTCACAGAAGGTCGAGCTGAAGAACCTGGAGCAGAAGGTCAACGAGCTGAAGGAGAAGATCTTCCGCTCCAAGGCGCGCCTGAACCTGCTCAAGGAGACCGTTCTCCACGGGGTCATCGCCGGCTCCAAGGCGATCATCCGCCACAAGAACGAGATGGGCTCGTCGTTCCGGCTGTCCAAGCTGGTCTACTCCATGGACGGCGCGGAGATCTACGCCAAGGCCGACGAGGGCGGCTCCCTGGACAAGAAGAAGGACTTCGAGGTGTTCAACGGGTCCATCGTCCCGGGCAACCACACCGTTTCGGTGCTGATGGTCTTCCGCGGCCATGGCTACGGGATCTTCTCTTACCTCAAGGGCTACAAGTTCACGGTTCGGTCGAGCCACACCTTCACCGCGGGTGAGGGGCGCCAGACCGACCTGACCGTGCGGGCCTACGAAAAGGGGAACATCACCACCGAGCTGAAGGATCGCCCGGCCATCGACTTCAAGGTGAACCTGTTCAGCATCGGCAAGGGAGGCTCCAAATGACCTCTCTGGCCGGCCGGCAGCGCTGGCGCCTCCGCCGGGGAGTTTCCCTGGCGGCCGCCGGCGTGTTGCTGCTCGCCGCCCTGGCGACGCCCGGGGCCATGGCCGCCTCGGTCTCCGAGCTACAGAGAGAGCTGACCGACCTGGAGCGCCAGGCTCGCAACCTGCGCATCAAATACCAGGCACGCCAGATCTCCCAGTCTCAGGCGGCCGAACATCGGCTCGTGGACGCCCAGGTGCTCTATTCGCTCAAGGACTACACCAGGGCGGCGATCCTCCTGCTCGACTACGTCAACAAGTACCCCAACACCTCGGGTTACCCCGAGGCCCTCTTCTTCCTGGCCGACTCGCTGTACCACAAGCGCGACTTCATCAGCGCCAAGCGCGACTTCACGAAGATCGTGCGCGAGGTGAAGGGGAACCGCTACCAGGACGCGCTGCAGCGCCTGGTGGAGCTGAGCATGATCACTGACGACACGGCTGGCATTCAGGAGTACCTCGACGCCCTGAGCGCCATCCCGATCCGTCAGCTCAAGCCCTCGGTCCCCTACGTCAGGGCCAAGTACTACTTCTTCCAGGGGCAGACGACCCTGGCCATGCGCGCCCTGCGGGCCATCCCCCAGGGGCACGAGTATTACCAGCACGCGCAGTACTTCCTCGGCGCCACGCTGGTGCGCAAGAAGGACTACTCCGGCGCGACCCTCGTGTTTCAGTCGCTGGTGCGGCAGTACGCCAAGACCAAGGAGCAGAAGCACATCCGCGATCTGACTTACCTCGCCCTCGGCCGCTTGCTCTACGAGAAGGACAAGGCCTCCCAGGCGGTCAAGATGTACCAGAAAGTCCCCCGCACCTCGCCCGAGTTCGACACGGCGCTGTACGAGGTGGCCTGGGCGTACGTCAAGCAGAAGCAGTATGGCAAGGCGAACCGCGCCCTCGAGCTGTTGGTGCTGGCCAACCCGGACAGCCCCTTCATCCCCGAGGTGAAGGTGCTGCAGGGCAACCTGCTCATCCGCGAGAAGAAGTGGGGCTCGGCCAGCTCGCTGTTCACCAAGACGCGGGAGCGGTTCTTCCCGGTGTTCCAGCGCATGAAGCAGGTGATGGACGAGCACAAGGATCCGAACCTGTTCTTCGACCTGCTCCTCAAGCGCAGCGCCCACACCATGGACATCGTCATCAAGGTGCCCAAGCTGGCGGTGCACTGGGTCAAGGAGCGCCAGGGGATCAAGCGCGCGCTCAACCTGGTGAGCGACGTGCGCAGCATCAAGAGCTCCATCAAGGAGGCGAAGGTCCTGATCCGCAAGCTGGAGAAGGCCCTCAACTCGCCGGCCAAGATCCGCATCTTCCCGGAGTTCGCAGCGTCCAAGGCCTCGGCCCTGGAGGTGGAGAACCGCCTGGAGCTGGCGCGCAGCCGCATCCTCGAGGGTGAGCGCAAGCTGGCCCTTCCCATGGCGTCCGGCGGCGAGCGGGACAAGCTGCACCAGCTGGCCGGCCAGCGCTCCAAGCTGGAGACCTCAGTCAAGGAGCTGCCCTCCAGCGCCGACGGCTACGAGAAGCGGCAGAAGGCGGAGCTGTCCAAGGTCCAGCAGCTGGAGAAGCAGCTGAACAAGATGAGCATCATCGTCGAGAGCCTCAGCGCCCAGCTGGTGGCGGCCGAGAAGTACGCGGCCGACACGGCGGGCAAGCGGCGCCCGGCGGCCATGGCCTCGTTCCGCAAGGAGGCGGCCTCGGTGCGGTCGCTCATCGAGGCGCTCGTGGCGGAGGTCGAAAACCTGAGCCAGCAGCTCTCGGATGCCAAGACCATGGCCGGCGTGGGCGGCACCACAGAGGTGTCCGAGCGCAAGGTCAAGTCTCGCTACCGGCGTATCGTGGCCGAGGAGCATGCCCTGCTGATGCAGCTGCGCGGGAGGCTCTCGGGCAGCGCGGCGCAGGAGTTCGACGGCTACGCCATGCTGATGACCCGGACGGTCGCCCTGGACAAGTTCCTCAACGACTACGACGGCAAGCTGGAGAAGCAGCTGGAGGCCAAGCTCAAGGGCGTGCGCGCCACCCTCGAAGAGGAGAAGCGCAACGTCGCCTACTACGACACCGAGCTGGCTCGCCAGACCAACGAGACCAACAGCGTCGCCGGGAACCTGACGTACACCAGCTTCCGCGACGTTGCCCAGAAGTTCTACGAGATCGTCGTCCGGTCCGACGTGGGCATCATCGACGTTGCCTGGGCGCTGAAGGACAACAAGAGCAAGGAGGTCTCCAGCCTGGTCAGGCAGCGCAAGATGGACCTCAAGTTGCTCGACGACGAGTTCAAGGAGGTCCTGCGGGAGGAGTAGCCTGGGGCGCGGAGGAGGGGCAGTGGCCCTCGGACCGTACCATGTAGGCGCGCTCTCCGACCCTGTTGGGGTCGGGGAACCTCGAGCAAGGCGGGAGAACGGATGATGAGTGTTCGAAGGTTTTCAACAGCCGCATCCATGATGACCACGCTGGCGGCGATTCCGGCGCTGGCCGTGATACTGAGCGCGACCGTTGCAACGGCCGCACCAGCCGGTGGCGCCCGGGCGAGCCGTACAGCGCCCACAAACGAGACGGCCAACGCGGAGTCCACCGCGGCCGACCTGGCGGCCATGATCAAGGAGGCCGAGGCGTTCAAGTCGGCCTCCTCGGCCTACCGCAAGACGATCAACGGCATCGTCAAGCGGGCCTACGAGGATCGTCGCAAGGGGCTCATCTCGCGCTACGAGAAGAAGATCCGCGAGCAAGAGGCAGAGGAGCGCGACCTGCGCTACTCGGCCATCACCCTGTTCGAGGACTTCCTCCGTCGGTACCCCAACGACAAGCGCTGGACGCCGGACGTCATCTTCCGGCTGGCGGAGCTCTACTTCGAGAAGGCCAAGGACGAGTACCTGCTGGCCGACGAGAAGTACAACAAGCTGCTGGGCAACTACGAAGACGAGATGACCGCTTTCAAGGCTGGCAAGCGCGCGGCCAAGCCGGCTGTCCCCGAGGTGCCCAAGGTGGACTACAGCCGCACCATCTCCCTGCACCGCCGCCTGATCAAGGAGTTCCCCAAATACCGTCTGCTCGACGGCGCGTACTACCTGCTCGGCTTCTGCCTGATGGAGATGGCCGAGGAGGACCAGGGGAACCAGGCGTTCCTCTCCATGGTCTGCTCCAACCGCTATCGTCCGCCGCTCGACCCGGCCGCCCCCGTGGACACCGTCGCCGGCGCCGACCCGACCCTCGCGGGCGATGAGCCTGGCGCCACGAAGCCGGCGTCTCGCCTGCCTGGGACCAGCGCGGTGACCGCCGACCCGGATAACCCCCTCAAGCCGATGCTGCAGACCGCTGTGTACGACGGCTGCAAGCCGCTCAAGGTCAAGGGCCGGTTCAACCCGGAGGCGTGGGTCCGCATCGGCGAGTACCACTTCGACGTCAACGAGTTCGGCCAGGCCATCGCGGCCTACCAGCGCGTGCTCAACCTCGGCCCCAAGGACAACAGCTACTACGACGAGGCGCTGTACAAGCTGGCGTGGACCTACTACCGCGCCGACCGCTTCACCGAGGCGATCAGCCACTTCGACAAGCTGGTGGTCTACTCCGACACCGAGGAGAAGCGCACGGGCAAGGCCTCGGCGCTGCGCCCGGAGTCGGTGCAGTACCTGGGCATCTCCTTCGCCGAGGAGGACTGGGACGGCGACACCCTGCCCGACGAGGAGACCGGCCTGCAGCGGCTGGAGAAGTTCTTCGCCGGCCGGAACAAGGAGAAGCATGTCTACGAGGTGTACAAGCGCCTGGCTGACATCTATTACGACACCAACAAGTACGACGACGCGGTCACGGTCTACAAGCTGCTGATCAGCCGCTGGCCCACCCGCGCGGACAACCCGGACCTGCAGGAGAAGATCGTCACGGCCTACGACCGGCAGCGCAAGTTCGACAAGGCCATGAACGAGCGCACGGAGTTCAGCAAGCTGTTCGGCCCGGGCACCAAGTGGGACACCGCCAACAAGGACAACGAGAAGGCGCGCAAGAAGGTGCGCGAGTACGACGAGCAGGCCCTGATACAGGCCGCCATCTTCCACCACAAGCGCGGTCAGGACGCCAAGAGCCGCGGCGTGGCGACGGGCGACGGCGCCATCCTGCAGGAGGCCTCGCGGGAGTACACCCTCGCCGCCAAGGCTTACGAGAAGTACCTGAAGCGGTTCCCCAACAGCAAGAACAGCTACGAGATCAAGTACTCGTACGCGCTATGTCTGTACTACAGCCAGCGCTTCACCGAGGCGGCCAAGGTGTTCTCCGAGGTGCGCGACAGCAACCTGGACAACCGCTTCCAGGAGGAGGCCGCCTTCTCCGCCACCAAGGCGTGGGAGGAGTACATCAACAACCTGGTGCGCGGTGGTCAGCTCCCCAACCCGCCGCTGCCCAAGGGCGACATGAAGGTGGCCTCGGTGCAGAAACTGGCCATGCCCGATCCCTACACCAGCTGGCTCAAGGCGCTGGACGACTACACCAAGGTGCTGCCCAAGAGCGCCAAGACCCCGCGCCTGACCTACAAGGCGGCGGAGATCACCTACCGCTTCCTCGACTTCCCCGAGGCGCGTAAGCGGTTCGAGGGGATCTACGACAAGTACTGTAAGGACCTGATGGGCAAGAACGCCGGCGATGCGATCCTGGTGACCTACCAGCTCGAGAACAACCGGCCCAAGATGCTCGAGTGGGCGCGCAAGCTGCAGGCGTCCAAGTGCGGCGGCGCGGCGGCTGCGGCCCAGAAGGGCGGCACCGACCTGGGCAACCTGATCGAGGGTCTGGAGTTCAAGGAGGCCGAGGACCTGCTGGCGCAGAGCAAGTTCAAGGAGGCCTCGAACAAGTACCTGGAGTTCGTCGACAAGTACCCCAAGAGCAAGGACGCGGACAAGGCGCTGAACAACGCGGCCGTGGCCGTGGAGAAGGACAAGAGCTTCGAGTCGGCGTCAAAGCTGTACGAGCGGCTGTGGCGGCAGTACCCCGACAGCCCCCACGCGTTCAACGCCCTGTGGCGTACGGCCATCAACTACCAGAAGTTCTTCGAGTTCGACAAGGCGGTGCGCAACTTCCTCAACCTGGTTGAGAGCAAGAAGTACCAGGCGAAGAGCGACACCGAGCGGAAGAACCGCGTGGACGCCATGTGGAACGCGGCGCAGATCCTGGAGAACGACCAGGACTACTCCAAGGCGGTCAAGTGGTTCCTGCGCTACGCCGACGCCAAGGGGCCGGTCAAGGAGGGCGCGGACGCGTACTTCCGCGCTGGCCTGATCTACAAGAAGATGGGCGACATCAACAACATGATCCGGATCTTCAAGGAGTTCCCGAGGCGGTTCGGTTCGGTGGCCAAGCAGGAGCGCCGCATCGTCGAGGGGCAGTTCCGTATCGCCGAGTACTACGACAAGACGCGCAAGGACTGGCGCAACGCCAAGAAGTACTACCAGCTGACCATCGACTTCTGGAACCGCTACGACGGCAAGCCGGCGGGCGACGCGGCCGAGTTCGCCGCCAACTCTGCCTTCCTGCTGGCCGAGAAGAAGCTGGTGGACTACCTGAAGCTGAAGATCAAGGGCTCGCTCAAGTCGATCCCGCGCAAAGAAAAGGACATGGCCACCAAGGCCGGGAAGCTGAAGAAGGAGTACGAGGCGATCTGGAAGTACAAGCGCGCCCGCTGGACTCTGGCTGCCATGTACCGCTCGGGCACCATCTTCGAGCACTTCGCCAAGACCATGGACTCGGCCTACCGCAACGCCCCGATCCCGAAGCAGGTCTCGCGGCTGGGACAGGAGGCCATCGACATCTACATGACCCAGGTGGACCAGGTGCTCGTGGAGCGGGTCGACCCGCTGGTGAACCAGGCCAAGACCCTGTACAGCTCCTGCATCCAGAAGGCCCGCGAGATGGGCGTCTCCAACGACTACACCGAGGAGGCTCTCATCAGGCTGAACGCCTTTGACCCGGTGACTTACCCGCTGCTCAAGCGGGCCCGGGTGGAGTACAGCCTTGATTAGTTCCAGGGAGGAGGACATGGCAACCCACCGCAACCCCTTCAACCTTCGCAAGGCAGCTCGGCTGCTGTTGCTGCTCGTCGCGGCGGTGCTCCTCGGAGCGCCCCTGACGGCGTGCGACAAGGAGAAGAAGGAATCCACCACGCCGGAGGAGTTCCTCAAGAAGGAGCGGGCAAAGCGGGACGCCGATAGCGCCAAGAAGTCCTCGGCCGGCGGCGAGACCGCGCCCGAGGACGCCACTGTGGTCGGAGGAGAAACCAGCGGCGGCGAGACCCCTGCCGGGACCGCCACGCCCGCCACCCCCGCAGCGACGGGCGGCGACGTGACCATGGCGGGGGCCGGAGAGCCGGGCAAGACGGCCACCCTGGATCCCGCGCCTGCCGCGCCTGCCCAGCCCGATCCCGTGGCAGCGCAGCCGGCAACGCAGATCCTCGAGGAGGCCAAGGAGGCCGAGGCCCTGGTGCGCTCCAGAAAGTACCTGGCCGCCATCCGCAAGGCCAAGGAGGCGCTGCGCAAGGACGAGAAGCACACCCCGGCCATGCTGGCCATGGCCATGGCGTATTACAAGCTGGGCAAGTTCGAGTTCGCCTCGGCCATCTGCGACATCGCCCTCGAGCTCAAGCCGAACATCGGCCGCTGCTACTCCATCAAGGCCAACATCGCCATGAAGGACAAGAACGACCCGCTGGCCATGCAGCACTTCAAGAAGGCCATCGCCGTGGAGCCGAACCTGGGCCCGCCCCACATCAACATCGGCGCCCTGTACCTGAAAGCGAAGAACTACAAGGCCGCCACGCCGATGTTGGAGGCTGCTCGCCGGCTCATGCCGAACCAGCCGGGCGTGCACCTGAACCTGGGCGCGGCCTACCGCGGCGCGGGGAGGCTCGTGGAGGCCCAGGCGGCATTCATGAAGGCCCTGTCGTTGAACAAGAACTACGCCAACGCTTACTTCAACCTGGGCATCCTGTTCCTCGACGCGCAGAAGTTCGGGAACATGGACAAGCTGGACCAGCTGAACAAGGCGGTGGAGTACTTCAACATGTACAAGCGCACCGCGCGCAGCACCGTCGCCAACGATCCGGTGGAGCAGTACATCACGGACGCTCAGAAGGCGTACGAGCGAGAGAAGAAGAAGCGGGAGCGTGCTGCCAAGCGCGCCGCCCGGAACAAGGCGCGCGATGCCAAGAAGGCGGCGGCTGCGAAAGCGGCGGCTGATAAGGCTGCTGCCGAGAAGGCTGCGGCGGACAAGGCAGCGGCGGACAAGGCAGCGGCGGACAAGGCGGCGGCAGGTGGCGGCGGGGAAGCCCAGCCCCAGCCTCCCGCAGGTGACGGAAGCGGCGGCGGTGCCCAGCCCCAGCCCCCGGCAGGTGGCGGTGGTGAGACCCAGCCCCCGGCAGAGGGTGGCGCGGGTACCCAGCCGCAGCCCGGTAGCTGAGAAGGAGAGAGCCGATGAAACTCAAGAGATTGCTTCTGGCATGCGGCGCCGCGGCGCTGGTGTGCTGCGTTTCAGCCAGCGGCTGGGCGCAGACCGGCGGGGACAAGGGCTCGGAGACCAAGAAGGAAGGGGAGGAGGCGCCGGAGGTCAAGGTGGAGCGCGGCGCCGGCGGCAAGAAGGTCTACCGCATCACCACCGGCTTCGTCATCGAGGGCCGGATTCAGAAGCCGAACGCTTTTTACGTGCTTGAACGGTCCCAGATCAATTACGATTGGGCGGCCTTGAAGAAAAATTTCGTACCCCGGATACTGGACGCGGTAAAAAAGAGTCCATTCTGATTTTCTCCGGCGGAACATTCGCCGCGCGGAGTGGTCATAAGAAGCTGGAACATTTGAGTCAGGATTTCTAAAACCAGGACCGAGACGAGTAGCAGATGGCACCAGCGAAGAAGCAAGCCAAAAGCAGCAGTAACTCCAAGAGCAAGGACGCGGCCCAGGTCCCCAAGATCCTCCGCATCGGCATCATCCAGGCGGGTAAGATCATTGAGGAGCGCCTGATCCGAAAGCGGTCCAACGTGACCATCGGCGCATCGCCACGAAACACCATCGTGGTGCCGGCGTCGACCTTGCCCCGCACATTTACCCTGTTCGAGATGAACCAGGGCCAGTACACGCTCAAGTTCGGCGAGTCCATGGACGGCCGCATCTCTCTGGGCGGGAAGGTCATGTCTCTCGAGGCGGCACGCTCCGGGGGCCACGCCAAGAAGAAGGGGAACCTGCACGAGCTGCAGCTGACCGAGAACACCCGAGGCAAGGTGCTGCTGGGCGAGGTCACGCTGCTGTTCCAGTTCGTCACGCCCCCGCCGGTTCAGCCGAGGCCGCAGCTGCCGCCTTCGGTTCGTGGTGGCTTCTTCACCAACGTGGACTGGATGCTGGCGTCCTGCTTCGTCACCATCGCGACGCTGCACTTCGGCTTTTTGGTCTACCTGCGCACCCTGGACTTCCCGCGCAAGATCGAGCCGGATGTGATCCCCGATCGGTTCGCGGACTACATCCCCGAGGTGGAGAAGCCCAAGGCGCTGGATCTGTCCAAGCTGTCTGATATGGGCGAGAAGGCCGTGGAGAAGAAGGACGAGCCCGGCCCGAAGAAGGCCGCGGGCGGCCCCAAGGTCAGGAAGAAGGGCCCGGCCAAGCCTTGCGACAAGGCGTGCCAGGAGGCCAAGGCAGCTGCGCGGCGCGCGCGCCTGGCCAAGAAGGTCGCCAGCATGGGCGTTCTCAAGCTGCTGGGTGCCAAGGGCGCCGCGGGCAAGGGGACGGCCGCCAACTTGATCGGCAGCGGCGACCCTGGCACCGACGTGGCCAAGGCGTTCTCCGGCGTGGGTGGTCTCACCGTGGCAGGATCCGGCGGCAAGGGCGGAGGCCTTCGCGGCAAGGGCTCCGGCGGCAGCGGAAAGGCGGTGGGGATCGGCGACATCGGCGGCCGCGTGGGCGGCCCGGGCAAGGTGGGCACGGGCGGCATGGTCAAGGAGCGTGTGCCCACGGCCAAGGTCAAGTCGTCCACGCCGGACATCATGGACGGCAACATGAACTCCGACGCCACTTACCGCATCATCAAGCGCGGTATGCGGTGCGTGAAGTCTCAGTACCAGCGCGGCCTGAAGCGGGATCCAGCCATGTCGGGCAAGGTCTCCATGTGCTTCACCGTCGACCCCATGGGTCGCGTGGGCAGCATCAACGTGGAGAACGATTCCATCGGGGATCCGGTGCTCACCTCGGGGATCAAGAGCTGCATCAAGCGGCTCCGCTTCCCGCCCCCGGAGGGTGGATCGGCCGAGGTCTGCGTGCCCTTTATCCTCACCCCCTCCCGGTAGTACTCCGCAATACCGAAGCAACCCCCCGGAATCAAATCACTTTACGCTTCATCTGGCTTCACCACCTCCCGCATTATCATCGTGAAAAAAAAGTGTAATCTGGAAAACTTACCGTATTGAATTATCCCGCATATCGGGTAATCTAATTAATTGAAAAAAGAGCGAACGATTGAGCCCCTTGCTGCAACATACCTTTAAGAAGCAACCCCAGCGGAAGGGGCTTGGAGCGAGATGAAGACCTTCAAACAATTGGGCCCGGCTGGCCCCCAGACCGTAGTACGCACCCCCGTGTGCAGTACCAGCACTATTCCGTACGGGAGTGTCAGAGAAAGGTTGACAGCCGGTAAACTCAATCTATACTCACACTCGGACTACCCACAGGTACAGTCGTATCACCACCTATCCTGGTGTATTACCGAGGGAAGAGAGAGACCATGCTCGTGAATCGAACGAAGTGGTCGGTCAACTTGGGCCTTGCCATTTTGCTGACCTGCGCCACTGCCTGGGCGCAGGGCACCGATCCTGCCGGCGGCGCTGCAGGTACCGGTACAACCAAGGGTGACGATGCCGAAATGGGCTTCGCCAAGTCCAGCCAGCTGACCCTGTCAGAGCAGGAGAGGCAGGTGGGGAACTACAACTCCAAGATGAAGCAGGTCCAGACCAAGGTCGGCAGCAAGGCCGAGGGCGCCAAGGCAGACAGCGACATCATCAAGCTGAACTGCGTCAACGACAAGAAGACGAAGATCGACGCCAACGTCAAGGTTGGAGACGACGTGGGCAAGGCCTTCAAGACGCCGGCGGTGCGGAACAGCGTGCCCAAGCGCAACTTCCAGTTTTCGAAGATCACCATTGCTCACCAGAACACCATCGTGCTCGGCTCCGAGGCAGACGCCTGCATCGGCGAGGACGTGGCATACGTGGGCAAGACCAAGGTCAGCACTGAAGAAGATTCTTCAATCACCAAGCAGGACACCACGAAGACCAAGAGCGACTACGATGCCGCATCGTCGCCCGAGCGGGGTCCTGCAGCCACGGCTGTCCGCTAGCCGTAGCGTTTAACCTCCCGCGAAGATCATTAATCCTGAAGCTCGTCGTAGAAGCATAAATTTGGATTAAGTCTCAATCGGGGGTAAGAGTTGAATAGAAGGCGAAAGCTGATGCGAGCGATACTCCTCAGAGCGTTACCTCTCGCGGCCCTGCTGATAGCAGGGAGCGCGCACGCCCAGCTCATCTCACCCATCCGGTACAATGAGGGACCGGGGATCAAGCTCTCCGATTCCGTCCTTTTTCATCCGGGGGTCTGGGTAGGTGGTGGCTACGACAGCAACATTAACTACGCCAACACATTTGATGGCAAACCGATCATCGGTGTTGGCTACCTCCGGGTGGTACCCCACCTGGCCCTGGCGACCTCCTCGGCGCAGCGCCTGGAAGACGCGGACGGCAAGACCTATCGGCCGACCATCTTCCTGAGGCTTGATGCAGCGCTCTCTTTCCGGGAGTACTTCATCCAGGACGGGGATATCAAGACCTACAAGCAGATCGGCGTAGATCTGGAGAGCTGGCGGCATGTGTTCGAGGTGACAGGCAACCTCGACTTCCGCCTCTTCCCCGGTCGGCTGTTCTCGCTCGAGATCTTCGACCAATTCACCCGCTCGGTGGCGCCCTTGCCTGGCAACGTCCAGAACGGTCGCGACATCAACCGGGGTGGGTTGAAGTTCGTCCTCGCTCCCGGTGGCGGCCTGCTCTCATTTGGGCTGGGCTACGCGTTCAACCTCGACTACTTCGAGAGCGACACCTACGCGGCGTTCCGCAAGATGGCTCACGAGGTGATGTTCGAGGCCAAGTGGAAGATCCTGCCCAAGTCGGCTGTCTTCCTGGATGTCAACTGGCAGTACCACGACTACTACGAGGGTGTGACCACTGCCAACCGCACCAACTCAATGCCGCTGCGCATCTTCCTCGGCTACAACGGTCTGTTCACCCCGCGCTTCGGTGTGCTGCTCAAGGTCGGCTACGGCGGCAGCTTCCACGAGACCTTCGACTCGTACAACATGTTGGTGGCCACGCTGGAGCTGAACTACTACATCGGGCCCATGGCCAAGCTGTCCGCTGGTTTCCAGCATGACTTCAACGACAGCCTGATCACCAACTACTACATGGACGAGCGGATCTACCTCCGCTACGACCACCTGATCATCAACCGCATCATGATCCACCTCGAGGGTGACTACCGCTACCGTAGCCACGGGGGACTCTCCACGGCGCAGGAGGCGGCCAATATGCAGGCGCCTCGTAACCACATCATCACCGGTGATGTGGGCCTGGACTGGCGGATCCGCGACTGGATCAACATCGGCGCCGGCTACAACATTCAGTACCGCCAGCTGGCAAGTGATCCGATCCCGACGACGGAGTTGGGGCGGACCACCGTGACGGACTACACCAAGCACCAGGTGTACGGCAAGGTTGGGATCAGCTACTGATCCGCGGGGTAGGACTCCTTCATGAATTGCCCGCGGCTGGCCCTAGTTCGGCGAGCTGCTTTCAAACAAGGACCTGAACGGGTTGACCTGAGGCGGCGCCGGCGAAGCATGTCGGTCGCCACCGGGAGTGTACAGCCATGACCAAACCGCGCCTCCTGTTGCCACTGCTCGCCATGATGACGCTGCTCTGCACGGCTTGCCCTTCGCCCCGGGCGCCGCTTCCGCCGGTGAACACCAAGGCTGTGACCATGGAAGACACCACCCTCGGACCGGGCGACATCTTCCTGGTGACCGTGTTCGGCGAAAAAGATCTGAGCGGCCGGTTCCTCGTGTCCGCCGAGGGGACCATCGAATTTCCGCTGATTGAGACGCTGAAGGTTCAGGGCAAGACCCCGTCCCAGGTTGGCGTCATGATCAAGCGCAAGCTGGCCAACGGCTACCTCAAGAAGCCCCATGTGTCGATCTTCGTCGAGGCGTACAACAGCAAGAAGATCAGCGTCTTCGGCCAGGTCCGCAAGCCTGGGACCTTCAACTACGTCGCCAACATGTCGGTCATCGAGGCCATCAGCCAGGCGGGAGGGTTCACGCCCATGGCCTCGAAGAACAAGGTCTCGCTGACGCGTGTCACCGACGGAAAGAGCAGCCAGGTCTCATTGCCGGTGGAGGACATCGGCGAGGGCAAGAAGCCCAACTACCTGATCCGCCCAGGTGACATCATCTTTGTGCCCGAGCGTGTCTTCTAAGCCCAAGTCCCTGCTTGATTGATTGAATGTTTGGTGGTTAATAAACCACCATATAATAGAGGGACAATGAGTTGACCGGCGTAGGAGGTGCCAGCGAGCGCCCCATGAGATTCATCCGCAACAGGTTCCTGCAGTTCGTCGTGGACGGCCTGGTGGTGGCGCTGGCGCTGCTCGCGGCTTACTTCCTCCGCTGGTCCGGGGATGTCCCCCCAAGAGATTACCTGAAGCAGTTCCTGCTCATCGTCCCGTACCTGGTGCTGCTGCGCATCGGGCTGTTCGCCCTGTTCGGCGTGTACCGGTTGATCTGGCGCTACATCAGCCTGCGGGATATGCCCAGGATCCTGGCCGCCACCTTCTCGGGCACGATCCTGCTGCTGGCGGTGCGTTACGCCATGCCCACGTTGATCCAGGTGACGCCGATCAAGCTGAACCCGAAGTTCGCCACCGTGCCGTACGGCGTGCTGCTGGCCGAGCTCGTGCTGACCATCGGGGGCATCGTGGCTGTCCGGGCCCTTTGGCGGGTGATCAAGGAGCAGGGGCACGAGCGCCTGCGGGTCGCGGAGGAGGAGCAGACGCCGCCGCGGCGCGTGCTGCTCATCGGCGCCGGGGACGCCGGGGTGATGATGGCGAGGCAGGTCCACGACAACCCACGAGTCGGCTTCTCGGTGCTCGGCTTCCTGGACGACGATCCCAACAAGAACGGCACGGTGATTCAGGGGTACAAGGTGCTCGGGCCCATCAGCTCTCTGGAGCATCATGCGCGGCGGCTCGAGGTGGACCTGGCGGTGCTCACCATCGCATCGTTTGGCGGCGAGTCGGTTCGCAGGGTGATGGACCTGGCCAAGGGCGCGGGCGTGGACGTGAAGATCATCCCGGCGTTTCATGAGCTCTCGGCCGGGATTTTCAACCTGTCCAACGTGCGCGATGTGGCCATCGCAGACCTGCTGGGTCGAGCGCCGGTTGAGCTGGAGGAGGACGCGATCAGCGACTTCATCCGCGGCCGCGAGGTGCTGATCACGGGCGCCGGGGGCAGCATCGGTTCGGAGATCTGCCGCCAGGTGTGCCGCTACCAGCCGGCCCGGCTTTATCTGCTGGATCAGGCAGAGAACCCGCTGTTCCACATTCACCGCGAGCTCAAGGCGACCTTCCCGGAGGTCTGCCTGGAGACCCTCATCGGCAGCGTGGCCAATCGGGACCGCATGCGGCAGCTGATGCTCGCCCACCGTCCGGATGTGGTGTTTCACGCCGCGGCCCACAAGCATGTGCCGCTGATGGAGTGCAACCCCGGCGAGGCGGTACGCAATAACATCCATGGCAGCCGGGTGATGGCGGAGATGGCCCACGAGGTGGGCGCGGACGCCTTCGTGATGATCTCCACGGACAAGGCGGTCAACCCCACCAGCGTCATGGGCGCCTCCAAGCGCATGGCCGAGATGTTCGTGCAGGCGCTGTCCTACACCGACACCAAGACCCGGTTCCTCACGGTGCGCTTCGGCAACGTGCTCGGCAGCGAGGGGAGCGTGGTGCCGATCTTCAAGGAGCAGATCGCCAGGGGGGGGCCGGTGACCGTGACCCATCCGGAGATGCGGCGCTACTTCATGACCATCCCCGAGGCGAGCCAGCTGGTGTTGCAGGCCGCGGCCATGGGCGATGGAGGCGAGATCTTCATCCTGGAGATGGGCGAATCAGTCAAGATCGTCGACCTGGCCAGGGACCTGATCACCCTCTCCGGCATGGTCCCGGACCGGGACATCGAGATCAACTTCACTGGCATGCGCCCGGGCGAGAAGCTGTTCGAGGAGATCAACCTCGGCGATGAGAACGCCGCCAAGACCAAGCACCCGCGCATCTGGGTCGGCCACAGCAAGGTGCCCGGCGTGGACAAGGTCGCCGCCATGGTGGACGGCCTGCGGGCAAAGATTGGCGACGCCACCCCGGACGAGCTCAGAGAAGCTCTTTCAGGCTGCGTGCCGGAGTACACGCCGAATCCAGAGGGGAAGGAAGAGGCGAGCAAGGCGTTGGAGGCGAAGCAGGCGGCGAGGATGAAGGATCAGGCGGTGGTGGAGCATCCGGCGTAGAAATAAGAACAAAAAACAAGAAACTAGAAACAAAAAATTGAAAAATGGACACTCTCCCAGCTGCCCTGGGCGAACCCTCTCATTTTTTGTTTAGAATTTTTTGTTCCTTGTTTTTTGTTCAGCGGCGCCTGCGTCGCTTCCCTCGCCCCTTGTAAAACTTCTGCTTCTTCCCCCCTCCCTTGCCCTTCTTGCCTCTCCCGCGCGGCCGCGGGTCCACCAGCTCTGGCGTCTCGGTTACCGACTCGTGGTTCGGCTCTCCGTCGTCCACCAGCGCCAGGTCCACCTGGCGGCGGCGGATGTTGGTGTCGGTGACCTCCACCCGCACGCGATCGCCCAGGCCGAAGACCGCGTCGCCGCCGCGCTCCCTGAGCCGCAGCTGGTCCGGGTAGAAGATTGGGCGCTGGTCCGGTCGCACCATGCCCTCCACCGCGGGGCTGTCCAGGGCAACGTAGAGGCCGCCGCGGGCCACGCTGGTGACCATGCCCCAGGTGCGGTCGCCGATGCGGTCACGCATCAGCGCGGCGGCGTACAGCGACCTCACGTCCCGCTCCAGGGTGACGGCTCGCTGCTCGAGGGTGGTGGTCTGCTTCGCGATGACCGCCAGCTCCTTGGCCGAACGCGACCGGACCTTCACGGGCCGCCCGGCGGGCTTGCCCTCGGCCGCCAGCATCGCCTTGATCAAGCGGTGCACGTGCAGGTCTGGGTAGCGCCGGATGGGTGAGGTGAAGTGCAAGTACGCCTTGCTGGCCAGGCCGAAATGGCCGGCGTTTGACGCCGAGTAGACCGCCTGCTTCAGCGTGCGCAGCACCAGGTAACTCAGCGGTCGGCGCGCGGGGTGGCCATCCAGCGCCTTGAGCACCCTGCCCATGGCTCGCGGGCTCCTGATGGCGCCCGGGTCCAGCGCGACCCCGTAGGCCGCCATCCAGGTGCACAGCTGCTCCACGCGGTCCGGGGTGGGGGATGGATGGATGCGCCAGATGGCGGGGGTGCGGGTGGCCAGGAACTGCCGCGCCACCGCCTCGTTGGCCGCCAGCATCAGCTCTTCGATCAGGTTGTAGGCGCGCTTGATCGGCTCGTCGCCGCGGGTGAGCACGATGTCGCGCACGCGGCTCGGGTCGTCCTGGTCCAGCTGCACCTTGGCCTCGGGCAGGTCCAGATCCAGGCTGCCCCGGCGCAGGCGGGCCTGGCGCAGGGCGCCTGTGACCTCCCCCAGGCGCTCGAGGATGTCGGCGTGCTCAACGTACCCCGCCCGCTTGCCGCGAAAGTCGCCAGCCAGCGCCGCGGCCACGCCGCCGTAGTCCAACCGGCCCCTGCTGTGGATAACCGCCGCCAGGCAGTCCTGATCCAGCACCGTGCCGTCGTCCGCGATGTCGAGCCGGACCACCATGGCCAGGCGGTCCTGCCGCGGCACCAGCGAGCAGATGCCGGCCGAGAGGCTCTCGGGCAGCATGTGGATGGCGCGGTCGGGCAGGTAGATGGAGGTCCCGCGCTGGAGCGCCACCCGGTCCAGGGCGGAGCCCTCGGGGACGTAGTGGCTCACATCCGCAACCGCGACCCAGACCCGCGCCCCGCCACCCTCGCGCGCCTCGAGCGCCACGGCGTCGTCGAAATCTCGCGCGGACTGGGGGTCGATGGTGACGAAGTGCAGGTGCCGCAGGTCAGTGCGCCGGGCGCGCTCCTCGTCGTCCAGCTCCACCTCGGCTGCCACCTGCGCAGCGGCCTTGCTGGCCGCGGGCGGCAGCGGCTCGTCCACGTCTGCCCCCGCCACCACCTTGGCCACCTCGGTGATCAGGGTGTCCGGCTCGCCGAGCACGCGGGTCACCGACACCCGCGGGGGAGCGCCGGGACGATCCGGGTAGGTGGTGATGTCGGCCAGCACCGCCTCGCCTGGCGCCCCTTGCCCCACGTCGTCCACGGGAATGGGGGAGGGGAGCCGCACGTCGTCCGGTCGCAGCACGAGCTCCTCGTCGCTGTCGAGGTACAGGTTCCCGGTCACGCGCGTGCGCCCTCGCTCCAGCACCGCCGTGATCCGACCCATGGTCCGCCGCTGGCCCTCCCACGCCTCCACCTCCACCCGGTCGCCGTCCATGGCGTCGGCCAGCTCGTGGCGCTGAACCAGCACGTCATCGAACGCTTCGCCGCGGTTCACGAAGCCGCGGCCCCCGGGCGATATCTGCAGGGTTCCTTCCACGCGTTCGGTTTTCTGGGTTGGCTGGCTCATCACTTTTCCAGGGCGTACAGGACGCCGTCGTCAGCGCCGATGAAGATGGCGCCGCCAGGCGCCACCAGGGGGGAGGCGTCGATGTCGGCGCCGAGCTTGACCTTCCACAACAGCTTGCCCTTGGCGTCCAGGGCGTAGAGGTGATCGTCCTGGGAGCCGAACAGCACGCGGCCGGCGCGGTCCACCACCGGCGAGGACCGGACGCGGCCGCCGGTGCGGAAGCGCCACAGCTGCTGGCCCTCGGCGTCCACGGCGTAGAGTCGGCGATCGTCGCTCCCCACCAGGATCACGCCGTCGGGAGTCACCGCGGCAGACGAGCGCACAGCTCGCCGCAGGTTGGCGCGCCAGCGTACCTCGCCGGTGGCCGGGTCCAGAGCTCGCAGCTTGCCGTCGTCAGCCCCGAAGATGACCGCGCCGCCAGGGGCCACCGCCGGGGTCGCGTCGACGTCACCCTTGATCGGGACGCGCCACAGCAGCGTCCCGGCCAGGTCGAGGGCCACGAGCGCGCCGCGTCGCTGGGTCCCGACGAAGAGCCGATCGGCCCCGGCGGCCAGGGCCGGAGATGAGAAGGCCCGCCCCGGGAAGTCTTGCCGCCAGAGCACCTTGCCCGCGGCCGAGACAGCGTACATGGCGTCGGAGGCCACCAGGATCTGCCCCCTGGCGTCCACCAGGGGTGACGAGTCGATGGCGCATGTGCCGCGGCTCGGTCCGAAGCCGCGCACCTTCTGCTGCCCGTCGCTGCCGCAGGAGCCGGGCTTGACCTTCCACTGCACCGCGCCGGTGTCGGCGCTGACGCGGTAGAGCGTGCCCCCGTCGCTGCCCACCAGCACCGTGCCCTGGTGAAGCGCGGGCGACGAGAACACAGGGCCGTCGAGTTTCAGTTTCCAGCGCGGCTTGCCTGCGGCGGTGACCGCGTGCAGGTGGCCGTCGAGGGAGCCTACATAGAGCGCGCCGTCAGGGCCGCGCATGGGTGAGGAGAACAGGGCGCGGCCCGTGCGGTAGCGCCAGCGGATCCTGGGGGCCTTGTCCGGGATCTCGTGGGCGGACCAGCCCTGGCGCATGGCGCCGCCGCGGAACATGGTGGTCCGCGGCTCGCCCGCGGGGGCCGCGGGGGCCTTGCGTTTGAACACCGACTTCGGGCGGGGCATGGTGCTGAACAGCGGCGACGGCGCCCCCTTGCCCGCCGGCTTCTTGCTCGGCTCGGCTGCGCAGACGGAGCAGCAGGCCAGAGCGCCCAGCGCGCCGGCGAGTGATGCCCGGATCATCATCACGCGGCCGCGAGCCCCAGCAGCCGCGCGGCGTTGCCGAACAGCACCTTCCTGCGCAGGGCCTCGTCGCCCTCGGTGGCGATGAGCGTCTTGGCCAGAGCCGACGCCTGGTGATAGAACGGCCAGTCCGAGCCGTGCAGCACCCGGTCGGTGGGCCCCTCCTTGAGGATCTTGCGGATGCCGGGCAACGACTGGGACGCCAGCTCCAGGTAGACGTTGTCGTTGCGCTTGGCCAGCTCGAGGGCCTCGTCCAGCTGCAGCGCCCCGGAGTGCCCGAGCAAGAAGGTGGTCTGCTTGCACTGCTCGATGCCGCGGCGATAGTGGCGCACCTGTGACAGGTAGCGCCCGGCGCGCGGCTCGATGCCCACCGGGCCGCAGTGGAAGATCACGGGCAGGTCCCGCAGGCCGCACTCGTGATACAGCCTGAGGCAGCGGGGCCAGTCCGGCCGCACCAGCTGGACCGCCGGGTGGACCTTGATCCCCTTGACGCCCATGGCCACCTGCCGCTCCACCCGCTTGCAGATAAACGGCGCGTAGGGGTGGACCGAGCCGAACACAACCAGCTCGGGATGCTCGGCCGTGGCCTTGAGGTAGGTGCCGGCGTTGTCCGAAATGAAGGGCAGGTCGATGGCCAGCAGCACCGAGTGGCTGATGTGCAGGTCTTTCATCTCCCCGGTGATGTTGGGGATGGTGTGGGTCGCCTTCATGCCGCCCGGCTTGGAGGCGTTCTGCACCAGGTCACGCTTCATGCGCGCCATGTCCTGCGCGTTGAAGTTCTTGTTCTGGTAGATGTTCAGGTCGAGCTGGCGCTCCATGGGCAGGTAATGCTCGGTGGCGCGATGGGCGCGGTGCAGGTCCACCGCCATGGGGCCCAGGTACGCCAGCGCCAGGTGAGTATGGAAGTCGATGGCCGGGCCGAAGTCGGGGTCAGCGAGGCAAAGGCGATCGCCTCGTCGCAGCTCGAAGTAGGGCAACTCGGCGAGCTCGTAGTGGCTGTGGAAGCAGGTCTTGTGGTTGCACATGGGGGTTCCTGATCAGTCGTAGACGTATTCGATCTCCAGCCCCGGGCTGTGGGACAGGCCTCCGCCTCTGACGTTTGTCTTCGGGTTGGTGGCGCTGTTCTGGATGTCCAGCGGCTGCGCGATGTTTATGAAGTATGTTGCGCCCATACGCCAGCGTTTGAACATGCGCCAGCGCATGCCGAGGGAGATCTTCGTGTGGGTGGTGGCGGCGTTGTCCAGGGTGAAGTAGCGACCGGTGGTCGGGGAGTGGTCGTAGCCGATGCCGAACATGATCTGCAGCCGGTCGTCATGGCCGTAGGGGCGAAACATCAGGCCGCCGCCGATCTGGTAGCTGATGTTGTAGTTCTTGGTGCGCGAGAGGCCCTCCTCGGTCAGCGGCTCCTTGCCCTCCTCGTCCGGGTCGTATATCGGGGCCAGCTTCTGCCGATCGATGAGGTTGTACAGCCACAGCCGCACGTCGAAGCCCACCTCCAGGTGGGGCGAGAGCTGTACGTTGATGCCGCCCTGGATGTTGTGCGGGATCGGGATCTCGATCTCCAGGCCGGTGGGCAGCTTGTATTTGGCGACCTTCAGGGCCGCTGCCAGGGCGTCTGGGTTGTTCTGCGCCTTCTCCCCGAGGGCGGTGAAGGTGACCGGGCCCTCGAAGTTGGCGTGCATGGCGCCGGAGTAGGCCAACCCGATGCGGAAGCCCTTGATAGGCTGGACCAGCGCGCCCAGGGCCCAGCCCACGCCATGGTCCACCCCCTCGTAGTCCATCTTCAGGTCGCCCAGCTGCTGCGCGGCGAACTTGAGCAGCGACTGCTGGGGCTTGGTCATGCTCTCCATGGGGATGGCGTTGATCAGGCTCAGCTTCTGGGCCAGGGCGATGCGCATGTGGTTGTAGGAGATGGAGCCCCCCAGGGCGATCTTCGGGTGAACCTGCCAGCCCACACCGGCGGTGGCGGAGAGCACCAGGAAGTAGCCCCCGATCAGGTTGTAGGCGGTGGGGGCGTCCTCGGGCAGATAGGCGCCGGTGAACAGCGGGGCGGTGAGCGCCACCGAGACCACCAGGTCTCTGCCCCACGAGCCGAGGAAGCCGAGGTCGCTGGCCAGGCCGATGTACGGCAGGCCGCCGATGTACTTCTCCGGCGGGATGGCGTCGACATAGTATCCGTCCGGGCCCACGGGCCAGTCGCAGCTGGGGGCTGACCAGTCATCCTTGGGGCAGTTCTTGTACAGCTCCGGGAACTCGTCTCGGGGGTGGGCCTCGAGCTGGAACGTCTGCTGGGCGAAGGCCAGCGACGCCGAGACATGCACCCGGATGCCCCGCTGGTTGGCCAGCCCGGCCGGGTTGTGGAACAGCGCGGTCAGGTCGTCGGGGTTACCCAGGTTGGCGTGCATGCCCACGCGCCTCGCCCCGAAGGTGGTCTGGGTGAACCCGCCGGCGCGCGCGAGGGACGGCAGGCAGAGGGCCGCCAGCAGCAGGGCGCAACAGACTGGGCGTCTCGTCGATCGGTAGCTCACGCGGGCAGGTCCTCCCTGTTATGGATGATCACCTCTTCCCACCCCTCGCGCCGGCCGGCCTTGCAGTTGACCGGGCGCCGGGTGGTCAGGACGCGGACCGGGTAGCCCCGGAAGATCTCGCGCACCAGGGGCGTGTTGGTGTTGCTCAGCAGCACGCGGCAGCCGCGGCGGTCCAGCTCGCGGAACACCTGGGCCAGGCGGCGATGTTCCGGCTCGCCGAAGGTGCGCGGCTGGTAGGCGTAGAACAGCGCCGCCTTCTTGCCCGGCGAGAGGTAGGGCGGATCCAGATACACCAGGTCTCCCGCGCCCGCAGTCTCCACGGCGCGCTCGTAGTCCCCCTGCAGCAGGCGCGCGCTGCCCAGCTGGGCGCTGCAGCGGTGGAGGGTCGGCCCATCGCAGATGTTGGCCCACCAGATGCGCCCGAAGGGCACGTTGAACCGGCCGCTGGCGTTGACCCGGTACAGCCCATTGAAGCAGGTCTTGTTCAGGAAGATGGTGCGCGCGGCCCGGGCCACGGGGTCCAGGGTGTCCGGGTCCTGGGCACGCACCTCCAGGTAGTGCTCCTCGGTGTTCTCGTGCGCTCCCAGGGCGCGCTCCAGCTCGGGCAGGCGGTCGCGCAGCACCCGGTAGCTGTCCATCAGCTCGGCGTTCAGGTCGCACAGCACGGCCCGCCGGGGCGCCAGAGAGAAGAACACCGTGCCGGAGCCGGCCATCGGCTCGTAGTAGGTGCCAAAGTCGGCCGGGACGAGGGACAGCAGCTCTTGCATGACGCTGGCCTTGCTGCCGACCCACTTGATGAAGGAGATCGCCTTGCGGCCTCGCTTTCCCGGCCGGTTGGGCACCCGCCGGGTCGGGGTGGAGAGGCGCACGTCCAGCGCGCCCAGGGTCTGCTGCACGTCTCTGCCCAGGGCCTCGCGGAGCCGCTCGCCCGCCATCTGCGGATCGAAGGTGCCCATGCGCCGGCACAGCTCCGGTTCCCCGAGCTGGCCGGTGATGGCCGCGGCCAGCTCGCCCTGCAAGTCCGCATCCGCGCCAGCGCGCGTCATGAGCCGGCAAGCGACATCTTCAGGTATCGGGACGACGATCAAGACAGTGGCAGTCTACCAGAAAGAAAAAATGTCATACGGCGGGGTCAGACCCCCCTACTTGACATATTAAAAATGTCATATGGTGGGGTCAGACCCCCCTACTTGACATTTTAGGGCTGGACCACCAGGCCGGTGATCGGGTTGGCGCTATTGAGGCCGAGGGCCACGGTCTTGGGGGTGCCGGCCAGGTCCTGCACAATGTACAGAGCGCTGCCAACGGCGGCGTACAGCTCGGAGCGGCGGCCGAAGGCGATGGCCGTGGGGGCGCCCTGGGTGGACAGGTCAACCTCCTGCACCTTGTCCCCCTGGTAAACCCACTTGAGCATCCCCTTGTCGCTCGCCACGAAGCGCACCAGGTTCTTGGCGGTCTCGGCCACGGCGTGCATGTAGACCCGCTGGCCGCTGACGGGCACCGGCGAGTGGGTCACGGCCAGGTCCACCGGCGTGGCGGTGTGGCTCCAGGGCAGCTTGGTGATGCCGAACTGGCCCGAGCCCTTGAGGGTCACGCCGTAGACGGACGCGCCGTCGGCGATGACCGCGGTCTTGGCGTCGCCGGCCAGGCTCACCTTGAGCGCGCCGGGGGTGTCGTCCACCTTCTGGGTGCTGTAAGCGTTGGGGGTGGCGCCCAGGGCCAGCTGGGTCAGGCCGTCGGCGTTCACGGTGGTGTCGTTGTTGGAGTCCCAGCGGGAGAGCACCAGGGCGGTGGTGCCCGCCGCGTCCACGGCGATGTCCTGACACCCCTTGAGCAGAAAGTCCTTGGCCCTGGTGATCCCCTTGCCCGCCACGCGGCGCAGCCAGATCACCTGGGTGTCAGTACCCACCAGCATGCCGTCGGGCAGGGCGGTCAGGCACTTGCCCCCCTTCTGGCTGATGGGGGCTGACAGGTCCTTCGGCTTGGCGCCCATGGAGAGCAGCCGCATCTGATCAGCGGCCAGCAGGGCCAGGGTGCCGCCGTCGGGCGACAGGGAGAGCATGCCCGCAACGCCGCCGCCCACGGACATGTTCCCCGCCGTGATGGTGGCCGGGGGCAGGCCGAGGATGCCGAGCAGCCCCTTGCTGTCCATGGTCAAGGCCAGCCGGTTGACCCGGATCGGCACGTCGTAGAAGGCGAAGCCGGACGAGGTGGAGCCGCTGTCCCCCAGGGGCTTGAACCCGCCATCGGAGGGCGGCGTGTATTCGTCGGCGTACCCCACCCGGGCGTGGGCCTCTCCCTGGGCCGTGTCCGGCGGGATGACGAAGGTGAGCTTCTTGGCGTTCTTGACCGAGACCTTCAGCTTGCTGGCGTCGTAGACCGTGTTGTCCGCGCCCACCAGCACCACCTGGCCGGAGTAGCTCTTTTTACCCTCCACCAGCTCCAGGGTGACCGTCTCGCCGACCACACGGTCGAGCAAACCCCGGACCTCCAGGGTCTCCTCGCAGGCGACGAGGGCGAAGGTCGCGGCCAGCGGCAAGGCCAGCAGGAGCAGGAGACGGGGACGCATCACCGCACCTCGATGACCGGGCTGTCCGGCATGGAGAGCGGCACGGCGATGCCCACGGTGGCGCCCACAACGGCCGCGCCCACGATGGTCCAGAACCACCACTTCTTTGTCACAGGGACATGCTTGACGCAGCGCCCGGCCTCACACTTGTGCCGCGCGGGGCACTGGGAGTTGGTGATGCACTGGCTGACGGTCAGGGGCGTGGCGGCGAGCTTCCTGCGCTTCTTCTCTTTTTCGGCTTTCTGGCGGGCGATCTCCTGCTGCTCGTCTTCGTCCGGCTGGGTGGCCCGCAGCTTCAGCTCGGGCATCAGGGACAGGGCCACCTTCTTGACGTCGCCCTTGAGCCGCGCCTTCTTCTTCAGCTTCCAGACATCTTCTTCGGCCCAGGCCACCGAGATGGTGCACTTGTCGGGCTTGCACCCGCGGGTGGCGCCCACCAGGACCACGTGGATCGAGGCCTGCTCCAGGGCGAGCTTCTTGATCGTGTCCCCCGGATCCTTGCCCTTCGCGTCCTTGCGCAGCTGGCCGATGATCTCGGGCTCGGGGGACTCGTCCTTGTTGAGCACGGTGGCGAGGTCGCGCTCCCGGTGGGCCTTGACGCGCACCCAGCGCTTGCGCGGGATGTGCCCCGGCCGGAAGTAGCGCACCAGGTAGAGCCCGGCGGGCTTCTTGAGCTTGCCCACGGCCAGGCCCTCGAGGGTGTTGTTGAACCAGATCAGCCCGGCGGGGGAGGATTCCAGGGTCAGCTTGCCCGCGGCGCTGCGCTCGGCCATCACGCGCTGGTGCAGCCGCAGCACCTCCGGGTTGAAGGTCGCCTTGGACGGCGGCTTGTTGTTGAACAGCACCGCGTCGTTCATGTACTTGAACGATTTTTTGATCTTGTCGTTGGACTGGGCAATGGCGGCGAGGTAGTGCAGGGCCGCGACGTACCCCTTGGAGCCGCGGCCGCGCTTCATCATGTCCTTCTCGATATCCCGCAGCTTGTCCGCCAGCCGGGCTGCCTTGGCGTAGGCCATCTGATCGAAGGCGCGGCGCAGCTGTTTGCGCAGCTTGACCGCCTTGCGCACCGACCTCTTGGACGGCGGGGGCGAGGCAGGGAATGGGAAGTAGAGCGCAGCCACGGGCACCTTGGCGCCCTTGTTCAGCAGCCGCGCCATGGCGGTAGCCACCTTGGCGGTGGGCTCGAAGGCCTGGCCTTTGCCCACGGGCACGATGAGGATCTCCGCCACTTGCGCCAGCGCCGGGCTGCCGGGAAGAAGCAGGGCAGTCAGGACCAGCGTGCAAACTATGGGGTGGAGGCGAACGAGCATGGCTCCCAGTAACTTGACCTTATACACGACGGCCCGTTACCGTCAAAGGAATGAAATATTCTACCCTATTAGTACTGTTTCTGCTGGTCTTCCCTGCCCCCGCGCAGGCGGACCTCTACATCAAGAGCTTCACCTACACCGCCACTGGATCCACGGTGAACTACGAGGTGGACGCCTGCGAATCCGGGTCCACATCGGGATCGGGCGCGTCGCTGGGGCTGTACTACAACCCGGCCACCAAGCCCACGGTGGGCCAGACCCCGGACCAGCAGACCAACATCTCCACCGGCCTGCTGTGCAAGAAGCGGACGCTCACCCGCAACGGCGCCCCGGTGGGGCTGTACAAGAGCTACGCCTACATCGACTGGGCGGGCAAGGTGTTCGAGCCGAACGAGACCAACAACGTCTCCGGTCCGCTTGAGGTGTGCGTGGGGCCGGACGTGTACATCAAGAGCTTCTCCATCGAGAAGAACGGCGCGGCGGTGACCTACAAGGCCACGGTGTGCAACCAGGGCTCCATGGACGCCAAGAAGTTCCGCGTCGGGTTCTGGCACAACCGGGGCTCGGCGCCGCCGTCCAAGTCCATGGGCGACATCTTCAAGTCGGTGACGAGCCTGTCGCCGGGCAAGTGCAAGGACCTGATCGTCAGCGGCGGGCTGCGGCCCAACGGCAGCTTCACCGCCTGGGCCCGGGCCGACAGCGGCGACTTCGTTGTGGAGTGCCGCGAGTCGAACAACCCCAAGGGACCGGTGGCCTACTCCATGGCCAACCCCGACCTGGCCATCACCACCTTCACCTCCAAGACCACCGGCTCCACCATCACCTACGCGGTGCGGGTGTGTAACAAGGGCGTGGTGGGGGTGAGCAAGTTCTACGTGGACGTCTACTACCACAAGCCGAAGCAGGCGCCGACCCTGGGCGAGCCGGGGGACGTGGTGCAGGGGGTGACCAGCCTGGCGGCCTCGGCGTGCACCAACCTGACCTTCCAGCGCACGAGCGCGCCTGACGGCACGTACTCCTCGTACGCCATGGCCGACGCGGACAACTTCGTCAGCGAGCCGAACGAGTCGAACAACCTGACCAGCCTGTTGTCGGTGACGGTGGGCAGCGGCGGGACGTCGGGCGGGTCGTGCACCGACGCCGACAAGGACGGCTACGGCGTGGGCAGCGGCTGCACCGGCATCCCCGACTGCAACGACAACAACGCCAAGATCAGCCCCAAGGAGAAGGAGAAGTGCGGCGACAAGATCGACCAGGACTGCGACCTGACCCCTGACGACGGATGCCCCGGCGTGGACTGCGTGGACCGCGACGGCGACAGCTTCGGCGTGGGCAAGGACTGCAAGCTGGCCGACTGCGACGACAACAACAAGGCGGTCTACCCCTGGGCCACCGAGACCTGCGGCAACAACAAGGACGACAACTGCAACAAGCTGGTGGACGACGGCTGCCCCGGGGTCAACTGCGTGGACAAGGACATGGACGGCGTGGGCACCGGCACCGGCTGCAAGGGGATCCCCGACTGCGACGACACGGACTTGAAGATCAACCCCATGGCCAAGGAGATCTGCGGGGACAAGATCGACCAGGACTGCGACCTGACCGCCGACGACGGCTGCCCTGGTGTGGACTGCAACGACAAGGACGGCGACAGCTTCGGCGTGGGCAAGGACTGCGTGCTGCCCGACTGCGACGACAACAACAAGAAGGTCTACCCCTTCGCGCCTGAGGTGTGCGGCGACAACATCGACGACAACTGCAACAAGATCGCCGACGACGGCTGCCCCGGGCGGCAGTGCGTGGACGCGGACGCCGACGGCTACGGCGTGGGCAAGGGGTGCCCCGGGCCGCAGGACTGCAAGGACAACAAGTTCTCCATCCACCCCAACGCCAAGGAGAAGTGCGGTGACGGGGTGGACAACGACTGCGACGGCGTGCCCGACGACGGCTGCCCCGGGTCGGTGGACAGCGACGGCGACGGTTACAAGGTGGGCGGCGGGGCGAGCGGGCAGCGGGACTGCGACGACACCAACAAGCTGGTGCACCCGGACGCCAAGGAGCTGTGCGGCGACGGGGTGGACAACGACTGCGACCTGACGGTGGACGACGGCTGCCCCGGGGTGAAGTGCACCGACAGCGACGGCGACGGTTGGGGTGTGGGCAAGGACTGCAAGCTGGCGGACTGCAACGACGCGGACACGGCGGTCTACCCCTACGCGGCGGAGGTGTGCGGCGACAAGGTGGACAACAACTGCAACGGCTCCATCGACGAGGGGTGCGCCGGCGTGCTGTGCACCGACGCGGACTATGACACCTTCGGCATCGGCGCCCACTGCTGCAATGACCCCAACTCCAAGGCGAGCTGCAAGCGGGACTGCGACGACAAGGACGGCGGCGTGCACCCGTGGGCCAAGGAGATCTGCGCCGACAACAAGGACAACAACTGCAACGGCAGCATCGACGAGGGGTGCGCCCTGTGCGAGGACAAGGACGCGGACGGTTTCGGCATCGGGCCCAAGTGCTCCAACTGGGACTGCGACGAGAACGACCCGCTCGCCTACCCCGGCGCGGCCGAGGTGTGCAACGGCAAGGACAACAACTGCAACGGGGTCAAGGACGACGACTGCTCCGGCGGCGAGACCGGCTGCGAGTGCGCCATGTCGCCGGCCGCCCCGCCGCGCGGTGGGAGCCACCTGCTTCCCATGGTGTGGCTGCTGCTGGGGCTGGTGGTGGTGGGCGCCGCGCTCAAGCGGCGCCGCCGGTAAGCTCCCTGGCCCCCGGTCGCGTCCCCTTTTCTGAACAACTGAATTTCTGAAAAGCGTCCCCGCGGTTTTTGTGCCCTGATATGGACAGATGGGTCCTTACGCTCTGGTCATACTCGCCTGCTTGACCCTCGGGCTGGCGCCTTTCGCTCCGGAGCCGCATCTGGTGGGCAAGCTGCGCTGGGTGGCCGGCGGCGCGGTGGGCATGGGTGCCGCGGACTGGTTCGACCTGGTGATGCACGGGGCGCCCTGGGTGGTGCTGGTGGGCATGGCGGCGCGGGACGGGGCGCGGTGGGTCAGGGGGCGGCGGGGCTGAGGCGGGCGCGCCTGAGGCTGTTACGTAGGCTGTCACGTAGGGTGTCGCGTAGGGTGTCGCGGCAGGCTGGCTTGACCAGGCAGCGGGTCAGGGCGTCCACCTGGGCGGGCCAGTCGGCGCCCTCCAGCCACAGGTCCGGCAGGTGCCCGGTTCCCTCGGTGGCGCGCTTGGCTCCGGCGCGGGACTGGAACCACTTCTTTCCCGCCTGGACCCAGATGCCGCTGTGGGGCAGCAGGTACTCGCGGGTCTCGCCGATCTCCCCCACGCCGGCGCTGTTCTCGCCCACCACCAGGGTGCCGGGCAGCTGCCGGGCGTAGTCCAGGAACACCTCACACGACGACGCGCACCGACGGTCCACCAGCGCCACCAGCGCGCCACCGTATGGCGACGGGGCCTTGCCGCGCTCCGAGAAGCTCCGCCGGGTCCATCGCCGGAAAGGCCCCCCCTCGCGCTCCCTGGCCGCCAGTTCGCGGTACTGGACCAGCTTCTGCTCGAAGTGCCGGCGGCCGCCGGCGTCCATCCGCCTGGAGGTGAGGGTGCAGCCGACCCAGTTCAGGTCGCCCTGGCGGGTCACCTCGCTGTGCAGCTCGTGGATCATCGGATAGCGGAACTCGTGATTGGTCAGGGCCTTGAACCAGTTGCGTGCGTGGGTGTCGTTGCCGCCGGGGTTGCCGCGCAGGTCCACCACCGTGACGGCGGCGGCCCGGGCCAGCAGCGCCGTCTCTTCGAACCGCGCCATGGCCTCGGCCTGGCGAGAGTCGAAGCCGCGCAGGCGGATCCAGGGCACCTCGCCTGGCCTGACCTCCAGCACCGGCGGCCGCGCGGCGCCGCGCTTCCTCGCTGGCGGGGCGGGTTGCAGCGGACGCCAGGAGGTGGTGCGCGCCTCGGCAGGACCTCCGGCCGGCTTCTTCCAGTGGCAGGTGAGCCCTGTGGAGGGCTTGCCCGCGCGCAGCAGGACAGGGCGCCACAGCACGGTCCCGCCGGGCCCGGGGCCGGGGCGCAGCAGCTGGTCCAGCTGCTCGTGGCCGTCACATCTCAACAGCTGCCCCCCGGCAGCGTCCACGAACCGGTCCCCCTGGCGTCGGCTGGCCTCTCCGCTGGTCCAGGCGTCCCGGTGCCGCGCCGGCGAGGTATGGCGCCACTTGCCGTCGGGCCCGATGGTGAACAGGGCCAGGTGCCCGTCGGGGATCTCGCCCATGGCGTCGAGCAGGAGCCGGCGCAGCGCCTCGACCTTCACCGCGCCCTTCAGCGCGCGCACCCGGCTGCGGGCCCGCGCGAAGATCGGCGCCCACTGGATCCCGCGCCTGGCCAGCACGTCGAGGCCGGCGTAGCCCCTGCGCAGCACCGCCTCCATCAGGCGCAGGTCCGACAGCGCGCCCTGCGGGGTCACCGTCTCGGGCGCGGGCTGCTTGCACAGCCGGGGCACCCGGTCCAGGGCCGGCAGCATGGGCGGCCCGGCCGGCGGCGCGGGTGCAGGGGGCGGCTTGCGCGCAGCAGGGGGCGCTGGCGAGGGGGCGGCGGCGCGGGGCCCGGCGCACCCGGCGAACACCGCGCCGGCCAGCAGGAGGGCCAACAGCGCGGGGCGAGGGTGTGGGGTCATGGTCGATCCAGGTGTAATCTAGGAGACGCCATGATACCAAGACGCCGCACCCGACTCGCCCCGTCCATCCTTTCGCTGGCCACCGCCGCCCTGCTGCTGCTGCCGCCGGCGGACGCGCACGCCCGGGTGGAGGGCTACCCTCACCTGGACAATGAGACTCTAGGCATGTTCAACATGCTGCGCGCGGGGCTGAGCGGCCCGACGGACAAGTTCGACATCCTGTACTGGGGCGACCTGTCGCTGGAGAAGACCTTCGGCGGCATGCTCGGCTTCACCCGCTACCTGGCCGCCGCATCGGCCCACGCCATCGCGGCGGTGGCCGAGCACACGCCGGCCTACCGCGCCCCGTACCGCGAGGCCTACCTCGGCGCCATGGCCAGGATGCTGCACCACCGCTCCTGGGACGACTGGCTGAAGCTGTACGGCGACGACCCCATCGCAGACGACAACGTGATGTTCAAGGGGTACCTGTTCTACATGATGGCCAACTACCAGCGCCTGTTCGGCGACCGGCGCTACGAGCTGCCCGTGACCCTGGTGAGCAAGCAGGGAAAGACCTTCTCCACCGACATCAAGGCGCTGGCCAAGCTGCTGGCGCAGGAACAGGCCCACGAAAAGAGCTCCCAGGGGGAGCACCACCACAACATCCCGTGCGAGCCGGGCCAGGTGTTCGTCATCTGCAACACCCAGCACCGGGTGGGCTTCGAGGTGTACGACCGCCTGTACGGCACGAAGCACGCGGCCACGGCCAGGACCTGGCTCGACTGGACCCGCAAGCGGCTGGTGGACCCGGCGACCGGGCTGTTCTACTACATGTACAAGCCGCTAAAGAGCGCGGACAAGCAGCTGGTCAAGACCCGCAGCGGCATCTTCAACAGCATCTCCATCGCCTTCCTCGACGCCCTGGATCACAAGTGGGCCATGGGCACGCTCTATCCGAAGTTCAAGGCGCTGCATGTGCTGCAGGACGCGGCGTCGCCCCACGGTGTGGGCACCGCCATCGCCGTCGAGCGGCCCGGCGCCCAGTCCACGGACCTGGTCACCTTCGCGCTGAATATCGCCACCACCGAGGTGGCCATGATCATGGCCCGATCCCAGGGCGAAAAGGCGCTGCACGCCAAGCTGCTGGCGGGCCTGAACAAGCTGCTGGGCCAGCCCGCCTGGGAGGCCGACGGCGCGCGCTACGGCTACAGCTTCATCCGCGCGGTGCCGCTGCTGTTTCAGAACGCGCCGGCCCTGTGGGCCCGGGCCACCACGGCGGAGTACAACCTGCGCAAGAACACCCTGCGGGCCAGGCCGGCGAGCTTCTTCAGCCAGCCCCACGTGGCCGCCGTGGGCAACGACAAGGCGTTCGTCAACCAGGCGATCTACGATCCAGCCCGGCGCGAGCTGCTGGTCACCGTCAACGGCGGGCGCGCCACCACCGGGCCCACTACCATCACCGTTACGGGCCTGGAATCCACCCGCTCCTACAGCGTGACTCGCGACGGCGTGGCCCACGCCGACTTCACCCGGCAGGCCGACAGGCTGGTGATCACCACGCCCCCGCTGTCTGCCACCGAGGAGGCCTACCGCGTGGCCGAGGCGCCCGCTCCGGCCTCCGCCCTGGACGAGGGGTGCGCGGTGGCTCCCACCGGGCCGGCGGCGCCGGCGGCGCTGGCCCTGCTGCTGATCGGGCTGCGTCGTCGCTGCAGGCCGAGGCGGCCATGAGCGAAAAGGGCGCCGGGGCCGTCTCCGACGTGCTGGTGCGGCGGCGCCGGCGCATCGGCAGTGGCGTCATCCGGCTCATCATCGCGGTGCTCGTGGTGGCTTATGCCTCGGTCATCGTGGACGAGATCACCCAGCGCCTGGGCACCTTCCACTGGGGCACCAGCGTCTACCAGCGCGCGCAGTGGGCCTCCACTGTGGCGCTGGCGTCCTGGCTGGCCGCCGCCTGCGCCCTGGCGGCGTGGCTGTTCGGCACCTCGTTGCGCAAGGTGTTCGGGTTGCCGCCCCGACCCAGGGGGCGCTGGCACACCGAGTTCAACGTGCTGCGCATCCTGCTCCTGATGGCGCTCGGCTTCTTCCTGATCATCTGGGCCGCGGAGGAGATGATCGTGCGCAAGGATCCCAACGCGCCCCACAAGGCCCTGGCCATGGGCCTCGGGATCATCCTGCTGCTGGCGTACGATGTGCCGCGGCTGGTGCGTCGCGGGCTTGCGCTCCTGCGCGCCCGGCTACCCCTGCTGGCGATCAAGCTGGTGCGCCTGGATGAGCTCAGGGCCTCCGGGCGGGTGATGGTGCGCGGCGAGGTATCGGAGATCCTCCGTGAGGCACGCGAGGGCAAACCCCGCGAGGTGGCCTACCGGCGCTGGCTCGGCGAGCCGCCCGCGGAGCCGGGCAAGGAGCCGGAGGTGTTCGTCGAGGCATCGCCCTTCATCCTGACCGGAGAGGGCGGCGGCCGGGCCCAGGTGACGGCCAGCGCTGATGACATGGTCGTGCAGGGCAACCCGCAGCAGGAGGAGTCGCAGGTGCTGACCGAGGTCCGGCTGGGCGACAGGGTCCACGTGGTCGGAGATGCACAGCTCCCCGGCGGTGACGGCCCGTACCGACAGGGCGGGGTTGTGCAGCTCGAGGCGAAGCAGGGGCCGATTTACATCTTCGGCGCCGCCGGACCCATGAGCCGCCGCCTGGTGCTGGCCGGGGCAGTGGAGCTGCTGAGCGCCGCGGCCCTGGCTGCCTGCTTCGTGGCGCTCATCGTTTTCTGGCTCTTCGCTGGCGCGGCGATGCCGTAACCTTTTTCCGCCGCCGTCTCTTTTTCGGTACTGTAGTGCCATGGCCGCGCCGACCACCCTCTCCATGGGCCGCTACCGCGTGCTGCGCCGCCTGGGCGCGGGCGGCATGGGCGAGGTGTACCTGGCCACCGCCGTGGGGCCGGACGGCGTGCAGAAGCAGGTGGCCATCAAGCTGGTGCGGGACGACCTGCTGGCCAGCGATGAGCTGACCCGGCTGTTCGTGGAGGAGGCCAAGGTCGCCTTCGTGCTCGAGCACCCCAACGTGGTGCGGGCCCACGAGATGGGGCAGGTGGAGGGGCACCACTTCCTGGTGATGGAGTACGTGGACGGCGTCAACCTGGCCGACCTGATCAGCGCCCGCCAGCAGGCCGGCGCTGGCGTGGTCCCGCTGCCCATCGCGCTGTACATCGGCGCGCAGATATCCCGGGGCCTGGACTACGCCCACAGCCTCGAGGGGGTGGAGGGGCACCCCCTGGGCATCGTCCACCGCGACGTGAGCCCGGCCAACGTGCTCATCTCCCGCGACGGCCAGGTCAAGGTGGCCGACTTCGGGCTGGCCAAGTCCGCGCTGCGCTCGGTGCACTCCAGGGCGGGCGTGGTCAAGGGCAAGCTGGCGTACATGCCCCCCGAGCAGCTCGCCGGTGAGGAGGTGGGGGTGCAGGGCGACCTGTACGCCGTGGGGGCCACGCTCTACGAGCTGCTCCGCGGCGAGAATCCCTTCGGCCCGCTGCACGAGGTCAACCTGGCGAGCCGGCTGGAGCGGGTTCAGATCCCGCGCCTGGACCAGGGCGAGCACGGCGTGGATGGCCGCCTGGCGGACCTGGTGCACAGCTGCCTGGCCGACGCCCCGGCGAGCCGGCCGTCGTCGGCGCGGGAGCTGTGCCAGGGGCTGGAGCGGCTGGCGAGGGAGCTGGGGCAGGTGGCGACGGACTACGACCTGGCCGACATGGTGCGGGGCGAGGCGAGCGAAGCCGCCGGGGGCGAGAGCGAGGCGCACCCCTTCGACCGGGTGCTCGGGCTGGAGCTGGAGCAGGTGGGGGGCGAGGGGCATGTGAGCACCTACGCCGCGGTGGAGGGGTCGGCCGGCGCCGACGCCCTGATGCAGAGCTTCAGCTCCGGGCCGCTCGAGGAGCCGAAATCGCTGGCGGCGGAGATCGGGACCACTCACGAGGACCCGCCGCGGCGGCTGCGCCTCACGTTCCTGGTTCCGCTGGCTGCCCTGACGCTGGTGGTCATCCTGCTGGGGGTCAAGCTGGCGGGGCGCGCGCCGTCCCCCGGGCCGGCCGCGGCGACATCGCCTGCCCCGGCGGACATGGCCTCACCGGCAGCGGACGAGCTGGCGCCGCAGGTGGCCTCCCTGCGGGTTGAGGCCACCCCCGCCGGCGCGACGGTGAGCGTGGCGGGCAAGGAGCGGGGCACATCGCCGTTGACCCTGCAGGGGCTGCCCGCGGGCAGAGCCCTGAGGGTGGTGGTGCGCCACCCGGGCCACGAGCCCTACGACCACGAGGTGACCCTGGAGCCAGGGGGCACGCTGCTGCTGCAGCCGGCCCTGGCGCGGGTCGCGCGGCCCGCCAGGGCCGGAGCAGCAGCCCGTCGGTCGGCGGGCCACGGCACCCTGTCGGTGAACAGCGAGCCCTGGTCGGTGGTTCGCGTGGACGGCAAGAAGGTGGGCAACACCCCGCTTGTGGGCCACCGGCTCCGTGTGGGGCGCCACCGGATTTCGCTGCACAACCCGGGCACGGGGCAGCGCTACAGCGGCACCGTGACCATCAAGAAGGGCAAGGAGCGGCGCCTGAGCGTCACGCTCAAGCCCTGAGGAATCGAGATGAAGACAGTTCAGGGAGCGTGCGGCCTGTGCGATGCCACCTGCGGCATCGAGGTGGACATCGGACCCGGCGATGAGGTTGTCGCCATCCGCGGAGACGAGCAGGACCCCTTCAGCCGCGGCCATGTTTGCCCCAAGGCGTTCGCTCACGCCGACCTGCTGCGGGACGAGGGCGGCCTGCGGGTCACCACGCCCAGGGTGCGGCAAGGTGAGCGCTGGCTCGAGGTGAGCTGGGAGGATGCCCTGCAGCAGGCGGCCACGCGGCTGGCGGAGATCCAGCGGCGACATGGCCGGGACGCCGTGGGGATCTACCTCGGCACGCCCATTTTTCAGAGCTTCGACACCACCGCCCAGGCGTACGCCCTGTCGGGGATGCTGCGCTCGAAGAACCGCTACTCGGCCAACTCCATCGACGCGCTGCCCCTGGCCCTGGCGTGCAAGCTGGTCTTCGGCAGCCAGGCGGCGGTGCCGGTGCCTGACCTGGAGCGCGTGGACCACTGGCTCGTGATCGGCGCCAACCCGCTGGTCTCCAACGGCAGCGCCATGACCGCGCCCGGCATGCGGCAGCGGCTCAAGCAGATCCTGGCCCGGGGCGGCGAGGTGGTGACGGTGGACCCGCGCCGCAGCGAGACCGCCAGGCGGGCGACGCGGCATCACTTCATCAGGCCGGGCACCGACGCCGCGTTGCTGCTCGCCATGCTCAACGTGATCTTCGGCGAGGGCCTGCGCCGGCCCGGCCGGCTGGCGCCCCACCTGCGCCACGAGCCGCAGCTGAAGAGGGCCGCGGCCGCCTGGCCCCCGGAGCGCGCCGCCGAGGTCACGGGCGTGCCCGCGGAAGAGATCCAGCGTATGGCCCGCGACCTGTGCCGCCATGACCGGGCGGTCTGCTACGGCCGCATGGGCATCAGCACCCAGGAGTTCGGCACCCTCGCCACCTGCCTGATGCACGGCCTCAACGCGCTGGCCGGGAACCTGGACCGGGAGGGCGGCGCCATGTTCCCCGAGCCGGCGGTGGACCTGGCGGGTTTGGCCGCGGTGACCGGCCAGACCGGCGACTTCGACCGCTGGCGCAGCCGGGTGGAGGCGCTGCCCGAGTTCAACGGGGAGCTGCCCGTGACCGCCATGGCCAGCGAGATGGAGACCCCCGGCGAGGGGCAGCTCCGGGCGCTGATCTGTGTGGCGGGCAACCCGGCGCTCTCGGCGCCCAACGGCTCGCGCCTGCAGCGCGCCCTGGCCAGGCTGGACTTCCTGCTCGTGGTGGACCCGTACATCAACGAGTCCGGCCAGCACGCTCACATGGTGCTGCCGCCACACATCGGCCTGGAGCGGGAGCACTACCCGGCCCTGCCCATGGGCCTGGCCGTGCGCAACACCGCCAAGTACGTGCCGCGGCTGGTGGAGCCGCCGCCCGGCACCCGCTCCGACGGCGAGATCATGCACGCCCTGGGGCAGGCGCTGCTGGGCCAGACGCCGGTGCTGGGCCGCGCCATCTCCGGCCTGATGGGCAAGGCCATGCCGCCCGGCGCCACCCGCGCCCTTCGGCTGGCAATGCGCACGGGACCCCACGGCGGCGGCGTGCTGGGCCGGGGGGGGATCACCCTGGAGCGTGTGCTCGCCACCCCGGCGGGCATTGACCTCGGCCCGCTGTCGCCGCGCCTGCCGCGGCTGCTGGGCGAGCGGGGGTATATCGACCTGCTGCCCCGGGAGGCTGAGCAGGACCTCGCCCGGCTGGAGGCGAGCACGCAGCGGCGCCCCGATGAGGCGGGGCTGGTGCTGGTGAGTCGCCGCTTGCTGCGGGCCAACAACACCTGGATGAACCACTGCCCCGGCCTCTCCCGGGGCAAGGACCCGTGCGTGCTCGAGATGAACCCGGCGGACGCCGGGCGGCTCGAGCTGCAGCAGGGGCAGACCGTGCGGGTGCGCGGCGAGGGCGGGAGCCTGCAGGCGCCGGTTAAGATCTCGGCCCACATGATGCCGGGGGTGGTGAGCTTCCCGTTCGGCTTCGGCCGCCTGAGCGTCAACGACGTGACAGACGACCGGCTGATGGACCGGCTGTCCGGCACCGCCTGCTTCTTCGGTGTCCCGGTCAGCGTGGAGCCGGTAGAGTAGAGGCGTGTCTCCCGAGCCCCCGCCTGCCACCGAGATCATCAGCGCCCCCGGGGGTGGGCGCCGTCGCCGCGTGCGCGGGTTCCGGCTGACGGGCGGGCCAGACGGGGTGGACCTGCAGGTGGCGGCGCCGCGGTTCCGCGTCGGCTCCCACGAGGGGAACGACCTGGTGCTGGCGGATCCCTCGGTCTCACGGTTCCACCTGGAGCTGGTTGCAGAGCGGGCGGGCTTCCGGATCATCGACCTGGAGAGCACCAACGGCAGCTTCGTGGACGGGCTCCGCGTCCGGGACGCCTACCTGCCGCAGCGGGCCATGCTGCGGCTGGGGCAGGTGAGCCTGACCTTCGAGGCGCGAGGGGAGGGGGCGGACCTGCCGGCCAGCGAGCAGGAGGAGTTCTTCGGCGTCACCGGCGCGTCGGCGGCCATGGCCGAGCTGTTCGCCGTGCTGGAGCGCGCCGCGCCCACCGACGCCACCGTGCTGATCACCGGCGAGAGCGGCACCGGCAAGGAGATGGTGGCGCACGCGGTGCATCGCGCCAGCCGACGCCGGGCGGGGCCGCTGGTGGTGCTCGACTGCGCCGCGGTGCCGGCGACGTTGATGGAGGCAGAGCTGTTCGGCCACGAGAAGGGCGCGTTCACCGGCGCCACCGAGCAGCGCCAGGGCCGCTTCGAGGAGGCCAGCGGCGGCACGCTGTTTCTGGACGAGATCGGCGAGCTGCCCCTGGAGATGCAGCCGAAGCTGCTGCGGGTGCTGCAGTCGCGGCAGGTGCGCCGCATCGGCGGCAGTCATGCCCGGGGTGTGGACGTGCGCCTGGTGGCGGCCACCAACCGGCGGCTGGCCACGGAGGTCAACCGCGGAGCGTTCCGCGAGGACCTGTACTACCGCCTGGCGGTGGTGGAGGTGACCCTGGCCCCGCTGCGTGAGCGCCCCGAGGACGTGCGCCCGCTGGTGACGCGCTTCATCCAGGAGCTGGAGCCCCGGCGAGCAGGAGAGATCCTGCGCGGCATCAGCGAGGACAACTGGCGCCGGCTCGAGCAGCGGCCCTGGCCGGGCAACGTGCGGGAGCTGCGCAACTTCATCGAGCGCACGCTGATCCTGAGCGGCGGCCCCATCGACAGCGAGCATGTGAAGTCGGCGCCGGCGCCTGCGGGGGAGCGTGGGCAGGAGGCGCCGGTGGATCTGGACCGGCCCTTCACCGCCCAGAAAGCCGAGGTGGTGGCCACCTTCGAGGAGGCGTACCTGCTGGGGCAGCTGCAGCGCCACCGCGGCAACGTCTCGGCCGCGGCGCGGGCGGCGGGTATGGACCGGATGAACTTCAAGCGGCGCCTGCAGAAGTACCGGTAATGAAGGAGCTGTACTACCCGCTGGATCTGGCGGTGGCGGCAGGGGTGCCGCTGCTGCTGCACGCCCTGTACTTCGCCGGGCGGGCGCGGGGTGAGCTGCTGCGCTGGTTCTGGATCGGCGCGGCGGTGGGCCTGACCTGGGAGGTGCCGATCTTCGTGGGCAGCGCCGCCACCGAGGGGTACCGGACCATCGCGTGGATCACGCCGCTGCCCCTGCACTGGTCGGTGTTCATGGTGGCGCACACCCTGTGGGACGGGGGGCTGTACGTGCTGGGATGCCTCATCCTGCGCGGGCTGTTCGGCCCGGGCGCGCTGTCGCGCCGGCGCGGCGCGGAGCTGGCGGTGTTTGTGCTGTACGGCCAGGTGCAGGCCATCGTGGTGGAGCTGTCGAGCCTGTTCAACGACGGCTGGGCCTTCCTGGACCTGTGGTGGAACCCGGCGGTGGCCACGGTCAACGGCCACAACCTGACGCTCATGCAGCATGTTTTCTGGTTGTGGGGGGCGGTGGCCTTCTGGCTGATCATCACCCGCGAACCGGCGGGTGCGAGATCAGGCTGAGGTCAGGCCGCGGGCCGTCAATTCTGGCATTCTGGCACTCCGGCGCTCTGGCACGCTGGCATTTTTCAGCTCGCCTCCCAGGTGCCCGACGCGTTGCACTTCAGCTTCGGCTCCTTGGCGGTCCAGGTGCCGCCCTTGAACCCGTGGCTGGAGGGGCCGGTCTTTGAAAAGGCGCCCCGCATGGTCCCGGTCAGCTGGTAGAGCACGGGCCCGCTGCCCACCGTGATGTCAGGCATGGCCGCCGACAACGACGTGCAGCCCATCTTGCCGTTGATGCTGCCCTTGAAGGTCAACCCGAGCACCACCGTCCCGGTCATGGAGCCGCTGACGTTGAAGTTGTCCGGGCTCCCCGCCGGGCTGAGCTTGAAGCTCAGGGTGCCCGAGATGCTCTCCGGCTTGACTCCGCCGCAGCTCCACTTGCCCTTCCAGGTGCCCTTGTAGGTGTCGCTCACCTTTTTGGCCGGGATCGGCAGGCAGGCATCGCGGGACCGTGTATCCCGCGGCGTGCCCTGGTCTACGGCGGCCGCTCCATCCCGCGTCGCGCTCCTGCCGTCGGCCACGCCGCCGACATCCCACGCGACCTTGCCGCCATCTGCGCCGCCTCCTGCGCCTTGCCCGACGAGCCCGGTTCGCCCGCCGCAGCCACACAGCACGGCGGCCATGATGCTCAACCCCAACATTGTCTTCATCGGCACCTCCAGCTGAGTGCAATAGCACTCACCCCGGGTGAGTATGGTTACACTCGGCGCCCCCGCTCGCTCGAGCAGCTCATGATCCTAACACAAGTGATTTCGGTCCGTTGGGATGACTCACCTTCATGGCACGCCCCCTGCAATCTTCCCTTCGCAGACAACGCAAACAAAGGAGCCGAGCCATGAACCAGATCAACCGTATCCTCGTCACCCTGACCATCACCTCTCTCGTCGCGGGTGTGCTGGCCTGCGGCGGCATCGACCCCGAGGAGGAGGAGCTCTCCAGCGCGGTGCCCACCCGGGACGACCTGGCCCTGATGGTCCCCGCGGGCAGCTCGTCCAGCAGCCAGTCCGGCGAGGTGGGCACCATCGACCAGGCCCTGCTGGGCCAGCGCGCCGACATGTACCAGCTGACCTACAGCGTCTCGCGCAGCCTGAACCGCTCCATCTGGGTCGGCCTCAACATCATCGAGGGCATCGTGCAGCAGCCGCCCACCTTCCTGCAGAGCGGCGTGGCCACCTGGGGCCCCTGGACGCCGCCGCTGGAGCCGCTGACCTGGATGCTCAATGTCCAGCGCAAGGGCCCCGGCAAGTACGCCTACGCCCTGTCGGCCCGGCGCAAGGGCCACATCAAGGGCAAGTTCGTCACCATCCTGGCCGGCACCTCGGTCAAGGGCTACAGCAAGTACTTCAGCGGCTTCGCCGGCACCTACTGGGCCAACGCCAGCGCCCTGAACAAGCTCGACCCGCTGACCTACCAGGACACCGGCAAGATGGCCGCCACCTACGACACCACGGGCGTCAAGCGGGCCATCAAGCTGGTGCTCACCGACTACTCGGACAACGGCGGCGACAAGGTCAACGCGGCCTACACCTACCTCGATCGCGTGGACGCCTCGGGCGAGTTCAAGTACGCCACCCGCGTGGACCTGCACAAGGACAAGAGCCTGAGCAAGAAGGAGCTCTACACGGTCAAGAGCCGCTGGACCGCAGCCGGCGCCGGCCGCGGCGACGCCACCGCCTCGGGCGGAGACCTGCCCGCCAGCGTCAAGGTGGAGATCACCGAGTGCTGGGACGCCCTGTTCCGCCGCGTGTTCTACCAGGACAACTACAACACCAACCCCGCCGAGGGCAGCGCCGCCAAGTGCGTGTTCAAGACCGCGCTGTAGGGCGCCGCTCGCCGGCGCTATAATGTCCCCACCTTGCGTCCCCACCTCGCCACCCTCCTGCTGCTGACCCTCGCCGCCTGCGCCGACCCCTCCACGGTGGTCATCAAGCTGGGCGCCCCCGCCACCCTGGCGCTGGACAAGCTCAACGGCACCCTGGCCCTGTCCCTGCTCGACGGTGACAGCGGCGCCGCCCTGCAGCAAGCGCAGGTCGCGGCCGCCTCCCTCGCATCGCGCCAGCGGCTGTTCGAGGGGCTCGACCTGGAGCCGGGCCGGTCGTACCGCGTGAAGGTAGTGGTGACCCTCGCCAAGGGCGGCCCCTGCGGGGCGGGCGGCAAGGTCAGCGGCCAGAGCCCGCTGTTCCGCAACGGCGACGGCGAGGCCCGGGTGGGCGTGTACCTCGACTGCGCCGACCGGAGCTCTGCCACGGGCGCCCTGTCAGCCCAGCGGGTCTACCACTCGGCCACCCTGGTCAACGGGGCCACGGCCGCCGGCGAGGTGCTGGTGGCGGGCGGCAGCAAGCTGTCCATCGCCGACATCAACGACCTGACCCGGGCGACCATCCACGAGACGGTGGAGGCTTACGACCCCCTGGCCGGCACCTTCTCCCTGTTGCCGGCGCGGCTGAGCCAGCGGCGCATCTGGCACCGCGCGGTCCCGGCCCCCGGCGGCGGCGGCGCGCTGCTCACGGGGGGCGTGTACGTCAAGGCCGACAAGAAGGGGCTGGTGCCGCTGGACCTCGTCGAGTCGTTCAGGCGAGGCAGCACCGCGGGCAAGACCTCCATGCTGTTCGCCCGCTACGCCCACGCCGCGGTGATGGTGTCTCCCGACCGGCTGCTGTTGGCCGGCGGGGCGGCGTCGCTGTACGCCGCGGCCTCGGCCGAGCTGTACGACCCGGCGAAGGGCATGCGCGTGGGCAACGAGGGGCTCAAGCTCGCCGAGCCGCGCACCAGCCCGCAGGCGGTAGCTTTCGGAGACGGCCGCCGGGCGCTGCTGGTGGGCGGGCAGCTCTACCCCAAGGCCACGCCGGTGCAAGAGGAGATCTTCCACATGTCGGGCAAGGCCCCCTGCGGAAAGGCCCCCTGCTTCCAGCCCATCGCCGGCTTCGGCCTGCAGGTGGGGCGCCACGGCGCGGCGGCGGCGCGGGTGCCGTGCAGCGGGGGCGGCACCGGCGCCATTTACGTCACCGGCGGCACGGTGGTCAACCCCACCAACAAGCAGGAGACCCACCTGAACGAGATCCACTGCCTCGACACGGCCGCGCCCACCCGGCTGGTCAAGGTCGGGCAGCTGCACACCTACCACACGGGCCACTCGGCCACGGTGGTGCGTGGGCCCGGGGGGAGCCGCCGGTTGCTGGTGGCCGGCGGCACGGCCACCGCCGTGGCCATGGCGGAGCTGGTTCCGGTCAAGTGCACCTGCGCCGCCATCAAGAAGGCCGACATCAAGCAGGTCAAGATGCAGGAGTGGCGCAGCTACCACACGGCGACCAAGCTGCGCGACGGCACGGTGCTGTTCACCGGCGGATTTCTGCAGGGCTCCGCCGAGCGCTTCAATCCGGCGTTATAGTCGTGCCGAGCCCTCGCTCGCCAGACAGCGCACGCTGGAGAAGCCCCGGAACGGTGCCGTTGATGATCTCTGCCGGCACGCCAAAGGCCAGCGCCATCTGCACCTTCTGCAGCATGCCGCCGGTGACGTCAGCCACCCCGTCCGAGGGGTGCAGCGCGCGGCGCACCCGGTCGAAGCTGTCCCTCGTGATCTCGCGGATCAGCTCGCCGTCCTGACCCAGCACGCCGTCCACCTTGCCCACCATGAGCACCCGCTCCGGGGCGAGCTCGGCCGCCAGGTGGCGCAGGATCTCCTCGGTGGAGGCGATGGCGCACCCTCGCTCCTGGTCCACGACGGCGTCGCCGTACAGCAGCGGGATCACCCCCGCCTGCAGCAGCCGCCGCACCGGCTCCACCTCGTAGCGCGAGATGCGGCCACCCCGGGTGACGCACGCGGCCGACGGCTGCAGCGGCACCGCCACCGCGCCCGCCCGGGTGAGCGCCTCGTGGACCATGCCGTCGAGGCGGGCGGCGTCCCGGTTCACCTCGGCGAAGCCGCGCCAGTCTCCGGGCGCCTGGATGCCGCGGTGCGTGCCGTACCGCGCGGCCGTGACATGGCCGAAGGAGCCGGCGCCGTGGGCCAGCACCAGGGGCAGGTCTCCTGCTTCCTGGCGCGCCTGGTGCACCTCGCCGCACAGGCGGTCGAGGGTCTCCCGCTCCACGGTATAGGGCGTGGACTTGTCGGTGATCAGCGACCCGCCCAGCTTGACCAGCTGCAGCCCCCTCATCCCCACCTCCGGCCCAGGTCGCTCTGCACGCCCAGCAGATCCAGCGCCCGGGCCACGATCTGATCCACCACCTGCTGCAGGCTCGTCGGCGCGGTGTACATGGAGAGCACCGGCGGCAGCACCACCGCGCCGGCCAGGGTGACCCGGCGCATGTTCTCGATGTGGATCAGCGACAGGGGCGTCTCGCGGGCCACCAGCACCAGCCGCCGTCGCTCCTTGAGGGTGACGTCCGCGGCGCGCAGCAGCAGATCGTCGGCGAAGCCGCTGGCGATGCCGGCCAGGGTCTTCATGGAGCAGGGCACCACGATCATGCTGCTGGCCTGAAACGACCCCGAGGCGATGGGCGCGAACAGGTCAGCAGGGCCGTGGACATGGTCGGCCAGGTCCTCCAGCGCGGCCGCGCCGCGGCCCGTCTCATGCTTCACCACTCGCCGCCCGGCCTCGGAGATGACCAGGTGGGTCTCGCACCCGGTGCGCCCCAGGGCCCGCAGCAGCTGCTCGGCCAGGGCCGCGCCTGACGCGCCGGTGACGCCGACGATGATCCGCTCAGGTTTGGACATGCCTAACGGTACCAGAATCGGCGTCCACCTCCAGCAGGTCGCCGTCGGAGATGGCGCTCAGGTCCACGCCGTCCACGCAGGGGATGCCGGCCAGGATCGCGCCGGTGGCCACGATGGCCTCGGTCTCGGCGTTTACGATGGCCGCCGGGGCCACGCCGTTTTTGCTCAGGCCGTAGATCACGTAGGAGCCCACGGTGGAGCCCTTGCCGCAGGGGAACACCAGCACCCGCCCGGCCACGCAGCGGCCCTCCAGGGGGTGGCCGCGGTCGATGACCACCCCCGTGTCCGCGTCCACGCCGCCGTAGAAGCCGATGGGCTCGCGGGAGACCAGGGCCCTGGCCCGGGCTTTGCCGGGGGAGACGGAGCGGCCGGTCATGACAGCGCCTCGCGCACCAGCTGCTCCAGGTCGCCGAAGGTGACCCGTTGCTGGCAGAAGCCGGGCAGGTAGGCGGCGGCCTTGCCCGAGTCCACGGCCGTGGCGCCCACGCCCATCTGCTCGATGGGCGCCACCACCATGCAGGTGTCGGCCACCACCTGAGCCCCGGCAGCCTCGAGGTCGGCCACCAGGCCGGCGCGGTCCGCCACCTCGCGCACCGCCCGGGAGGTGCAGACCCACAGCCGCCGGGCCAGGGTGCGCCCGCGCACCAGGTCCGCCACGGCGCGCACCTCGTCCAGCGAGGCGTGGGGGCAGCCGAACACCAGCAGCTCCGGGTCGCCGTGGTGGCCCAGGCGCGCGCGGGCCTCGCTCAGATGCTCCGTGGTCACGGCGAGGCGCTCGAGGCCGCCGGCCTCGTGCTCGCTGGCCTCGGGCGTGATCCCCTCCACGTGGTACAGGGCCACGGCGCCGCTGGCCGCCATGGCCGCGCCCAGCGCCTTGAGATCATCCTCGCAAGCGTCTGAAATACCGGTGAAATAGGGAATCCCATCGCGCACCAGCCGCCCCACATGGTTGCCCAGCGCGCCGAAGTCGGCCCGGGTCCGGAGCGGGGCCTGGATGTCCAGGACGACGGTGGGCCGCCGCCCCTCGTCCAGGTGCAGCCCGTAGCAGGGGGTGCAGCCGCAGACCGCCGCGGCAAGGGCCCCGGGCCCTCCTTCACGGTTGGTGCGCGCGCCGAGGGCCGAGTTTGCGAAGGAGACCGCCGAGCTCTCGGCCCAGGCGATGTGATCGCCCCGCGCCGGTCGGTTGCCCGCCAGGTAGGGCGTGCAGGTGACCGTGGGCGCGATCTCCATGCGCTCGAACGCCGCGATGATCCGCTGCTGCCTGGCGGCGAACGCCTCGGGGAAGCCGAGCTCGCGCCAGCGCACCAGGTCCATACCGGCCGGGTTCAGCGTGGTGGGCACCCGCACCCGGGCGCCGCGCTCCGCCATGTCCTCGAGGAACGCCAGCCCCGGCTCGCCGATTGACTTGTACGACACGCCCGAGACCTGAACGGACGAGACAGGGACCAGCCGGCGCGCGCCGAACACCTGGCCCAGCCGCACCAGCAGGCGCATCAGGCGCTGGACCACCTCGCCCTCGGCGCCCTGGAGCATCCCCTCCTGCGCCCCGGTCAGCTCCAGGTCGCTCACAGGTAGTCGTCCAGGTCGATGGCCACCGGCGGCGGCACGCGGCGGAACCTTTGCCGGTCCTCGCCGTGGGGCACCGTCAGGTCGAAGCCGACCTTGGTGGTGGCCTTGGTCGCCAGGTCAGCCGACGGGTCGAGGGAGGAGCCCTTGTCCCCCTCCCTCACCACCAGGTCGCGGTGGGCCTGAAACCGCGTGGCCATGGCCCACTCCATCTGCGCCGGATCGCTGATGTCGATGTCTTCATCCACCACGAACACATGCTTCATGGATGCGTGGCCGTGGAACGCCGCCTCGATGGCGCGGCGCCCGTCGCCGGGGCGCTCCTTGCGGATCTGCACCGCGCCGTGCAGCCAGGAGCAGCCGCCCGGGGTGACGCGCACGTCCAGGCAGGTGCACACCTCGGCCACCGCCTTGAAGATGGTGGGCTCCCGGGGCATGCCCATGAGCAGCTCGTGCTCCAGGTCGCCGGGCAGCAGCGCGTGGTACAGGGCGTCGCGCCGGGCGTGGATCTCCCGTACCCGCCACACCGGCTGGCGGCGCACGATGTCGAAGGTGCCGGTGAGGTCCAGAAAGGGCCCCTCGTCGGCCTGCTCCCGGGTCAGCTCGCAGATGAACACCAGCTCCGACTCGGGCACCCTGTGGCCGGCGAGCTCCACCAGCCGGGTCTCGGCCAGGGCGTTGGCGATGGCGAGCTCGCTCTGGCCCAGGGGCACCGACATGGCCGCCGCCAGCAACACCTGGATCGGGTTACCCACGCAGAACGCCACCTCGGTCAGGCCGCGCTCCATGAACTGGTGCAGGTGGCGCTTGACGATGCGGAACACCAGCTCCCCCGGCGCGCGCACCATGGCGCGGTGGAACGAGGCGTTGAGGCCGTGCTCCGCGTCTCGCGCCACCGCGATGCCGGAGGCGATGTACGGCCCGCCGTCCTCGGCGTAGTGGGTCAGGATCGGCAGCGCCGTCAGGTCAGCCTCCAGCTGGCGGTAGGCTGACGCGTCCACCACCTCGGGTTCCTCTGGCGCGGCCGCGGCGCGGTCCAGGTGGGCCAGCAGGTCGCTGCGCTGGACGCCCAGGGCGGCGCACACCAGGTCGCGGCTGGCGCACAGGTTCGACGCCACGGGCATGCGCTGCCCTCGCACATTTTCCAGCAGCACCGGGCGCCCCCGCAGGGCGCGGATCAGGGCGGCGGCCTCGTGGACCGGGTCCACCTCTCGTTGAATCCGGAGCAGGCGGCCGTCCTGCTCCAGGCGCCGGGAAAACGCTCTGAGCTGCATGTCACTTCTCCAGGTAAACGTCGGTGCCGGGGTCGCCCCGCGTGCCGTAGTAGATCCCCACCGCGCCGCCGGCCAGGGCGGCCGCGCCGCCGCCCACCACGGCCCAGAACCACCAGCGCTTGTAGAGCGGGGAGCTGGCGGCGGGCTTCGGGTCCGCGCGCGCCTGGCCCACGCCGCCGCCCAGCTTGAACAGGGGAGGCTCCAGACAGCGCGCGAGGGCGGCAGGGGACTTTGCCGTGCAGCGATGGCTGGCCTGCTGTGGGCCGGTCCACGCCGCCGTCGCCGTGAGCCCGGCGCCTGCCCCGTCCACGGTGAGCAGGGCTCGCCCGGGGCCGAAGACCCTCGCCAGCCCCGTCGTCGCTCCTGCGGGGGGCGCGGCCCCGTCATCGTACATGTGGCGCAGCTGCCGGCGCAGCGCGTCCCCCTCGCTCGGCTTCAGGTACACCTCGGCCTGCTCCACCCGGGCGCTGGCCGCTCGCACCTGCAGCACCCGCGGCTGGTGCAGCTCCAGATCAAGGTACAGGTGGTGCAAGCCCGGCGGCACCTGCACCGTGGCTGGCGTGCGGCCTCGCTCCTTGCCGTCGACGAGGAGCCTCGCGCCGGCCGGTCGGGTGGTGACGCTGATGGTCCCCGGGGCGGCGGCCGTCAGCTCGGCCCGGGCGCGCCCCAGGGCTGCCTCCACCTCCGGCGGGTATTTGCCCGCAGGCGGGCCCGCGTGCCCCAGCGCCACCGCCTCTTGGAGCGCGGCCATGGCGGCGGCCTGGTCCTTGAGCGCCAGGTGGTTGATGCCGATCTGCAGGCTCAGCTCTCGAAGGAGCCGGATCTGCTCCACGGCGTGGGTCACCCGCGCCAGGGATTCCCGCGCGCGGGTCAGCGCTGCCACGGCCTGGCGGAACTCGAGCTTGCGGTACTGCTGGCGCGCGCGCTCCAGCGCAGCGGTGGCAGCGTCGGAGGCTTCGACCACCCGGGCGACCGCTGGATCGTCAGCCCCGCTCTTGCTCGCGAGCTTCGGTCCAGGCCGCTCGATCTTTACCCGCAGCAGGGGGCGCCTGGCCAGGGCCGCGGCCGTGGGACCGGCCCCCGACCAGGGCACCACCGTCACCGCCGCGGGCGTCGCCTTGCTCCTGGCTGGCGCGGTGGTGGCGCAGCCCGCCAGGGCGGCGGCGGTGGCCAGTATGGCGACCCTCTCGAGCATCTGCGGAGTGTAACTCAGCGCGGCTTTTTTACGGCAGGCAAGATGTAAAACCCGCAGCCGGAGACGCCCACGAAGCGGTCCGGCGTGGTCCAGTATCCCACGCCCCTGGGGCGCGGCCCCACCCTGTAGCGGGCAAGCTGTCGCCCGGTGATGACGTCGTAGATGTGCGTGTGCTCCCCGAGCATATCCGAGGCCGCCAGCAGCCGGTCGTCGGGGGATGCTGCCAGAAAGCGCGGCGCGAAGGGCGTGCTGATGCGCCGCTCGATGGCCAGCGTATCTGCGCGGACCACGTCCACCCCGCGGGTGTAGGCCCTGGCCCGGTACAGGCGGTTGCGGCCGAAGGAGACGGACACCGCCATGTCGGTCAGGCCGTAGCGGCGATACGCGAGCACCCGCCCGCTGCGGGGGTCCAGCGTGCCGACGCCGCCCACGTCCCACACGTGGAGCGTCGCGCCGCCGCCAGTGTGGCCGACCCCCACGAACGCGTGGGCCTCGAGCTCCCCGAGGTAGAGCGCGGCGCCGGCCGGGATCCTGTGCAGCAGCGGGTAGAGCAGCCCCGCCGCGAACACCTGCTCTCCGGCGCCGGCGACGAAGCCGAACTCCACCAGCCTGCGCGCGCCGTCGTCATGGCGCATCAGGAACCGCGGCGCCTGGTCGCTCTCGGGGGCCCAGCTCACCACCGCCGGTGAACCTGCGGCCAGCACCTCGTGCCCCCCCGGCGCGGCGGCCAGGTCCTGGATCCGCTCCACCCCCTGCAGGTCGAGCCATCGGTCCACCTTCACGGCCGGGGAAAGGCGCGCCATGTAATCCACGCCGCCCACGATCATCGCCTCGCCCAGCTGCTGCACCGCCCAGGCAGGCCGGCCGGTGGCGCGAGCCAGCGGCACCAGGCTGGCCACCTGCAATCCCTGGCAGCGAGCCGCAGCCGGAGGGTCGTCGTGGTGGCGCCCGATGGCCGGGCCAAATGCCGCCTCCCCCAGACCCAGCGTGGCCAGCACCAGCCCGGGCAGCAGCGCGGCCAGCGCGCCCCCGCGCCAGGACACCCGCGCCAGCATGGCGGCCCCGGCGAGGGTGGCCACCATCGCTGCCGGGTGTGCGCCGGCCACGTGCAGCCCGTAGGCCCAGATCAGCGCGGCCACCAGGCACACCTCCGCCAACAACCCCGCGCACAGCACCAGCGCGCCCGCGCCGTGCCGCCGGCGCCAGATCAGCGCCGCGCCCGCGCACAGCACCAGCCAGCGCGGCCAGAACGGCAGGAACTGGCCCACCCCCGCCGCGCCCACCGCGCCGTACATCAGCAGCGCCGCGGCCCATGACCGCTGGCCCCGGCGAACCAGCACGCCCAGCAGCAGCAGATGCCCCAGCAGCAGCAGGCCGTACTGCAGCGACTGCAGGTAGCCGGCTCGGTTGGTCTCCACGCCGTCGACAAAGGGCAGCAGCAGCGGGTGCCAGGCGAAGGGCAGGTCGTTGACCACCGGCGTCAGCAACAGGAAGCAGAGCCCCCCCGCTGCCATGTACGCGACGGTGAGGGCGGCCTCCATCCGCTTCATTCCTGCCCGGGCCATGCCCTACGGTACCAGAGCCCAGCATCCTCTTGCGCCCATCAAGCCCATCCTGCACACTACATCCTCATTCAACCTGCCACGGGCCTGGACACGGGCCCACCCACTCAGGAGAATCCATGGCGACGCCAGACCAGATCGGGCCCAAGTGTGTGGTCCAGTTCATGTATACGCTCAGCGACGACGACGGTAACACCATCGAGTCCAACGCCGGAGGCGATCCCCTGAGCTACCTGCACGGCTCTGGCAACATCGTCGAGGGGCTGGAAAAGGCGCTCGAGGGCAAGACCGCCGGCGAGAAGGTCAAGGTCACGGTTCCTCCCGAGGAAGGCTATGGCGTCCACGACGAGGAGAAGGTGTTCAAGGTCGGCAAGGACAAGTTCGACTTCGAGCCCGAGCCCGGCACCATCGTCCAGGCCCAGGGGCCGGACGGCCAGGCCATCCCGCTGCAGATCGCTGGCGTCGAGGGCGACGAGGTCGTGCTGGACGGCAACCACCCGCTGGCCGGCCAGAACCTCAACTTCGAGGTTGAGGTGATCGCCATCCGCGAGGCCACCGACGAGGAGGTCGCCCACGGTCACTCCCACGACGGCGGCCACCACCACTAACCGCCGCCTCTCACACCACGTAGACGTAGGCGTAAACGTAGACATAGACGCCGACGCACCCCTCGACGCACAATCTACTGCATGAAGCTCATCGCCAGCCATCGCGCATGTGGCAAGGTGATCCTCATGGGGGAGCACTTCGTGGTCCATGGCGCCCCGGCCATGGCCGTCCCCCTCACCTCCCTGGCCACAACCGTCGAACTGTACCGCAAGCCCGACGGGGGACCGAACCGCCTGGAGTCCGACGCCGAAGACGCTGACCTGGGCCTGGCCCAACAGATGATGCACGCGGCGGTGGATCAGCTCGGCCTGCCAGCATACGGCGGCCTCGTGGCGAGGGTGCGGTCCTCGATCCCCGTTGGCTTCGGGCTCGGCTCGTCGGCGGCGCTGTCGGTGGCGCTGGCCGGGGCGCTGGCCCGCGCCGCCGGGGGAGACCCGTCCCCCGCGCAGCTCAACCGGCTCGCCCACCACCTGGAGCGAGTGACCCACGGTCGGCCGTCCGGCATCGACGACACGGTGGTGAGCCGCGGGGAGCCGATCTTCTTCACCCGCGGAGAGCCGACCCGCACCCTGCGCGCGCCGCAGGAGCCGAAGCTGGTGCTCGCCTCGTCGGGGGAGCCGGGCTCCACCCGGGAGGCGGTGGCGGGCGTGCAGGCCTTCGCCCAGGGCAACGCGGCGCGGTTCGCCAAGCTGTGCGAGGAGGCCGAGGAGCTGGTGGACCGCGGCCGAGAGGCCCTGGAAGGGGGCGACCTGGACACCCTGGGCCAGGCGATGAACCGAAACCACGCCATGCTCCGCGAGCTCGGGGTCTCCACGGCGGAGCTGGACCGGCTGGTGGAGCGGGCTCGCGGCGCCGGGGCCCTCGGGGCCAAGCTCACCGGCGCGGGCAGAGGGGGATTCTGCATCGCCCTGGCCCCGGAGCAAGGCGCGTCCGCGCTGGCCGAGGCGCTGCGGAGCGAGGGCTCGCCTCTGGTGGTGCTCACCGCGGCCGCGACATCTGGCTGATGCGAATCACCGCCGAGGCGAGGGCCAACATCGCCCTGGTCAAGTACTGGGGCAACCGCGATGCGGCGCTGAACCTGCCCGCCTCCGGCAGCCTCTCGGTGACCCTGGATGGCCTGGTAACCCGCACCACCGTGTCCCTGCTCGCGGCGGCCGAGCCGGATCAGCTGCTGATCAACGCATCGCCCGTGGGCCCGGAGGGGTTGGCGCGGGCGACCCGGGTGCTCGACGCTGTCCGCGCCCTGGCTGACGACGGCGGGGCGCCGATGCTGATCCGATCCGAGAACAACTTCCCCACCGCCGCCGGGCTCGCCTCGTCAGCCTCGGGGATGGCGGCCCTTGCCGTGGCGGCCTCCAGCGCCCTGGGCCTGACCCTGCCCCCCGAGCGCATCAGCGCCCTGGCCCGCCTCGGCTCCGGGTCGGGCTGCCGCTCCATCTTTGGCGGCTTCACACGCTGGCTGCCAGGCCTACGGCCTGACGGCCTCGACAGCCACGCCGAGCAGCTCTTCGAGGCGGACCACTGGGATCTGCGAGTGGTGGTGGCGGTGGTGCAGGACGCGCCCAAGGCGGTGAGCAGCGCCGCCGGCATGGCGCACACCGCGGCCACCAGCCCGTACCACTCCGCCTGGCTGGCTGGCGCCGATCAGGACCTGGAGCAGGCCATGGGCGCCCTGGAGGCCAGAGACCTCGCGAGCCTGGGCCGAGTGGCCGAGCGCTCCTGCCTGCGCATGCACGCCAACATGGCCGCCGCGGATCCACCGCTGGTTTACCTGAGCGGGGACAGCTGGCAGGTCATCGAGGCCGTGCGGCGGCTTCAGGCCGAGGGGGTCCCCGCCTTCTTCACCGCCGACGCCGGTCCCAACGTCAAGGTGTTCTGCGAGGCGGACGCGGTGGGGCGAGTATCGGCGGTCATCCGGGCCATGCCCTGCGTCAAGACCGTGATCCATGCCAGGCCTGGCCCCGGCGCGCGCGTGGTCCAGGCAGGGGACTGAAGGCACCCTCCGCGCGAGGATCCCTGGCCGCCGCCATGCCGGCCTGTCAGAGAGGGCCGGCGAAAAGCGCCGCTCAGGGGACCACCCCCACGGCGAGGGTTGAGATCTCCAGGAAGAGGTCCTCTTCCCGCTCCTGCTCCAGCTCCTCGAGGGCGAGCCGGCCGAGCTCCGGATCCAGCAGTCCCGTCATCTCCTGCGCCATGCCGTGGGTCATCTCCTGCCAGTTTTTGCGGGTGGCCTCGTATCGTGGACCGGGGCCCCGGGCCATGTGGCTCAGCGCGGTGACCTGCACCTGCTTCAGCCCGGCCCTGGTCATGGCCCCGGCCATGTGCAGGCCCTGGTTGGGACGCATCTGCCTGCGCCTCATGTGGGCCATCACCTGTCCGAGGAGCTGCGTGAGCGCCGGCCGCGCCGGAGCGAACCAGATGCCGTCATGGATCATCTCGTGGCAGGCCACGCGGCCGCCGGGGCGCGTCACCCGCGCCAGCTCCCTGACCGCGTCGCAGGCGTCGCGCTGGAACGCGAGCACGAACCGGGTCAGCGAGAGGTCGAAGCGGCCGCCCTCGAAGGGCAGGGCGAGCATGTCTGCCCTGGTGAAGGTGAGGTTGTCTGCCCGGTGCCAGTTCGCGGCGCTGGTCACGCGCCGGGCGTCCCGCTCCACGCCGGTGACATGGGCGCCGGGCAGCCTGCGAGCCAGCAGCGCCGCGTAGTGGCCCGCGCCGGAGCCGGCGTCCAGGACCTCGGTCGGGCCGCTGGCGAGCACCGGCTCCAGGATCTCCAGGCCGCCATACAGCATGGCCTGCAGCCCCAGCCGCCGCGCCTCGGCGTCGCTGGAGGGGAAGACATAAGCTGGGGGCGATTTCATCGGGCCCAGGATATCCCATCCGGGCAGGCGCCGGTCCCATGCCGCGCCGGTTCATGTCATTATTCGAACATGACCCGGCTGATGCTCACGCCCCTGTTGGTGGTCCTGCTCGCCGGGACGGCGATGGCCCGGCCTGCCCGGAGCGCTCCGCCTCTGCCGGACGAGCCGTTCATCGAGCTGGCCGACGCCCGGGCCCGGTTGCTGCACAGGGTCCGCCCGAAGCAGGCAGACAGGCTCGAGCCCTTTGGCCAACACACCATGAACGCCGGGTTCGGCCTGGGACTGGGCCGCTCGGACGGTGGCTTCTCCATGGGCATTGGGGGGACCTTCGGCTACTTCGTCATCGATGGGCTGGAGCCGGGCGTGGATCTGTCGGTGACCTTCGGGGAGGACGATCCGGTGGTGGTCTCCCTGATGGGCTACCTGCGCTGGGTCTTCTGGCGCGCCTACCCCTTCTCGCCGTTCCTCAAGGTCCAGGGCGGGGCGTGGTTCATCCCCGACGAGGCCTACAGCGACGTGGGGCTGGTGGGCTTCGGCGGCGGGGGCGCGCTCTTCGTGACCTCCCACCTCGCGGTGATCTTCGAGGGGATGGCGCTGTACCTGATGCCGGTGGAGGGCGCCTGCCCGGACGACCTGTGCTGGGCCCCGGGCTTCAGCCTGAGCTTCGGGTATGTGTTCGGCGGTGGCGGCTGATCTCTGACGAAGCGTCCTACAGCTTCATCACGCCGCGGATCGGCTCGAGGTACAGGTCACACATGGCCTCCACCATGGTGGCCAACGGCGCCTGCTCCTCGTGGTTGAACACGGCCATGGCGCGCTGCTTGCGGGTCTCGATCTCGTCAAGGGCCGCCTGGAAGGAGCCCGCGCGCTTGAACAGCGCCATGGCCTCCTCGATCTCCTCGGGCGTGTTGAACTTGCGATCCTTGTCCAGCACGTCCAGCAGCCAGCCGGCGTCCTCGTCGGTGGCGTTGCGCAGAGCGTGCACCACCAGCATGCTGCGCTTGCCCTCGCGGATGTCGCCGCCGCGAGCCCCGCGCCCCTTCTGCCCGTACAGGTCGAGCAGGTCATCCTGGATCTGGAACAGCACACCCATGTGGCGCGCCGCCTCCATCAACCCGTTGACCACCTCGCCCCGGGCGCCGCACAGCACCGCCGCGCCGCACATGGGCAGCGCGAACAGGCCGGAGGTCTTGCCCTCCACCATGTCGAAGTAACCCGTCGGGTCCGGCCGCTCGTCCTGCTTGAGCTGGAACTCCTTCTCCTGCCCGTCGATGACCCGCAGCGTCTCCTCCATCACCCGCCGCGCCACCTCTTCCCGCCGTGCCTGAGGCACGTCCACCCGCTGCAGCAGCAGCAGGGTGTAATAGAACATGGCGTCGCCCAGGTTGATGGCCTGGGGCACGCCATAGCGGAACCAGATGGTCTCCACCCCGCGCCGCAGCCGGTCGCCGTCCTGCAAGTCGTCATGCACCAGCGTGGCGTTGTGCAACATCTCGCACGCGGCGCCGAAGGGGATCAGCCGTTCGGCGTCGAAGCCCAGCGTCTCGGCCACCAGCAGCGGCAGCAGGGCCCGCAGGCGCTTGCCACCGGACTCGAAGTGGTAGTCGCACATCTCCAGCAGGGTGGAGTCGTCCTGGGTCGAGTTGGACATCACCTGGCGGATCTGGGCCATCATCGGCCCGACGAAGCGCTCGCGCAGCAGGTCGAACCGGTCGCGGATCTGCGCCGCGTCCCGCACCGATGGCTGGCGCTTGCGGGCGGACCTGACCGCCTCACGGGCAGCGTCCAGGCTCACCGAGCGCGCCCGGGAGATCTCCTCCGCGATGCTGTCCACCTCGCGGCCCACGGCGCCAGCGGCCACCGCCACGTTGCGCGCGTGCACCCGCATGTGGCCCTGCTGGATCCCCTCGGCGGCCAGGGCTCGCAGCGCGCCCAGGTTCTGGGCCAGGCCCACCGCAGCGATGATGCTCGAGAGGTCCGCGGCGTCGGTCACGCCGGCGATGCGCCGCACCACCCGGCAGGTCGGGTGCGACCAGGTGGCGCCCCCCACCACGCCCACTGGCATGGGCAGCTCCAGCCGACCGTGCAGGGCGCCGTCGCGCACCCGCCATGAGCCGAGGGCGCTGTAGTGGCCGTCCTTGGCGGCGAAGGCGTGGGCCCCCGCCTCCACGGCGCGCCAGTCCTGGCCAAAGGCCAGCAGCACGCCGTCCACACCGTTCATCACGCCCTTGTTGTGGGTGGCAGCGCGGTACGGGTCGCGGTCCGCGAACACGGACGCGGCCTCGATGTTGCGCGCCAGCTGCTCCGCAGTGGCGCACCCCTTGTTCTCCAGGACCGACATCGGCACGACGCCGGTGGCGGTGACCGTACGCTGGTCCGCGAGGTTGGACACGATTCGCAGCAACACGTTGCCCCCGGCCAGCTCCGCCAGCCGAGGCGCGATGTGCTCGCTCATGGTGTTGACCGTGTTGGCGCCCATGGCATCGCGCACGTCCACGATGAGGTGGACCACAACCATGGCGCCCAGGGGATCGTCCTCGGCCAACGGCTCGAGGTGGCGCACCTCCAGGTCCACTGCGCCGCCGCCCGAGCGCACCAGGCAGGCGTCGGTGGTGTTGGCCGCCTCCAGCAGGTTCTGCTTCTCGGCCAGGATCGCCAGCTCGGCCGCCGCAGGATCCGCCACGTCGAGCAGCTGGATCTGCCCGATCATGCGCGGCTCGGACAGGGTGGTGTGCACCCCGCCGCCGGCCCGCAGCAGCTTCGCCGCGTGGCTGGCCGCCGCGATGACCGAAGACTCCTCCACCGCCATCGGCACCAGCCGGTCCCGCCCGTTGACCTGCATGTTCACGCACACCCCCAGCGGGAGGCTGGTGAACCCGAGGGCGTTCTCCACCATGTGGTCGGCCTGCTCGTCGCACAGCCCGGCCTCGCCGGACAGCACCCGCAGATCGTCAAGAGAGAGGTTGGTCAGATCCTTGATCAGCGCCCGCCGCTTGGACAGGGGGAGCCGGTAGAAGCCGGGCAACTCGCTGCCCTCCACCTTCTTCGTCCTGGGTGTGTCCTGGCCGGGCTGGCTGCTGCCGCCCTTGCCGAGGGCGGGGGCGCTCCCTCCGCCTGAGGGTCTCTCGCTCGGTTGCATCGCCACTTATCCTATGTTCGTCATCCCGCCTCCGGTGTCCTCGCTGGCATCACCTGCCGCTCCTTGAGCGAAGCGATATCCGCGGCACCGGTGCAGAAGCAAATTACTCGTAGTTGGTAGATAACAGATTCCAGGGCGTTTACCACCGCTTCTTCGGATCGGGTGGCGGCCACCAGCAGCGGGCGGGCCATGGCCACGGCGTCCGCGCCCAGGGCCAGGGCCACCGCCGCGTCCAGCCCCGTGCGCACGCCGCCGGAGGCGATGACGGCCCAGTCGGCCCTGGCACGCCGGCAATTCTGGATCGACCGTGCAGTGGGCACCCCGAAGCCAGCAAGCAGCACCCCCGCCTCTGCGGCGGCGGATCCTTCGCCTGCGCGCAGGCTCTCCACCCTGGCCCAGGAGGTGCCGCCCGTGCCAGAGCACTCCACCCCCGCCAGGGGGAGCGCCGCCAGCTTGCCGGCCGTTCGTCTGGAGATGCCGGCGCCCACTTCCTTGATCAGGCAGGGCACGCCCACGCGCCCGCACGCCTCGGCGAGGCGCCCGGACAGGCCGGCGAAGCGGGTGTCCCCTTCGGGCTGGATCGCCTCCTGCAGTGGGTTGAGGTGCCAGTTCAGCGCGTCGGCGCCCACCACCTTCACCGCTCCGGCCACCTGCTCGGCAGAGACGCCCATGTTCAGCTGAACCGCCCCAACGTTGCCCAGCACCAGGGGCAGGTCCGGGGCCATCTCACGCACCGCATAGGTGGGCGTCAGCGCAGGATCGGCGATCATGGCCCGCTGAGACCCGAGGGCCATGCCGACCCCCACTCGCGCCGCGGCCCGCGCCAGCCGGGCGTTGATCTCCCCCGCCCGGTCGGTCCCGCCGGTCATGGCCCCGATGATCAGGGGCGCCGCGAGGCGCTTGCCGAGCAGGGTCACTGACAGGTCCACCCGCTCGAGGTCCACCTCGGGCAGGGCGTCGTACTCCAGGGTATAGCCGCCCAGCCCCACGGCGGGCCCGGCGGGCTCCACCGCGCTGTCCTGGCAGAGGTCGAGATGTGCGTCCTTGCGCTGGCCGATCTGATCGCTCACGGGTTCCGTTCCTACAGGGTTCAGAAGCTGACGTCCAGCCTCTGGTCCGCGCTGATATTAACGTCCTGGTGGGGGAGCTTGATTCCGCCCTTCTCCACGATGATACGGTGCTTGCCGGCCGGGACCTTCTCCAGCAAGACCACCGTGCCGGCCCCGCGCAGGTTACCGTCGACGAAGACCTTTCCATCGCGGTCGCCGGTGAGCACCCGCAGCGAGCCCCACCCGTCCACCTTCTTGATCACCCCGGCGGCGATGGCGGGGTGAACGCGTACCCGCTCCGGCAGGGCGCGCTTGGCCGCCTCGTAGGGGGAGGGCTTGGGCTCCTCACGGGGCTCCGGCGGCTCGGGCTGCGGCGCGGGCGCAGGAGCTGGCCTCGGCGCGGGCGCAGGGGCCTTGCGTACAACCTTCGTGGGGCGCTTGCGCTTCTTGGCAGGCGGTCGCGCCTTTTTGGCAGGGCGCGTGGGCTCGGGCGCCGCTGTCGGCGCCGGCCGGGCCGCGGGCTCGGGCGGAGGTCCTGGCCGAGCCGGCTTCTCCGGCTCCCCGCCCAGCAGGAAGAACGCCGCCGCGCCGCCACCCAGCAGGAGCGCCACCAGCAGCGCCACCACGACGAACAGCTTCTTGCGCGAGCCGCCGGCGACCTCGTCCTCCAGGTCGTCCAGCGGCACGGGTGGCGGCAGGGCGCCGTCGGTCTCCAGGGCGGCCTCGCCGGTGGGCTCGCTGACCAGCACGGCGTGGCGCCCGGTGCCTGCGATGATGTGGCTGTCGGTGCCTGTCTGCCCGGTCAGCCCTCGCGGGTCCAGGGCAGAGTAGAGCGCCTCCATTGATGGAAGCCGGCCCCTGGGATCCTTCTCCATGCCGCGCAGGATCGTCTCCTCCACAGCCTCGGGGATCTGCGCCAGCTTGCCCGGCGCCACGGGAGCCTCGTTGGCGATCTGCTCCAGAGTCTGTTCGAAGTCGCCCGCCAGGAAGGGCACCTTGCCGGTGACCATCTCGTAGAGCAGGACGCACATGGCGTACACATCGCTGCGCGCGTCACCGGGCCCGCCCTTTGCCTGCTCGGGCGCCAGGTAGATGGCGTGCTCCGGCTTGCGCTCCCAGCCCGACACAGGCTCCTTGACCCCGGGGATCAGGTGGCGCACGCCGAAGTCGAGCAGGCTCACCTCCGGCCGCTCGTCGGCGCCGGGCCGCATCAGCACCTGGCCGCCGTGGAAGTGCCCGTGGAACATCCCCCCGGCGTGTACCTCGGCCAGGGCGCCGCACAGGGCGCGCAGGATCGGCAGGTAGAAGCGGCGGGACAGCGGGGCGTTCTGGCGCACCAGCCCGCGCAGCGGCTCCCCCGCGATGGTGTTCATCACCGTGAAGTAGCGGCCATCGGACTTGCCGCTGTAGAACCGGTCGGCGATGGCCGGGTTGGCCAGCCGCGAGACGAGCTGACCCTCGTGCACATAGCGGCCCCACTCCACGGGCCCCAGGGGCAGCTCCCCCAGGAAGACCTTCACCGTGCACGGCTTGCCGACCAGCAGGTTGCGGCCGCTGTAGATCTCCCCGATCATGCCCCGCGCTACCAGCTTCTCCAGCTGGTAGCTGCCCAGCTGGCTGCCGGGCCCCACCTGGGGCACCGCGGGGGTCTCCTCCTCCACGTCCGGTACGTTCTCCCCGTCGTCGCTGGCGAACACCTTGGTCACCTCTTTATCCATGGATCGGAGTGTAATGGGGGTGTTGGCGTTGGTCCATAGAGGATGGCGATGCGCCAGCCTGCCAACGGTCGCCCGTCGCCTGTCGCCCGTCGCCTGGCAGCCCCTGATCCATCGCTTTTTCACATCTTTCAAGGCTTGATCCGCTCGCCTTGATCGCTGATATACTCGGACCTCCCATGTCCCCCGACAAACCTTTATTCGTCACGGTCGAAGGCCCCATCGGTGTGGGCAAGACGACAATGACCCACCTCGTCGCCGAGCGCATGAGCGCCCGCGTGCTGCTGGAGATCGTCGAGGAGAACCCGTTCCTGGCCGACTTCTATTCGGACCGGCAGCGGTACGCCTTCCAGACCCAGCTCTTCTTCCTGCTGTCGCGATACAAGCAGCAGGCCGAGGTGCTGCAGGGAGATCTCTTCGCGCCGGGCGGCGTCGTGGCGGACTACATCCTCGACAAGGACAGGCTGTTCGCCTCCATGAACCTGGAGGGAGACGAGCTGTCGCTGTACAATCGTCTGTGGACCATACTCTCGCCCCAGGCACCCAAGCCTGACCTGGTGATCCTGCTCATGGCCCGGGTTGACGTGCTGCTGGGACGAATCAAGAAGCGAGGCCGCGAGTTCGAGGAGCAGTTCGACCGCGGGTACCTCGAGGAGCTCATCGAGACCTATTCGGATTACTTTCACCAGTACTCGGACGCGCCGCTGCTTGTGATCGACAGCTCGGAGATCGACTTCGTCCATGACAAGCGCGAACAGGACCACCTGATAGCGGTCATCCGGGAGCACAAGGGCGGCACCGAGTACTACAAACCGCTTGGATCCTGAAGGCCGGCGCCTGGCGCGCCGGGGCAGGACCGAGACGGACCGTTGTTGGAAGGCCCCACCCCGGAGGTTCACTACCTCCACCAGTGGTTCCAGTGCCCCCAAGGCGGTCTACGGGCGACGGAGCCACATCCGTCAGCGGAGATGAGGCAACCGGTCGCCCGACTGGAGGCAAAGCAATCATGAGCATCAACAAGGACCGCCGGTGCAAGGTCACCGTGCCGAAGCTGCAGAAGATGAAGCGCGACGGGCGCCCCATCACCATGCTCACCGCCTACGACGCCACCTTCGCCCGCCTGCTGGACGAGTGCGGCATCGACATTCTGTTGGTGGGCGACTCGCTGGGGATGGTGATCCAGGGCGAGCCCAACACCCTGGGCGTGACCCTGGAGCATGTCATCTATCACACCCGGGCCGTGTCCCGCGGGGCCCAGTACGCCCACGTGGTGGCCGACATGCCGTTCATGTCGTACCAGACCTCCGTCGAGGAGGGCGTGCGCAACGCCGGGCGCCTGATCAAGGAGGGGCACGCCCACGCGGTCAAGCTCGAGGGCGGGCGGCGGCACACCGAGCTGGTGGCCAGCCTGACCGAGGTGGGGATCCCGGTCATGGGCCACATCGGCCTGACCCCGCAGTCGATCCACGCCATGGGCGGCTACCGCATCCAGGGGCGCAAGGCGGCCCAGGCGCGCAAGCTGGTGGAGGACGCGCTGGCCCTGCAGGAGGCGGGCGTCTACTGCCTGGTGCTCGAGGGGATCCCGCAGGAGGTGGCCCGGGAGATCTCAGAGGCGCTGGACGTGCCCACCATCGGCATCGGCGCCGGGCCTCACTGCGACGGGCAGGTGCTGGTGATCTACGACCTGCTCGGAATGGACGACAGCTTCAAGCCGAAGTTCCTCAAGCGCTACGAGGAGCTGGGCGGGCGCATCCGCGGCGCGGTGGAGACCTACGCCCAGGAGGTGGTGGCCGGCGTCTTCCCCGGGCCAGAGCACAGCTTCAGCGTCAGCAAGGGCAAGCGGCGCCGCAAGAAGAAGGCGGCGGCCACAGACGAGCCCGTACCGGAGCAGACGCCAGCCGACGACGGCCCGGACGACGACGCCCCGATCCCGCTCTACCCGGGAGCGATAGAGAAGAAGTAACCATCTCGTTCTGGCATCCCGGCGTTCTGGCATTCTGGCATTCTGGCATTCGCGCCCAAAGGGCGCGCAGGAGCTTCCATGGACCAGCTCTCCAACCTCCACGACGTCCGCGCCCGATGCGACGCCGAGCGCGCCGCAGGCCATCGCGTCGGCCTGGTGCCCACCATGGGCTACCTGCACGAGGGGCATATCTCCCTGGTGCGTGAGGCGGCTCGCCGGGCCGACTTCACGGTGGTCTCCATCTTCGTCAACCCGACCCAGTTCGGCCCGGGGGAGGACCTCGAGAGCTACCCGGTGGATCTGGAGGGGGACATGGCGCGCTGCCGCGAGGCAGGGGCGAACCTGATCTTCACGCCCACCCCTGCCGCCATGTACCCCGACGGTTTTCAGACCTATGTACGGGTGGAGGAGCTGAGCCAGCCCCTGTGCGGGGCCAGCCGCCCCATCCACTTCCGGGGCGTGGCCACGGTGGTGACCAAGCTGTTCAACATCGTCGGGCCGTGCGTGGCCGTCTTCGGCCAAAAGGACTTCCAGCAGCTGCAGGTGATCCGCCGCATGGTCCGCGACCTCCACCAGCCGGTGGAGGTGGTGGGACACCCCACGGTGCGGGAGCCCGACGGCCTCGCCATGAGCTCGCGCAACGCCTACTTGACCGAGCAGGAGCGCCGCGCCGCGCCCTGCCTGCACCGGGCCCTGCAGGCCATCAAGGAGCAGGCCGCGCAGGCGGGGGGACAGCTCCCTGCCGCCGACGCGGTGACCCTGGCCCGCGAGATCATCGAGGCCGCTCCGGGGACCCGCATCGACTATGTCGAGGCCCGGGATGTCGAGACCCTCGAGCAGGCCCAGACCGTGGGCGGAGGCCGCAGCGTGGTGGCCCTCGCCGTGTTCCTCGGCAAGGCCAGGCTCATCGACAACATGGTGATATGACTCGGGTCCCTGCAAGCGGGGTGTGCTAAGCTTCCCGCTTCATGGCCAAGAAGAAGAAAGCAGCGGTACGCAAGCCGAAGGCCAGCCCCAAGCGTGTTGTGCGTACCCGGAAGGCCGCGGCCAAGCGGCCCCGGCGCCCCGGACCGGTGGCCGATCCCCTGCGCACCCTGGCGGTCATCGACGTGGGGTCGGGCGCCCTGCGCATGGCCATCAGCGAGGCGGTGCGGGACAAGCCGCTCCGGCGGCTGGACACCCTGGAGGTGCCCCTGGCCATCGGCCTGGACACCCTCTCCCGGGGCAGCATCCAGGCCTCCACCACGGAGGTGGCGATCCGCACCTTCCGGGACTTCATCAGCGTGGCCGAGAGCTACGGCATCCGCCCCTCCGAGTGCCGCGCGGTGGCCACCACGGCCGTACGCGATGCCACCAATCGCGACGTATTCATCGCCCGGGTGGAGCAAGGGTGCGGCCTGAAGATCGAGATCATCGAGGCCATCGAGGAGATCCGGCTGCTCTACCAGGCGGTGCGCATGTCCATGGGCGAGCAGCTGCAGGCCGGCTCCTGGATGCTGCTGAACCTCGGCGCCGGCGGCACCCAGATCGTGGTGCAGCGCGACGGGCGGGTGGTGTTCGAGGAGACGCTGAACTACGGCCTGCTCAAGCTGGCCGACCTGCGCGGCTATGAGCGGCCCAACCTGCTGCCGGTGCGGGCATTCTTGCGCAAGATCCTGCACGCCGTGGAGCGGGTCCAGGACATCTCCGGCGTGCGCGCCCTGGTGGTGGTGAACACCGAGCTGCGCCGGCTGCTGCTGGCGCTGGCCCGCACGCGCAAGGGGCCCGCGGGCCTGGAGGTCTCCCGCAAGGAGCTGCAGCGGGTGCACGACCGCATCGCGGATCTGCACCAGGACGAGCTGGTGCGCAGCAGCGAGCTGGAGGCGCCCATCGCCGAGCGCGGCCGCCTGGCCCTGGAGGAGCTGCGCGTGATGCTCGAGGCCACCGCGTCGCGGGCGGCCATCCTGCCCGACATCTCCATGATGGACAGCATGCTGGTGGACGCGCGGCTGCGCACCGAGGTGGGCGAGGAGGGCCCGCTGCACGATCAGGTGGAGGCGGCGGCGCGAGCCCTGGGGCGCAAGTACCGCTTCGACGAGGCCCACGGGGGCCATGTGCGCAGGATGGCCCTGGAGTTGTTCGACGCTCTGGCGCCCATCGTGCACCTGCCGGCGCGGTCGCGGCTGCTGCTGGCCGTGGCCGCCACGCTGCATGACATCGGCTACTTCATCAGCCCGCGGCACCACGAGCGCCACACCGCATACCTCATCTCGGCCAGCGAGATCATGGGGCTGCGGCGCGGCGAGGTGGAGCGGGTGGCGCTCATCGCGCGCTGTCACCGGCGGCCCTTCGCGGTGGTCAACGGTGAGGAGATGGAGCGGCTCCCCGCCGACGAGCGGGTGGAGGTGCTGAAGCTCGCCGCGCTGGTGCGCCTGTGCGAGGCGCTGGACCAGGATCACTGCCAGCGCATCGAGCGGCTGCGGGTGGAGCTGTCGCCCGAGCGGCTGCACATCTACGGCGTCACCCGCAGCGGCGACCGGGACGCCTTCGCCAGCATCTCCCATGCCTTCGCGGACAAGATCGACCTCTTCTCAGAGGTCTTCGGCGTCGAGCCGACCCTGAGCGAGGTGCTCGCGCGGCGGGGTCGAGGCCCCAGGAGCTCCTGACATGGCACCCAGAAAAAAGAAGGCGCAAGCCAAGCCCCCCGGCGCCAACGCCAAGTCGAAGAAGAAGCCGTCCGCGCCGTCCCTGTCGACCCAGGAGCGGTTCCACAACCGCGAGTGGAGCTGGCTGCGCTTCAACGAGCGGGTGCTGGAGGAGGCCGAGGACCCGGAGAACCCGTTGCTGGAGCGGATCAAGTTCCTCTCCATCTTCGACAGCAACCTGGACGAGTTCTTCATGGTCCGCGTGGGCGGGCTGTACCGTCAGCTCGACGCGGGCATGGAGGTCAGCGGCACCGACCGGCGCCCGCCCCGGGAGCAGCTCGACGGCATCGAGCAGATCGTTCACGAGCTGCTGCCGCGCAGGGAGGCGGCCCTGAAGCAGCTGCGCGGCGAGTTGATGGCCGAGGAGATCCGCATCCTGGAGTACGACGAGCTGGACGAGAGCGATCAGGCGTTCCTCGACCGCTACTACGCCGAGGAGCTGTACCCGGTCATCACGCCCATGCTGGTGGGCTCCACCCACCCGTTCCCGACGCTGCAGAACTGCACCCTGCACCTGGTGCTGCGGCTCACCCGGGCCAAGAAGAAGGGCTCCACCAAGCACCTGGCCTTCGTGGGCCTGCCCCGGGTGCTGCCGCGGTTCGTGGCCGTGGGGGCAGAGGGCAAGGGCGTGGACCTTGTGCCCACCGAGTCGATCCTGGCGGCGCAGATGCCCGAGATGTTCGCCGGCTACAAGATCAGGGCCATGGCCATGATGCGGGTGACGCGCAACGCGGACATCCTCATCGACGAGGACACGGCGGAGGACTTCCGCGATGCCATGGCGCAGATGCTCCAGGGCCGCCGCCACGGCGCGGCGGTGCGGCTGGAGTTCAGCGCCGGCATGGAGAAGAAGCTCCTGCGTGAGCTGACCCGCCGGCTGGAGATCGACCCGGTGCAGCTGTACGAGCACTCGGGGCTGATCCAGGCCGGCGACCTGATGGAGATCCCCGGGCTGGTGGACCGGCCGGAGCTCATGTTCCGGCCCATCCGTCCGCTCCCCCTGCCTGGCGACTACACCGACGACATCTTCAGCTGGCTGCAGGCGGCGCCGCGGCTGCTGCACCACCCGTACCACGCCTTCGATCCGGTGGCGGAGCTGGCGCTGCAGGCGGCCGAGGACCCGCAGGTGTTGGCCATCAAGCAGACGCTGTACCGCACCAGCGGCGACTCGCCCGTGGTGCGGGCGCTGACCCGTGCCGCCGAGCTGGGCAAGCATGTCACCGCGGTGGTGGAGGTGCGCGCCCGCTTCGACGAGGAGCGCAACATCGAGTGGGCCAAGAAGCTGGAGCAGGCAGGCGCCCACGTGGTGCTCGGTCTGGTGGGCTACAAGATCCACTGCAAGTCGATGCTGGTGGTGCGCCGCGAGCAGGGGGGCATCCGCCGCTACGTGCACTTCGGCACGGGCAACTACAACGACGCCACCGCCCGGCTCTACACCGACACCGGCATCATGAGCTGCGACGAGGAGCTGGGCGAGGATTCAAGCGCGCTGTTCAACATGATCACGGGCGCCACCCAGCCCCCGGACTGGAACCGGGTGGAGGCGGCGCCCACCGGGCTGCGCCGGCGGCTGCTGCGGCTGATAAAGCGGGAGGCGGAGCTGACCCTCAAGGGGCGCCCCGGGCGCATCGTGGCCAAGATGAACTCCCTGCAGGACCGGGAGGTGATCGACGCGCTCTACGACGCGTCCCGCGCGGGGGTGAAGGTGGACCTCATCGTGCGCGGCATCTGCTGCCTCAAGCCGGGGATCAAGGGGCTGAGCGACAACATCCGCGTCGTGAGCATCGTGGGGCGCTTCCTGGAGCACTCCCGCGTCTTCTACTTCAAGAACGGCGGCAAGCCGGAGATGTACATCTCGTCGGCGGACTGGATGCCGCGCAACCTGGACCACCGCGTGGAGCTGATGGTGCCCCTGGGCGAGCCCGGGCATCGCCGCTACATGCTCAAGGTGATGGACCTGCAGCTGAAGGACAACGTCAAGGCGCGGGAGCTGCGCCCCGACGGCCGCTGGAGCCGGGTGCAGCGCGGCAAGGGCAAGCGCCCGGCCAACAGCCAGGAGGCGGTGTACCAGTACACCATCAAGCAGCTCGCCCGCGACGCCGAGGCGCTCTCGCGTCCGGCCCGCAAGAGCTTCGAGCCGATCCGGCCCTGACAGCCCGCACCCGCGGAGGACGACACATGGAACTGGAACAGGAACTGAAGCTCATCGGAGACGAGGCGTTCGACAAGGACACCCTGGCCGCGGCGCTGGCCGCGGTGGCGGAGCTGTCTGCGCCCCACGCCCGGACCGTGCGGGACATCTACATGGACACCCGCAGCCGCAGCCTGGCCAGGGCCGGCCTCGCCGCGCGGCACCGCCGCGACGGGCGCAAGGTGAGCGTGCAGGTCAAGCCGGTGCTGATCATCCCGGAGCTGGTGGTCAAGCGGCAGGAGTTCAAGGAGGCGCTGCCCCGGGGGGCGGATCCGGGCCGCGCCATCCGAAAGCTGGTGGAGGGGAACCTGCAGGCGAAGCTGGTGGGCTACCCCGTGCCGGAGCTGGAGGTCAAGCGCACCCGCACCACCTACAAGATCACCGGACCGTCGGGCGGCGAGGCGGTGCTCGACATCGACGAGGCCATGGCCCTGCTGCCGGGCAAGCGCAAGGGGCCCGGCTTCGTCGAGGTGGAGCTGGAATACGCGGGCGGGGCCGAGGCCGACTTCGAGCTGCTGATGGACGTGATGTTGAAGGTCGAGGGCCTGTCGCCGGGGGGGATCAGCAAGCACCGCCGCTCCATGAAGCTGCTGGGCCTGCAGCCCTACGCGCCGGCGGCGCCGGCCTACCGGTTCGAGGCCACCACCGCCTCGGACGAGGCGGCCCGGGGGGTGTGCATGCAGCAGTGGCAGACCGTGCGCGGCTACGAGGGGGGCACCCGCGTGGGGCTCGACCTGGAGTACCTGCACAAGATGCGGGTGGCCACGCGGCGGCTGCGCGCGGCCCTGCGCGCCTTCGAGTGCTGCTTCAACCAGGCCGAGCAAGACTACATGCAGCGGAACCTGCGCTGGCTGGCAGCGGTGCTCGGCGAGGTGCGCGACCTGGACGTGCAGCTGCTCGACCTCCGCACGCACCGGGCGCGGCTCGGGCCGGAGCCGGAGCAGGGGTGGGACGAGCTCGAGCAGGTCCTCGAGGCGGAGCACCGGGCGGCGCGGGAGCGCATGCTGCGCGCGGTGGAGTCGGTGCGGTACCAGCGGCTGTGCGCGAAGGCGGAGAAGATCTTCGGCGCCACCCCGCGGCGGCCGGCGAACCACCCCGGGCGGCGGCCCGCGCTGATGCTGGCCCGCGAGATGGTGGGGCGGCGGGGCCGCCAGGTGCTCAAGGCAGCCAAAAAGTGCACCAGGAGCAAGGACGTGGAGCTGGTGCACGAGCTGCGCATCAAGGGCAAGAAGCTGCGCTACGTGGCGGAGTTCTTCGCGCCCCTGTTCGGCCCGGAGTTCAAGAAGACGGTCAAGCGGCTGGCGCGGTTTCAGGATCTGCTGGGTCTGTTCAACGACGCCTGCGTGCTGGGCGAGCAGGCGGAGCGGCTGCGGCGGGAGGCGCTGGAGGGAACCGGCTCGCCGGCTTACCTCAACGTGCTGGGGCGGCTGGAGGTCTACAGCCGGCTCACTGCGGAGGCAGCGGAGGCCAACGTGCGCGGCGCGTTCGATGAGCTCGGCGGCAAGGGGGCGGTCAAGGCGATCATCGCCGAGCCCGAGCGGCGCGCGCTGAAGCTGGAGCGCAAGCTGGACAAGCAGCGGCGAAAAGCAGAGAAGCGCGCCAGGGCAGCCAAGCAGGCCGCGAGGGTGCGCAAGCGGTAGGCGCGGTCGCTGCGCGACCGCTGGCTTCAGGCTTCAGGCCTCAGGCTTCAGGGTAATTGGCACGGCACTTCAACCTGATGCCTGAAGTCCGAAGTCTGAAGCCTGTTCTATTGCGTGAGCTCCGCGTACCTCTCCAGAAACGCTCGCTCCGCCGCTTCGGGGCCCATGGGCTCGATCTTGCCTGGCAGCGGGTCCTGCGCCAGCAGCTTGAGGTATGACTGGTCCACCATCAGGTCGCGGAACTCCGTGGCCAGCAGCTTGTCGTCGGCCACCTTCACCTCGGGCGGCATGGGCCAGCTCAGGTCGAAGACGCCGGCGGCCATCTCCAGCAGCGCCTCCTCGTACTGCACGAAGCGGGGGAAGTCGCCCTTGATCGGCCGCGGCAGGTCGCCCAGGTAAGCCTCGCCGAGGTCGTGCAGCAGGCCCCAGCGCTGGTGCTGCTCGGTGCAGATTTGCGACACCCGCACCGAGTGCTCGGCCACCGAATAGAAGCTGGTGCAGTGCCCGTTGTAGCGGCACAGCAGGCTCAGGGAGTGGGCCACGTCGCGGATGTCGAACAGCTCCGGGCGCGGGTCGCTGGGGGTGAACTGCTTGCCGGTGAAGGTCAGGATCCAGTCGCTCATGGGTCGAGGCTAGCACGAACGGAACATTCTTGAGCCGCCACTGTCGGACCGTTCATGACCACAACGGAGGTAATACCCCATGGAGTCCCTGAAGCTGTACATGCATGAAGCCGGGTGGGGAATCTGGCCGGTGCTCGCCTTCGGCGGCGTGGCCCTGGTCCTCTCGCTCATCTACGCGGTCAAACCTCGCCGCAGCCGCTACGCACTGGTGGTGGGCTTCTCCGTCGCCACGGTGCTCAGCGGGTTCCTCGGGGCGCTGACCGGCGTGCAGAACTCGGTGCGCTACATCAGCCGGGTGGAGGACGGCGAGCGTTGGCTCTTTCTGGTGGGGCTGCGCGAGTCCCTCAACAACCTGGTGCTCGCCTTCGTCGTCGTCACCCTGGCTTGCTTGCTGGTGACCGCGGGCGCGTTCCGGGCCGGGCGGAGGCGTGAGGAGCTCGAGGACGTCGGCCTGGGCCAGGAGGTCTAGCGGCTAGCTCCCCAGCAGCACCATGTCGCACTCGATGAGCAGGTAGAGCGACTGCTTGACCCGCAGCGAATCCCCGTCTCGTACGCAACGCGAGACCAGCTCGCCCACGGTGGGCGACTCACCTGCGGCGCGATATACGGCGCTCATTGCAGCGTCCGGCTTGAAGGCGCCGATCCACATGGGCGGGGTGCGGTTCGGCGCCACGCGCTTGCTGGTGAGCCCCTTCAGGTAGCCGTCCAGCAGCTCCTCGCCCATGGCCTCCACCCCGCGCAGGATCAGCTGCATGCCGCCCTGGCCGATGGGGAACGCCTCGCTGGAGCAGCTCCGATCGCGGTAGAACGCGAAGCTGCCGTCGTGCCATGAGAAGGTGTCCACCACCGAGTTGAGCACGTACTCGGTGATGTGCCGGGAGACCTGCAGCGGGCCGAGGTGCTCGAGCACCACCAGCGCCGGGATCAGGTGGCGCTTCGGCTTCTCCTCGATGGCCTCGGCCACCTGGTCCCGCGTGACGACGCCGGTCTGCACCAGGAAGGCCACCACCTCCTCCTCCGTGCGATCTGCGGAGGCGAGGTTCGGCTTGCCGTTGCTGAAGTGAAGCTCGCAGGTGTGCTGATCTGCCCTGCGGGGAGCCGGCCCCTCCCACCCACGCTCGGTCCGCTCCTTGTGAATCCAGTGCACCAGCTCGCCGCGCTGGCCGCCGGCGTGGGGGCCGGTCATGGTGAGCAGGCCGCTCTCGCTCACCACGAAGAATCGAAACAACACCTTGGCCACCGAGCGGGTGGAGAGCTTGCCGCGGAAGTCGGGCAGCTTGTCCGAGCTGGGGCGGTCGGCGTCGGTCAAGACCTGGTGAACGAGGACGCTGGGCCGCCTGCTGCCAGCGATGCTCTGGCTGCCGGTGTCGATGCCCGGGTCGCTCTCCAGGTCGAGCTCGCCGGTGTCGAGCATGTCCAGGGAGGCGCCCTCTTCGGAGACGATGTCCTGGGGATCCAGGTCGAGCGCCTTGACGGGCGCGGTCAGGGCCGCCTCGAAGGAGGGCTCGCTCTCCTCCTGGTACTCCGGCTCGGCCGCAGGCTGGCTGTCGGTCTTGGGCGGCAGCTCCTCGGCGGCGCCCGGCTCCGGCTCCATGGCCTGGGGCTCGCCGTCGTCGCTGGCCTGCTTCATGTCGGGCATCACCGGGGGCTCGACCACCGGCGCCCCCTTGGCCTTGGCCTTGGGGTAGAGCCCGGACAGCGAGACGTCCGAGAGGTTGGGCCGCCTCAGGTACGGCACCACATGCTGGGCCATGAATGCGGCCAGGGTCTCGTTGGTGATGCGCTTTCCCTGGCTGTAGAGCAGCTCCATGATGGCGTCGTGGAAATCGCGCGCCGACTGGAAGCGCTCGTGAGGCTCCCGCTGCAGCGCCCGGTTCAGGATCGCGATGACCTCGGCGGGCAGGGCGTCGCTGTTGTCCTTCAGCACGTCCAGCCGCACGTTGAGCACCTTGTCCAGGGTCTCGAAGTCGTTTCGCCCCAGGAAGAGCCGGCGGCCCAGCAGCAGCTCGGTGAGCACGGTGCCCGCAGAGAAGAGGTCCGAGCGGTGGTCCATCTTGACCCCCGCCACTTGCTCGGGAGACATGTAGCCGTACTTGCCCTTGAGCACGCCGGCCTGGGTGCGGGACTCGTGCTCCACCATGGCGATGCCGAAGTCGCCGATCTTCACGTCCCCGCGGAAGGAGATCATCACGTTGGACGGTGAGATGTCCCGGTGGACCACGCCGAGCAGCTTGCCGTCGGGGCCCACGGCGCGGTGAGCGTAGTCCAGCCCCTTGAGGAACTCCGCCACGATGTACAGCGACAGCACGCCGGGCAGGCGCTGGCGCTTGCGGGCCAGGGTGCGCCACAGCTCCCGCGCGTCCACCCCGGCCACTGTCTCCATGGCGATGTAGTACTGGCCGTCCGCCTCGCCCAGCTCGTGGACCTGCACGATGTTCGGGTGCTCGAGCTGGCACACCAGCTTGGCCTCCGTGACGAACATGCGCAGGAACTCCTGGTCGTCGGCGTACTGCGGCAGGATGCGCTTGATCACCATGGACTTCTCGAAGCCCATGGCGCCCTGAACCTTGGCGAGGAAGATCTCGGCCATACCGCCGACGGCGATCCGCTCCGTGAGCAGGAACCTTCCGAACTGGACTGGCTGAGACTGTTCGACCATTCCTCTTCCCATGGCCTGACACCACGGCCGCACCGGTGAACGACATCCCCACACCGGGACGAACCTGACCAGGCACATATTACCGCCATGATTTTGCCAGCATTTGAGGTGCGGGGCGAGCAAAATGGATCCGTGTGTGGCCTGTCCGGCGCTGGTATCATGGCCGCTGCCGCCACTGGAAAATGGAGGTCCGAACCATGCGCGCGCTCCCCACGCTGTTGCTCCCGTTGATCCTGCTGGCTGGCTGCCCCGAAAAAAAGGCGCCCCCGCCTGCGGCGAGCCAGACCGAAGAGGCGCCGCCGCGGCCCCGGGTGGACGAGGCGTTCGTGCGACGGGCGTTCAACGCCGACGCCCTGCCGGCCAATGAGGCGCTGGTGGTGGACATGGATCCCCTGCCAGGCGAGGAGGCGGTGGTGGCGGTGGACATGGGGAACCGCAACTACCAGGTGGCGGTGGTGCGCGGGAACCACCGGCTGATCACCCGCGCCCCGCTGGGGGGCAAGATCCTGGCGCACACCAACGTGCAGCGGGTGGGCGCCTTCAAGCGCTTGGAGGCGGACGGTTTCGCCCGCCCGTTGATCCTGTTGCCGGTGGCCACCATGGTTCGCGAGCAGTGGGTCTGCGGCATCCTGATCTTCCGCTACCGCGCTGAGTCCCTGGTGCTGGTGGGGGAGCTGGGCGGGCGCTGCTGGAACAAGGAGGCCGGCGCCAGGGCCGAGGTCGATCCCTACACGCTGCTCAGCGAGGTGCGCGCCGACGGCGAGCTGAGGCTGGAGATGACCGAGGACAAGGGGGTGCGTACCTACCGCTTCGACAAGACCCAGGGGGCGTTCGTCTCCATCAAGTTCACCAAGCAGTAGGGCTCGCTTCGCTCGCCGGCCTCAGGCTTCCGGCTTCAGGCTTCAGGGTAATTGGCCGCGGCACTTTCACCTGAAGTCTGAAGCCTGAAGTCTGTAGCCGCGCGGCGCTGTTGGCTGTGCCCGTGCGGCGCGCCTCCGGCGGAGCCCGCCTTGCTCGCCTCCCTTCGGGAGGCTCCGCGATGAAGGGCGGGCTACTTACCCAGCATGTCCGCCGGGATCTTGTTGCCGTTGTCTCGGTAGCGCTGGAGCACGCCCTGGCAGGCGCCGTTGGGGTCCTTGCAGCGTGAGATGGGCACGGCGCCGGCGGGGCACTCGAACTTGAGGCCGTCCTTGCACACGCGGTAGAACGCCTTCTTGCCCTTGCAGTTCAGGTCGCAGCAGATCTCCGGCACCTTGCCGCTGTCCAGCAGGTCCTCGGTCTTGCCGATGCCCACCGACCCGCTGCAGTACGTCCGCACCTTGCACGCCTGGCGCTGGTAGGCGCAGTGCTGCAGCAGCACCGGCGCGCTGCCCTCGCACTTGAACTCGCCGCTCTTGCAGATGCGAGCGCGGGCCGACTCCACCGAGGCGCCGCAGCCGCCGGAGCAGCAGGACGGCCCGCCCACCTCGTAGGTGCCCTCGTTTTCGGCGGTGCAGTGGTCGATATCGTCCGAGCAGCCGGTCTGTGCGGCCAGGGCGACGACGGTGGCGAGGGAGACTACGAGCAGGTGTCTTGGGAGCATCATGGTCCTCTGGAAACGTCAGTGCCGTGCGTATTATTGCCGAACTTGGCCTGAACTGAAAGCCGGGGGGCCAACAGGTCGCTCAGTGAGCGTAGTGCACGATGCGCCCGCTATTGCCCACGGCGAAGATGTCCTTGGGCCCGGCGCCCCAGACGGCGTTCCAGTACATGGCGCTGCCCATGCCGTTGTCCATCTGCTTTCCGCTGGAGCCGTCGTACAGGGCGATTTCGTCGCCCACGAAGAACAACTTGTTGCTCGCGGTTCCCCAGACGGCGTTGAAGCCCGGCGTGGTGAAGGGGTTGGTGAGCACGGTGATGTAGGACCACTTGCCGTTGGCGTAGCGCCTGACGTCGGGCGAGCCCGAGTTGTAGCCCGCGCCCAACATGTACATCTCCTTGCCGCTCAGCCCCCAGAGCCGGTGGGGGACCACGTAGGTCAGGCTGGCCTTGACGTTCTTCCAGGCGATGCCGTCGAACCGGTACGTGACCCCCTCGTGGCTCTGCAGATCGATCCCCGCGACCCAGACCTCCGAGGCGCTAACTCCCCAGATGGCGTTGAAGCTCATCATGCCGTAGAAGGTCTTTGGGTTGTGCTGGACCTTCCAGGCCTTGCCGTCGAAGAACATGATCTTGTCGTCGCCGCTCTTGGTGCCCTTTCCCACGGCCCACATGGCCGTCTTGCTGGCCCACCAAGCGTCGTCGAGGAGCCAGCCGGACTGGGCCTTGGCGAGCTGGGACCAGCTGGCGCCGTCGTACCCGAGCACGGCGCCGCCGGTGCTCACCGCGAAGACCTGCTTGCCGCTTGTGCCCCACACCTTGATCAGCTTGGCGGAGCTGCCCGAGGCCTGCTTGGACCACTTCTTCCCGTCGTAGTGGACGATGGTCCCGCCGGCCCCGACGGCGAAGACATCCTTGCCGCTGGCGCCCCACACGTCCTGCAGGTGGGCGCTGGTCACCGACGCCGACTTCCAGGAGGCGGCGGTGCTCCACCCCTTGCCGCCGTTGTGCAGCAGCACGCTGTCCTTGTAGGAGTCATGTCCCACCGCGCTGACGCCGGCGCTGCCGGCGCCGTGCAGGCCCACCATGGTGAAGCCCGTGCCGGTGGACTGCTTGGTCCAGGTGCTGCCGTTGAAGTGCAGGACGGTGCCGCCGCTTCCAGCTGCCCAGATGTCGGCCTTGCCCTTGCCCCACACCGCGCGCAGGGTGAAGCTCCCGCCAGGGTACTGGGCGGACCATGACTGACCGTCGTAGCGGCGAATGGTGCCCTTGGCTCCGACGACGTACAGCTCCTTGGGGCTGCTGCCCCAGATCCCGTGCAGGTCGAAGCTCGTGCCGGAGAAGGTGCTGGACCAGCCCTTGCCGTTGTAGTGAAGCACCGTGCCACCGGCGCCCACGGCGTAGACGTTGGTGGGGCCGGTGCCGAACACGCCGTAGAGGTCCTTGGTCGTGCCCGAGGTGTGCAGAGACCAGCTGGCGCCGTTGTAGCGCAGGATGGTGCCCTTGGCGCCCACGGCGAAGATGTCCTTGGGGCCGCTGCCCCAGACCGCGTTGAGGTTCGTGTTGGTGACCGAGGCCTGCTTGACCCAGGCCGTGCCGTTGAAGCGGAACAGGGCGCCCTTGTCCCCCACCGCCAGGACGTTGGTGGCGCTGCTGCCCCACACGCCCCTGAGGTCAGCGGTGGTGTTGAGCAGCTTCATGCTCCAGGTGGTCCCGTTGCGGTGGCGAACCAGCCCGCTGTCGCCCACCAGGAACAGCTGCGTTCCGGTGCCCCAGACATCGTGCAGGCTGAAGGGGCGCGGGGCGGGGTTGGACCAGCACCAGCCGTCCTTGGTGGGCACGCAGCCCGACGCAGGCGGCGGCGTGCTGCTGTCTGGCGCCACGGCCTTGTCGTTGGCGGGCGCGGCCTTGTCCTTGGCAGGCGCGGCCTTGTCCTTGGCGGGCGCGGCCTTGTCCTTGGCGGGCGCGGCCTTGTCCTTGGCGGGCGCGGCCTTGTCCTTTGTGTTCACGCCGTCCGCCGCGGTCGCGTCTGCCACCTTGCCGTCCAGGCCCACGCTCCCGTCCGGTGTCTTGTCTGCTTCTTCGTCGGGGCAGGCCGTCATCAGCAGGGCGCATGCAACGATGGCAATGAGGATCAAATGGTTGCCGTTGTTCATCTCGATTGTCCTTTAGCGGTCTCTCAACGTGGCCAGCTGCCCGCACGCGGCGGCGATGTCCTGGCCTCTGCTTCGGCGGACCACGGTGGTCAGCCCCTTTGCCCGCAGCGCCTCCGCGAAGGCCTCCACCTGATCCGGCTCAGGGCGGCCGAGCTGCTGCTCCGCGGGGCCCGGGTTGTAGGCGATGAGGTTGACCTTGGAGCGGATGCCGTGCAGCAGGCCGGGGATGCGGCGCGCGTCGGCGAGGCTGTCGTTGACGTCGCGGATCAACACGTACTCAAAGGTGATGCGCCTCCGACGAGGCAGCGGGTAGTCGCGCAGGGCCCGAAACAGCTGGTCCAGCGGGTAGCGCTTGTTGACCGGCATCAGGCGGGTGCGCACATCGTCGGTTGTGGCGTTGAGGGAGATGGCCAGCCCCACCTGGGGCATACGCCGACCGAGCTCCACGATGCCAGGCACCACCCCGGCGGTGGAGATGGTGATGCGCCGCGGGGAGAAGTTGGCGCCCAGGTCGGTGCACAGGATCTCCACCGCCTCCAGCACCGCGTCCAGGTTGTTCATCGGCTCACCCATGCCCATGAAGACCAGGTTGTTGACGCGCGCCTCGGCAGCGAGCCGTTTTCGGCCAGCGTACACCTGGCCGGTGATCTCCTCGGTGCGCAGCCCGCGCTTGAGCCCCATGGTGGCGGTGGCGCAGAAGCGGCAGCCGAGCCCGCAGCCCACCTGGCTGCTGACGCACTGGGTGACCTTGTCGCCGTCGGGGATCAGCACCGTCTCGATGAGGGACCCGTCCTCGCACTGCAGGCGCAGCTTCTCGGTGCCGTCTTCGGCGCTCAGCGCGGCGTCCTGCGTCAGCTCTTCCAGGCTGAACCTGCTCCCCAGAGACGCCCGCGCGGCCTTGCTCAGGTTGGTCATCTCAGCGGTGTCCGTGACCCCGCGGCCATGGACCCAGGAGAAGATCTGCCGCGCGCGGTAAGGCTCGAGGCCCATCTCCAGGACGAGCTCTTCGAGGCGGGGCAGGGTGAGCCCTCTCAGGGGGAGGCGTTCCATGCCCAGAACATAACGTAGTCGTGGACGGAGACCCAGCCCGCATCTAGAGAATGAGGCCGCCTGCGACGGTCTTGAGGGGGGAGGGGGCAGGGAGTAGGGGTTAGGGGTGTGAGGGGGGGCTAGCGCGCAGGAGGCATGGGCGCGATGGGGCGCTTCTTGCGCTCCTCGGGCAGGTCCTTGTGGATCCGCTTGGGCTGGGCGCCCGGCTTGCGGTCCTCGGGCTTCATGCGCTCGGTTTTGTTGCGCTTCTTCTTCTCCACGCGGCCCGGGTTATGGCCTGGCGCGCGGGGGTTGGCGCGCTCGGACCAGTTGGGCTTGCGCGCGGGGCCGGGGTTGGCCCGCGGGGCGCGGGGGTTGGCGCGCTCGCTGTGGTTCGGCCGGTGCGCGGGGCCCGGGTTGGTCTTCGGGGCGCGGGGGTTGGCGCGCTCGGACCAGTTGGGCTTGCGCGCGGGGCCGGGGTTGGCCCGCGGGGCGCGGGGATTGGCGCGCTCGGACGGGCTGGGCTGGTGGCGATCCACGTCTCCGACACGGGGCGGCGGGGCAGGCCGGTGGCGTGGGCGCTCGGGTGAGCGATTGTGATCCCGCACCGAGGGGGGCGGGGCCGGCCGGTGGCTGGGCGGCTTCGGGGCGCGGTTGCGGTCGCGCACCCTGGGCGGCGGGGCAGGCTGATGACGCGGGCGCTCGGGCGACCGGTTGTGGTCACGCACCGCCGGTGGCGGCGCGGGCCGGTGGCGGCCTCGCTCCACATCACCGGCGCGCGGCGGTGGGGCGGGCACATGCGGCTTTCCGGCGCGGCGCGGCGGCGGAGGCGCGGGGTCGCGCCGGCCAACATCGTTTACACCCGGCGACGGGGAACGCCGCGGCGGCGGGGCCTGCTTGCCGTGATGGCCACCATGGTGAGGCGGCTCCGCGGCCCGGCGAGGCGGCGGCGGGGGCGGCGTGCGATCATGCCCGCGGTGCGGCTCGGGGGGCGGGGCGGGCTGGCGCGCCGCGGGCCGGCCATCCTCGGCAGGCGGCGCGGCCATGCGGCCATGCTGCTTGCCAGGATCGCGATCCGGGTGGCGGTCAGGCTCGTGGCCGGGCTGGTGGTGCGGGTGCCCGTCCTTGTGCTTGCGATGCCGCCACCGCGGCGGCCGGTAGACCCAGCGCCGGTCGTCGCCATCGCCGCGGGGCTCGTAGCGGGGCGGGTGCCAGTCCTCGTTCTCGTGGGGCGGCACCCAGCGGCCGTCCACCCACTGGTAGGCCTCGCCGTGCCAGTGCCAGTAACCGCCACGCCAGATCCAGCCGTGCTGCGGCGGCTCACCCGGGTCCTCCGGGCGCGCTTCGGGCGGCGGCTTGGGCGCGATGATCTCCGGCTCCGGCGCGGCGGCCTCGCCTTCGACATAAGCCGGCGGCGGGATGATGCACGCGCCGGCCAGCAGGGCCACCAGCAACGTGGAGAGCGACAGCAGCAGTGATCGTTTCATCTTCTGCCTCCTCAGGTGGTTATTGGACCCCACCGACAGGGCGTCTATTCAGACGAGGAAAAGGGCTTTGATGAAGCAATACTAGCAGACATTGAGACCCTGGCCGTGGGATCCCTCGGCCCCTTCAGTTGTCCAGCACCTGCCGCACGGCCGTGAGCAGGGTCTCTCTGTCGTACGGCTTTCGGATCAGCACATCTCCCGGGTCCAGGGCAAACTTGCTTCCCCCCGATGAGTCCTTGAAGCCGCTGGCGAAGAGCGCCCGGAACTCCGGGTGCTGCTCCTTGATGGCTCGGTACAGATCAGGGCCGCTCAGGCCAGGCATCACGACGTCCAGCAGCGCCATGTCCACCTCATGGGCGTGCTCCTCGAACAGCGCCAGCCCCTGCTCCCCGTCCGGGGCGGCGAGCACCGTGTAGCCTGCGCGCTCCAGCAGTCGGATCGCCAGGTTCCGCACCCCCTCGTTGTCCTCGGCCAACAGGATGGTCTCCTTGCCTCCGCGGGCAGCCGAGGCATTCGGCTCGGACTGGTCCTGGCGCTGGCCGACATGGGCCGGCAAGAGGATCTTGAAGGTGGTGCCCTCGCCGGGGGCGCTGCTTACCCGGATGCCGCCGCCGTGCTGACGGATGATGCCGTAGACCGTGGAGAGCCCCAGCCCGGTGCCGCGCCCGGACTCCTTGGTGGTGAAGAACGGCTCCCATATGCGAGAGATCAGATCGGGCGACATGCCCGCGCCGGTGTCCTGTACCTCCATGGCGACGTAATCACCCGCGGGCAGGCTGCCCTCCGGCTCGGACACCGGCTCGGCCAGGGCGGCGTTGCTCAGCCTGACGTTGATCTCGCCGCCGCCCTCCATGGCGTCACGGGCGTTGACACACAGGTTGAGCAGGACCTGCTCGATCTGGCCCTGGTCGGCGTACACCGCCTTCAGCCCGGGGGCGACCTCGATGTCCAGGCGGATATGCTCGCCGATCAATCGGCGCACCATGCGGCTCAGCTCCTGCACCACCTCCGCCAGGTCCAGGGGCTGCAGCTTCAGCATCTGCTTCCTGCTGAAGGCCAGCAGCTGGGTGAACAGGGCCCGGGCGCGGTCCGCCGCGGTGAGGATCTCTTCAAGATCCTCCCGACACTCGGCCCCTTCGGGCTGGTCGTCCAGGGCGAGCTCGGCGTTGCCCATGATCGCCTGCAGCTGGTTGTTGAAGTCGTGAGCCACGCCGCCAGCGAGCAGGCCCACCGCCTCCATCTTCTGGGCCTGGCGCAGCTGCCCCTCCAGCTCCCTGCGCTCGGTGATGTCGTTGACGAACGCGAAGAAGATGTCTCCCTGGTCCGGCAGGTGCGAGGTGCTCACCTCCACCCGCAGCTCGCTGCCGTCGGCCCGCCGGTGCGTGGTCTCGAAGCGGTCGCTCCCCTGCTGCCTGATGCGCCTGGTCTGTGCCTGGAGCTCCTCGGCAGTTTTTGACGCTTCAAGATCCGCCAGGCCCATCTCCAGCAGCTTCGCCCTGCCGTGGCCCGACATCTCGCAGTACGCGTCGTTGACGTCCAGCAAGCGCCCCTCGGGCCCGAGCACCAGGAAACCGTCTGTGGTGGACTGCAGGATGGAGCGGTAGCGCTCCTCCTGGTCGCGCAGCTGCTGAGCCGCGCGTTCCCGGGCGGCCTCACGGCGCAGGACCTGCCGCCGGGCAATGAGGAGTCCGATGACGCCCAGCGCCCACATGAACAGGTGGCCGATGGCCACCTTCACCTTGCTGGGATTGAGGCGCGCCCGGAACGGGGCCATCCCCACGGTGACGCTGATGCCGCCGCGCACGTCCCCCACCTTGTACCCCTGGCTCGCGTGGCAATTGAGGCAAGGCTTCTCCGTGGGCAACGGGCGCATCAAGCGCATCACCTCCTTGCCGTCCTGTCGCTGGATGCCCTTGACCTCACCGGCGCCGTCCCGGATGGCCATCAGCGCGGTTCGCTCCCACGGGTCCGGCGCGTTGGCCGGGTTGAGCGGCTCGAGGCTGGTGATATGGCCGTAGAGGCTGCCTTCCTTCTTCATTTCATCGAAGATCTGGCGGGTTATGTAGGCCGGGTTCAACAGGGTCAGCTGTCGCCCCGAAGCGGTCGTGATGTCCCGCTCCTTGACCATGGTGAGATATGGGTTGGGGCGGGTCTCGCCGCCCACCGGCACGTAGACCCCGCCATGGCGGGTTGCCCAGCGCCGGATCTGCAGATCACGGACAAAGGAGGTCCGGGCCATGGTGGTGGCCTGGGACAGGATGTCCTTCTCGATCCAGCCGAATGTCAGGGTCAGAGAACCAAGCGTGACCAGGGTCCATACCACCAGGACCAGGTTGGAGAGGCGCCGCGGGGAGCCTTCCCGCAAGCTTTTGAGCACAGAAACAATCATCGGGGATATCCCCGCAGGATACAGGCGCGCGGCTTGTTTTTGAAACTGATGTTCCGGGAGGTCGGGGCGGGATGGACCTACCAGCTCAGGCCGCGCAGCTCGAAGTCGGAGAAGTGGAAGTTGATCTCGATCTGGGCGTTCTCGGGAGAATCGGAGCCGTGCACGGCGTTGCGCTCCTTGCTCTCGCCGTAGGCGTTGCGGATGGTGCCCTCGGCGGCCAGGGCGCTGTCGGTGGCGCCCATCAGGTCGCGGTACTTCTGGATGGCGTCCTCGCCCTCGAGGATCAGGGCCATGATCGGGCCGCTGGTCATGAAGTCGCACAGCGAGCCGAAGAAGGGCCGCTCGGCGTGCACCGCGTAGAAGCCCTCGGCCTGGGCGCGGTTCATGTGGACCATCTTGGCCGCCTTCACCTTCAGGCCGGCCTCCTCCATCATCTTGATGATGCCGCCGATGTGGTTCTTGCTCACCGCGTCGGGCTTGATCATTGAGAGTGTTCTCTGAAGCATCTGTTCGTCCTTTGAAAAAACCCCCGCGTCCGGGAGCCCGTACACGGGGGGTGAGTGTTCAACGCGCCGCGCGTTTGGCGCGCGGCCCAGCACGGCGAAGCCGTGCGAAAAATGCGTAGCGGGCCGAAGGCCCGCAGCGAGCTTGCCGGGGCCTACAGGCCCTGGCGAGCTCGCTACAGCAGGGAAGCAAACGTGCTGCCGATCTCGGCCGGGGTGGGGGCGACCTTGATGCCCGCCGCCTCCAGCGCCGCGATCTTGTCCTCCGCGCCGCCCTTGCCGCCAGCGATGATGGCGCCGGCGTGGCCCATGCGCTTGCCGGGAGGGGCCGTGCGGCCGGCGATGAACGAGGCCACCGGCTTGCCCTTCATGTTCTCCTTGATGAACGCCGCCGCCTCTTCCTCTGCGGAGCCGCCGATCTCGCCGATCATCACCACGCCGGTGGTGTCCGGGTCCTCGGCGAACAGCGCCAGGATGTCGATGAAGTTGGAGCCCGGCACCGCGTCGCCGCCGATGCCCACGCAGGTGCTCTGGCCGATGCCGAGGCGGGTCAGCTGGTCCACTGCCTCGTAGGTCAGGGTGCCCGAGCGGGAGATGACGCCCACGCTGCCTTCCTTGTGGATGTAGCCCGGCATGATGCCCAGTTTGCACGCGCCCGGGGTGATGACGCCGGGGCAGTTGGGGCCGATGAGCCGGCTGTTACGGTCTGCCATGAAGCGCTTGACCTTGATCATGTCCAGCGCCGGGATGCCCTCGGTGATGGCGATGATCAGCGGGATGTCGCACTCCACCGCCTCCATGATGGCGTCCGCCGCGAAGGGCGGGGGCACGAAGATGATGGAGGTGTTGGCGCCGGTGGCGTCCTTGGCGTCGGCCACGGTGTCGTACAGCTTCTGGCCAAGCCAGTCCCTGCCCGCCTTGCCCGGCGAGACGCCGGCCACGATCTGGGTGCCGTACTCCTGGCACTGCTGCGCGTGGAAGGTGCCCGCGCGGCCGGTGCCCTGAACGATTACCTTGGTGTCTTTGTTTACGAGGATGCTCATTTGGCCAGCTCCACGATCTTCTTGGCGCCGTCGGCCATGTCGTCGGCCGGCGTCACGTTGAGGCCGGAGTTCCTGATGATCTCCTTGCCCTGCTCCACGTTGGTCCCCTCGAGCCGCACCACCAGGGGCACCTCGAGATTCATCTCGGCCGCGGCGTCGACCACGCCCTGGGCGACGATGTCACACTGCACGATGCCGCCGAAGATGTTGACGAAGATCCCCTTCACGTTGGGGTCCTTGAGGATGATCTTGAACGCGCCGGTGACGCGGTCCTTGTCCGCCGCGCCGCCCACGTCCAGGAAGTTGGCCGGCTCGCCGCCGTACTGCTTGATGATGTCCATGGTGGACATGGCCAGGCCGGCGCCGTTGACCATGCAGCCGATGTTGCCGTCCAGCTTGACGTAGGAGAGGTCCAGGGCCTTGGCCTCCAGCTCGGACGCCTCCTCCTCGCTCTCGTCCATCAGCTCGGCGAAGTCCTTGTGCCGGAACATGGCGTGGTCATCGAGGTTCATCTTGGCGTCCAGCGCCATGACCTCGCCGCTGGTGGTGATCACCAGCGGGTTGATCTCGAACAGCGACGCGTCCACCTCGTCGAAGGCCCGGGCCAGGGCCATGAGGAACTTGACCGCGTTCTTGTTGGCCGCGCCCTCGAGGCCGAGGGCGTAGGTCAGCTTGCGCGCCTGGAACGCGCCCAGCCCGATGATCGGGTCGACGCTCTCCTTGAGGATCGCCTCCGGGGTGCGGGCCGCGACCTCCTCGATCTCGGTGCCGCCCTCGGCGCAGGCCATCATGGTGATGCGCTGGGCCGCCCGGTCGATGACGCCGCCCACGTACATCTCGGTGGCGATGTCGATGCCCTGCTCGACGAGCAGGCGGTTGACCTGCTTGCCCTCGGGGCCGGTCTGGTGGGTCACCAGGGTCTTGCCGAGCATGCGCTCGGCCATGGCCCCGGCCTCGTCAGCGCCCTTGCAGATGTTGACGCCGCCCAGCTCCGGATCTTCCTTGAACCGGCCCTTGCCGCGGCCGCCCGCGTGGATCTGGGCCTTGACCACCACCACCGGGATCCCGGTGGTCTCGATGAGCTCCGCGGCCGTCGCCTTGGCCTCCTCGGGGGTGAACACGGCCTTCCCCTGGGGCACCACGACGCCGTACTTCTTCAGGATCGCTTTTGCCTGGTACTCGTGGATCTTCATGCTTGAAGCCTCTTTTCAGGTCTCTGTTAAAAAAAGGCCGCCGGGGATCCATATGATCCCCAGCGGCCTCGGTTTAGCTCAAACGGTCGCTGGCTTTGCTGCCTAGAGCTTTGCCAGGAACTCCTTGGCCTCGGCCACCGAGCCCTTCACGTGCTCGACGGTCTTGTCCATCATCGCCTGCTCTTCCTCGTTCAGCTTGATGGAGTAGACCTTCTCCACGCCGCCGCCGCCGACGACTGCCGGCACGCCGATGATCAGGCCGTCCACGCCGAACTCACCCTCGCACAGAGCGGCGATGGGCATCACGCGCTTCTTGTCCTTGAGGTAGGACTCGGCCATGGAGATGGCGCTGTAGGCCGGGCTGAAGAATGCGGAGCCGTTGCCCAGCAGGCCGACGATCTCGCCGCCCGCCTTGCGGGTGCGGGTGATGATCCGGTCGATGGTCTCCTGGTCCATGATCTCGGTCAGGGGCACGCCGCCGACGGTGGTCAGGCGGGGCATGGGGACCATGGTGGGGCCGTGGCCGCCGAGCACGGTGCCGGCGATGTCCTCAACGGACACGCCCAGCTCCATGGCGATGAAGGCGCGCCAGCGGCCGGCGTCCAGCATGCCAGCCATGCCGCAGACCTGGTTCTTCGGCAGGCCAGAGACCTCCATGAAGGAGTAGACCATGGTGTCGAGCGGGTTGGTGATGATGATGCAGAACGCGTTGGGAGCGTACTCCTTAACGTTCTTGGCCACGTTGGAGATGATGTTGATGTTGGTGGCCAGCAGGTCCTCACGGCTCATGCCAGGCTTGCGGGGCAGGCCCGCGGTGACGATGACCACATCCGCGCCGGCGATGTCCTTGTAGTCGCTGGTGCCCTGGAGGTCGGCGTCGTAGTTGCCGTGGGGCGCCATCTCCATCAGGTCCAAGGCCTTGCCCTTGCAGGGGTTCTCGTAGTCCGGGATGTCCAGGATGACGACGTCCCCGAGCTCCTTCTGCGCGGCGAGCATGGCGAGGATCTGGCCGATCTGGCCGCCACCGATCAGGGCGATTTTCTTACGCTTAGGCATGGTCATTCTCCTTTGTGATGCGTGCTTGGGTTACTCGTTCTTCTATCAAAAAGGTGAAAAATCCCAATGGGTTAGAAATTTTGCCCGCCCTATATACCAAGCCGGTTGAAAATCTTCAAGATCTTTCGGCGCAGTGCGGCATTCGTGGCTTCGAGGCAGGGGTGCCGCAGGCCCGATATGGGCCGAACGGGCTGCGGTGCCCGCCCCGGCCAGGTCGACAGTCGACAGTTGGCAGTCGACAGTCGACAGCCCAACGATGCTCGGTTATAGTGCGGCCCGCCTGGTTGGGAGGAGATCCATGCGCTCAATATCTTTCGCGATGCTGGTGGTGCTGGCGCTGGGGTGGTCCGCGCGAGCAGACGCCACTGATAAGCCCGAGGCGAAGGCCAAGCCGGCGGCGGCAGCGGCCAAGGTGGCGGCCACGCCCGCCTCCGCCACGCCGGCCAAGCCGACAAAGGGCAGCTTCGAGTACCTGCTCAAGACGGCGGTGCCGGTCTACAACCTCAAGAGCCTGCTGCGCCCGTTCGTGGCCACCTGCGCGTTCAAGAAGACGCGCTTCAAGAAGCTGTTCTGTTCGGCCCTCAACGAGCGGCTCAAGGCTCAGCACCAGACCAAGGTCTACCACCTGCCCATCGAGACCACCGCGGTGGAAGGGCCGCTGGTGGCCTTCTTCAAGGCGAAGCCGAAGCCCCGCGCCGAGGTGTACGTGCGCGGCTGCCTCACCTGCAAGGAGCCGATGCTGCGCCGCGCGGGCGGGGACATCACCCGGGGGCGGTTCTTCACCCTCAAGCTGCCCAGGGACATCAAGATCAAGCGGGGCAAGGTGCTGTACAACCTGGTGAACATCGGCATGGCCAAGTATGTGTTCGATCTGCCCCCCAAGATGACGGCCAAGACCTTCAGGACCGAGTTCCTGCCGCACCTGCGGCTGGACCTGCTGTTCCGCCCCGAGGCGGGCACCGAGATGGTGGGCCGCAAGTACAAGTACGGGGTCATCACGTTCCAGCCGGTGGGCCACCGGGTGTACCACAAGTGCACCGGCGCGGTGCTCGGCGCGGTGCCGCCTGCCGCGGGCAAGTTCCCCGTGGACAAGAACGACCTGACCTGTCCCGAGAACCAGCCCAAGAAGGTGGTGGCGGCGCCCAAGCTGCCCACCACCATGGACCAGGGCCTGGTCAAGGCGCTGATGGACATGGTCAACGCGGACCTCGGCGCCTGCTATGAGATGTTCGGCAAGGCGGGCGACGTGCCTGTGGACGTGGTGGTGGCCCCGAGCGGCAAGGTGAAGATCGCCAAGGTGGCCGGCGACCTGTCGGGCACGCCCACGGCCGAGTGCGTCGAGCGCATGGTCAAGAACCTGACCTTCCCGAAGTTCGTCGGGCGCGACGCGCGCCTGCAGTGGCCGTTTACCCTGAAGTAGGCCGCCGCTTCATCCCGGAGCCTTCCGCAGGAAAGCGAGGACGGCGGCCTGCCCCGGAGGGCGGGCGGCCGCGGGGGCACGAACTACAGCGCGATATCCACCAGGATCGGATCGTGGTCCGAGATGCGGTGTCCCGCGTGCACCGGCCGTGGGATCACCTCCGGTGAACCCACCGGCTCCACGTCCCGGCCCGCGAACCAGTCCAGCTTGAACGGGGCCACGCCGCCCAGGGTGCGCAGATACAGGGCGCAGGCGCGGATCAAAGCTGGCGGCGGGAAGCTCATGACCGAGCAGGCGTCCTCCAGCTCCTGCACCTCGAAGCGGAAGGTGGGGATCCGAGGCGGGTTCAGCTCGCGCCAGCGCAGCCCCGCGCCCTCCAGCGCCTCGAACAGGGGGCGCTCGTCATGGCGCTCGGGCTGCAGGCAGCGGCGCATGATTCCGCGCACGCCGCCGCGAAGGACCTTGCGCGACAGGTCCACCGACAGCGCGGGCAGGGCCGAAAAGTCGAGGGTTGAGGTGTTCAGGTCACCGCCGAGCAGGAGCGGGCCGTGGGGGATCCTGCGCAGCAGGTGGCGCAGCACGCCGCGCATCTGCCAGGCCCGGCGCGCCGGCGAGGTGATGCTGTCCAGGTGCACCGAGGCCACGGCCAGGGGGCCAGCAGGGGTCTGCACCTCGGCCCACAGCGCCTTTTTGTGGCCCAGCCGCTGGTCCCGGGTGTGGTACCGGTCGCTGGAGACCGGCACGCTGAAGACCTCTGCCCGCGACATGGGGTAGCGCGACAGGATGGCGTTGCCGTGCATGCCCATGTGGTTCGGCAGGTGGGCCGGACCGTCGGCGGGGCCGCCGTAGCCGAGGCAGAAGTAGCCGTTGCCGAACAGCATGTGCATGCCCAGGTGGCGAGCCAGCTCGGCGCAGGTGTCCAGGTTGCCCGAGCGAGCCATGCCGCGATCCACCTCGTTGAGCATGATGATGTCCGCCGCGCTGGCCTCGGGGTGGGTGGCGAGCAGCGCCTTGACGCCGTCGAGGCGGGTGCCGCGCTCCATGTTCCAGGAGACCACCCGCAGCGAAGGGCGCCCTGTGGCGGTCGGGGCAGGGTCCGCGGGGCGGTACGCCAGCGCGCTGGCCAGCTGGCTGATGCGCGGGCGCAGCTTCAAATAGGCCGGGGATCGCTCGAGCTCCTGTCGCACCGTGAAGGCGCCGAGCGCGGCCATCTCCTCCGGCGTCAGCGGGGGTACATCCCGGGGGTCGTCCAGCCGCACGACGTCGGGGGAAGGCGGCCCCTCGTACAGCAAGCCCAGGTCCAGGGTCACTTCATCTCCTTGAACACGCCGAGCTTCATCTCGCCCGTGTGGCGGATGTAGCCTCGGATCATGCCCACCGACGAGAACGGCCACGCCATGTTGCCTTTTCGGTCGAGCGCGATGAACCCGCCGAGGCCGCCCGCCGGCTTCAGCTTCTCATGGATGACATGGGCGGCCGCCTTGCGCACCGACCAGCCGCGGTACTCCACGAGGGCCGCCACGTCGTGGGACGCGGCGAAGCGGATGAAGTACTCGCCGTGGCCCGTGGCCGACACCGCGCAGGTGCGGTTGTCGGCCCAGGTGCCGGCGCCGATGACGGGCGAGTCGCCCACGCGACCGGGCACCTTCGTGTTGTAGCCGCCGGTGGAGGTGGCCGCGGCCAGGTCGCCGCACCGGTCCAGGGCCACCGCCCCGACCGTGCCTGACTTGCCGCCGGTCGTTTTTTTTCCCGGCACCAGGAAGTAGGAGGGATCGACGATCTCGAGGCCCTGGGCCCGGGCGAAGGCCACGGCGCCCCGGTCCACGAACATCAGGTGGGGCGATCGCTCCATGGCGGCCCGGGCGGCCGCGATGGGGTTCTTGATCGCGCGCACGGCGGCCACGGCGCCGGCGTTCTGCTTGCGGCCCTCCATGATGGAGGCGTCCAGCTCCACGAAGCCTGCCCGGTTGGGGATGCCGCCGCGCCCCGCGTTGAACAGGGGGGAGTCCTCCAGCGCCTTGACCGCGGCGGTCACCGCCTCCACCGCGCTGCCGCCGCGCTTCAGCAGCCGGTGCCCCTGGCGCAGCGCCCGCGCCATGACCGCGCGCTTCTTCTTCAGCGCCGCCGCCGGGAGCTTGCCCGCCCCGGCACCGCCATGGATCAGCAGCACATGCAGCTTGTTCCCTTTGCAAGGGGCGGTCCCGGCCTGGACCGCGCCGGGCAGGAGGGTGAAGGCCAGGACCAGCAGCAGGATCGATCTCATGCCCCGAAGTTTACGCCACAGTCGACCCGCCGCGAACGCTCCTGAAAATGTCAAGTGGTGGGGTCAGACCCCCCTGGTTGACACTTTTCGTGAGGGAATCGTTAAAATGTCAAGTGGTGGGGTCAGACCCCCCTACTTGACACTTTATTCGGACGCGGGTTCGGCGGGGGCGCGTTGAGCCATGACGCTCGGCGTGACCAGCTCCCGGACGCAGTTCTGGCCGCACTGGAGCAGCCGGGTCACCGAGGCGCTCTGCACACCGGGGCAGCGGGTGAAGTGGTGGTTGCCGTAGAACTCGTACCAGTAGCCCCTGCAGCCGCCGGCGCTGGCCACCTGCTTCGGCGGCGTCTTGATCGCCCCCGGGCGGTTCGCCCCGCCGCTGGCAGCGCAGTGAGTCAGCACATGCCAGCCGTAATACTCGAACCGGTAGACCCGGCAGCCGTCATGCTCGAACAGGAACGCCACGGGCGAGGTCAGCTTCCCCCTCGTATCCTCGGCGCCGGCGCCGCAGCGGGCGAAGTAGTTCCAGCCGTAGTGCTCGTAGCGGTACACGGCGCAGCCCTGGTGGGTGAAGACATGCTCCACCGGGCCGCCGCGCTGGCCCTCGGCGCCGTCGCAGATGGCGAAGGACTGGGGGCCGTAGTACTCGTAGTCGTACACCTTGCAGCCGGCGTGGGTGCGCCTCAACATGGGCGGCCGGCTCAGCTTGCTCTTGATGGCCGGGCCGCCAGCGGCTGGCGTCAGGAAGTGGTGGTAGCCGTAATACTCGAACCGACCCGAGGTGTAGCCCTCATGGGTGAAGAGCGGCTCAACGGCCACTCGTCCGCTCGATGCTCCAGTCTTGCCGGCGCCTCTGTTGCATGCGGCGGTGCTGGCCATTATGCCCGAAATGGCCAGGATCACAGGCAGCGTTCTGCTGATCATTGGCGGTACCTCCCTCCCTGGTTTTGGGGCCAGCATACCGCAATCCCGGCGATTAAAATGTCAAGTGGCGGGGTCTGACCCCCATTGTTGACATTTTTCGTGGGGGTCAGGGTTTGGTGGGCGGGGGGCCGCCGGGGAGCTTGCCCTGCGCGTCAGGGAGGTGCACCACGGATGAGTCTGCGGGCGCCTCATTGACCGCGACCCTCGGGGGGCCCGTTGGGCCGCGCCGCGGGTCCACGGGGATCTCGATGAAGCGGGAGAAATGGAACGGCACGCCGCGGCAGGCCATCATCCCGGGGCCATCGCAAACGTGAAAGTGCAGGTGAGGCTCGCTGGAGTTGCCCGAGTTGCCCAGGCGGCCGAGCACCTGCCCGGCGGTCACCCTGTCTCCCACGGCCACCTTCACGCTGCCGGGGATCAGGTGCGCGTACACGGCGTGGGCGCCGCTCTGAAGCTCCAGGATGACGTGGTTGCCTGCCAGGGTCTCCTTCGTGATCGGCACCGCGGTGGAGATCTTGCACCGCTTCGGATCCACGGCGCGGTCCTGGCACCCGCCAGGGTTGTTGTCCGGCACGTCGTTCTTGACCGAGCGCACCACGCCGGGGCCGACGGCCACCACGGGCACGCCGTAGGCCGCGTAGCTCTCGTTCCTGGCGGGATCGCCCGAGATGCGCTTGCCCTGCTGATTCACGCGGACCAGGTCCACGGCGTACCGCTGGGCGGCATAGAGCTCGCCCCTGGCGGTGTGGATCGAGCGCCTGTGCGAGGCGTCGTTGCCGGGCGCCATGAAGGTGAACCAGCCGGGGCCTTGCACGGGGGGGGCGAGGGTGAGCGTCGGGGCGGCGTCCACCGGGACCACCAGCTCCAGCGGCGCGGGCAGACCCTCGAAGTGAAGCTCCACCTTTATCTTGGCTGGCAGCTTGTCGGCGCTGGCGGCCGAGCTCCAGAGGTAGAGCGCGCCCCGTCGTCCAGGCTCCAGCGCTCCGGCCAGGGGAGGGCGGTTGAGGCCGCTGGCCCGGGCGGGATCGTCGATGAGTGAGACCAGGCCGCGGGCAAGCGCCTCGCCGGCGAGGGTCCGCGGGAGCGGGTCATGCACGACGACAGACCTGAGCTCGACCGCGGCGGTGGCCGAGGAGCTCACCGCGATGATGACCTCATAGGCCAGGTGGACCTTGCCGCCTGAACGGAAGGCCTGGGGCGGCCGGAGCGCCTTCAGGGTGACTGCGGGTTCGGCTGGCGCGGGGGCAACATGCCGGGGGGCCTGAGCAGGCGCCTGTGTCGAGGCGCACGCGCACCAGAGCCCAAGCAGTACCAGCCTGAGCGGTCGGCGATCCATCTTGTTTGTTGGCTCCCTCAGAACAGGTCCGGCAGCAGCTCTTCGGCCTTGCCCTTGATGTCGTCCCAGGTGATCTCGCTCAGGCCCTGCTCATCGATCCAGGTGAGCAGGCTCTGGATCGCCTCGTCGTCGCACTCCAGCTCGGCGTCGGGCTTCACCTGGTGGATCAAGTGGATCACGCCGGCCGCTTCGTTTTCGCGGCGGATCTCCAGCTCGGGGGTGCGCCCGATCAGGCGGCTGGTGTCGAACGGCGCGGCCAGGTCGAAGGTGGCGATGTGAGCGTTGGCGTGGGCCGGGAAGCCGCGCTTGAGCGCCAGCTCGCCCCACAGCGGGTGGCGCTTGGCCACCTCGCCGCCCGCGTCGGCCAGGGCGCCGAGGCCGTCGCCCACGCCGCGCATGTTCAGGTCGATGCCGTACTGCCCGCACAGGTGAACCAGCGCCAGCTCGGTGGGCGTGATCCCCGCCCGCTCCCCGACGCCGGCGAGGCTGGTGGCGATGGAGGTGCAGCCGTGCATCACCGCCGCCAGGCTGTTGACCAGGCCGAGGCCCATGTCGTTGTGCCCCAGGAACTCGAGCTGGTCCCCCTCGTAGGACAGGTTGTGGGTCAGGGTGTGCACCATGCGCGGGATGGAGCGAGGCACCGGCGCCTCGGGCCAGGGCAGCCCGAGGCCCAGGCTGTCCACCAGGCGCAGGCGCAGGCCGCTGTAGCCGCGCTTGGCCAGATGGTCCATGCAATCCGAGACCAGGGGGATCACCAGCACCTCCAGGTCAGAGCGCGTGATGTCCAGCAGGTCGAGCCGCACCTTGAAGCCCTGGTCCAGGCAGGCGTCCAGGGTGTCGAGCAGGGCGTGGTACTGGTCCGTCCTCGACCCGGTCTCCTCGCCGACGCACAGGTAGTCCGAGGCGCCGAACAGCACCCCCACCTCGGCCAGCGATAGATCCTGCAGCGGCTCCACCCGGCTCGGGTGAGGCTGGATCACGGCCACCGGCTCCACCTGGAGCTCTCCCGCCTTGACCCGCGGGATCACCTCCTCCAGGGCATCGCGCTCCTGGCGGGTATCGACACAGAGCTCCACCCGGCGCAGCAGCCCGCTCTTGCCGTTGAGCGTGTTAATGAACTCCACGTGGCTCACGATCTGCTCCCAGGACAGCCTGCCCAGGGCAGCGAGCCCGTTGGACAGGGTCGTGTCCACGCAGGTGGCGCAGCCCGGGATCCGCATGGGCAGGTACCCCTCGGCGTAGTTCATCTGGGGGACCCGGTAGGTGGGGAAGAAGTGACGCATCAGGTTTGGGACGACGTTGTCCAGGTTGGTCCGCATGGGCTTTTCTATACCATCAGTTGGTTGGGGTGCCAGGGAGGTTTCCGGCGCAGCGCGCGGCGGCCCTGCTCGGGCCACGACTCGCCAGCGGTGCCGGGCTCCCTACTTGTTGGTGGTCCAGACTCTGTGCAGCCGGGTCACGACCCAGCTCTTGCCCACCTTCTTGAGGGTCACGTTGTACGCCACGGCGTTCTCGCTGGAGCGCAGAATGTCCATGCCCACCGTGGCCATGGTCTTGCGCTTGTTCCACGCCACGTCGGGCAGCGCATCGCCGGAGCCGCCGCCCTCGGGGTACGGGCCGCCGAAGGTGACGAAGTCGGTGGCGTGCAGGCCCACGTCACGACGGAACCGCTCCACGGTCCGGCGCCGCAGGCTCAGGATCGGGTCCTGGCGACCGTACAGCTCGAAGGAGGGGCCGTCGCCCGGGTCCACCACCACCAGCCCGCGCCGCTTGAGGAACGAGAAGTAGGTGAAGAAGGCCTCGCGGAACAGCTTCTGCTCGGCGGTGAGCTTCAGCTTGTTGGAGGCCAGCGGGTTGAGGTCCTCGGAGTCGAGCACGCCGTCGCCGTCGCAGTCCTCGTTGATGACGCACAGGTGCAGGCGCCGCTCGACGATGTCGGGCAGGCGGTCGCGGTCGCGGTCCGCCATGAGCGCCTTGAGCTCGAACATCACCGGCTTGGCCGCGGCCCACTTGCCGTCGGAGACCTCCATCTCCATGGTGAGCGTCGCCTTGCGGTCGGGCGTCATGGAGAAGCCCTTGAAGCGCAGGTGCTTGTTCGGCTTGATCTCGGCCCGGGTCATGCCGGTGAACACCGGCGTCTTGATCTTGCCCGACAGGTCGCTGGGCCCGATCCACACGTCGTTGTAGCTGCCGAGGTACGGGGACAGGGCGGCGGTGTAGATCTCGCCTTCCTTGATCTGCACGGTCTTTGAGGTGGCGTTGCGCACGTCGGGCGCCCACTCCTGGTCCGGCTTGAGGGCGGGGATGTCCTGCTCCACCTCGTAGTCCAGCGAGGTGGTGATGGCCTGGGGATCCCAGCGAGTGGTGGCCACCTGGTTGGCCGCGCGGTAGGTCCACAGCGGCGCCAGCGCGGCCGGCGTGCCGATGGACCCGAGGGCCACGTAGGCGTAGCGGCGGCGCATGTGGTCCTGCTCCTTGGCGGTCAGCACCTCCTTGAGCGGGCCGACGGCCTTGCCGTCGCGGATCTCGGACAGGGCGATGAGCACCGGGATGAGCGGGTCGATGCCAGCCTTCGGGTCGGGCTGGGTTTCCTTGAGCTTCTTGACAGCCTTGATCAGCGCGGGCACCGAGCGCCGCGCGCCGAGGAAGCCGATGGCCTCGGCGGCCACGGCCAGCTTGAACGGGTTTTCGCTGGCCAGCGCATTTTCGATGGGGGGCAGGGCCTTGGTGCCGAGGCCGGCCAGCTTGGCCGACAGGCCTGGCACGATGGCCTTGGCCTCGTCCATGCTGCGCAGGATCTCCCGGGCGAACTCCGGCTCGGGCACGGACATGCGCTTGGGGCGGGCGCTCTTGTCCAGGCGGTAGGCGTAGACGTTGCCGTCCTCGCCGTCCATGAAGAGCATCTTGGAGGCGGGCAGCATGGAGTGGGCGCCGAGGCTCAGGGCGTTGGCCGCGGTGAGCACGCGCTTGCGCTTCATGTCCACCAGCCAGACATAGCCGTGGCCGTCCACGTGGCTGGAGAAGACGAAGATCCGCTCGCCCACCCCCACCGCCTCGAGGGTGGTGGGCAGGTCGGCGAAGTTCAGCTTCAGCTCGGTCTGCTTCTTGCCCGCGTTGTCGAACACGGTCAGCTTGCCGGTGCCGTCCACCGCCGCGAGCTGGTTGCCGTACATGAAGATGCGCGCCCGGGTGGAGGCGAGCTTGCTCTGCCACAGGATCTTGCCCTTCTTCAGGTCCACGGCGAACACGCCGGTGCCCTCCCAGCCGGACTTCTTGCGGCGGGTGGCGATGTAGAGGGTCTTCTTGTGGCGGATCGGCTTGGTCAGCACGCGGCCCTTGACCCGCACCTGCCACAGGGGATCGCCGCGGTCCACGGTGAGGGCCAGCACCGCGCCGGTGTTGCCCACGTAGTACGCCGCGTCGGAGCTGCCCTCCATGAAGGCCATGGTGCCGGGGAACTTCTTGGTCCACTCCACCCGGGCCAGCCGGGAGTCCACGGCCCAGACCACCACGCCTTGCTCGGCCTTCTTGCCGCTGATCTTGATCATCGGCAGGAACAGGCGGTGCTTGGCGCGGGACAGCTGGTTGACCGCGGTGCCCTTGAGGCCGAGCTTCCACTTGGGGCGGCCGCTCAGGGCGTCGTAGGAGTACAGGTAGCCATCGCAGGCCACGAACACGCGGTCCTTGTACACCAGGGGCGTGAAGGCGAAGGCCTTGTCGCTGCGGGAGGGCACAGGCTGGTGCCACTTCACCTTGCCCGACAGGGCGTTGGCGGCCACCAGGCGCCTGCCGTGGTGGTCATAGACGAACAACAGCGCCCCTGACAGGGTCATGCGGGGGGTGTAGTTGTTCGTCACCACCGGCGCCAGAGATGCGGGCAGCATCCATGACTGGATGATGGTGGGCAGGGTGTCGGGGTGGACCGGTTTCTGGAAGGTCCGTTTCTGCCCGAGACCCACCGCCGGGACGGCGAGAATTGCCAATAGAACCAGGTAGCAGAGCGATTTGCGCATGGCTGTCCTCATGGTCGCCGGATGTATCATAGATCCGCCCAAAGGCCAATAGTGGGGAGTGGGGAGTGGGGAGACCGGGCTACGGTTGGGGCTACGGCTACGGGGGTACTGCTACCGTCTACGTCTCCGTTTGCGTCTACGTTTACGTTCGGGAGGTGGTGAGGTGGACTTGACGCGCCAGAAGAGCATGAGCAGGAGGCCGGCCAGGTTGAGGTAGCCGAACAGGTCGCCCACCGCGGTGTAGACCGTGCCCTTGACCTCGAGCATGGCCATGTCCCCCAGGAGGGTGTCCGGCTTCACCCCGGGCGTCTCCACGGGATCCACCGAGCGGGTTTTCTGCATCACGCGCCCGGTGGCGTCCACCAGCACGCTCACGCCGGTGTTCACCGCGCGCACCAGCCCTGTGCGCAGCTCCACCGCGCGGTAGACCGCCAGGGCCATGTGCTCCCACGGTTCCGAGCTGGCGCCGAACCAGGCGTCGTTGGTGATGTTGACCAGCAGGTGGGGTTTTAATTTGGCCAGCCTGCGGCCGAAGGCGGGCACGATGTCCTCGAGGCAGATCATGGGCGCCAGGCGGTAGCCCTTGAAGTCGAAGGTGGTGACCTCCTCGCCCCGGGCGAACTGGCCCGCCTCCGGGAAGATCTCCTCGAACCAGGAGAAGGTGTCGTAGTACGGGATGTACTCGCCGAAGATCATCAGGAAGGTCTTGTCGAACTTGCCGGTGATGCGCCCGTCCGGCTCCATCATTAACGCCGAGTTGTAGGGGAACCGGTCGTTCAGCCCGCGGGTCACCGTGCCGAGCAGCACGGGCACCTGGATCCCGTTCATCACCTGGCGTGGATCCCCGGCGGGCCAGTCGCGATCCATGTCGCGCCAGAAGGCGTATGGGTAGGAAGACTCGGGCCAGACGATGAGCTCGGCCCCGCGCCGCTGCAGGTCGACGCTGGTGTCCAGGTGCAGCTGCATGTTCTGGCCCGCGAAGCGGCGCCGCCCTTTCTGGCGGATCCCGACGTTGGCCTGAACCAGCCCGACCTTGACCTTTGGCGCGGCCTCCCAGGCGGCCTCGTACTGGGCGATGCGCACCGCGCCGTAAGCCAGGGCCGCCGCCACCACCGCCGCCCCGACCGCGGCAGGTCGCCAGCGCATCGGGCCGCCGTCGAGCCGATGTTGCAGCAGGTCGTAGGCCATGCCGTTGAGCAGCAGGATCAGGAATGAGATTCCCAGCGGCCCGGCCAGGTCAGCCACCTGGATCAGCGGCACCACCCAGGCCTGGGTGATGGCCAGGTAGTAGGGGAAGACGTAGGGGATGCACAGCTCCAGGCCCGTGAACGCCACCGGTGCCACCAGGGTCATGGGCAGCGACGGAAGCTTGCGCCTGATCAGCCGCACGAACAGCACCAACAACCCGTAGAGCAGCCCCTGGTAGGCCATCATCAGTATGTACAGGCCAAAGGCGGGCGCCCAGTGCAGGTGGGCGAAGACGATGAGCAGGTGGTTGACCCAGTAGAAGCCGCCGCCGTTGGCGATGGTGCCGCACAGCCAGCCCCAGAGGAACGCCCGGCCCGGGGTCAGGCCGCGGGTGACCAGCAGGATCGGCACCAGGGCCAGGTAGGCCAGCGGCCAGATGTCGAAGTCGGGGGTGGCGATGAACAACATGCAGCCGCTCACCGTGGCGGCCACCAGGCGGATCAGCGTGTCGCGAAGGCGCTCACCCATGGGCCTCCCCCCTCACACGCCCAGTGTCAGCGCGCCGGGCAGCACCTCGAAGGTGGCTGGCAGGCGGCCCGGGGTTTCGCCGTCCACGTCCAGCAGGATCGCCTCGGCCGGGTCCACGGGCCGGGCCTCCACCCGCCGCGCGCTGGCCAGCGAGACCTGGGGCAGGTCGAGGTGGGCCCCGCGGTAGATGAGGTGTCCGCGCAGCAGCACGTCGCGCAAGGACATGGGGCCGATGGTGACCACGTCGAACAGCCCGTCGTCCAGCTCCGCCTCGGGCGCGACCTTCATGCCGCCGCCGAAGTAGCGCCCGTTGGCCACGGCCACGTTCTGCAGCTCCACCTCCCGCTCGGGCCCGCCGTCCAGGCTGATGAGCGCCCGCTGGGGACGGAAGGTGGCGGTCGCCCGCACGGTGGCCAGGCCGAAGGAGAGCCTGCCGCCGAGGGCCTTGTTGCCGCGGTTGACCAGGGTGTCCACCAGGCCGCCGATGCCGAAGCTGGCGATGTTGATGAAGTGCCGCGTGCGGGGGGCGCCGGCGTCGTCCACGCAGGTCAGCCGCCCCACGTCGATGCGGCGCCTGCGCCCGGCCGCCAGCTGGCGCGCCGCGTCCTCCAGCTTGCGGGGCAGCCGGACGGTGCGGATGAAGTCGCCGCCGGTGCCGAAGGGGAGCACGCCCAGGGCGGCGTCGTCGTTTACCGGCTCGCCCTGCTCGTCGAAGAAGCCGTCCGCCACCTCGCTGATGGTGCCGTCGCCGCCCATGGCCACCACCAGCTCGCGGCCCTCGGTCAGGGCGCGGCGGCTCTGGCGCGCGCCGTCGCCAGGACCGGTGGTGAAGCGATGGTCCAGCGGCCCGAGGATGCCGGTCAGGGTGCCGGAGATGTCGTCCCAGCGGCGGCCCAGGGCGCCCCCCGCTGACTGGGGGTTGGCGATGATCAGGGGACGGTCCGCGCTCACTCTTCCACCCCCAGCCGCTGGATCTTCTTGGCCAGCCCCTGGCGCGTCAGGCCCAGGGCGGTGGCCGCGGCGATGCGCTTGCCGCCCACCCGTCCCAGGGCGCGCCGGATCAGCTCGCGCTCCACCTGGTCCAGCTGCGCCTTGAGGGTTCCGCCGGTGTTCGCCGGTGGCAGCGGCAGGCCCGCGGCCGCGCCCTTGCCCTGGACGTCCTCCGAGAAGAGGTCCGGCGTCAGGGGCTGGCCCGGGGCGGCGCGCACCATCGCGCGCTCCACCTCGTTGCACAGCTCGCGCACGTTGCCGGGGAAGGGGTACTGCCGCAGCAGCGCCACCAGGTCCGGGTCGTGGCCGTCGACGCGCTTGCCCAGCTCCAGGCTGAAGCGCTGGATGAACAGCTCGAGCAGCGGCTCGATGTCTCCGGGGCGCTCGCGCAGCGGGGGGATGCGCACCGGGAAGACCCGCAGCCGGTAGTACAGGTCCTGCCGGAACGCGCCCTCCTCCACCCGGGCGGCCAGGTCGCGGTTGGTGGCGGCGATGATGCGGGCGTCCACGCCGCGCTCCATCGACTCGCCCAGCACCTTGATCTTGCTCTCCTCCAGCACCCGCAGCAGGCGCACCTGCACCGACGCCGGGGTCTCGCCGATCTCGTCCAGGAACACGGTGCCGCCCCGGGCCACCTCGAACACGCCCTTGCGATCGGTCGTGGCGCCGGTGAACGCGCCCTTGCGGTGGCCGAACAGCTCGCTGTCGAGCAGGGTCTCGCTCAGGGCGCCGCAGTTGACCGGCACCATCAGCCCCTCGCCCCGGGCGCTCATGCGGTGCACGTACCGGGCGGCCACCTCCTTGCCCGAGCCGGTCTCGCCCGTTAGCAGCACCGTGACCTCGGTCTCGGCCGCGGCCTGCAGCTCCTGCTGCACCTGCCGGCTGACCGGGTCCTCGGCCACCATCTCCTCGTCGGGCTGGGTGCGGCGACGCAGCAGGCGGTTCTCCTCCCGGGCGCGCTTCTCGGCCCGCTCCAGGCGACTGACCAGATCGGCCCGCTCCAGGGCGGCGGCCGCGTGGTGGGCCAGCACCACCGCCAGGTCCAGGTGTCGGGCGCTCAGCTCGAAGACCCCCGCCAGGCAGTTGATCTGCAGCACGCCCGCGGCGGCCTCGCCCGCCCACAGCGGCGCGGCGATGCCCGAGCCGATGCCCTGGCTCACCAGGGTCTCGGCCGGGACCTCGGCCGCGTCGTGCTGGCCGAACAGCAGGGCCGCGTCGCCGTCGAGCACCTGGCGGCAGATGGTCTCGTCCGGGGTCCTGCACACCCCCTCGCCGCGGTGCGCCTCGGCGGCCACCGCCAGGGACCCGCCCTCGGGCAGCACCACCAGCACGTCCACCGCCCCGGGGATGGCCTCGAGCACCGCCGAGGCCACGCGCTTCAAGATCTCGTCCCGGCGGGTCAAGCCGTTGACCTCCTGCACCAGGCGGAAGAGCACCGGCAGCGCCTGCTCGTCGGCGCCGAGGCGCAGGTTGATCTCCCGGGTCTCGGCGCGCACGCGGGTGGCCACGATGGTGCCGCGGGTCTGCTCGCGCTTCAGGGGGCCGTCGATCTTCACCCGCAGGTGCACGGCCTGATCGATGTCACCCAGCAGCACCAGATCGCCGTCCTCCAGGGCCACCTCGGGCTGGCCCCGGGGCCCGAGCAGCAGCCGGCGCGTGCCCCGCAGCACCAGCGAGCCGTTGGTGCTGCCCCGGTCGGCGAACATGTACCGCCCGCCGCTGTGTCGGATCACCGCGTGGCGCGAGGAGATGTGACCCTCGTCCAGCACCAGGTCGTTGCCCTCGCGGCGGCCGATGTTGACCGTGCCGGGGGCGAAGCTGTACTGGCGACCGGCGTCCCTGGGATCTTCGCGGGTCAAGGTGAGCATTGGCCAAAGACTACATCATTTTTATTTGCACAGGCATTGCGGGCAGCGCTTGAGGCACACCGCGGCCAGGGAGTGCAGGGTGCCGCCCCTGGCGCGCACCACCTCGAGCAGCGTTCCATCGGCCGACAGCGAGAGGTCGCGGGCCGCCTCCTTGAAGCGCCCGGCCACAAACGGTCGCGAGGGGACCTTGCCGCCGGACGCTTTGGCCAGCTCGAGCCGCCTGACCTTCTGCCCCTCGGTGACGAACAGGTGCCGCTGTTTGTCCAGGGCGAACACGCGCAGGCCGTGGCCGTGGGTGCTGGACGCCTGGAGCTTGAAGGAGACCAGCGGCAACAACGCCTTGAACGTCACCTTGGGCGTCGGCCCGGCGAACACCCCCGACAGCACGCCCACCCCGCTGAGCAAGTACACCCGCCTGGCCACCGGGTCCACCAGCGGCGCGCCGGCGGTGACGTTGGTGGCCTTGGCGGGGTACAGGGTCCAGCAGCCGCCGGCGGAGCTGCCGCTGGAGGAGACGCCCTTGGCCAGGCAGGTGGCGGCGGGGGCCAGCGCCGTCAGGGCGATCCACCCGGGGCACTTCTTGCCTGCGGGGCAGGGCACCTGTCCCTGGCAGGCGAAGTAGGCCACGCCGTCGCCCGGCTTGCTCCCGGCCGGCTCGTGGTACGCCATGCCGGTGCAGCGGGTGACGGCGGCGGGCGCGCCGAGCTTGGGCTTGTTCTGCTGCACCGAGACGGGCAGGGAGTGAACCGTGGTGCTGCCGGAGAACTGCACCCGGCTGATGCGGTCGCGCGACAGCACCAGCGCGGCGTTGCCCGACGGCTCCAGCGCGGCGTCCACCGGCTGCGGCGCGTTGAGCTTGACGGTGGAGCCCTTGGTCACCTTCTTGGTGGTGGGGTCGACCTGGAAGCCGAGCACCGTGGCGGTGCCGCCGCCGGAGTCGAGCAGCACGCCGAAGCGGTCCTTGCCGCCTGCCATGGCCACCGGCGCCCCCAGGTTGGCCAGGGGGACCCGGGTGTACTTGCCGCTGGCCCGATCGATGAACATCAGCACCGGGATGCGCACGTTGCCCACTGGCCCCGAGCGGCCGAGCAGCAGCAGCAGGTTGCCGAAGTGGGCCATGTCCACCACCTCCTGCATCAGCCCGACCTTGGCGCCGGCTTTCTGGTCCAGATCGAACACCGTCTCCGGGTCCCGCTGCAGCACGGCGAACAGGTCCTTGTGCACCGCCTTTTCGCTGCCCGAGGTCAGGACCACGTCGCCCAGCACGGCGGGCTTGGCCACCCGGCCGAAGATGGTGGCGCTGTCCTGCAGGGTGTTGGTGAGCTGGGCGCTGCCCACCACGGCCCGAGGCTTGTCCAGCGCCTTGGACGCCTTGATCAGCACCCACTCGTCGGGGGGCGCCAGCGGCGGGTCGACCCGGTTGATCAGCAGCTGGCACCCCTTGCCGTCCGCCACGGTGGGGTCAGAGCAGCAGCTGGTCAGCTCCAGCCCGTCGTACAGGCCGTCGCCGTCGCTGTCCGGCTTGTCGGGGTAGGTGCCGCGCTTCTTCTCGTCCGCGTCGGCCAGGCCGTCCTCGTCGTTGTCGCAGCTGCTGTCGCACTTCTCATGCAGCAGCTGGATCTTGAGCGCCTCGTTTTCGCCCTCGGTGATGGTGGCGGTGGCCGAGCCGGCCAGCACCTTGCGGCCGTAGGTGTTGTGCCCCTCCACCTCCACGGTGCACTCTCCCATGGGCACCTTGTTCAGGCTCACCGCGCCGTCCGCCGAGGAGAACCGCTCCTCCACGGTGGCCCCCGGGCACAGCGCGCGGATGGTCACGCTCTTGACCCGGCGCAGGTCGCCGGCGCACTTGATGGGCGGGTCGAACTCCTGAACGGTGAGGTCGAGGGGCAGGAAGGCGATGGTCTCGGTGCAGGCGGGCAAGGCCACGGCGAGGGCCAGGGCCAGGAATATGGGGCGCGGTGAGGACATGCTCCCCTGATCAACGCCGGACGGGCGGCCGCTGTTCCACTGGCGGCTCATGGATCGAGCTCCGTCCCGGGCAGCCGGGCGTCGATGCGTCCCACCTCGTCGCGGTTGAAGTACACGCCCAGGGCCACGCCGCCCGCCGCCACCGCCACGCCGGCCACGGCGGCCCAGACCCACCAGCGCTGATACCAGGAGCGCGGCTCTGCCTTGCCCTTGCGCAGGGGCCCGCCCTCGACCTTCACCTTGATCGGCGCGCCGGAGCTGCCCTTGAGCCCGGGGCCGTTGTTCAGCCTGTCCCACGCCGCGATGTAGTACTCCACCCCGGGCCGCGCCACCGCCAGGCCGGGCACCGTGGCCAGGTAGCCGCCCTTGCCGTCCGGCTCCATGGTCACCGACGAGAAGCCGCGGTTGCCCGCCAGGCGATAGTTGAGCACCACGCGCTTGACCCCGGACAGGTCCGTGGCCCGGGCGGCGACCCGGATGGCGACGCCGTACTTGCCGCCGGCGGGGGGCGCGTGCCGCAGCCGCGGGGGGTCATGGTCGGTGGCCCGGACCCGGGCCAGGAAGCGTCGCCGCGCCTGCTTGAAGATGGCCTCCACTGCCGGGGAGCGCACCGGCAAGGAGAGCTCGGCGTCGATCTCCAGCGCCCGGGTGAAGGCCGCCTCCGCCGCCTCCTTTTCGCCGTACGCCACGTGCACGAACCCGAGGTAGAGGTGCGCCTCCATGGCCGTCCGCCCGCGCGGGTCGGTGGCCCGCTTCAACACCTCGCCCAGCCTCGCCCGCGCCCGCTCGAACTCGCTGCGCTGGTACAGCCCGATGGCGCTGACCAGCAGCTGCTCGGCGGTGGTCAACGCGGGGGCCCGGTCCGGCGCAGGGGCGCCAGCGTCGGGCGAGGCGCTGACCGGGCCTGGCACCCCCGCGTCGGGAGCGGCCAGGGCGGCTGCGGACCAGAGCAGCGCGGGGATCAAAAGGCCAATGCGCTTCACGGGGTCAGGATAGCAGAGGAGCGGCGGCTGCTGGCTGGCGAATGCCAGAATGCCAGGCCGCCGGAATGCCAGAATATGGAACCTAAAATGTCAAGTGGCGGGGTCAGACCCCCCTGCTTGACATTTTAGGGGGCCTGATCACCAGCTCGATACGCGCCGGGTCTTGCCGGCGTTGACCTCCACGCTCAGGGTGCGGCTCAGGCCCTGCTCGTCGTTGCGCAGCTCCACCCGACGCACGCCCTCGGGCAGCACCAGCCGCATGGGGGTGGTGCCCCTTGCGCGGCCGTCCACCTTCACCCTGGCCCAGGGATCCAGGTTGAGGGTGACCACGCCGAACCGAAACGCCACCCGCGCCGTCTCTCCGGCCCGGAGCAGGACCGAGCGCCGCTCGCGGATGCCCGCGCCGGTGTCGAGGCAGATGACCCACGCCTTGCCCGGGCTGGCCGGGTGGGCCACCACCGGGGCGTCCCCCAGGGGCTTGTTGTCCAGCATGACCCGGCACGGGTGGGTCGACCGCACCGTCAGCCTGGCCGGGCCAGCCTTGACCTCGGGGGCAGGCCTCGGGCGCGGCCGCGGCCGCGGGCGCGGGCGCCCCCGCCCCCCCCCCCGGGGCCGGGCCCCTTCGAGCCGCCGGGGGCCGGGCGACCCCACACCGCCCCCGGACCGCGCCCCCCCCCC
>CAZEFW010000007.1:60689-113311 GCA_964511535.1 uncultured Myxococcales bacterium | reverse complement strand
GGGATCCCCGTGGTCCGGTCGGGCCGCGAGAAGAACCCGCTGTCGGCGCAGCCGGACGCCGCCGCTACCAGCGCCATGACCGCCCACAGGTACCGCGAAGTGAAATCCGTCATCACGAATCCTCTACGAGCCTGTCTATCTCCTCCCGAGTATAGCGCCTCCCCTGGCCCACCCCGGCGCAGAAGGGCGTGACCTCCTCGCGCCACACCCGCTCCACCATGTTCTCCCGCCAGAAGGGCCAGGTGCGGCACTGGCGGGGCCTCGCCTCGTAGACGCTGCAGCGGCCGCCCTGGAGGAACTCGCAATCCTGGCCGGGCCCACGCAGGTGGTGCAAGCCCTCCGTCTCGTCGCAGTAGTCGCGGGTGAAGGCCAGGGTGGCGAGGCCGAGGTGCCTGGCCAGCCGGCGCCGGTCGTTGCGGTCCAGGAACACGAAGGTCTCCTCCGCCTTCCTGGCGCGGCAGCAGCGGCTGCTCCCCTGGCACTCGAAGCGCAGCCCGCCTGCGTACCAGCAGCTCCCCGGCATCACGGCTCCAGCTCGGGGTAGTAGCGGAAGATGCCGTCGCTGTTGAAGGCAATCCGCCGGCCGGAGGCGAGGTATTCGCCCAGCCGCGGCCGCGCCGCCAGGCGCTCCACGAGCCGGGTCAGGCCGGGCAGCTCCGGTTCCAGGCCCGCCATGGCGTCGGGGAACGCGTACCGCAGCCCGTGCATCACCTGGAGTATGGACAGGTCGACGTAGCTCACGTCGTCGCCCACCATCACCGCGCCGTCGCCGTTGGCCTGCAGCGTCGCCTCGAAGTAGCCGAGGAACTTGCCCAGGCGCTGGCCGAGGAAGCTCTCCGCCGCGCGAATGGCCTCCTCTTTCTGGTCCTCGTAGTACAGCCCGGGGCCGATGGGGTGATGTGTGTCGTGGACCTCGCCCACCAGGTCCTCGACGGTGAGCTGGAGCTGGTTGGCTGCCAGCCGCCCCGCCTCATCCTGCGGCGCCAGCCCCAGCCGCGGCCCGAGGTACAGCAGGATGTTGGCCGTCTGTGCCAGCACCAGCTCCCCGTGCACCAGCACCGGCGGGGCCAGGGGCGGAGCCCCGCGGGTCGGCGCCTCGCCGAGCAACGCGATGATGGACGGCACGCCCCCGCCCTGCTCCTGCGGCTCGCGGGCCATGTCCAGGTAAGGGGCCCCGGCGTCTTCCAGGGCCAGGCGCACGAACTCACCGCGCCCGGGCAGCGAGGGCCAGTAGTACAGCCGGTACTGTTCGCTCATCTCCAGCTCTCCTTTATCAGATCTTAATCTCTTTCCGGAGCCGTGCACCGCCCCGACCGCCTGGAGCGCGCCCGGGGCGGGAGCCGCGCAGGTCAGCGCTCCAGCTGGAAGACCTTCAGCCCGGCTGCGAAGCAGACGCCGCCGTCCGCGGTGACCACCGGGTTCGAGGTGATGTGCGCTCCCTCGGGCGCGCGCAGGCTCCAGATGCGGTGCTGGCTCTTGCGCAGCAAGGTGAGCATGTCAGCGCCCTTGACCAGCAGGTGCATATCACGGGTGCCGGTGGCCCGCAGGTCGCTGCCGCCCGGCAGGGCCTTCTCCCACTCGAGGGCGCCGTTGTCCACGGACATCACCCCGAGCCCGGTGACCACCCCCACCGACCCGTCAGGCAACGGGATGGGCGGCTGGGTCGGCTCCCCGAGCACCGGCACGGCCGCGGATCTCACGCCCGCCGTGGAGAGGCTCAGCAGCTCCAGCCCGTCGTCGTCACCCGGCTGATAGCCCCAGATGAAGTTCTTCTCATCCGCCGCGATGTGCGCCGGCACCAGGGAGATGGGGTAGGTCGCGGCCTCCTGGCCATCGGGGCTGATGTAGTGCACGCCGTCCTGCAGGTGCAGGGCGATGGTGCCGTCGGCCAGCACGGGTGAGCGCCAGCCGCGCCCCTCGATCTCGGTGGACCAGGTCATGTCGCCGCGGGACCTGGACAGCGGTTTGCGCGCCATGGCCACCGTGCGCTTCATCGGGTAGTGCGGGTTGCCGAAGTTCTGCAGCGCGGTGATGGCCTCGTCCCCAACCGGGGCGAAAGCCAAGCACTCCGAGCCATGGTTCAGCGTCGGGATCACCGCCCGCTCCCCTCGCTCCTCTTCCCCCTCCGGATCGTAGGGCACGGGCTGTCGCACCAGCAGGATGCTGCCCGGCCGGTAGGCGTAGCGGCCGTCGGGCAGAAAGGCGAACAGGGTGTGCTCGCTGACATAGTCGAAGGCCACCGCCTCGCCCAGCTGCAGGTCCACCAGCCAGTAGTGCAGGCGGCCCACGGCCAGCAGCATGTACGGGTCCTGCCCCGCCAGCAGCCAGCGCACCTGGTCCTCCAGCTCGGAGTCCGGCAGGTTGAGGGTGATGGGCTCGCCGGCGCGCGGCTTGATGGCGGGGTCGAGGGAGGCGCCCGCCACGGAGTTGAGCGCAGGGTTGGCAAAGATCTGGGCGTACGGTGCGGCGCTCATGGCAGGCTCAGTACTTCTTCACGGTGAAGGCCCCGGCGGCGGTCTTGGTCCGCACCCAGGTTCCCAGGAAGTTCAGGTCCGCCTTCTTCAGCGTGGTGAGCTTGGTGATCACCTTGGCCGCCCCGGCGCCGGTCACCTTGATGGGCGCGGCGCCCAGCATGTAGCGCAGCACGGTGCCCCAGTTCACCCGCTGGGTGACCTTGATGGTGGTGCCGGTGAAGCCCTCCTTGTAGACGTCCTGGGCGTTCTGCGCCGCGGTGCCCGTGGCGCTGTGGGGTCGCACCTCCATGGTGAAGTTGGGCGAGCCCTGCACGGTGCCGCTGTGGGAGTAGTAGGGCCGGATGTAGACGGCGACCTTCTTGAAGTCCCCGGTGGCGCTCTCCAGGCCGAACAGCGTCGAGCCGTTCTCGCCGGTCCAGGTGTTCACCTCGTCCTGGAACTCGTGCATGATGTCGAGCTTCTTGGCCCAGGTGGTGTATGCCGTGCCCGCGTGGTTGGCCGGGAAGTTGAAGTGCACCCGCAGGTTCACCACCAGGATCGAGTCCCAGTCCTTGGTCCCGGCCTTGATGTTGAAGCGCTGCATCTCGTCCTCGCCCGTCTTGTAGAGGTACATGTGCATGACGCCCTGGGTGCCGGCGCGGGTGTACGGCTCGTCCTTCTTGAACGGCTTGTAGATGTCCTTGTATGCGTCTTTCAGGTGGTAGCGCAGGGTGGCGCCGGTGCGCGTGCGGTACTCGAGCTGGTAGCGCTGGTTACCGAGCAGCGCCTTGACCGCCGCGTCCTCGTTGACATAGCGGCAGTAGCCCCAGAAGTGGCGCATCCGCAGGGCCTTGTTCGACTCCATCAGCGCGATGCCGCTCTCGATGGAGAACGGCATGCCCGGGTAGTACTGGTCGTCGTTGGGCAGGATCGGCCAGTCCCAGGCGGTGTTGCCGCTGTCATCGTCGATGGGCTCGAGGTACTCGTCGTCAAGACCGGTGGCGTGGCCCAGCTCGTGGGCCAGGGTGAACCACTTGAAGCTGAGGTTGTCGGCCTTGTCGGTGCCGCTGCTGCCGCTGGCCTTCCACTTGCTCTTGCTGAAGGTGGCGCCGGTGATCCCCATGCGATCGCGCTGGCCGTCGTTCTGTACGTTCACCGTACAGTGCACCGGCGCGGCCTTGCGCGCCTCGAAGAAGAAGCAGACCTTGATGGTGCGCTTCGGGTTGGCCCCGGCGGCCCTGGGCCGCAGCCGGTAGTCCTTGTGCTTGGCCGCGCTGCGCCCCGGCGACATGGGGTGCCGGCCCTCCAGCCGCACCTTGGCCGCAGAGAGCCCGCGCTTCTTGTACTTGCGCAGGGTGCTGTTGGACACGGTGGTGGCCCTGGCCGCCGTGGGGTGCTTCTGGAACAGGCAGGTCCAGTGCACCACCAGGTGCGCCAGAGGCTGCCCACCCCGCTCGGCGCAGTCATGGAAGTAATGGATCCGGTAGTTGCCCGCGCCGCTGCACAGCAGCTCCTTGTGATCCGCCCGCGGGTGGTCGTTGACCGTGGCGGCGCGGCAACCGATGAGGTCGCCCGAGGTGGTGCGCTTGTTGGTCAGGTCATAGAAGTCGCGGTTGAAGGCCACGGCCCGGGTCATGTTGTCCGAGTCCTTGCCCTTCTCGTAGAAGTAGTACTGCGCCGCGAAGTGGTTCGACTTGCGCTTGTACTTGGTCAGGTACGGCTCGTTGGCGTCCGGCTTGCGGATCCGCATCAGGTTGGTGAAGACGCTGAACCGCTCGGCGGCGCCTGCCCACGGGATCGGCGTGCCGCCGCCGTCCACCAGCACGAAGTCGTCGAGGTGGAAGGTGATCGGCTTGCCCTGGGAGGTCTTCTTCTTGATCTGCTTCTCGAACGGCTTGCTCTTCTTGCCGATGAAGGCGTACTGCCGCTTGCTGCGCCACTCGGCGGGCAGCGGGTAGTGCTCGCGCTTGCGCTTGCCCGTCAGGGCGTCGTACGCGGCGCTGGCCACCACGGCCATCTCCCGGCTGCCCGCGTCCTTGGCCATGTCGATGTAGCTGGTGGACGGGCAGCGCAGCTTCAGCCCCAGCTTGGCCAGATCGGTCTTGTGCCAGATGGCGAGGTAGCAGAGGCCCTTGACCTTGTCGATGACCGTGCAGCCGCCCACCCGGGTGCTCATGGCAGCGTCGGAGAACGCCTCCAGCAGGCCGCCGTAGCAGATCCCCTCGTCCTTCTTCTTGGTGTGGTTGTAGAAGACGAACGCGGCCCACACCTTCTCCCAGGCGATGTCGATCTGCAGCTTCCAGGGCGCGCCCTTGGTGCCCTGCTGCCCCTTGCTCAGGGAGGTGAGCTTGCCCGTGGAGAAGCGCCCGCCCCGGTTGTCCGAGAACTTCTTCTGCTTGGTGCTGTCCCACATGTTCGGCAGGCGCAGCAGCCGCCGCTTGTCCCCGGGCCGCACCGTGGCCGGGGCCACCAGCTCGTTCTTGTCCAGGTCGATGTACTCGTTCATCAACAGGTCGACCATGATGTACGGCTTCTCGCTGGTGTACTCCCGCTCGGAGAAGGCGGCGATGCCCTTGTCGTCGGTGGTCTTGGACTCGATCACCGAGCTGTTGTTGACCTGCATCACCTTGGCGCCCTTGGGGAAGTTGGTCACCTTCTTGGTCACCGGGTTCCAGTACTGAAGCTGGACCACGATGTCGATGAGGATCTTCTTCTTGGGGGCCTCGGGCGGCGCCTGGATCAGGTCGGGCACGCCGTCGCCGTCGGCATCGCCGTCGTTGGCGCCGGCCTGCTGGTTGTTACCCGCGCCCGCCAGCGGGCCGAGGCCCGCGCCGCCGCCGCCCTCCACCACGCCCATGGCGCCGAAGCCGATGTGCTGGGCCAGCCGCTGGACCACGTCGTTGTCCGACAGGTTCGACTGGTCGCCCGGCTCGAAGTCATCCACCAGGAGCCGCAGCTGATCCATGGCGTTGTTGCTCAGCAGGAACTGGCTGAGGAACCCCTCGGCGTCGAAATCCCCCATGAAGAACCGCGGGGTGGCGTTGGGGTCGAGCTCCGCGATGGGGCCGATGGTAACTTGGCCTTCGGGGGTCTGTAGGGTCACCTGCATGGCGGGCTTCCGCGGCTAGTGGTTCAGATCATCCTGTGCGCTTGATGATGTGGTAACCGAAGGCGGTCTCCACCACATCGCTCACCTGCCCCACGTCCAGGGCAAAGGCGGTGTCCTCGAACGGCTTGACCATCTGGCCGGGACCGAAGGCGCCCAGCTCCCCCCCCTGGCTGGCCGAGGGGCAGTCCGAGTGCTTGCCCGCCAGGGCAGCGAAGTCGACGCCCTCGTCGATCTGCGCCTTGATCTGGGTGATCTGCTCCTTCGCCTCGTCCTGACTGCGCGTGGCGGTGGAGCGGGCAGAGCCCTGGTACATCAACAGAATGTGGGCTGCGCGAACCTTGTCGGGCATACTCGTCTCCTTGTGGGTGTACAGGGGGTATTCTGGCACCTGGGACCGCCTGGAAGCAATGGATCCGTTGACCGAGAGCCCGGTCGCCGTACTCTTTGACATCCTGTGCACCGATTAACATACTGAACATCCTTTCAGTCAAGAGCCCCGAGCAAGAGATGGAACCAGAGCTGATCAAGATCCGCGGCGCGCGCCAGCACAACCTCAAGATCGAGGAGCTCGCGCTGCCCAAGAAGAAGCTGGTCGTCTTCACCGGCGTCAGCGGCAGCGGCAAGTCCTCCCTCGCCTTCGACACCCTCTACGCCGAGGGGCAGCGACGCTATGTCGAGTCGCTGTCGTCCTACGCCCGCCAGTTCCTGGGGCAGATGGACAAGCCGGCGTACGAGCAGATCCGCGGGCTGAGCCCGACCATCGCCATCGAGCAGAAAACCGCCTCGGCCAACCCACGATCCACGGTGGGCACCATCACGGAGATCTACGACTTCCTCAGGGTGCTGTACGCGCGGGTGGGCGTGCAGCATTGCCCGGGCTGCGAGCGCGTGGTCCAGAGCCAGTCCGCGGCGGAGATCGTGTCGGAGCTGCGCAAGCACGAGGGCCAACGCCTGCTGCTGGCGCCGCTGGTGACCCACCGCAAGGGGACGCACAAGGAGCTGCTGGCGGACCTGGCATCCCGCGGCTTCGTGCGGGCCCGCGTGAACGGCAAGGTGCAGCGGCTGGAGGGAATGCCGGGCCTGGCCAAGACACGCAAGCACACCATCGAGCTGGTGGTGGACCGCTTCGACCCTGCCGCGGTCTCTGCCTCCCGCCTCACCGACTCCGTGGAGACCGGCCTGCGCGAGGGCGAGGGGAACCTGGTGCTGGCGCCGGTCGAGCCCGGCGAGGCGGAGGCGCGGCTGAGCCAGCACCGGCAGTGCCCGGACTGCGGCATCGGCTTGCCCGAGCTGTCGCCGCAGAGCTTCTCCTTCAACAGCCCCCTCGGCATGTGCCCCACCTGCAACGGCCTGGGGCGCCGCATGGAGATGGACCCCGACCTGGTGGTGCCCAACAAGAGCCTCTCCATTCGCGAGGGCGCCCTGGAGCCGCTGGCCGCGGTGATGGAGCGGCGGGAGGGCTGGAACTACTCCATCTTCCTGGCGCTCGAGGAGAACTACGACGTCGACCTCGACCGACCGTGGAAGCGGCTGGCGCTGGGCAAGCGCAACCTCATCCTCTACGGCAGCGGCGACGAGCGCGTGCAGGTGGATTACCACCACCGCCGGGGCAGCGGGCGGTTCGCCATGAAGTACGAGGGGGTGATCAACTCGCTGATGCGGCGCTACACCGAGACCAAATCGGCGGCCATGCGCGAGTACTACCAGAAGTACCTGTCCGACGCCGATTGCTCGGAGTGCGGCGGGCACCGGCTGCGGGCGGAGTCGCGGGCGGTGCGAGTGGGCGGCGAGCGGATGGAGGCGGTGAGCCGCTGGTCGGTGGCCGAGGCGCTGGACCACTTCGAGGGCCTGGACCTGCCGGGCAGCGGCGCCGTGGTGGCCGCCGAGCTGCTCAAGGAGATCCGCGCGCGGCTCGGGTTCCTCATGTCCGTGGGGCTGGACTACTTGACGCTCGACCGCGGCGGGCCGTCGCTGTCCGGCGGCGAGGCGCAGCGCATCCGGCTGGCCAGCCAGCTGGGCAGCGAGCTGTCCGGGGTGATGTACGTGCTCGACGAGCCGTCCATCGGCCTGCACCAGCGGGACAACCTGCGCCTCATCGAGACCCTCAAGCGGCTGCGCGACAACGGCAACACCGTCATCGTGGTGGAGCATGACGCGGAGACCATCGCCAGCGCGGACCATGTGGTGGACTTCGGCCCGGGCGCGGGCATCGAGGGCGGCGAGGTGGTGTTCAGCGGCACGCCGGGGCGGCTCAAGCGCAGCAAGGGCCTCACCGGGCAGTACATGTCGGGCCGGATGAGCATCCAGGGGCCGGAGGGCCGCCGCCAGGGGGAGCACCACCTGACCCTCAAGGGCGTGCGGCAGAACAACCTCAAGGGGATCGACGTGTCCTTCCCGCTGGGCGCCCTCACCGCGGTGACCGGGGTGTCCGGGGCGGGCAAGAGTTCGCTGGTCATCGGCGTGCTCTACCCGCTGCTGCGGCGGCGGCTGTACAACAGCCGCGCGGTGGTGGGCGCGTACGACGACATCGTCGGGCTGGAGCGCATCGACAAGGCGATCCACATCGACCAGAGCCCCATCGGGCGCACGCCGCGGTCCAACCCGGCCACCTACACCAAGGCGTTCGACGACATCCGCAAGATCTTCGCCCAGACGCCCGAGGCCCGGGCCTTCGGCTTCAAGCCGGGGCGCTTCTCGTTCAACGTCAAGGGCGGCCGCTGCGAGGCGTGCAAGGGGGACGGGGTCAAGAAGGTGGAGATGCACTTCCTGCCCGACGTGTACGTGCCGTGCGAGGTGTGCGGCGGCAAGCGCTTCAACGACGCGACGCTGCGGGTGCGGTTCAAGGAGCTGTCCATCGCGCAGGTGCTGGGGCTGTCGGTGGGCGACGCCCAGGAGGTGTTCTCGGCCCACCCGAAGCTGAGTCGCACCCTGGATACTTTGGCCGACGTGGGGCTGGAGTATCTGAAGCTGGGGCAGCCCTCCCCCACCCTGTCCGGGGGCGAGGCGCAGCGGGTCAAGCTGAGCCGGGAGCTGTCCAAGCGGGACACCGGCTCGACGCTGTACATCCTCGACGAGCCCACCACCGGGCTGCACTTCGACGACATCCGCAAGCTGCTGGTTGTGCTGCACCGGCTGGTGGACGCGGGCAACACGGTCATCGTCATCGAGCACAACCTCGACGTGGTCAAGTGCGCCGACCATGTCATCGACCTCGGGCCAGCGGGCGGCGACCGGGGCGGAGATATCGTGGCCACCGGCACGCCGGAGCAGGTGGCCGCCTGCGAGGGCAGCTTCACCGGTGAGTACCTGGGCGAGGTGCTCTGAGAGCCTACCCCGGGCAGGCCGGGTGGGCGTACAGGGCGATGTCATAGGACTCCACCCTCGAGGTGAACACGCGCCGGTACAGCAACTTTGCGGGCCGCGCCAGCACATGCTCCTCGGGCCTGGCCATGCCGTCATCGCGGCGGGCCCGGATGCTCACGGTGAAGCAGTGACGGAACGTCCCCATGGGGCGGTGAAACGACTCGCCGCCCAGGGTCACGTGCCACGAGTCGAACAGGCTCCGGTCTCCGTTCATCTGGGGCCAGGACAGGGAAGAGCTGAGGGACTTCGGGAGCTCTGTCAGGACCCGGGCGCGCAGGACAACCAGCGGATGAACCTCCAGGCCGCTGAACGGCGCCACCTTGAGCATCACGCCGACGCCGCGCGGGTGGCGCTTGCCGATGATGCGCGTAACATCGCCCGCCACCAGGTAGGCGCCGTCCACGGATGGCGGGCCGCCGTACTGCCCGGGCCCGCAGCACGCGAACGGGGAGCCGAGGGGCGGCGCGTGGTCCACGAACTCCGTCGGCCGGCTCGGGTGAAAAGAGCAGAGCAGCCACAGGGCCGCGCAGGCCATCAGGCTGATGCCCGCGATGGTGCGGCGCGGCCCACGCCATGCCACCGCGGCCAGTCCCAGGCCAGTGACCAGGGCCATGGCGGGCAGGGCCGGCAACATGTATCGCGGAGAGGTGACCTGGATCAGCGAGTGCGCCAGCAACCCGCCCGCGGGCCAGCAGATCAGGGCGCCCCACTCTGGCCAGCCCACCGGCGCGGCCTCGGGAGCCGCCCCCCGGGCGCGGCGACGGCCCCGGGCCACCAGCGCCGCCAGCCCCAGCGCCAGCAGGCAGAGCTGAAACGGCGTGGCGAGATCGGACAGGATGCGTCCATAGTGGGCGAGGTTCGGCAGCAGGATGCCCAGGCTCCCGCCCTCGCCGGAGTCGGTCTGGTGTGTGATGAAGCCGTCCATGGCCTTGCGCAGTCGGCCGCCCCACCAGATCGAGGAGACCAGCAACGAGCAGGCCGCTGCGCCGCTTGCGTGGGCCAGCACGCGCCAGGGCGACAGCCCGGCGGGCCTGCTCACCCCCGCGGCCACGAGCAGCAGCGTGGGCGGTACGGTCCAGAACAGGCTATGAGGTCGCATCAGCACCCCCCAGCCGAGGGCCACGCCGAACAGGATGGATGCGCCAGGCCGGTGAAAGCGCCGGCTACGCAGCAGGAGCGCCAGGATGAGGGCGATCACGGCCGTGGCAGGCAAGTCCGCGCCGAACATGCGCGATGCGCCGTACACCGCCGGATAGAGTGACAGGAGGGCGGCGGCCAGCATTCCCCCTGACCGCGAGCCCATCAGCCGCCCTGTGTAGAACACCGCGCCCAGCAGCAACGCCAGCCAGAGCAGGTTGTACATGCGAAGCGACGGCAGCGACTGGCCCATGGTGAGGCTCATGGCCACCCAGGGGAGCGACGACGCGGTGGGCCATACGCCGGGGCCCTTGCCGCGCGCGGCCATCGCGACCCCGGACGGGCCGTGGTCCACCACGAGCCGTCGAGCCAGGGAGTGCGCCGCGATCTGGGTGCCCATGTCCTGGCCGCGCAAAGTGCGGTCACGGTCGATCCAGACGTAATTCACGCAGCCATGGAGCAGGAGGACCAGGGCCAGACCGAGGCCATATCGGTGGGCGGATAGGAATCGCGGGGTGGGCATGCGCTCCCAGAGAGAATGCCTCAGACCCTGGCGCGGGGCTACCGGATCAAAGCGTCGGTCAGATCAGCGTTTCGGGGAGCCAGGCGAGCTTGCTGCTGGATATGGCCGCCGGCGCTGATCTCGAAGGCGCGCTCAACCGTTGAAGTATTTGGCCACGATTCGCGACAAGGTGCGGTGAGTGCGCACGGTCATGCTGCCGAGGGCGGCCTCCAGCGCCTTCATGTCGAGCTCCGAGGTGGAGATCCCGGCGCGCGGGAGCCAGTACAGTTCGGCGCCATCAAGCGCGAGCTGATCGTCCTCGGTGGCCAAAGACAGCGCCGCTTTCTTCGCTGACGCCGGGGGGGCTCCGCCGAGCAGCGCCACCTGCAGCTTGCCGCCGTCGGCGCCCTGGGCTGCTTCGAAGGGCGCGCGCGCGGCGATGGCGCGCACCTGCTCGGCAGCGCGGATAAAGGTGGGCACCTCGTAGTCCAGCGCCTCCCGGAGCCCTGCCTCCACGCGGGCGGCCACCTGCTTCGGGCTCCCCCGCGGCGCGTCGAAGATGACGTTGCCGCTGGCGAGGAAAGCGCTGACGTCCTGGAAGCCGAGGTCGGCCATGTGTCCGCACAGCTCGTCGTTGGTGATCCGGCGGCGGCCGAGGTTCATGCCCCGGAGGAAGGCCACGAAGCGTTTCATGGCTCGTAGCCTAGCAGGGCGGGCAGTGGACGCCAGGAGGGTTGGCCCGGCTCGCCCTGGCCGTCACCTCACCCGGGGTAGCCGCAGCACTTGGCCAGGGCGCTCTGGGAGCAGAACATTCCCGGACCCTTGAGCTTGCACTTGCCCGTGGTCTGGCCGTTGGTCAGGCAGCTGCACTGGCGCCCGGCGCCGGGCGTCATCTGACAGGTCACCTTGTAGCTGTTTCCGTTGGAGCAGGTCCAGCTGCAGCCGCACCCGCCGGAGCTGTTGCCGCTGCACATGCCCGCCTTGCACTTGGCGCCGCTGGCGTCGGCGCTGGTGCCGCCCGCGTCGGGGCCCTTCTTGCAGGAGCCCTTGTAGGCCAGGGGCGCGCCCTTGGCCAGCCGCATGCAGTCGTTGGAGTAGGTCACCCCGTCGCAGCCGCACACCGGCGACCAGTAGGCCCCGCACTTGGTGGGGCGCTTGACGCAGTTGCCGCCGGTCCCCGCCCCGCAGCCGCGGATGTCGCACACCTGGCCCTTGCCGCTGCACTGACCGCCGGGCCAGGGCCCGCACTTCTTGTTGCCGTGGCCCCTGTCCGGCGGAAGGGCCCGATCAGGCCGCGTCTGTGGGAGGTCCGTCAGCGGCGCGCCGTCAGCGCGCAGGTCATGACCGCCCAGCAGATCCGAGCCGCCGCCATCCTGCGCCGGGGAAAGGTCGACCCCTGGCGCCGTCCGACGCTCCGTACAAGAAAGGGTGAAGGTGAGAGCCAGCAAGCCGGCGGCGCGCGCCAGCCAAGAGATCGTCGTCATGGTCCGCTCCTCCTCGGCGCCAGTATTCAACGATCAAACGCACGATGTCGACAATCTACTCCCCACCAGCACCTTCAAAATATGTCAAGTGACGGGGTCTGACCCCCCTACTTGACACTTTAACGGCTCCCCTTCGGAGACCTCCGGAATATGTCAAGTGATGGGGTCTGACCCCCCTACTTGACATTTTAGTTGTAGCCGTGGACGACCCAGTCCTTGGGCAGCTTGACGGTGAAGTCGAGCACGACCTTCTTCTTGCTCCGCGGCGGCAGCTTGACGTCCCAGGTCAGCACGCCGTCGTCCTTGTTCCAGCGGGTCGGCTTGGTGGCGTCCTCGCCCAGGGCGATCTTCACGTCCCGGATTCGGGACACCGGCAGGTTCTCCAGCACGCGGATGGTAGTGGCCTTGCGGGTCCAGTTGCCCAGGTCGATGACGTACCGGTGCCGCAGCTTCTTCTGCGAGCCGAAGGCTCCCGGCCCCTCGAGCTTCTCCTTCTTGACGTACCGCTTGACCTGCAGCTGGTTGTGTACGCCGAGGGTGAACGAGAGCGGCTCGCCCGGCGCGTGGAGCTTGAGCCAGGTGCGCCCCAGGGACGACTTGCCCAGGAACAGCTCCGCCGGCCCCGGCAGCATGGTGAAGCCGAGGGGGTTGTCCGCGGTGATCTTGGTGTAGACGAAGGGGAACAGCTTCGGCACCGACTCGTAGATCCGCCTGGCCTTGACCGCCTTGCGGGCCAGGGTCACCACCACCTCCCTGCCGTCGGCCGGGATGGTCACCTTGCCCGCCGCGGGCAGGCTCATGGCCAGGTCATCCGCCGGGCCCGGCGCCGCCGCGCCGGCCTGCTTCTGCCCCGCGCTGCCGCCCGGGGCCTTCTTGGTCTTCAGGTGAGTCCGCCGCTCGAACCGCCGGGTGAGCACCTTCTTGGTGTCCGCCGGCTTCTGGGTGGTGACCCACATGGGCCGCACCGTGGGCGGGTCGTTCTTGCGCCCCAGGTTGGCGGTGGAGAGCGACAACTTCACCCCGCGCCAGTCCTCTCCGGTGCCCTGGCGCACCCCCGCCAGAGCCACCACCGTCACCCGCCGCCCGTCGGCGCCCGCGCGCAGCTGATAGCGCATGTCCCAGCTGGCCCCCGGCACGGTGTAGTTCAGCGACACCACCCGCCGCCCCGTGCACTTCTGCAGCAGCACCTCGGCCGTCAAGGTGGTGCGGCGCCGCTTGCGCGCCATGCGAGCCAGCTCGGCGATGAGCAGCCCGCGCTGCCGCCGGAGCTCGCGCGTCTGGCTGTCCGCCTTGCGCACCCGGAGCCGCGCCGCCAGCGCCCGCTTCCGCAGCAGGTCCATGCCCGCGCCCCAGCCCTTTATGTCCGGCTTCTTGCTCGCGGCCTGCTCCGCGTACACGGTGCTCACCTGGCCGCGGAACGCCTGGAGCTTTTGCATCTCCGCCCGCGCGGCCGACGCCTCGCCGCTGGCCACCACGAGCCGGGTGTCCAGGGCGCGGATCTTCTCCTGGACCCCCTTGGCCTCGGGCTGCGGCCCGGAGGCCACCTCCGTGTGGGTCAGCCCCACCACCTTGCCGCCCCCCCGCACCGTGGCCCAGAGCGTCTCGGGCTGGAGGGTGGAGGGCAGCCCGCTGAAGCGCGCCTTGCCAGCCGCGCAGTCCACGCTGGCGCTGCGGGTCACCTGGGCCCGGTCGCTGTAGACGATGACCTCCGTGATCGGCTCACCCGCCGCCGCCGGCGCGCCGGCCAGCAGCACCACGAGCGCCGCCGCTGTCTTCATCATGTTGGCCTTATCCATTGTGTTGCCTCAGCTCCCAGTCCCTGGGGCGCTTGATCTTGAAGGTGAAGTTCAGCTTCTTGACGCTGCGCGCGTCCACGGCCCCCTTCCAGCGGATCCGCCCCTCGTCGTCCGGCTCTGACATGGACGGCCTGGCGGAGAACCCCTCCACCTCGATCTTCTCACCCCGCTTGAGCGGGACCTGGTCGTGGACCTCGACCTTGATGCCGTAGGCGTGGTTGTTGGCGATCTCCACGGTCACCGTGTACTCGGTGACGTCATCCTTGAACACCACCCCCTTCACCAGGGTGCGCTGCTTCTGGTATCGCGACACCTTCACCGCGTCGTCCACGCCGAGCGGCAGGTAGATGGTGTGCCCGGGCAGCGACGTGTTCAGCCAGCTCTTGCCCCGGAACATGGCGCCGGAGAACAGGTGCGCCCGGCCGCGCAGGATCGGCCGGCCGGTGCCGTTCTTCACAGATGCCATCAGGTAGGCCCACGGGCTGTTGCCCGGGTTGATGCGATAGACCGGCTGCACCGCGAAGGAGCGGGTCAGCAGCGGCACCCGCCGCGCCTTGCCGGTGCTCGGCACCGAGTGCTTGCCCGGCGCGTACAGGGTGAAGCGGTACCCCTTGGCCGCTGCCGCCGGCAGGTTGGGATCCAGGTAGGGCGGCCGGTAGCCGGCGTCGCTCCAGGGCACCTGCTCGCTTGGCGTGGAGGGTATCGACGGCGAGATGCCCGCGCCGCCCTGGGTCCGCTTTCCGAAGCCGTAGCGACGGGACCGGGAGCGGGAGACCGACTGGGCCATCACCTTCGCCTCGGCGGGCGGCTCGTAGGCCATGTCCGCCTCGCCATCGTCAGCGGCCGGAGCCACGACCGTGGGCCGGGGCGCCGGCTTTGGCGCCGGGGACGAAACCCGACGGCTCGGCGCCCTCCTTCGATCCCGCTCAGTGGAGCCACCCAGCACGGCGCCATCCAGCAGCCCCTCGAGCCCGGTGTCCTTGTCCCGGCCCTTGCCCCCCCGCGCGCCGGCCTTGCCCAGCGCGCCGCGGATCCAGTCCACCATGGGATCCCGCACCACGGGCCGGGGCCCGGGCCGCCACACCGGCGGCGGCGGCTCGCCCCGCTTGCGCGGCGTCGGCTCGAAGTCCCGCTTGCGCCCCAGGGTCCAGGTCGCCAGCTCCGGGATGGCGAGCATCAGCCTCGGCATGTCGGTGGAGAAGCGCAGCCGCGCCCCGTCCCACGCCTCGCCCGTGCTCTGGCTCACCGACGCGTAGTACACCGCCTCCACCTTGCGGGTGCGCGGGTCGTAGCGCAGATCGTAGGACGGCACCCAGCGCACCGCGGGCACCAGGTACGACACGGAGATCCGGTGCCGCCCCGGCGACCCGCTCAGGGTGGCCAGCACGCGGGTGGCCGCCCGGCCCACCGAGCCCAGGTCCAGCGGCTCCGCCGCCACCGCTTTTTTGTGCAGCTCACTGGCCAGGGCACGCTGCTCCGCGGCCAGCGCAAGCAGCCGGGCGTCGATCTTCGCCCGCCGGGCAGAGAGCCAGTCCAGCACCCTCGCCCAGCTCGCCACGAAGATCCCCGGGCGCGCCCTGCGCCGGCGTGCGTCCCCGTCACCATCGTCCGCCCCGCCCCCGTCCGCGTCACGCAGCGCCAGGCTGTCGAGGAACTGCCGCTCGCTGCGCAGCACCTGCTGCTCGCTGGCCAGGTCGCGCCGCTCATCATGCAGCTTCTCGATGGCCGCCAGCAGCCGCTTCGCCTCGCCCTGACGCGGCAGGACCCGGCGCCGGTCGGTGACCAGCTGGGTGCGCACCACCGTGGCGGTCTTGCTCTCCACCCGCAGGCTCCCCGGCCGGGTGACCGCGGGCAAAGTGGCCAGCTCCACCGTGCGCTCGCCCCCCTTGAGCTTCACGGTGGACACCCGGTGGACCCGGGCCTGGTCGCTATAGGCCAGCACATGATCCACCCTCGATTTGACCACGGCCGGGGCCGCGCCGTCCGCAGAAGCCTGTCCAGGAAAGGCCAGGATCAGGCCAGCCAGCGCGGCCAGCGCCGGGGATTTCACTCGCATTGGATTCTCCTGTTCGATCTCTTGGCGTCGCATAGTACTACGTCGTTTCAGTGCGTTACCTCACAGCTTGCCCATGGATCCGGCCTCTACCCTCAATTCCGCACTTGAATGAGGCCTGGATCTGTGATGTCTAACGCCGTTGACTGCTTCGCCTTACAGGGCGCCGATGTGGGACAATGTAGTTTTTTTGTGTACCCCTGGGCCAGCCTGTACAGTGCGGGGTACGGCATGAAGCCCGATGAGGGTCAAAGATATGGTCGCCAACGTCGCAAGAAAAATTAACCCGCGCCCCCTGGATCCAGTCCGGCGCACCTTGCCCGGGGATGAACCCCTGGACGAGCGCGCCGGCTTCCTCGGCATGGGCCGCTCCATCTCCTTCCCGTACCCCCAGTGGCGGGCGAAGGACCCGTACCGCACCGTCTTCTTCGACGTGGGCGAGGGCCCGTCCACCATCGTGATGGTCCACGGCCTGGGGGCCAACGCCACCCACTTCGAGCCGGTGGTGCGCCGCATGGCCAACCGCCATCGCGTCATCGGCCTCGACCTGGTGGGCTGCGGCTGGAGCCGCAAGCCGAAGGTGGATTACAACGTCGAGCTGCTGCGGGACCACCTGCTCGACTTCCTGGACCGGCGCGGCATCGGCCGCTGCACCCTGGTGGGCCACTCCATGGGCGGCGCCATCAGCCTGGCCGCGGCCCTCAAGCGCCCCGGGCAGTTCGACGGGCTGGCGCTGCTGTGCGCGGCCGGCGTGGCGCCCCTGCCCCGCTGGATGCGCGCCGGCGCCCGCTTCGCCCTGAAGAAAGAGATCCTGCTTCCGAGCCTGGTGCTCGGCTCGAGCTTCATCGTGCGCAACGTGTTCGTCACCAGAGCCCGGGAGAACGAGAACGTCTCCTGGTTCAAGCGCTCCTTCTGCCGCGACTCGGTCACCCTGCCCAACTTCCGCGAGTGGGTGCGGGTGTGCGAGACCCTGTGCAAGGACCTGGCGCACCGGGACTACTCGGACCAGCTCAAACACCTGCACATGCCGGTGCTCGCCCTGTGGGGCGACCACGACAAGCTCACCGCCGTACCGTCGGTGATGCGCAGCCTGGACAACATCCACAGCGTGCGCACCGTGATGCTCAAGCGCTGCGGTCACATGCCGATGATCGAGTACCCCGAGCAGACCGCCTGGCACCTCGAGCGGTTCATCTCCACCCCGCCCTAGCACCCCATACCTGTTATCCCTGGCAAGCGGAAGCGGCGAGACGCCGCTTCTACCAGTAGACGCGGCATCCTGCCGCGTTGGCTTTCATTTCCTGATGATTACAAGCGGCGAGACGCCGGCTGTGCGTTCAGCCCAGGACCGGCCAGCGCCGGCGGGAGGCCAGCTCGTCCAGGCTGTCCTGCATGGTGCGCACCACCTGGTTGAACAGCCGCTCCACCACCTCGGGATCTTCCGCGGCGGACGGGGGCTCCTGGAATGAGATCGGCTCGAGCACCCGCACGTTCACCTTGCTCGGCAGGGGGATGTACCCCAGCGCGCCGGGCATCAGGCCGAAGGGGAAGCCGATGGTCAGCGGGACGCTCTTGATGCGGAACATCTTGTCGAACCGCATCAGCCGCGCCAGCCCCTTGCCCTCGGTGAGACCGTAGAACACCTCGTGGGCCCCCACGCTGACCACGGGGATGATGGGCACCTGGTACTTCAGCGCGGTGCGTACGAAGCCCATGCGCTTGCCGAACTTGATCTGGTGACGCTGGGAGAACGGCTTGAGCGCGTCCCGGTCGCCGCCAGGGCAGATGAGCAGCGGGGCGTCGGACTCCAGCACGATGCGCGCGTTCTCGGGCGAGGCGTACAGGGCGCCGAGCTTGGGGGCGTAGTCCCGCGCGATGGGCATCTCGATGGCCGCCTTGTGGGCCATGCCGTAGGACGGCGTCTCCATGCCGAACCGGCGCCAGTAGGCCACCTGCAGCGCCAGCAAATCGGGCATGTAGTAGCTGCCGTTGTGGGTGCTGATCACCAGGCTCGCCCGGTCGGTCATGTTCTCCACACCCTGCACTTCGGCGCGATAGTAGCGATCCACCAGGGCTGCCATGTAGGGGTAGATACGGCGGATGAAGGCGGGGTCTCGCTGCTGGAGGATCGGGTTGACCTCGGCCTCGGGCGGGACCACCCGCAGGTGCGGGGCTCTGAGCGGCGATGCGCCCGGCGCGGGGGCGGGCGCCTGCGCCCTGTCCGCGTCTCCAGCGCTGATGGTCCTGAGGTGCCGCTTCGGTGCGGTGGACTGCTCGTCGAGAGGAATCATCTTGTGTCGCCTGCTCCCTTCCGGGTTCCTGCTCACCTGCCGTTTTTTGAATCCAGAACGCGACGGCCCTGTCGCGTTTCAGTATGATGGAACCAGGCCGTCGCTTTTTCAAGAGTAAATGCGACGCATTTGTCACTTTATTTCAGCGAGCCTGGCCAGTCGGGGCAAAACCGGTATACAGTCTGAAACATGGCGCCACCCGAACAGCGACACCAACCCAAGCAGAGCCGCAGCCAGGAGACCTACAAGTCGATCCTGCATGCAGCGGCCGACCTGTTCGAATCCAGGGGCTACGAGCAGACAACCACACACCAGATCGCGAGCAAGGCGGGGGTCTCCGTGGGAGCCCTGTACCGCTACTTCGCGGACAAGAAGGCGATCATCAAGGAGCTGTACCAGCAGGAGATCACGGACCTGCGCAGCCTGGTGCTCAACGAGTTCTCCATCACTGACCTGGTGGGGCAGGACATGGGCAAGCTGGTGCGCAAGACCATCGCCCTGGCGTTCAAGGTCTACTCCCAGCGGCCTGGCCTGCGCCGCGTATTGGGCGAGCAGTCCCGGAGGATCCCGGAGCTGCAGGAGATCCGCCGGGCCCAGGAGGCGGAGATTCACCAGGCGGTGCGACAGATCCTGGCGGCGGTGCCCATCGTCAAGCTGCCCGACCCGGAGGTGGGCGCCTACATGGTGATGCTGTTCCTGGACAGCTTGCTGGAGGACTACATCCTCTACAGCCGGGAAGAGAACTCCTTCGAGCGGGACCGCATCATCGACGCCGCCACCGACTTCATCCTGCGCTACGCCCTGGGCACCATCGACTGAGGCGCGCGGGCCGCTACTTGTTCATGCGGGGCTTGCGCACCAGGGTGCTGCGCAGCTTGAGGTACCAGTTGCCGCCCAGCTTCTTCCAGTAGAGCATCACCTCGGGGTTGCGGATCTCCTTGCTGTTGAGCAGCTGCACCGTGCAGCGGGTCTTGACCTTGCCCAGCACGCCGCTGGAGTCGATCTCCCCGAACAGCACGTTCACCTCCTGGATGTCGAGCTGCTCTGGCGGCACGGCGAACAGGTCCTCGATGAGCTTGGGGATGTTGGCCTGCTTCTGCTCGTCCGGGTGGTGGAACTTGGACGCCTCGTCGAACTCTTTGAACTTGATGCACTCGAAGAAGCGGTTCGACTTCTTCTTGATGATGTGCGCGTCGGACTGGTAGACCGAGGTCGCCCCGGTGAGCACCGCGTAGGCGCCAGCCCCGAGGGCCAGCAGCAACACAAAGACCAGCAGGATCTTCTTCTTCATCTCGTCTCCTGATCAGCGGTCGTCCAGCCGCAGCTTCAGCGCGGCCAGGGTGAGGAACCCCGCCAGCAGGGCCAGCATGGCCAGCACGCTGCCGGCGAAGCTGCCCCACTTCCCATCGCTGCCCACCATGTACAGCGCCTCGAAGCCCCACTTGGTGATGGTGATCTTCTCCACCACCGCGGGCACCTTCTTCTCGATGCCGCCCTTGAGCACCACCTCGGTGAACACGATCTGCGGGATGATCAGCACCGGCACCAGCAGCACCGCCACGTAGGAGCTGCGGGCGAAGGCGCTGATGGCCAGGCCGAGGCCCGTGGCCGCCACCCCGCTGACGGTGAGCGCCACCACCAGCAGGATATGGTTCCACACCCCGGCGGGCAGGTGCATCAGGTACGACTGGGCCACGAGCAGCAGCACCATCTGCCCGGCGCAAACGGCGGCCAGCACCGCCAGCTTGGACAGCAGGTAGGCCCAGATGCTGAGCCGGAACATGCGCTCGCGGTCGAAGATGGGGCGCTCGCGCACGATGGCCGTGGCGGCGTTCATGGAGCCGATGTAGATGGCGGCGATGGACATGCAGAGGAACGTGGCCCGGGTGGCCTCCTGGTTCTGCCAGCCGAAGCCGAGGATGAGGCCGATGAGGGGCGGCTGCACCAGCATGATCAGCAGGGCCGTGGGTGAGCCGAGGTAGACCATCACCGTCCGGTCGAGCAGGGTGCTGAGCTGCGAGCTGAAGCCGGGCCTGGCCATGGGTCTCACTCCTTGCGCGATCTGGCCCACCCCTCACGCCAGTGGGCCACACCCTTCTTACGGATGGTGCGGAACATCTCCGCCGCGTGGGGGATGCCGAAGTGGGACAGCAGGCGATCCAGGGAGCCGCTGAAGATCAGGGCGCCCTCCATCATGACGAGGACGCGATCCACCTGGTCGAGGTACTCCATGGAGTGTGTGGTCAGGGCCACGGTGCGCCCCTGCTTTGCCAGGCGACGCAGGATGCCGAGCAGGTCCTCCTCGGTGGCCGGGTCCAGGCCAGAGGCCGGCTCGTCCAGCAAGATCACCCTCGGGTCCGCCAGCAGCTCGATGCCGATGTTGACCCGCTTGCGCTGGCCGCCCGACAGGCGGGCGATCTTCTGATTGGCCTGCTTCACCAGGCCGAGCTCCTTGATCACCCGGGCCACCAGCGCCTGGCGGTCCTCGTCGCTCACGGCGGTGTCCAGGCGCAGGCGGGCGGCGAAGGAGAGCTCGTGCTGCACCGACAGCTCGGGGTGCACCACGTCGTCCTGGGGTACGTAGCCCAGGCGGGCGCGGTAGGCATCGCCCAGCGCCTTGAGGGCCTGGCCGTCTGCTGTGACCGTGCCCTGGGTCGGCTCGTACAGGGTGCCGAGGCAGCGCAGCAGGGTGCTCTTGCCCGAGCCGGAGGGCCCGATGATCGCCGTCACCTTTCCCTCGGGGATCGTGACGCTGATCCCGGAGATGAGGGTGGCGCTGCCGATCTTGTACGTCACCCCCGTGGCCACCAGTGTCCAGCCAGACATGGGGGCATCTTAACACCGGTGGCCGCTGAAAGCTGACAGGCGGGCGCTGATGATTATAATCAGCCCATGGCAAACATCGGGAAGAAGATCAGCAGCCGCGCGTCCATCCTGAAGGAGCTGTTCGCCTTCCTGTGGCAGAACAAGCTGTGGTGGATGATCCCGATCATCATCACCCTCATCGTGCTGGGCGTGTTCGTCTGGTTCGCCCAGAGCGCGGCGGTGCCTTTTATCTACACGCTGTTCTAGGCGGGACGGTGTCCCACCTGGAACAGCGCGAGCCGGCTCGATTGTTCTTTCGCCTGGCTGCGCCAGGCTAATGGCCGGCGGGCGCTGTTGCGCCGCCGGCGCCCAGTCCCACTCTGCACCTGATCAGTCCAGCACGAACTCTTCGCGCCACTTCTCCTTGTCGTCGAAGTGAGGCTGTTCGGTCTTCTTGAGCAGGAAGGGGCCGAGGGAGAGGTAGTCCATCTCGGTGCGCATGAAGCAGCGGTAGGCGTCCTCGGGGGTGCAGACGATGGGCTCGCCGCGCACGTTGAAGCTGGTGTTGATGATCACGCCGCAGCCGGTGAGGTCGTCGAAGGCCTTGATCAGCCGGTGGTAGCGCGGGTTGGTCTCGGCGCTCACCGACTGGATGCGCGCCGAGTAGTCCACGTGGGTGATGGCCGGGATGGTGGAGCGCGGCTGGTTGACCCACTCGATGAGGTCGTCCACGCGCTGCTCCTCCTCAGGCGGGGTCTGCAGCTCCTGCTGCACCTGGGCCACCAGCAGCATGTAGGGCGACGGGCAGTGGATGTCGAAGTAGTCGCCGATGCGCTCCTCGAGCACCGTGGGGGCGAAGGGGCGGAAGCTCTCGCGGTATTTGATCTTGAGGTTCACAACCGACTGCATCTTGGGTGAGCGGGAGTCTGCGATGATGGAGCGGTTGCCCAGAGCGCGGGGGCCGAACTCCATGCGCCCGTGGAACAGGCCGATCACCTTCTCGTCGGCGATGATGGCGGCCAGGCGCGCGGCCCACTGGTCGTCGTCGGGGAGCTCCTCGTACTTGTAGCCGTTGTGATCCAGGTAGGTGCGGATCGCCTCTGGGGAGAATTCGGGGCCGAGGTACGAGCCGGCCATGGCGTCGGCGGCGCCGTCGGCCTGCCTCGGCTTGTCCATGCCGCGGTACCACACCGCCAGGGCCGCGCCCAGGGCGCCGCCGGCGTCACCCGAGGCGGGCTGGATCCAGATTTCGTCGAAGATCCCCGAGCGCAGCAGCTTGCCGTTGGCCACGCAGTTGAGGGCCACGCCGCCGGCCAGGCAGAGGTTGCGCTTGCCCGTCAGCTCCCGGGCGTGCCGGCCGATGCGCAGCACGATCTCCTCGGTCACCTCCTGGATCGAGCGCGCCAGATCCATCTCCCTGCGGGTGATGGGGCTCTCCGGCTTGCGCGGCCCTCCCCCGAAGCGTTTGGCAAACCGGGGCGAGGTCATGACCAGGCCGTCGAGGTAGCCGAAGTACTCCATGTTCAGCCGGAACGAGCCGTCCTCCTTGAGGTCGATGAGGTGCTCGCGGATCTCGTCGGCATATTTCGGCTCGCCGTAGGGCGCCAGGCCCATGAGCTTGTACTCGCCCGAGTTGACGCGGAAGCCGGTGAAGTAGGTGAAGGCCGAGTAGAGCAGGCCCAGGGAGTGAGGGAAGCGGATCTCCCGCAGCAGCCGCAGATCGTTGCCCTCCCCCACCCCGATGGTGGAGGTGGCCCACTCGCCCACGCCGTCGAGGCTCACCACCGCGGCCTCCTGGAACGGCGACGGGTAGAACGCGCTGGCCGCGTGGGACTCGTGGTGCTGGGCGAACAGGATCTCCCCGGGGATCTCCACGTCGGCGTCGATGAGCGCGTCCTGGATGTGGGACTTGATCCAGAGCTTCTGCTTGAGCCACAGCGGGATCGCCTGCATGTAGGAGCTGCCGCCCGAAGGCGCCACCCCGAGGTAGGTCTCCAGGATGCGGTGGAACTTGAGGATCGGCTTGTCGTAGAACACCACCGCGTCGGGTCCGCCCTGGCCCACGCCCGCCTCGGCGAGGCAGTAGCGCACGGCGTTGGAGGGGAACTCCGCGTCATGCTTCTTGCGGGTGAACCGTTCCTCCTGCGCGGCGGACACGACCTCGCCGTCGGCGACCACGCAGGCGGCGGCGTCGTGGTAGTAGCAGCTGATGCCGAGGATCTTCATGTCGATCTAGCTCTGGCGCCTGAAGGCGTCCAGCCCGCCCTGCTCTCCCGAGGGCGCCACCTCGGTCCAGTAGGTGTCAGCCGACGGCTCCAGGGTGCGAGCGAGCTTGTCCCCCTTGCCCCGGCGAAGCAGCAGGCCGAGGGGCGCGAAGAGGAGGTAGAACGCGGGGCCGAGCAACACGTAGGCCGAGCCCTTGCCCACGCCCAGGACGATGGTGTCGATGACCCGCTTGATCGCCTTGAACGCCACCGTGGGTGAGATCAGCCCGGCGAGCAGGATGACGGTGCCAGCGCACAGCGCCACGGTCCCCACCGTGCGGGACCAGAAGTAGAACACCAGGCCGCCCATGGTGTAGGCGATGGCGGCCTGAATGGCGGCCTGGACCCGCAGGCGCGCGGCCTCGTCCGTATTTGCGGCGGCGGCGGCGGTGCGGTCGGGCTGCCAGATGACGAGGCTGGCCTCTTTGGCCCTGTCGGATTTGGTCTGGCTCATGAGCTACCAAGGGATACCAGAGCAAATGCCAGAATGCCAGAATGCCAGAACGCCGGAATGCCAGAACGAAAATGTCATATAGGGGGGTCAGACCCCTACACTTGACATTTTATTTCGGTTCACTCCTCGCCCTCGGGGGGGCCGCCCTCTATCATGGGGGTGCAGTCTTCGATGCTGCGCCTCTCTTCGTACAGCACGGCCCAGTTGCCGGGCCAGGGGCCGCCGTTGAGCAGGATGGAGTCGGGAGTCTTGACTGTTTCCTTCATCGATCTGGTGGGTTCACCGAAGCTCACATCCACCCGGGCCCAGATGCCGTCGGCGGTGCGCAGCTCAAGGTGGCCGCCCTTCAGCCGCCAGGCCCCCACCACTCGCTCATCTTTTTTGGCCAGATCGCCCGCCATGTCGCAGCTCCAGGCGATCTGTTCCCAGGTTGTCTTGCCCATTCGCACCTCGCCGTCCGGCATGAAGCGCAGCGCCTGGTCACACTTCTCGTCGCAGAGCGCGGGGTGTTCTGTCAGCGCTCGAGCCAGGTGGGGCTTCAGCCGGTCCCAGGAGGCGCGATCCGGTTCTGGCACCCAGCTCTTCAGGCGGCTGAAGGGCCTGTTGGGCCACATCGGTTTGCGCCGGGGTCCGTCCAGAAGCCGTCGCTTCAAGAACGCCACCGTTCGGCGCCAGGAGTCCTTGGCTGCCAGGCTCGGTTCGCCCCCGCGGGGCCAGTTGAAGGCGTGGCGCTCACCCTTGTAGACCACCAGCTTCACTTCCACTTCCTTTGAACGGAGGGCGTTGCGCAGCCGCCGCGATTGCACCAGGGGCACCACGCGATCCCTGTCCCCGTGCAGGATCAGGAACGGCGGCGACTCGTCGGTCACCAGGGTCACCGGGGACGCCTCCAGGTACTTCTCCTTGGGCGTGGACAGGCGGCTGCCGAACAGCACGAAGGGGCCGCGGGCGCCCTCCATCTGCGGGCGCATGTCGGCCGGGCCGAAGAAGTCCACCACCCCGCGCAGCAACAGGCGCGTCTCGGCGCGGGTGCCGAGCAGAGCCGCCAGGTGCCCCCCGGCCGAGTAGCCCACCGCGGCGATGCGCTCGGTATCCACCCCCTGATCGGCGGCGTTATCGATGATCCAGCGCAGCGCCCGGTGGGTGTCGTTCCAGCAGGTGGGCCAGCGGTTGGTCTTGCCGCGCACCAGCCGGTAGTTGATGGCGTAGACCACCATGCCGAGGGCTGCCAGCCGGCGCGAGGCCGGGCCAAGCTTCTCCTTGTCGCCGAACATCCAGCCGCCGCCGTGGATATGGATCACCGCCGGCAGCGGTGAAGCAAACGGCTTCTCCGGCCGGTAGATGTCCATCACCTGCCCGTCCGCCGGCCCGTACTTCACCTCCACCGGCCCCAGCACCGCCGGCCCGGGCGGCGCCTCGGGAGCCGGAGTGGTGGCCGGACAGCCGGCCAGCAGTACGAACCCCAGGACCAGGCTACGACGTCCAATCTCGCGTTGTGGCATCCTGGCATTCTGGTTAGCAGTGCCCACCGGGCCTGACGGCCCGGCGCTCACTGCTGCGCGGCTTCGCCGCGCCATGTTGCTCGCCTGGCTGCGCCAGGCTGTGGCCGGGGGCCGCGACCGCGCCCCCGGCGAATGCGATTTCTCGAGCTCATTCTGGCAGTCTGGCATCCTGGCACTCTGGCATTCTGGCATTCCGTAGTCCATACTCCTGCTCCATGATAGCGAGCGATCTGACGGCATTCGGGGGCTGGAGCGCGGTGGAGGAGCCGCCCGCGTTTGGCGGCGCGGAGCTGCTGCGGATCATTCACAATCCGCGGCAGGCTGCCCACCTGGTGCGCGACCCCGCCACGGGCAACCTGGGGGCGGCGCTGGGGGGCCGGGTGAGCAGCGCCGGCGGTGACTACCAGCTGCTGGGCACCCTGCCCGCCCTGTACCCCGAGTGGCTGGGCGACCGCAGCTTCACGGCCACCCACGGGGTGCGCTTCCCGTACATCGCCGGGGCCATGGCCAACGGCATCGCCTCCGCGCGCCTGGTCATCACCATGGCGAGCCAGGGGCTGCTCGCCTTCTTCGGCGCCGGCGGCCTCGGCTTCGACGAGGTGGTGCGAGGCCTGGACGAGATCCAGGGTGCGCTGGGAGATGAGGCTGGCGCCGGATCTGCGCCCCTCCGGGGGAAGCCGGCGTCCTCGCCTCGCTCCGCGAGGCTCCGGGATGAAGCGCCGGCTTTTGGCTCAAACCTGATCTTCTCGCCCAACGAGCCGGAGCTCGAGGCGGCGGTGGCCGACCTCTACCTCCGGCGCGGGATTCGTCGTGTATCGGCCTCGGCCTACATGAAGCTCACCCCGGCGGTGGTCCGCTACGCCTGCGCCGGACTGGCCGAGGGCCCCGACGGGCAGGTCACCCGGCAGAACCACCTGTTCGCCAAGGTCTCTCGCCCCGAGGTGGCCCGCCTGTTCATGGCGCCGGCCCCGGCAGATATCCTGGCGGCCCTCGTGGAGCAGGGGCAGCTCACCGATGCCGAAGCCAGCCTGGCGGCGCGGGTCCCCCTGGCCGGAGATGTGACCGTGGAGGGCGACTCGGGCGGCCACACGGACAACCGCCCCCTGGCCGTGCTCATGCCGTGCATGCTGGAGCTGCGCCAGGCGATGCGGCAGGAGCATGGATACACCAGCCCCCTACGGGTGGGCGCCGCCGGCGGCCTGGGTACGCCCTCGGCGGTGGCGGCCGCGTTCGCCCTGGGCGCCGACTACGTGCTCACCGGCACGGTGAACCAGGCCACGGCCGAGGCGGGCATCTCCCCCGAGGCGCGGGCCATGCTGGCCGAGGCAGACCTGGCTGACGTCGTGATGGCGCCATCGCCCGACATGTTCGAGATGGGGGTGAAGGTCCAGGTGCTCAAGCGCGGCACCCTGTTCGCCCAGCGGGCCACGCTGCTGGCCGAGGTTTACGCCGGAAACGACTCGCTGGAGGGGATCTCCGCCGAGCTGCGCTCGCGGCTGGAGGACGAGCTGTTCAAGGCGCCGCTGGAAGGGATCTGGCAGGAGACGCGCGCGTTCTTTGAAGACCGCAACCCGGCAGAGCTGCAGCGCGCCGAGGGAGACGCGCGCCACCGCATGGCCCTGGTGTTCCGCTGGTACCTGGGCAAGTCCAGCCGCTGGGCCATCATCGGCGAACCGGATCGGCGGCTCGACTTTCAGATCTGGTGCGGCCCGGCCATGGGCTCGTTCAACCGCTGGGTGCGCGGCAGCTTCATGGAGCGCCCCGAGGAGCGCTCCGTGGTCCAGGTGGCGCTCAACCTGCTGGAGGGCGCGGCGGTGATCACCCGGTGCCAGCAGCTGCGCAGCCACGGCGTGACCGTGCCGCGGGAGGCCTTCGATTTTGCACCCCGGGCGCTGGCCTGAAGGGCCACCACCCGGCATGAGTAAGGGCAGCGACCGAGTTGCCCGACAGGAGGCTCGCTGATGCCATCCGACGGGAAAGAGACGAGGGAAGGGACCGAGATGCAGCATGACGACGGGGCCGCCGCGGCCAACGGCGCCGACATGGCCGAGGCCCCGCCCGAGGGTTGGCTTCAGGCTTACCAGGAGCTGCAGCAGCAGATCTCCCACGCCCACGCGACCTACCAGCGGCTGATGGCCGAGAGCCACCTGGCGTTCCTGCACGCGGCGGAGACCACCGCCGTGGGCCTGCAATCTCTGGTCACGGGTGGGCCGGCTGACGGCGCCCCCCTGCCGGCGCCGCCCGAGGGCGTGACGCTGCCGCCGACGCCGCCCGCGCCTGCCGAGCCGCACTTCCCCGCGCCGCCTGCTTACCGGATGCCGGCGCCTCCTGCCGCGCCCGCGGCCGCGCCTGCGCCTGCCCCCGCCCCCGCTCCGGCTGCTGCTCCTGCCCTGGCGACCGCGGCCACCGCCCCTGCCGCGCCCTCTGGCCCGGCTCCCCACCTGCCGGGCGAGGCGCCCACTCCCGATGAGATGCGCGCCATGCTCCTGGCGGTGGTGTCCGAGAAGACGGGCTACCCCGAGGATATCCTCGAGATGGAGATGAACCTCGAGTCGGACCTCGGCATCGACAGCATCAAGCGAGTGGAGATCCTGAGCTCCCTGCAGGAGAAGGCGCCTTACATCCCCGAGGTGGACGCCACGGAGCTGCCCAACCTCGAGACCCTGGGCGAGGTGCTGGGGCTGATGGAGAGCTACCTCGACGGCGAAGCCCCGTCCCCCGACTCCGCCCCCGAGCCCGCTCCCGAACCCGCTCCCGATTCCGCCTCCGCCCCCGAGCCCGAGCCCGCTCCCGAATCCGATCCCGCTCCCGCCCCCGAGCCCGCAAAGATCGAGCTGGAGCGTGATGTGGCGCCCGACGCCGAGGCGGGCTTTCATGTGCTCGACGCCACCAACGTGGAGGAGAGCATCACCTCCACAGGCCTGGTCCGGCTGGAGGTCCATGAGGTCCCCGCCCCGGCGTCGGGCCACAACATGATGGACAGCATGGGCGGCGACCTGCTGGTGGTCACCGACGACGGCGCGGGTCTGGCCCGCATCCTGGTGGGCAAGCTGCGCCAGAAAGGTCTGCGGGTGGATCTGGTCACCCGCGAGGTGCCCAAGTCGGCGCGCGGCGTGATCTTCACCGGCGGCATGCGCCCTGTGCTGGATCGACACTCGGCCATCCCGGTCAACCGCGAGGCCTTCCGCGCTGCCAACCGCGTGGCAGATCAGATGACCAACGTGGGCGGCGTATTCATCACGGTGCAGGCGACCGGCGGCGACTTCGGCCTCACCGGCGAGGGCGGCGTGCACGCCTGGCTCGGTGGCCTGGCCGGCCTGGCGCGCACCGCGTCCAAGGAGTGGAGCCGGGCGAAGGTCAAGGCCATCGACATCGAGCGGGGCAGCCGCTCCTCCGGCGAGCTGGCCCAGGTGCTGTTCGACGAGCTGTTCAAGGGCGGCCCCGAACGCGAGGTTGGGCTGCACGAGGACGGCACCCGCACCACCCTCAAGGACCGCGCCGCGCCCCCCCGCCCCGGCCCCACCGTACTCAACAAGAAGTCGGTGGTGGTGGTCTCCGGCGGCGCCCGTGGCGTCACCGCGGGGTGCATGGTGGAGCTGGCCCGCCGTCACCAGTCCCGGTTCCTGCTGCTCGGCCGCTCGACCGTGGAGGAGGAGCCCGCCTGCTGCGAGGGGCTCACCGCGGACGCCGAGCTGAAGAAGGCGCTGCTGCAAGACGCGGTGGCGCGAGGCCAGTCCCCCAAGCCGGTGGAGCTGGGCCGCCTCGCCACGGCGGTGCTGGCGGGCCGCGAGATCAGCGCCACGGTGGATGGGATCCAGGCCGCGGGCGGTGAGGCGCTCTACCTGCCGGTGGACCTGCGAAACGCCAACGCGCTGCAGGACGCCCTGGCCCGGGCTCGCCACAAGTGGGGCCCGATCACTGGCCTGATCCACGCCGCCGGTGTGCTCTCGGACAAGCGGATCATGGACAAGACGCAGGAGCAATTCGACCTGGTCTTCGACACCAAGGTGCAGGGGCTGCGTAACCTGCTGGACGCCACGGCCGATGATCCCATCGACCTGCTCTGCCTCTTCTCGTCGGTGGCCGCGCGCCACGGCAACCTGGGCCAGTGCGACTACGCCATGGCCAACGAGGTGCTCAATCAGGTGGCGCTGCTGGAGGCGCAGAAGCGCAGAGGCGAGTGCCTGGTGCGCTCCATCAACTGGGGCCCCTGGGAGGGTGGCATGGTCACGCCCACCCTGGCGGCGCACTTCAAGAAGCTGGGGGTCCCGCTCATCAGCCAGGTGGCCGGCGCCACCTACCTGGCCGAGGAACTCCAGAGCGACCCCGGGTCCTCGGTTCAGGTGATGGTGGGCGGCCGCGACATGCCGGCGCGCCGCTGATCCTGCCTGAGGGGCGAGCGCGAGCATGGTCGACGACCCGTACCGCGACGAGCTGGAAGCCGCGCACCAGCGCATCGCCGCGCTGGAGGCAGAGCTCGCCGAGCCGGCCCCCCCCGCGGAGGACCGGCTCGATCCGCTGCTGCGTGCGCACCTGCTGCCCGACGAGAAGGTGCTCTGGGCGGGAGGCCCTGACCCGTCCCGCAAGGTGTTCCGGCGCCGGCATGTGCTGTTCGGCCTCGGCCTCGGCTTCTTCGCCTTCTGGCTGGTGGTTGGGATGCTGCGCGGCATGCCCCCCGCCTTCAGCGTCCCGGCGGGGAGCTTCCTGCTGCTCATGGGCGGGGTCGCCGGGATCAAGGCGAAGCAGGCGCTGGGCCAGGCCAGGACCACGCGCTACGCCCTGACCGATCGCCGGGTGCTGCTGGTGGAGCCGGGCGACGAGAAGGTCACGGTCCGCGCCCTGCCCCTGGGCCCGGCGCTGGACGTCACGCTCCAGCTGCGCCGCTCGGGCCACGGGGATCTGGTGCTGCGCCTGCCCGACCGTGAGCCGCTGACCATGCCCTGGCTGGAGGAGCCGTCGGCGGCGTACCGTCAGCTCACCGCGGCCGTGGACCAGCGCCGCGCCCTCAAGGAATGATCAGCGCAGCTCGTTGAGTTCTCGCACCACGGCCATCAGGTCGCCCACGTGGTGGAAGTCCACCGTGACGAAGTTGGGCAGGCGGCCGCTCTCCTGCTGGCACTGGCGCGCCCGGGCCAGCAGGAAGTCCCGGGCGTTGATCTTGCGCGCCACCTGCTCGTCCGGCAGCGGCGCCGAGACGAAGTGGTTCAGGATGAACAGCGGGTTGCTGGCCTTGCCGCGGTTGCGCTTGCAGCTCAGCTTGGCCGGGTCCTTGTTGTTCCAGTTCGTCTCCCAGGCGTGGTCCCACACGCGGTGGTACCAGGGGTAGACCCCGCCCTGCCGGTCGGAGAGGATCACCAGCCGGTGGCCGCGCGCGATCATCTGCCCCAGCGCGGGCCAGGGCGCGCCAGCCTTCTGGGCGTGGACCATGGCGTCCAGGCGGGCCGCGGCCAGCGCCCGCGCCACGTCCACCCGGTCCACGTAGCTCTCGAGGATCAACACCACGACCTCCCGCGGGTGCTGCAGCAGGAAGCCGCGCAGCTCGTCCAGGAACTGCCGCAGCGGGATGTTGCCCAGGGCGCACGGCCCGTGGCACAGCGCCACCTCCCCGGACCAGTAGTGCAGGTCGAGCATCAGGGCGCGCACGCCGTCGCGCAGCTGCCGCAGCGGGCCGTCGCGATGGTTGGGCGCCGGCCAGCCGGCCTCGGCGCTGGCCATGGCGTTGTGGGTGCACGCCAGCGCCACCTCGTCGAGCCCGCGCTGGCAGAGGCGCTCGTCGCCGTTGCACGCGGCGTCCTCGCCGCAGCCGGCCCACAGCGCCGCCGCGGCGGCGATCAGGAGGTATGCCGGGAGCCGAACCACCGACAGAGCATAGCACCCCCCGATCAGGTGAGACGGTGCTATACAATGGGCGAGGTCGAGAGTCAGGATGGAGCCCAGATGAGCGAGCGCGACGGTAACTACGACGGCCTGGAGGACGCCTTCAGGCAGCACCCGGGCGTGCACCCACCCGCGGAACCGAGCTCCGTTGAGCCGGTGCAGTTTGGCGACTACGAGCTGGTGGGCGAGATGGGCCGCGGGGGCATGGGCGTGGTCTACCGCGCGCGCCAGAAGAACCTGGATCGCACCGTGGCCCTCAAGATGATCATCATGCGGGTCTGCATCGGCGAGACCGAGCTCTCCCGGTTCCAGCGCGAGGCCATCGCCGCGGCCCGCGGCAAGCACCCCGGGGTGGTGCAGGTGTACGACGCGGGCCAGTGGTGCGGCCAGAGCTACTTCGCCATGGAGCTGGTGGACGGGCAGGACCTCGAGGGGCTGATGTCGTCGCGCGGGCTGCCCGTGCAGGAGGCGGCGCGGCTGGTCTCGGAGATCGCCCGGGCGGTGCACCACATGCACGAGCAGGGGATCCTGCACCGGGACCTGAAGCCCTCCAACATCCTCATCGACGACAGCGGCAGGCCCAAGGTCACCGACTTCGGCCTGGCCCACCTGCTGGAGGTCAACGAGCGCCTCACCGGCACGCGCAACATCATGGGCACGCCGCACTACATGGCGCCGGAGCAGGCGGCCGAACAGCTCGGCCCCATGGGCCCGTGGAGCGATGTGCACGCCCTGGGCGCCCTGCTCTATCGGATGCTCACCGGCGGCCCCCCCTTCGAGGCCGAGACGCCGCTCAAGACGGTGATCCAGGTGATCAAGGAGCCCCCCGCGCCGCCCCGGCAGACCAACCCCGGCGTGCCCCGCCCCCTGGAGTCGATCTGCCTCAAGTGCCTGGAGAAGAAGTGGCAGCGGCGCTACCAGACCGCGGGGGCCCTGGCCGACGACCTCGACCGATTCCTCGAGGGCAAGACCACCGACGCCGAGGGCTCGGGCCCGTGGGCCCGCCTGCGCCGCTGGGTCGAGAAGGAGACGCCGCTGGCGGCCCACCTGGGGGTGCTCACCTTCCTGTCGGTGATCCACGTGCTGCAATACTTCTTCGTGCCGTCGGTGGCCATGCCCCATGACCTCGTGGTGGGCGGCCTGCTCGGGCTGTGGGCCTGCGCCTCGGTGCTCCTGCGGGGGGTGGAGCGGCGGGTGGACAACGAGCGCCTCACCAGCCACGCCTGGGGGGTGATGGACGTGGCGTTCCTCACGGGGGTGCTCTCCATCGTGCACGGGCTGACCAGCCTCGGCATGATGGGCTACCCCCTGGCGATCATGCTCTCGGGGGTGTCGCTGCGGGAGAGCGCGGTGAAGCTCACCACCGCCATGTCGGCGGTGGGGCTGGGCGTCCTGGCCGCCGACGCGGTGCTGTTCCACCCCGCGCGCCAGGCGCCCCTGGACAACCTGATCATCGCCTGGGTCATCGTGCTGGTCACCGGCATGCTGATGGTGAGCCAGGTCCGCCGCACGCGAGCGTTGAGCGCTTACCTGGACCGGCAGGGCGAGCCGTAGCTACCGCTGGAGCAGCCCCAACTCGACCATCGCGTCGGCGATGGCAGCGGCGAGCCGCGCGCGAAACGTTTCATGAAACGACCGCTGAAACGTACTGTTTCAGCCCCTGGAAACAGGCAGGCAAGGCTAAGATCATAAGCCACATATCCGCTTGAAATATAACAACTTATTTAAATCCCACTTCTTCTGGTAGTTGGCTCGGGTATTGCTTCCTGCCGTCCCCAGGAAACGTACAGAAATGGCCCGCGCCCGTTGCAGGGCACGAGCCGAGCCGCCACCAGGAGGAAGACAGATGTATCGAGCACTGCTCAGCGTTGCATGCGCCCTGCTCATCGGGCTCACCGGATGCTCCGATGATGAAAACGACAACACCACCAAGCCGCCCACCTGCGCGACGCCATGCAAGGCGTGCCAGACATGCGACACCTCGGGCGCGACGCCCGTGTGCGTGGACAACTGTGCCGCTGGCACCTCCTGCCAGAACAACAAGTGCGCCGCGCCAGCCGTGGTCAAGTGCAGCCCCGCGTGCAAGGCGTGCGAGATGTGCGACACCTCGGGTACCACCCCGGTGTGCAAGAGCATGTGCTCAACCGGCACCTCCTGCGTCAGCGGCGCCTGCGTCAAGGCCTCGGACCCGTGCGGTGGAAAGTGCGTGGCGTGCCAGCGGTGCGACACCAACCACGGCACCCCCTACTGCGTGGACAGCTGCAAGGACGGCCTGACCTGCGACACCACGGCCAAGGTGTGCAAGCCAGTGGGCGGCAAGAGCTTCGACCACTCCAGCCTCGCCGAGCTCAAGGGGCCGTTCACCGCGGACGCCGCCGGCGGCAAGGCTGTCACCACCGCCTGCCTCAAGTGCCACCCCCAGGCGGGCGAGGACATGCTCAAGACCGCTCACTGGAAGTGGGTCGGACCCACGCCGAACCTCAAGGGCTCGGAGACCAAGACCACCGTGGGCAAGAACAACCTGGTGAACAACTTCTGCGTGGCCATCGCCTCCAACGAGGCCCGCTGCAGCCAGTGCCACGCCGGCTACGGCTACAAGGACAGCAAGTTCGACTTCACCGACAAGACGGCCATCGACTGCCTGGCCTGCCACTCCACCAAGTACAGCAAGGACAAGAAGACCGCCGGCGCCCCGGCAGCCACCGTGGACATGGCCGCCGCCGCCCAGAGCGTGGGCGCGCCCACCCGCTCCACCTGCGGCCGCTGCCACTTCAGCGCCGGCGGCGGCGACAACGTCAAGAAGGGCGACCTCGGCTCCGCCATGGCCACCCCCGCCGCGGCGGCGGACGTGCACATGGGCAGCGCCAAGGGCGCCTTCGTCTGCGCCGACTGCCACGCCACGGGCGGCCACAAGATGCTGGGCCAGGGCGTGCACCTGCCCGTGAGCGAGGGCCGCGTGGACTGCGTGGACTGCCACGGCGGCGCGCCCCACAAGTCCGCCTCAATGAACAACCACGCCCTGGACGTGGCGTGCCAGACCTGCCACATCCCCGCCTTCAGCCGCCAGCAGCCCACCAAGATGGACTGGGACTGGTCCACCGCGGGCAACAAGACCATCGGCACCGACGGGGTCAAGAAGGTCACCGTGGGCGGCAAGTCGGTGGACGAGTACAACTTCATGAAGGGCACCTTCAAGTGGCAGGCCGACGTGCAGCCCGCCTTCGGCTGGTACGACGGTCGGGTGGAGCGCCTGACCCTCAGCGACAGCTACACCACCGGCGAGGGCACCAAGACCAAGCCGATCCAGCTGGCGAAGCTTGTGGCCACCAAGGCCGACAAGGCGGCCAAGATCTTCCCGTTCAAGGTGATGAAGGGCAAGCAGCCGGTGGACACCACCACGCGCAAGGTGCTGGCGCCCAAGCTGTTCGGCAAGGGCGGCTTCTGGGCCAGCATCCCGGCGGCGTCGGCCTACAAGGCCCAGGACGTGGAGGACCTGTGGACCACCTCGCTGACCGCGGGCGCCATCGCCGCCGGCCAGATCAAGAGCACCGAGAAGTTCAGCGGCCGGGCCACTGGCTCCAAGCCGTGGGACTGGGCCTACACCTCCATGTACATGACCATCAACCACGAGGTGGCGCCCAAGGCCAAGGCGCTGAGCTGCTCGAGCTGTCACGGCACGAGCACCGGCAACTGGTCCTGGACCGCGCTGGGCTACACGTGCGATCCGATGAACGACCCCGCCAAGTGCGGTAGCCGCAACAAGTAGACCGCTGTCCTCGGTCCCTCCCCGACGAGCCGGCCCCGGCTCCAGGCCCTCGAGCGCGCGGCGCTGGCAGCCCCACCTTGTCGTGCTAGAGTCTGATGCAGGACTCATGAAACGACCTGTAACCTCCGAAACACCTCCCCCTTCAACCGACCAAGACGACTCGGCCCTGCTGCGCGCCGTCCAGGACCACATCAGCGAGGCCATGCTCATGGTGGACGAGCACGGGTTCATCACCTCGTGGAACCGGGGCGCCGAGCAGCTGTTCGGTTACAGCGCCGAGGAGATCATCGGCAAGCCGTGCAAGGTGCTCAGCAGCAACACGTGCACCGGCGAGTTCTGCTCATCCATGACCGCCGGCGACTGCCCGCTCTTCCTGGATCGGGGGATCTGCTCCAAGCGCTGCGAGGTGCACCACAGCTCCGGGCGCAAGATCCACGTGCTGAAGAACGGCTACCCGATCCGGGACGAGACCGGGCACATCGTGGCCGGCGTGGAGACCATGGTGGACGTGACCGCCCTGGTGGAGGCAGGCGAGGAGCCGCGCAAGCCCCGGCAGCAGGACGAGGATCACCCGATGATCTGCTCCTCGGCCGACATGCAGAACGTGTGCACGCTGGCCACCCGCGCGGCCAGGGCGAACATGTCGGTGCAGATCTCGGGCGAGAGCGGCACGGGCAAGGAGGTGATGGCGCGGTTCATCCATCGCAACAGCGACCGCCGCGACGGGCCTTTCGTCAAGGTCGACTGCCCGGGGCTGAGCGGGGACCTGCTGGGCAGCGAGCTGTTCGGCCATGTCCGGGGCTCCTTCACGGGGGCCAACACCGAGCGCCGCGGCCGGTTCGAGGCTGCCGCCGGGGGCACGCTGTTCCTCGACGAGATCAGCGAGATCTCGACGGAGCACCAGAAGAAGCTGCTGCGCTTCCTGCAGAGCCGGGCGTTCGAGCGGGTGGGTGAGAACCGCACCCGCCGGGTGGACGTTCGGATCATCGCGGCCACCAACCGCGACCTGAGCGAGGAGGTGGCCGCGGGGCGCTTCCGTGAGGACCTGTTCTGGCGTCTGTCGGCGTTCCCGATCCACATGCCCCCCCTGCGGGACCGTATGGAGGAGGTGCTGCCCCTGGCGCGGCACTTCCTGGAGCGCCACTGGCTGCAGGGGGGCACGCCGCCCGATCTGAGCGCGGAGGCAGAAGAGCGGCTCGCGAGCTACAACTGGCCCGGCAACTGCCGCGAGCTGGAAAACATGATGTGGTACGCCACCTCCATGGTGGATGAGGACCGCGTGGTGAGGCCCGGGCACCTGCCGCCCTCCATCGAGCGGCACTTCACCAAGGACATCCAGCCCAACGACCTGATGGAAGCCCTGGAGGAGGCCAAGTGGAACCGCTCCAAGGCGGCCGAGATCCTCGGCATCAGCCGCGTGACCCTGTGGCGGCGCATGAAGCGCATGGGCCTGCTGGATGACAGGTAGGCTGTTTCCCGCGCAACACCATCGCTGAAACATTCTATTACATCAGCCGGGCTCCGGGCGGGGTCCAGACGCCTCCACCCGCACTATCGAATTGGTATAATTTCTCAAATCTTTCAATAAATTAAGGCGAACAGGCGGCCTCGCCGGGGCCGCCTGTTCGCGCAATTCTGGTCCGGTCCTTGCTTCCTTTCGGGGCGCCAACCAAGGACCGCAGAATGCACGCGACGACTCATCGAAAACTCACCCTGGCCGCCGCCCTCGGCGCCCTCCTCGCGGGGGCGTGTGGAGAGGTGCGGCCGCCCACCGCGGCCCGGGAGGCCCCGGCGGCCACCTACAGGGATCAGGCGCGGGCGATCCTGGAGACGCGCTGCGTACGTTGCCACTCCGGCGCGACGCCCGCCGGCAGCTATGACCTGGGCAGCTACCTCGCCGCCCTGGGGCATGGCAGCGACGATACGCGCAACATCCTGCCGGGCGACGGGGAGAGCCGGCTGCTCACCAAGCTCGATCCGGTCAAGGAGCCGACCCACAACGGCTACCTCGAGGCCGCCGACCTGGCCCTGCTTCAGCGCTGGGTGGTGCAGGCGAAGGCGGCCTACCAGGACAGCTCGGTCCACCCGGCCGGCTGGCTGGATACCACCAACCGGTCCAGCACCAGCTTCCACGGCGGGTTTCTGCGAAACAAGCGCTGGAAGACCACCTCGTGCAGGTCGTGCCACGGCGAGGCGCTCACCGGCGGGGCGGCGGAGGCCCCTCTGAGCGGGGGATCCTGCTACACCTGCCACAGCGACGGCCCCACGGGCTGCGACACCTGCCACGGAGACGGCAAGGCGGGCCGACGCTTCGCGGATCTGACGGGCGCCGTCGCCCGCACCGCGCGCGGGGCTGGAGCCCACGCCGCGCACCTCAAGTCTCGCGCCTCGGCCCTTTGGGTTTCGCCCACCTGCGCCGACTGTCACAAGGTGCCCGCCACCGTGGACGCCGAGGGCCACCTGGACGGCGACGGCTGGGCCGAGGTGACCTTCAGCGACCGCGCGGCCGGCAAGCTGTACGCCGGCGGCAAGGGCCCCGCCGCGGGATACGACATGACCACGGGCACCTGCGCCAACGTGCACTGCCATGGCCTGGACGGCGCGACGGTCAAGTCGTGGAAATGGACGTCGCCTCAGACCATGACCTGCGATGCATGCCACGGGTCGCCGCCCCGGAAGGTGAAGGCAGGCTTCGATCACCCCCGGTCCTCCGACTGCCAGGCCTGCCATAAAACCGCGTTCGATCCGTCCCGGCACATAGACGGCAAGGTGGACCTCTAGGATGACCATGAACAGCGCGATCAGGCCGCTCACCCTCATCCTGCTCCTGGCCGCCCCGGCGCACGCCGCCGGTGGCCAGGGCGCCGGCGTCAGCTGGGAGACCCGCTCGTTCCTGTCCGGGTTCCTCCGGCCCGCAGGTCAGGGGTCGACCCGCCACCTGCCGTTCCACCAGCTGGTGCAGCTGAGCGCCAGGGACCTGGGCGTGCCGGGGCTCTCGGTGCACACCCAGCTGTGGGGCATGGTGGACATGCTCGATCTCCAGGAGGAGGAGCGCTTCGCTGGCGATGTGAACACGCTGTACCTCTCCTTCTCCCCGCAGGAAGGCGGCCCGGGGGCGCTGCTCCACGGGCTCGAGCTCACCGTGGGCCGACAGTTCGTGGCCATGGGCGCCACCCTGCTGGAGCAGGTGGACGGGGCGCGGGCGCGTTACCTCCACGGCTCCGGCCTGGAGCTGGGCCTGTTCGGCGGGGCCATCTCCGGCATCCGGCTGCTGGACCAGGCCTGGCCCGACACCGACGACGACCACGACGGCGCGCCGGACAGCGTGGTCGGCGCGCGGGTGGGCTACGTCGACCTCGGCTTCCTCAGCGGCGGGGTCTCGTTGTCGCACCGCTGGTTCGACGGCGAGACCGCCCACATGGATCTGGGCGCGGACCTGAGCTTCACCCCCCACGATAAGGTCTCCATCAGCGGGCTGGCCACCCTCGCCCTGGGCGAGGTGCGGCTCAAGGAGGCGCGCGCCACGGCGGCGGTCTACCCCGTACGCCCCGTGAGCATCATCGCAGGGTTCCACTTCACCAGCCCCGACCTCTGGATCCCGCGCACCTCCATCTTCTCGGTGTTCAGCAACGAGACCCACATGGAGGCGTCCCTGGCGGCCCGGTGGCAGGCGATGCGCCGCCTCAGCCTGGACGCCTCCTACGGCCGGCGCTTCTACGACGCCGACGGCGCGGACGAAGCGGTGGAGGGCGGTAACCGCGCCACCCTGGCTGGAACCTGGGGCTTCAGCGTCGGGGGGGCGCAGCGGGGATCGGCGGTGCTGGAGGTGACCCGGCTGGAGTCGCGGGATAACGCGGCCAACCGTGCGCGCCTGGCCACCCGCGTACCGGTGCCTCTGCTGGGCCGTGCCTTCCTGCTGGTGGCCGACCTGGAGCTGACCCTGCTCGACGAGCTTGTGCGCGACAGCCGCCTCGCCCTGCGCGGGGCAGGATACCTGGTGGCGCCGGTGACCTCGTCCCTGTCGGTGATGGCCGGCGGGCGGGGCGGCTTTTCGCCCCTCTTCACGCGTGAGGGCGCGTTCCTGGTGCGGCTGACCTGGACAGGGCACTGGGCCCCCGGGGGAGGCGGCAGCAGCAAGGGAGGTGCGTTATGAGAGCGGCCAGCGCGGCGCTGAACCCGTGGCCCCTTGGCCTGTGCGCGGCGGCGCTGTTGGCCGGCGGGTGCCTCAGGGGCAGCGGCGACGACAGCAGCGGGCAGCTGATCTTCTCCCACGCGGTGCACGCCGAGGAGGCAGAGTGCTCCGACTGCCACGGCGGCGTGGAGGCCAGCGACGGCGGCACCGCCGGCGCCTTCATCCCCAAAAAGCAGACCTGCGCCGGGTGCCACGAGGTGGAGGAGAAGGGCGAGTGCGCCAAGTGCCACAAGGGCGCCAGGGACGGGATCCGCTTCGCCCGCCGGGACCGCGCCCTGCGCTTCGACCACGCGGGCCACATCAAGCGGGGCGCCAGCTGCGCGTCATGCCACGAAGAGGCGGGACAGGGGCGCATGGCCGTGGCCGGCCACGAGACCTGCAACACGGCGGCGTGCCACGCCCGGGATCACGCGCGGCTGCGCTGCTCCGGCTGCCACGAGAACCTGCAGCGGGGCGGCGCGCGGGCGGCAGGGGCCCTGCGCCACGGGCCGGGCTTCGCCCGGTCGCACGGGATCAAGGCGAAGCAGAACACCCGGGCCTGCGCCCAGTGCCACGACCAGACCTACTGCGCCGACTGCCACGCCGGCACAGGGGCCATGAAGGCCAGCGTCGTCTTCCCCGAGCAGGTGGAGACGGGGTTCATCCATCGCGGCGACTACCTGAGCCGCCACGCCGTCGAGGCGCGCTCCGCCCCCGCCACCTGCCGCAAGTGCCACGGCCAGCAGCACTGCCGCTCATGCCACGCCCTGCAGGGGGTCGCCGCGGCGGTGCCGGGTAAGCCCGCCGCGGCGACGGGGCGTAAGGTCCACCCCGCGGGCTGGGTGACCCGCGGCTCGGCCAAGTTTCACGGCGCGGCGGCGCGCACCGACATCAACCGGTGCGCCTCCTGCCATGACCGGGGCGGCAAGAGCAACTGCGTCAGCTGCCACACCGTCGGCGGCATGGGGGGCAAACCCCACCCGCCCGGCTGGGCAAACCGCGACCGGGCCGACGCCTGCCGCAGCAAGCCGATGTGCCAGACCTGCCACGCCGCGGGTTCAGGGTGCCCGCTGTGAAGCCGCGGTGCCCGCAGATGATGCCCACGCCGCAAGCCGCTGCCGGAGTGTTGCTCGTGATCCTCCTGGCGCCCCTGCGCGTCGCGGCCGACGACGGCGATGGTGACGAGCCAGACAACGCGGCCTGCATGGAGTGCCACGCCGACGCCGACACCGTGGGCAAGAAGTACGCAGTCAGCGCCACCGCCTTCGCCGCCGAGCCGCACACCGAGGACAACGGGGTCACCTGCGTCAACTGCCATGAGGCCGCCGGCAAGGTGGAGGACATCACCGACCACGGCAAGCTGGGCCCGGCGTCCTGCGCGTCGTGCCACGACACCGACAAGCTCCAGGCCAGCGTGCACGGCAAGACCGCCAGCAAGAAGAAGCCCGGCTGCGCGGCGTGCCATGGCCACGGCCACGCGGTGGTGCCTGTGGCCCACAAGTCATCGCCCCTGCGCGGCGCCGCGGCCAACAAGACCTGCGACGGGTGCCACGCCAGGGCCCACGAGGGCCGCCGCGACTGCGTACACTTCAAGCTGGTCAAGCAGGGGGGCCCCCGGGGGGCGAGCTGCGTGTCCTGTCACGGCGGCCACGACGTGGAGCGGGCGGACGTCAAGCAGAACCCGGGCTTCAGGGTCAACACCGTGGCGCGGTGCGGCGCGTGCCACGGCAAGGCCCTGGCCCACTACCGGGCGAGCATCCATGGCGAGAAGATCTTCAAGGACAACGACCTGAACTCCGCCACCTGCCTCGACTGCCACTACGACTGCGACCTCGGCGTCATCCCCCACCTCGACCGCAGCTCCATGACCCACACGGCCAAGGTCTCGGACACCTGCGCCTCGTGCCACGCCGACCACCGCACCGTGGTTCGGGAGGGTCTCAACCCGTCGGTGGTGAGCACTTACAAGGAGAGCTTCCACGGCCGCGCCATCGCCCTGGGCCAGGAGCAGAGCGCCACCTGCTCCAGCTGCCACAAGTACCACGACGTCTACCGCATCACAGACCGGCGCAGCTCGGTGCACCCGGCCAACATCAAGAAGTCGTGCGGGAGCTGCCACCCGGGCGCCAGCAAGAACTTCCTCACCGGCAAGATACACGCGGACGTGAAGGGCAAGGGTGACGCCCACTACTGGGCAGACCTGGTGCGCAGCGTCTACATCTGGATCATCGCGCTGGTGATCGGCGCCATGGTGCTGCACAATCTGCTCGACTTCGTTCGCAAGATGATCCTGCGGGCGCGCCGGCAGGCGGCGGAGCCGCACATGATCCGCATGGCCCCGGTGGAGCGGGTGGCCCACCTGCTGTTCCTCACCAGCTTCATCGTCCTGGCGTACAGCGGCTTCGTGCTGATGTACCCGGACGCCTGGTTCGTTGCGCCGCTGCACTGGATCGGCATGACCGAGGCTGGCCGGGCGTGGATCCACCGCATCGCGGCCGTGGTGATGACCGCCCTGGTGCTGCACCATGTGTGTTTCATCCTGTTCACGCGGCTGGGGCGGGAGCAGGGCCGGCACTTCATGCCCCGGCTCAAGGACCTGCGCGACCTGGGGCACAACCTGCTCTGGTTCCTCGGCAGGCGCGCGGAGCGGCCCGAATTCGACCGCTTCGGCTACATCGAGAAGGCGGAGTACCTGGCCCTGGTCTGGGGCACGGCGGTGATGGTCATCACCGGCTTCATCCTCTGGTTCGAGCAGTACTCCCTGGCCATCATGCCCCTGTGGCTGTTCGAGGTCTTCGCCGTGGTGCACCGGCTCGAGGCCGTGCTCGCGGTGCTCTCCATCATCGTCTGGCACTTCTACTACGTGTTCATCAACCCCGACGAGGCGCCCATGGCGCTGACCTGGATCACGGGCCGCGTCTCCCACCACGAGATGAAGCTGGCCCACCCCCTGGATTACCAGAGGAAGCTAAAGGAGGAAGAAGATGAGAGCCGTACGGATTAGCTGGTTCCTGCCCGCGTTGATGGGCGCCGCTGCTCTGCTGTTCAGCGCCGGCCTCGAGGCCAAGAAGCCCCCGGACAAGGTGGTGGTCAAGGCGTGCGCCAAGAAGAAGAAGCCGGTGACCTTCAGCCACGTGAAGCACGCCAAGGGGCTGAAGATCAAGTGCGCCTCCTGCCACCACAAGAAGGACAAGAAGGGCAAGAAGGCTTTCTCCTGTAGCTCCGCCAGCTGCCACGCCGGCAAGGCGAAGGGCAAGGTCCCCGGCTGCGCCGAGATGAGCAAGAAGAAGAACCCCTATCACATCCAGTGCATCGGCTGTCACAAGAAGGACAAGAAGGGGCCGACCAAGTGCAAGGGGTGCCACCGATAGCGCGACGGCCGCCGCGCTCCGCCGCCTTCGCTGGCGGGCGAGGCCACCCGGGAGATGACATGACGCCTGGCATGACGCCGCGCGCGAGGGGATCCCTCATCGTCGCATCCACGGCCACCCTGCTGGTCCTCGTGAGCCTCCTCGCGCCGCCTGCCCTGGCCGCCCCGGAGGGGTGCCTCAAGTGCCACCAGGACCCGAAGCTGAACGCCGGTCGCGCCGACCCCAGGCCTCAGCTCGTGCTCGACCCCAAGGCCCTGGCAGGATCGGTGCACGCGGACCTCGACTGCACCGACTGCCACTCCCAGCTGTCCGACGCGGACCCCGAGGCGGCCCACGCCAAAAAGGTCGGGCCCCCCCCCGGGTGCGCAGACTGTCACGAGGAGGCGGACGCGGACTACAAGCAGAGCGTGCACGGTCAGTCCAAGGCCCGCGGCGAGCAGGGCATGGCCCAGTGCGGCGACTGCCACGGCGCCCATGACATCGTCAAGGTCACGGACCGAAAGTCGCGGGTCTACAAGATGAACTTGCCGTTCACCTGCGCCAGCTGCCACAAGAACCCAAAGCTGGCCAGGGAGCACAAGATCCACGACCCAAAGGCTGCAGAGCATTACATGGAGAGCATCCATGGCCACGGCCTGCTCAGGGACGGGCTCATCGTCTCCGCCTCCTGCACCGACTGCCACGGGGCGCACAAGATCTTCGCCAAGCAGGACCCACGCTCGATGATCAACCACGCGAAGGTCCCCGACACCTGCGCCAAGTGCCACGTGGGCATCAAGCAGACCTACGCCAGGAGCGTGCACGGCAAGCTGCTGGCCGCGGGCGACCCGAAGGGACCGGTCTGCATCGACTGCCACACCTCCCACGAGATCAAGCAGCCGCACACCGGCGTGTTCAAGCTGCACTCCGACGAGAAGTGCGGCGCCTGCCACCAGGACCGGCTGAAGAACTACCGCGAGACCTACCACGGCAAGGCCATCGCGCTGGGGGCCTCGAAGGTGGCCGCCTGCTACGACTGCCACGGGTACCACGACGTGCTGCCGGCCAGTGACCCGAGGTCGCTCCTGTCGAAGGAGCGGATCCTGCCCACCTGCAAGAAGTGCCACGAGAAGGCCACCGCCGGGTTCACCGGCTACCTGGCCCACGGCGACCACTCGGACAAGGAGAACTACCCGCGGCTGTACTGGATGTTCATCTTCATGACGGGCCTGCTGCTGGCGGTGTTCGGCTTCTTCGGCCTGCACACCCTGCTCTGGTTCGCGCGCTCCCTGGCGCTGCTGATCCGCGACCCGAAGGCGTTCAAGGAGGCCAAGGCCGCCACCCGCAAGGAGAAGGGCGCGCGCATGTTCGTGCGCTTCCGCCCGGTGGACCGCTTCAACCACTTCCTGGTGATCTTCTCCTTCCTGCTGCTCACCATCACGGGCATGCCGCTGAAGTTCTTCGACCGGCCCTGGGCCCAGTGGATGTTCAGCTGGATGGGGGGCGCCGAGGTGGCGGCGGTGCTGCACCGGGTGGGCGCCATCATCACCTTCATCTACTTCGCGGTGCACATCACGAGCATGCTGTCGGTGCTCTGGCGCCGGCGCGCGACCTTCCGCTGCCCCGGCTCCGGGAGGTTCAGCGTGAGGCGGGTCATCGGGCTGGTCTTCGGCCCCGACTCGCCCATGCCGAACCTGCAGGACCTGAAGGACTTCTGGGCCCACAACTTGTGGTTCTTCGGCCGCGGCCCGCGCCCGCAGTTCGATCGCTGGACCTACTGGGAGAAGTTCGACTACCTGGCGGTGTTCTGGGGGGTCTTCATCATCGGGCTGTCCGGGCTGGTGATGTGGTTCCCCGAAGAGTTCACCCGCTACATCCCGGGCTGGCTGATCAACGTCGCGCACATCATGCACAGCGACGAGGCGCTGCTGGCCGCCGGCTTCATCTTCACGTTCCACTTCTTCAACGTGCACTTCCGCATCGAGAAGTTCCCCATGGACTCGGTGATCTTCTCCGGGCGCATCACCGAGGCGGAGATGCTGCACGAGCGCAAGCGCCTGTACGACCGCCTGGAGGCCGAGGGGCGGCTGCAGGACGAGGAGTACACCGGGGAGTGGGGCGACTGGAAGAAGATCTGGACCCCCATCGGCATGGGCGCGTTCCTCATCGGCGTGGTGCTGATCATCGCCATCTACGTGGCCATGGCCGACCGGCTGATGCGGTAGCTCGCCCTACCCGCGCGCCACCTTCAGCACGTCGCCCAGCACGCCGGCGGCGGTGACGGCCGCGCCGGCGCCGGGCCCGCGGATCACCAGCGGGAACTCGCTGTAGCGGTCGGTGCGGTAGACCAGCATGTTGTCCTGCCCGCGCAGGGAGCCGAGGGGGCCGTCCCGCGGCACGGCCCGCAGCCCCACCGACACGCCCTCCGGCGAGATCTCCGCCACGTAGCGCAGCACCTCCCCCTCGGCGGCGGCCTGCTCGGCCCGCTGGCTCATGGCCGCGCCGTGCGCCTCCAGCGCCTGGTCGAGCCCTGCCTCGAGATCAGGCACCAGCGGCTCCACCGAGATCTGATGGGGCTCCAGGGACAGGCCCATGGTGCGCGCGATGATCAGCGCCTTGCGCCCCACGTCGCGGCCGCTGAGGTCCTCCCGCGGATCGGGCTCGGTCAGCCCCTGCTCCCGGGCCTCGGCCACCGCGTCGGCCAGGGCGGCGCCCTGCTCCAGGCGGGTGCAGATGAAGCCGAGGGTGCCCGAGAAGCAGCCCGAGACGCTGAGCACCCGGTCGCCGGTGTTCACCAGCTCCTGCAGGGTGTGCAGCACCGGCAGGCCGGCGCCGAAGGTGGTCTCGTAGTTCAGCCGCGCGCCGCTGCCCTGGGTGGCGGCGGCCAGGGCGTCGAACTCCGCCTGGGCCCCGGACAGCGGGCGCTTGTTGGCGGTGACCACGTGCACGCCGCGCTCCAGGGCCGCGCGGTGCAGGCCCGCCGTGTCCGCGGCGGTGAGGTCCACCAGCACCAGGTCGGTGAACCGCCCCTCCATCAGCCGGTCGAGCAGCGCGCCGGGCCCGGGCGACGCCTCTCCGTCGCCCAGCAACCTCTCGGGCGCGTCCGCCGGCGCCAGCCCGCCGTCGTCCAGCACCACGCGGCTGCTGTTGGCCAGGCCCACCAGGCGCAGGTCCAGCCCGAGGCGGCGCTGGATGCTGGCGTGGGTATCCTGCAGCTGATCCAGCAGCGCGCGCCCCACGGTGCCGCTGCCGAGCACCATCAGGTTCACCAGCCGGGTCAGCCCGAACGCGGAGTGCACCGCCCGCACCGCCCGCCGCTCCGACGACTCCTTGATGGCCACCGAGACGTTGAGCTCGGAGGCGCCCTGGGCGATGGCCAGGACGTTGACCTTCATGGCGCCGAGGGCCGAAAAGAGCTTCGCCGAGATGCCGGGGGTGCCGGCCATGCCCTGGCCCACGATGGAGAGCACCGCCACGTCCGGCTCGGCCACGATGCCGTCCACGGCGCCCGCCTCCAGCTCCAGGGCGAAGCGCTGCCGCAGGGTGGCCAGCAGGCGCCCGGTCTCCCCGCCCGAGACCACGAAGGAGATGCTCTGCTCCGACGAGGCCTGGGAGATCATCACCACGTTGACCCCGCTCGCCTCGGCCGCCTCGAACACCCGCCGCGCCACGCCAGGCACGCCCGCCATGCCCCGGCCCTCCACCGTCACCAGCGCCAGCCCGCGCACCGACGAGACGGTCTTGACGCCCTGGGGCAGCGTGGGCGAGGTCTCGGCCACCAGCGTCCCTGGCAGCTCCGGGCGGAAGGTGTTCTTGATCCGGATCGGGATCCCCGCCTCCACCGCCGGGCCGATGGTCTTGGGGTGCAGCACCCGGGCGCCGAAGTAGGACATCTCGGCCGCCTCGCGGTAGGAGACCTGGGCCAGGGTGCGCGCCTCGCGCACCAGGCGCGGGTCGGCGGTGAGGATGCCGTCCACGTCGGTCCAGATCCAGATCTCCCGCGCGCCCAGCAGCGCGCCGAGCAGCGCGGCCGTGACGTCGGAGCCGCCCCGGCCGAGGGTCGTGGTGATCCCGTCCGGCGTGGCGCCGATGAAGCCGGTGACCACCGGCGTGATCCCCTGCTCCAGCAGCGGCAGGAGCTCCCGCCGGGCGCGACGGCGCGTGGCGTCCAGGTCAACCCGCGCGTCTGCGTGGTTGTCGTCGGTGACCACGATCTGGCGCGCGTCCACCGCCCGGGCGGGCTTGCCCAGCGCGGACAGGTGGGCGGCCACCACCCGGGTGGAGAGCCGCTCGCCCGCGGAGCTGATGAGCGCCACCGAGCGCGGGGTCTGCTCCCGGAGCATGCGCACCCCGGTGAGCACCGAGGCGAGCTCGTCCAGCACCGGCTGGCACAGGGCGGCCTCTCCGGCGCCCTGCAGCGCGTCGGCGTGCTCCCGGGCCAGCCGCGCCTGCAGCGCCTCCAGGGCCTCCGCCTCGCCCCGCTCCGCCATGGCCGCCGCATCCAGCAGCGTGTCGGTGGTGCCGCCCAGGGCGGAGACCACCACCACCGTCGGGTCCTCGGTCTGCTCGATGATGCGCGCCGCGCCCGCGACCCGCTCCCTGCCGGCGAGAGAGGTCCCGCCGAACTTCATGACGATCATGTCGCCCACTCCTGTCACCGGGTCGTTTGCCCGGGTTGCCGTGGATCGATCTGGTTCTCAGGGTATCTGTTAAAAGTCGACAGTTAACAGTTCACAGTTTTGCTCCAACGTCCCGGAGATCCGCAACCTGTCAACTGTCAACCGCCAACCGTCATCAGCGGTCCCCTGAACCTCGGTTCACAGCCATCGGCTAGAACGGCGTGTACGAGAAGGTGTGCGAGATGCTTCGCATCAGGTCAAGGCTGTCGATGTATTGCAGCAGGGTGAGCTTGCTCTTCTCGGTCTGCTTGGTGTTGTGGTTCTTCTTCAGCGCGTTGGCCCGGCGCACCATTGAGGCGCCGATGCCTGACTCGTAGCCCAGGGTGTTCAGGAAGCTCACCGCGCAGTACTGCTTCTTGCCGAACGGATCGCTGAAGCAGATCTCGTCGCTGGTGGGGGTGATCTCGCCGTCGGCCCCCTTGACCCAGATGCGGCAGGAGTCGATGAAGCTGGTGTCGAAGGACTGAGGGATCAACGCCAGGCCCAGCAGCGCGCTGAAGTACTGCACCGTGTAGCCGATCTGCGGGTCCACCGGGTAGGCGTCCTTGGGCGGCAGCGCAGCCGAGCTGAAGTCCCGCGTGATCAGCTTCTTGTTCGCCGCCCAGTGGCCCGTGAGCCACCAGTCCTCGGTGAACACGCCGCGCAGGTAGCGCTCGATGATCTTGGGGTAGAGGCGGTGGTAGCCGATGGAGTACTGGCGCAGGTCGCTGGAGGTGTCACGCCCCAGCAGGTAGGTCTCGGGGTCGGTGAGCATCCAGAGGGCCAGGTACTTGTCGTGGTACACGCCCACGTTGCTCATCTTGTCGTACCAGAAATAGCCCGAGTCGAAGTCCCACTCCGAGGCCATGTACTTGCCGCTCGGGGCGCTCAGGGTCAGGTCCGGCGCCAGCTCCGCGCCGGTCTTGGCGTCATAGAACGCAGTCTGCGTGTACTCGCCCTTGTTGTTCTGCCAGTACTCCCCCACCTCGGGCGTGGCCAGGATGTCGAAGAAGAAGTCGAGGCTCCGGTCCACGGCCGTGGTCCACGGGCCGTAGCCGTCGTCGGCGGTGAAGAAGGTCTTGAGCTCCTTGTCCCCCAGGTAAGACGCGTTGCGCGGGTCGCCGGTGAAGTCGCCGCGGGTCAGGGTGTAGAACTGCATGGACGAGCGCAGCGGCTCGAAGTAGCGCCACATCAGCGTGTCCATGTAACCCCAGAGCGAGAAGCCGGTGCGGTCGAGCTTCAGGTTGTTGAACAGGTAGTAAGCGTTGTACCCGTCGATGATGGTGGTCAGCTGCTCGTACGGATCGGCGCCCGCGTCGTAGGCCGCGCACTCTGGCGACGCGCTCTCGTACTCGTCCGAGCAGAAGCGGAACGGCACCTCCAGCCGCCCCTTGTCGTCGGTGGGCACGTCGGAGTCCCACAGCGCGCCCCACTTGTAGATGGCGCAGCCAGCCACCACCTTGCTCAGCTTGGTGGTGGTCATCTTGCTCATCGGCACGTCCACGCGGTTGGCGCGGCCCAGGTTCGCCTTGCCCCCCACCAGCCGCGGGTACTCGGTGTAGTGCAGCCCGCGGTAGCGCTTGCCATCGCAGCTGACGGTGTAGAGCATCGGCTCGCCCCAGCGGATGGAGGTCTGGGCGTTGGCCAGCATGTACTTGTCGGCGCCGGTGCTGCTCACCTGGTCGAACACCTCCACGATCTGGCCGTAGCCGAACTTGATGGCCGCCCGGTCGTAGTAGCCGAGGCCGTGCACGTCCCCGTTGAAGCGCGCGCCGTAGTCCATCACCGACGAGTACTGGTACGAGCCGAGCCCCTCGTTGGCCGCGGCGTCGTTCGGGTCGCCCTCCAGCTCCTTGCTGCTCATGGCCTGCTTGTACCGCGGCAGCGCCTTGCCGCCGCTGCCCAGGGCGCGCAGCTTCCAGTACGACGGGTGGTAGTTCATCGCGTCGTAGGAGCCGGCGAAGTTATGGCGCAGGCCGAGGGTGTGGCCCACCTCATGCTCGGCCACCGCCTTGAACAGCCGGGCCCGCAGGTCGGTGAAGATCTGATCCCGGGTCTTTCCCTGGGCCTTGTACCGCTTGGCCAGGCCGAGGATCAGGTTGTCGTAGAACGAGGCCAGCTCCACCCGGCGCTTGCTCAGGTGCAGCCGCGCCTTGCGCCGCTCGCGCAGCATGCCGGGCCCGCCCCAGTGGTACAGCGACAGCTTGGCGTCCAGCCCCCCGGGGGACGCCTTGGCGCCCTGGCCCACGCCGAGGCCGCCCATGAGCTGAGCCCGCGCCCCCGCCTCGAGGGCGCTGCCCTTGATCGCCTTGAGCCGCGCGGCGGTGGTGGCGCCGTTGAGCCCCAGCGCCTTGGAGCTCGCCAGCACCTTGGAGCGCTTGCGCAGCGACTTGCGCAGGCTCTCCAGGGTGCTCCAGTCCAGGGCGGGCAGCTTGCGGGTGGCCGCCTTGAGCCAGGAGGTCTTCATGCGCTTGCCCATCTTGTCCACCTCGGCCTGGGTGTAGGTGCGCGCCTTGGAGGCCCCCACGCCGCTCTTGACCAGCGCCACCCAGTCGCCGATGGGCACCCCCTTGGCGAACTTCTTGACGCACGCCTCGTCGGTGCAGTTGAGCAGGCCCACGATGTCCGCGGACCGGGCGGTGTACAGGTCGTGGGGCCCGCCGTAGAGGAAGGCCGACGCCTGGACGATCTCGCCGGTCTCCGGGTCCACCGACGAGGGGCCGTAGCCCAGCAGGCCGGCGCGGGTGGGGTTGCCCACCCAGTAGAGCATGCTGTAGCGCAGGTCGCCGATGCGCTGCCAGGTGAAGCGGTCCTTGGCCGGCCCGTGGGCCGTGGCCTGCTCCAGGGCGGAGCAGGCGCGGATCAGGTCCTTGCCCGTGAGCTTGAAGGCGGGGCCGTCCTGACCGGTGGCCTTCTTGACCCGCGCGGCCAGGGCGCCGTCGGTGGCCACCCGATCGTTGACCGCCTTCTCGTTGCAGCCGTTCTCCTTCAGCTCGAACACCGCGCCCAGCGACTTCTTGCGTTCGGCCAGCTTGGATGCGCTCTTCTGATCATCGCCCGGGTGGAGCACCCGTACCGCGGTGGTCTGGAACACGTCGTTCCAGGCGGCCACCGACTTCTTGGCCGTGTCCAGCAGCGACGAGGGGAAGCCGGCGTTGAGGTAGTAGACGATCTTCTTGACCCCGCCGCGCTTGGCAGGCGCCAGGGTGCACTTGCCCGCCATGATGGCGCAGCGCGCGCCGTCCCCCTCCGCCTTGGCGCAGGCGGCGTCCGCGGCGACCCGGGCCGCGGTCCACGCCTTGCGCGCGTCGGCGCCCGCCTTGTAGTGATCCTTGATGGCGCAGGCGGTCTGGCCGAGGGACTTGTTCCAGATGTTGAACCGGTTGGCCAGGCGAACGCGGCCTGTCTCGGTCTCGCTGTACTGCCGGTCGTAGGTGCGCCGCTCGCTGGAGAAGTAGCCGAACCGCTCCATCCACCGGTCGTCGTACACCAGCGGATCGTAGTCCCGGTCGTCGGCCCGCATGAACGAGTGGCGCAGCTTGAGCTCCTGGGCCGAGCAGTCGGACGTGGCGTACTCCGGGCCGAAGTCCTCGGCCAGGTAGCAGGCGGGCAGCTTGTAGTTGCCGTCGTCATAGTAGAGCGTCGCCATCTCCGGGGTGGCCATGAGCTTGGTGGTCACCTCCAGGTAGCTGGCGGTGGGGCGCTTGTCAGCGCTGGTTGCCTCGGGGCGGCGTACGCGCATGGCGTCCGGGTCGTCCGGATCGCTGACGTAGTACGGGACCGCCTCCTGGCGCAGCGGGGAGACCGCGTCGTCGTCGTAGTGCACCAGGAACTCGAAGTTGGACAGCAGGTTCTTGGACCAGTCCACCCGCATGAACTTGCGCTCGTACCAGCGCCGGTCGGTGTCGTTCTCGACGATGCGGTTGATCTCCTCGCCGGTGGCGCTGTTGTAGTCCCTGATGATGTCGAAGTGCTTCTCGATGGCGAAGGCCGCAACCGGGGCGCCCACCACCTTCTTCGGGTCGGTCCCCTGCTCCGGCGTGGACGAGGCGCCGTCGGTGCCCTTGACCCACTCGTAGGCGCGGCGGGCGTAGAGCACCTTCTCCTGGATGTCCCATCGCACCTTGTCCATCAGCGACTGCTCGCCTGCGAAGGTGAAGCCGGTGGCGTAGGGCGCGTCCACCACGGTCTGCAGGTAGTACCAGACCGCCTTGCCGTTCTTGCCCAGCAGGTCCTGCTTGGCGAGGACCCCGTGCTGCACGGTGTTGCGGGGCGCCTGCTCGTCGGCGCAGCTCACGGTGAGCAGCAGCGCGGCGGCGGCCATGATGATGGTGTTGATCCCTCTGTACATGATCAGCCTCACTTGCCGCCCAGGGCGGCGGCGGTCTCTTCGATGCCCACCCGGAGCCCCAGCTCCACGGTGGTGTAGTTTGCAGTTGGAACGGTCTGGATGAAGGGGTTGGAGATGCCGCTCCCCTCGTGGCGCACCGGCTGCATGGTGCTCAGGCCGGCGCGGATGCCGAGCATGGACAGCACCTGGTAGGTGGCGTGCAGCTGGAACCAGTGGGAGTCGCGCTGGGCGCGCTCGCCGCAGGCCACCACCTCGCCGCCGGCCGCGGCGGCCACGGCGGCGCCGTCGGCGCACGGGTCGGCCAGGGCAACGCCGGGCACCTCCACCGCGGACAGCGCGTGGGTGAAGGTGTTGACCAGCGAGTAGGAGGCCGACACCGACAGGCCCTTGATGATGCGCACGCTGGCGGAGAACTCGTTGATCACGGCCAGCTCCGGGTTGAGCGCGGTGGCCCGGTTCGGCTGGTAGACCGGCTCGAGGCGGCCGTTGATCTCCACGTCGCCGCCCACGCTCCGCACGTCGGAGGTGGTGTGGCTGTAGAAGTAGTGGGCGTAGCGCAGGCCGTAGCCCAGGTCGAGGCGCTTGAACAGGGTGCGCGCCAGGGAGATCCCTCCGGACAGCGAGGCCCGCAGCCCGGTGTTCTGGCTCGGGGTGGAGGTGGGCAGCAGCACCGACAGCGTGGCGCCGAGATCCACCTCCAGCACCGGCACCCGCAGCAGCCGACTCTGGCTCACGCCGACCCAGAGGTCGGAGAGCAGGGCCCGGCGCGCGGTGCCGTCCACCTGCCCCGCGGTGGCGTTGGTGATGAGCCCCTGCTCGTTGACCGCCAGGGACTCGGCCCCGCCCGGCGTGGCGCCGGGGCCGGAGAACTGGCCGCTGCGAAAGCGCGCGTCGTTGCCCGCCAGCTCCACCGCCAGCGACAGCTCCGCCGAGATGGTGACCCGCGACAGGAGCTCGGGGGCGCCGGGCCAGAGGCGGCCCAGGCGCACGCCCGGGGAGAACACGAACACCAGCTGGTTCTCGTACGACTCGGCGTCGCCGGTGATTCCGCTGACGTCGTAGAGGCTCACGGCGCCGAAATCGCCGGCCAGGGCCGGCGGCCCCGTGGCCAGCATGAGGTAAAGGATGAGCCCCCCACAAAGGCATGGTCGCCTCATGCGTTTCCCCTGTTGGTTGATGAAGCGAGCAGTATATCAGCCGCGCCCGGCCGTGCCCGGGGGGGGAGCCCCTCGCTCG
>CAZEFW010000007.1:42315-60679 GCA_964511535.1 uncultured Myxococcales bacterium | reverse complement strand
GGGGCCCCTCTGGGGTTCCCCGTGTTGGTTGATCACGCCCGCATTATACCCGCCGCGCCCGGCCTTGCGGGGCGCGGAATGTCAGAACGACGAAACGACGAAACGACGAAACGACGAAATGACAGAACAGGCGGCTGAAGCTGGGGCTGAAGCTGAAGCTGCGGCTGGGGCTGGGGCTGAAGCTGAAGCTGCGGCTGGGGCTGGGGCTGAAGCTGAGGCTGCGGCTGAAGGGTCCGAACCTGGCCACGTCAAAAAAAGAGAAAACGGCGCAATTACAACGTCATAGGCAGATCGAACGAAGGACGTCGGACTGTCCGCGCTCGGTGCCTTGTAGGGAAATCCCTGAGTCCCCATCTGTCAAATGTCATTCATAGTTTAGGTGGCTAGTTCCAAATCCTCAGGAGGGACTGAATGGGAGTGGCAACCAAGTTTGCGACGGCCGAACGCAGCGGGCGGGAAGAGATTGACCTGCAGAGGCGGCAGGTCGAGGCGCTGGAGAATCTGGACCGGCTGGTGCAAGGCGTCCCCTACATATCGCTGATCCTCAACTCCAGGCGGCAGGCGGTGTTCTTCAACAAGGCGCTGATGGAAGCGTTCGACATCCACTCTCCCGAGAAGATCTTCGGCAAACGTCCAGGGGAGATTGTCGACTGCATCCACGCTGACAAAGAGCCGGGCGGGTGCGGCACTTCGGAGCACTGCTCGGTTTGCGGCGCGGTGGACGCGGTGCTGCGCAGCCAGCAAGAGCGGGCGACCGTCTCCGAGGAGTGCTGCATCGCGACCCTGAAGGACGGCGAGCTTACACCGCTCGACCTGCAGGTGACCGTCTCGCCCTTCGATATCCAGGGCGAGTGGTTCTCCATGGTGACCCTGGCGGATATCTCGGACAGCAAGCGGCGCCGTGCCATGGAGCGCATCTTCTTTCACGACGTCATCAACCTCGCTGGCGGCCTCAAGGGTTACTTCGACCTGCTCGCGACCGATATCGATATGGAGCAGCTCACAGCCATCCTTCCTGCGCTACAGGGCAGCCTGGACCAGATGCTGGGAGAGCTCATGGCCCAGCGGTCCCTGGCCCAGGCCGAGAGCGGGGACCTGCCGGTAAACAAGCGCGAGCTGCGTAGCCTGGAGGTGCTGGAGGCCGTGGCCGCAGCCTACCGCGAGAGCGAGCTGACGCGCGCCTGCTTCCTGGAGGTGGACCGGGCGTCTGCGGACGTCACCCTGCGAACGGACAACGTCCTGCTGCGCCGGGCGCTGGGGAACCTGGTCAAGAACGCGCTGGAGGCATCGGCGTCCGGGGACACGGTGCGCATCGGCTGCCGCAGCAGCGGGGATGACGCGCATTTCTGGGTCCACAACCGCCAGGTCATGCCCCGGCAGGTGCAGCTGCGGGTCTTCCAGCGCTCGTTCTCGACCAAGGGGCAGTCCCGTGGCCTGGGCACCTACAGCGTCCGCCTGCTCGCTGAACGTTACCTGAAGGGACAGGCGTCCTTCGAGTCTACCCGGCAGACGGGAACCACCTTCTGGATCTCGCTCCCCCGGAACACCTGGAGCCAGGCCTCCGAGCCCACCCTCGCCGACACCCCGCGGGCAAAGCTCCTCCAGCTGATGGACTGATCCCGAGCAGGCCAGGCACCAGCGCATCAAACCCCGGACACCCGGCGTCGCCCGGACAACTGACCGAAGACCACCGATGCCGAGGCCGAGGCCGAAGCTGAAGCTGAAGCCGAAGCTGAAGCTGATGCTGATGCTGAAGCTGAACCTGAAGCTGAAGCTGAAGCTGCGGCTGCGGCCGCTAGAACCGAATCACCCCGCCCACCGCGCCTCCTCCGGGCAGCGGCGTGAGCACCACCACGCTGCCCGGCGCCTCGGCCTCCTTGCCCCGGGCGCGCAGGTACAGCACCCAGCTGGTGACAGAGACCGCGGCCAGGGTGCCCGCGGCGATGTACCCCGCGAGGCCCATATTCGCGTCCTCGGCCCAGGCGTCGCTGCCGTCGATCTCCTCCCGTGCCTTCAGGTTGTAGGCCACCCCGAGGCCCAGGGCGCCAGCAGCCAGGGCGGCGCTGGCGATGCCGGCCCCGAGCCATACCCGGCTCCAGCGCCGGGGTGGGTCCTGCTGCTGCGCTGCACCGGCGGCTCGCGCGGCCTCCGCTTCCTCGCGCCTTCGCTCCTCGGCGAGGCGCTTCGCCTCGGCGGCGGCGGCCTCTTTCTGCCTGCGCTCCTCGGCCAGTCGGCGGGCCTCGGCCTCCTTCTGCCGCTGCTCCTCCGCCGCCTTCTTCTCCTCGGCGGCCTTCTTCTCCTGCTCCGCCCGGGCCACCGCCACTGTCAGCTCCGAGATGCGGCCCTTGACCTCCGCCTCGTAAGGGGTGGCCTTGCCGGGCTTCTTGCGCGGCCAGTCCGACAGGTAGAGCTTGTAGTAGAACAGCGCCCGCTCCAGGTTCTCCATCTGCCGATAGGTCTGGGCGATGTTGAACAGCAGCGCCGGGTGGTCCCGCAGCTTGTAAGCCGCCTCGTAGTCAGCCAGCGCCGCCGGGAACTTTGAGAGGCGGTAGTTCAGATCGCCGCTCTTGATCAGGGCGCGGGCTTTCTCCTTTTCCGTCGGGGCAGCGTGGGCCGTGGCGCAAGGGAGGACGAGGGCCAGGGCCAGGGCCAGGGCGGTGAGGTGGCGGTGCAGGGTCACAGTTCTACCTCCATGGTCCCCTCACCGATGCTCTCGGGTGGTTTGGGGGCGGGCGTCTCGGGCGCGGGCGCTTCCTCGCGCGGCTTCGGCTTGCGCGCGGGGCGTCGCTTCTTGATCCGGCGATCCGGCGAGGCGCCAGCATCGGGCGGGGCAGCGCCCTGGTCCGCCGCCACCCCCTGGTCCGGCTCCGCCGCGGGCGCCGCCGCTGGCGCCTTGACCGGCGCTGGCTCGGGCGCCGCCTGCGGCTTCGGTTTCACCTCGGCCCCGGCCGTCGACGGCGGGCCCTGCGGACCGGCCAACTTGGCCACCGCGAGGCCACCCAGCGCCAGGGCCACCACCAGCGCCGCCAGCACCAGCCAGCGCCGCCCTGATCCGCCGGCAGGCTGGCCGCCCGTCTCCTCGTCCAGGTCGAACGACTCCCCCTCCAGCAGCCGGTCCACTTCCTGCTTCAGCGGCATGCGCTTGGTGCCCACGCCGCCGAGGGTGCCGTCGTCGTTGTCCAGCAGGTGCGGCTGCGCCGGGCTCGACGGCTGGTCCTGCATCAGCTCGAGCAGCCCCCTGACCTCCGGGTCGTCCCCGGCGGCCTCCCCGTTGAGCGCGCAACGGTACGCCTCATGCACCGCCCGCGCCGACGGCGGCCGGCTCTCCGGCGCCTTCTCCAGGCAGCGGTGGATCAGCCGCGCGATGGCCGGCTGCAGCGTGGGCTCCAGCTCCAGCAGCGGCGGCGGCGGGTCCTTGATGTGCATGGCCACCACCATGCCCGGGGCGTCGTCCACGAAGGGCGGCCTCCCCCCGAGCATCGCGTACAGGATGACGCCCAGGCTGTAGATGTCGGTGTGCGGGCCGATGCGGTGGGGCTGCCCCGCGCCCTGCTCCGGCGCCAGGTACAGCGGCGTGCCCATGACGAAGCCGGTGGCCGTGATCGACTCGCTCTTGTCGGTCTCCAGCAGCTTGGCGATGCCGAAGTCGAGCACCTTGAGGGTCATCGGATCGCGATCCAGCACGATGACGTTCTCGGGCTTCAGGTCCCGATGCACCACGCCATGCTCGTGGGCCTCGTGCAGCGCGGCGCAGATCTGCTCCACGTAAGGCAGGGCCTGCTCGGCGGTGAACTTGCCGTGGTTCTGGATGACGTCCAGCAGCTCTCGCCCCCGCAGCAGCTCCATGACGTAGTACAGGCTGCCGCCCTCGAGCTTGCCGTAGTCCTGGAACTTGATGATGTTCGGGTGGTCCAGCCGGGCGATGACCTTGGCCTCGGACTCGAAGCGCGTGGCCGCCTTGATGTGCCCCCCCACCTCCATGGTCAGCACCTTGATCGCCACCTGGTGGCCGATGCGCGGGTGCTCCGCCATGAAGACGGCCCCCATGCCCCCCTCCCCCAGCTTGTGCTGGACGACGTAGTTGCCGATCTGGGTGCCGATGAGACTGTCCACATGACCTCGATACGCCATGGCCTCGATACGCCAGCCGGCGGCGCAGCAGTTGCTCCGACGCTCCTATCCTATCGACGAAGCAGAGAGCTGACCAGCAGTCCGGACCGAGCATGGCGAAGAGCTCGGAATCACTGGCAAGGCGCGAGGAGGGCGCTTGCTGGAGGCAAGCAACCGACGAGCAACAAAGCCAGTGATTTCGAGAACAAGCCAGGCGACGGGAGGAATGCTGATCAGCTCTCAAGGCCAAAAAAAAGGCTCGCCCTTGTGCTATCCACCGGCTGGGATAGGATTGAGACCTCATGACCACTGCAAAGATAGCCGCGCTGCCCCTGCTGCTGGCGTCCCTGCTGCTGGCGGCAGGGTGCTTCGAGGGCAAGGCGCTGCCCGACTGCGGCGCCTGCCAGCTGCCCGACGCGAGCCCGGACATGCCGCCCCGCCCGGACACCGGCACCCCGGATCGTGGACCGGACGCCCCCACCCCGGACCGGGGCCCGGACCGCACCGTGACCGGCGGCCTGGTGGTGATCACCGAGGTCCACCCGAACCCCAAGAGCGCCAAGGAGTCGGGCGGCGAGTGGTTCGAGATCTACAACGCGGGCGGCACGCGCCAGCGGCTCAACAGCTGGGTCATCAAGGACCGCAAGACGAGCCACACCATCAGCCAGGTGGGGGACCTGTTCATCGAGCCCGGGCAGTACCTGGTGCTGGGGCAGAAGAAGGACAAGGCCGCCAACGGCGGCGTCGAGGTGGCCTACGCCTATGGCACCTCCATCGCGCTGAACAATACGAACGAGAAGCGCGAAGCCGGGCCGACCATCGCCGACGAGCTGGTGCTGGTGGACAACCTCGGCAAGCTGGTGGACCGCGTGACCTACGACGAGACCTGGCCCTTCGCCGACGGCTCGGCCATGTCCCTGGGCGCGCCGGGGCTGGACAACGCCACCAAGGCCAACTGGTGCAAGGAGACCCAGCCCTGGGGCACCGTCTCCTCCGACGCGGGCGCCGGGGACGCGGGCGCCGCCGCCGCGGACAACGGCACCCCTGGCAAGAAGGCCGGCTGCACCCCCTGAGGGGCTACTTCCCCGACAGCGCCTTGATGATCAGGGGGCGGAGGGTCGAGTAGGCCAGGGCCGTGTTGTAGACCGAGGCCTTGTCCGTGGTCTTTTCGGCCTCCGCGCCGAGCACGGCGTAGTAGCCGTTCTTCTTGTCCCACCAGGGCGTGAACCCGAAGGCACCGGAGCTGTTGACCACCAGGTCTGCGTTGCACAGGGCCGGCTTGTCCGGCGTCAGGCACTGGCGCCAGCAGCCGAGGGCGTAGTGCGCCTTGCCCGCGCCCGGCGGGGTGTACTCCACCTTGGTCGACGGCGGCCACTGCTCGGCGTGCTGCGCCTTGAGCCACTTGTCGGAGAGCAGCTGGCCGGCGCCCGGCACAATGAGCCCGGTGAGGAACTTGCCGTAATCTGCGGTGCTGATCACCAGCCCCCCGGAGGCGAGCGGGTTGAGCGCGCCCTGCTTCTTCTTGGGCGAGGCGTAGAACCTCACGCCGGCGTCGAGCTTGAGCGGGGCGCCGATCTTGTCGGTGAACAGCTGGTGCCAGGTCTTGCCGGTGGCCACCTCGGCCATGCGGGCGGCCACGTGCATGTGGGCACCGCCGTAGTAGAACACCTGCCCGGGCGCGCTCTTGATCCCCTTCGACTCGATATCCTTGACGCACTTGTCCAGGGTGGTGAGCGGGTTGTACAGGCAAAGCGGGTCCCGCAACCCGGAGGTGAAGGTGAGCAGCTGCTTGAGGGTGATCAGCCCCTTGACCCCGGTCCACTTGAGCCACTTCTTGGTGGTGTCGGTCAGGCTCATGGTGCCGTCGGCCACCAGGGCCAGGATCACCGTGGAGGTGACCCACTTGCTGGCCGACGCCACGGCCAGAGGATCGGTTCGGGCCTTGCCGCCGAAAGCCTTGCTGTAGAGCAGCTTGCCGTCGCTGGCGCTGTAGATGTCCAGCAGCGCGAACCCGCCCTTGATCTTTCCCAGCTTGATCTCGGCCTTCATCACGTCGGTGATGCGCTGCCAGCCGTCCACGGGGCCGTCGGCCGAGGCCTTGCCATCTGCGGGCGACCCGGCGTCCCCACCCGCCGCGGCGTCATCGCTGCAGGCGCTCGCGGCCATGAGGATCAGGGCCAGGCTCAAGCTGCGCCAACTCGTCTTCATGTGCTACCTCCGGTTCGGCTGGTGGAGGCGATCATACCAGGACGCCCCGGTCAGGGGGTCACCTCGGCCCAGAACAGGCCGCGCAGCTGCCCCTCGGCGAAGCCGGTGGCCCGGTCGTCGGGGTAGAGCCCCGCCAGCTTCTTCTTGATGTCCGGGCTCACGCCGGCGCCGTGGCAGGCGAGGCACAGCTTGCCGGCGTAGATCGGCTCCACGTAACCCACCTTGCCCCCGTCCAGCTTCACCGACCTCGGGTCGGTGCCCGGGTCGCGCTGGTAGGTGGCGATGAGGGGCTCGACCCAGGGCCGCGGCGCGTTGTCCGGGTTGCGCAGCTTGTGGCTGGTGCGGCCCAGCACCACCCCCTCGGTGGCCGCCTCCTTGGCCAGGCGTGGCGCGAGCTCCTTGCACACCGTGATGGCGTTGTCGAAGCCGTCTGCCATGGCCTTGACCAGGGCGCTCTTCAGCGCGCCCTTCAGGTTGGCCACCGCGGCGCGAGCGCGGGCCTCGGCCGTGGGCTTGCCGCCCTTCTGCGGCGGCGGGGCCGGCTCGGGGGCCTTCTTCGCGGCGGGCGGCGCCGCGCCCTTGCTGGCGGGCGGCGGCTCGGGTGCGGGGCTGGTCGCGGGTTGCTTGCCCTTGCATCCTGCCAGGCCGACGCCGAGCAGCGCGATGAGCATCAAGGTCTTCTTCATGGTTCTCCCCTCCGGTTCACAAGGCGGAATATTACGGATACCATCTTTGTATCAAACTTGGACTAACGGGGAGGACGAGATGGGCATCGGGAACCGAACAGTGGACGTACCGGTGGGCGTCGAGCGGGTGCTATTTCTCGCGGCGGTGAACGAGGATTTTCGAGCAAAGCTCCTGGAGGATCGCGAGGCGGCGCTGCAGGAATTCGGCCTGAAGATCCGCCCCACGGAGGCGGCGTTGCTGCGGGCGATCCCGGCGACGCAGCTGCAGCAGAACATCGACGGCATCGACACCTCCGAGCAGAACCTGGAGCGGCGCTCATTCCTGCAGGCGGTGGCGGCCAGCGCGGCGGTTGTGGCCGCGGGCGGCGCCGCCGGGTGCGGCGACGACGGGGACAAGGCCAAGGTGGACGCCGACATGGGCGCGGGCGACCGCGGGGTGCGCCCGGACACCCTCCCGGTCAAGGAGCAGGGCGTGATGAAGGACGCCGGCGCCATGCCCGACACGGTGCCCGTGCCTGACCACTCGGTGGTGATGGACGGCATCTCGCCGGACATGCCGGGGCCCAAGCCGGACACGGTGCCGTGGAAGAACGACGGCCAGGGGCTGCCCGACGCGGGCATCCTGCCCGACATGCCCAAGCCGGACGGAGCGTAGCCATGAGCGACAGGAGAGAGACGAGCCACCGCGCCATGGGGCAGCTCACGGCTGATGACCCGGTCAAGTCCGGGCCCACCATCGTGGGAGGGCAGCCTCCGCCCCGCAAGCGGGCCACCCTCGCCGGCGTGCCTGTTGGCATCGAGCGGGTGCTCTTCCTGGCGGCGGTGGAGCCGACCTTCCGCCAGGCGCTGCTGGAGGGCGACCGGGAGGCAGCCGTTGCCGCCCGGGGGCTGGAGATGAAGCCGTCGGAGCTGGCCATGCTGCGGGCGATCCCCGCCACGCAGCTGGCGGCCAACATCGACGGCATCGACACCTCCGAGGACAACGTGGAGCGGCGCACCTTCATGCGCGCCGTGGCCGCCGGCGCCATGGCCGTGGCGTCGGCCGAGGCGTTCTCCGGCTGCGACACGGCGTCGGACGGCAACCGGCCCGACACCGGCCCGCCCCCCATGGACGCCACCGGGATCCGCCCCGACATGCCGCAGTACGGCAAGGACAGCGCCGGCTTCAAGGGGGACATGGCCCCGCCGATCAAGGACGGCGAGCCGCCGGACCAGGGCAAGGTGGATGTGAAGGTGCCGAGCCTGGACGCCACGGGCATCAGGCCGGGGGACGGCAGCCAGGGCAACCCATGAGCCGCGAGCCGGGCAAGCCGGGGGTGCACAAGGTCAGCCAGATCCCGGTGGGCCTGGAGCGGGTGCTCTACCTGGCCGCAACCGAGCCCGCCTTCCGGGAGGCGTTGATGCAGGACAGGGAAGCGGCCGTCATCTCCCGCGGGCTGGCGCTTCGCCCGTCGGAGCTGGCCATGTTGCGCGCCGTGCCCGCCGCCGAGCTGGAGCGGCATGTGGACGGCATGGACACCTCCCCTGACAACCTGCGCAGGCGCACCTTCATGGGCGCCGTGGCCGCCAGCGCCATGACCATCGCAGCTGCCGACGCGCTCTCGGGCTGCAAGACCACCGGGGACAAGGGCGCGCGCCCCGACTTCGACCAGTCGATCAAGGCGGGCATCCCGCCGGACATGCCCTCGCCGCCCGCGGACACCGCCACCGGCGAGGACAGCAAGGCCACGCCGGACACAGTCGCCGCGCCAGACATGGGCCCCGCGGGCACCGGCATCCGCCCCGGCGACAGCGGCAGGGGCGGCAAGTAGCGAACCGGGGAACAAACCACCAAGGGCTCAACACCATGGCAGACATCACCCTCGTCAACCTGAACCTGCTCTTCCTGCGCCACTACGACGGCGTGGAGCGGGAGCGCCACCTGCCCCTCGGCTCCCTCTACCTCACCGCGGCCCTGGAGGAGGCGGGCTACGAGGTCGACTTCCGCGACTACCAGCAACATGCGTGCGACGACCCGTTCGACCCCGAGGAGATCGCCGCCTACTGCAAGGACCCGGCGCCGGTCATCGGCCTGAGCTGCATGGCGAACCTGCTGCCCTTCACCATCCTGGCGGCGCGCACCCTGCGGGAGCGGTACCCGGACCGGTTCATCGTGCTGGGGGGCGTGGGCGCCAAGGCGGTGGAGCTGCAGGTGCTCGAGCGGTTCCCCTGGATCGACGCCGTGGCCCACGGCGAGGGGGAGCGCACCGTGGTGGACCTGCTGGCCGCCCGGCGCGATGGCCGCTCCCACGCCGACGTGCGCGGGCTCGCGGTGCGCGGCGACCAGGGCCCGCGCCTCAACCCGCCTCAGGATCGGATCCAGGACCTGAGCCTGATCCAGGGACCGGCCTACGACCACATCGACATCAACGCCTACGAGGGGTACGGCATGATCACCTCTCGCGGCTGCCCCTACCCGTGCACCTTCTGCTCGGTGGCCCCCATCTGGAACCACGAGTCGGTGTGCCGCGATCCGTCTCACCTGATCGGCGAGATGAAGCGGCTGAACGAGGAGGCGGGGGTGGACCTGTTCCTGTTTCAGGACGAGTTCTTCGTGTCGTCCAAGAAGCAGGTGGTCCGGTTCTGCGAAGCCCTGGCCAAGAGCGACCTGAAGGTGCACTGGAAGGCGTTCGGGCGGGTCAACCTCACCGACGTGGACACCATGGACGCCATGGCCGAGACCGGCTGCGTGGAGATCCGCTACGGCATCGAGAGCGGCTCGCAGAAGGTGCTGGCGCGCACGCTCAAGGGGTTCACGCCGGACCAGGCGGTGGCGGTGGTCTCCGAGGCGGTCAAGCGCTTCCCGCGGGTGGATACGTTCTTCGTCTGGGGCTTCCCGTTCGAGACCATGGAGGACTTCTACCAGACCCTGTTCCAGATGCTCTCCTTCCGCCTGATGGGGTCGAGGATCCTGCCCTCGCTGCTGTGCTACCTGCCCCAGACGCGCATCTACGAGGAGTACCGCGGCGATCCGAAGTTCGAGTTCTGCCCCGACCTGCTGCCCGAGTACATGCTCACGGGCCACGAGGTGTGCCACTCATCGGGCATCGAGATCGACGACGATCACCGCTGGCTGTTCGACTTCATCTCGCAGCACCCCGACATCTTCCCCGGCTTTTACCACTACGACCTGGAGGGGAACGTGCGGCCCAAGCTGGCCGTGCTGCAGGAGCACGGGTTCTACGCGGCGCCCGCCGACGAGGACGACGAGGACGCCACCGAGTCGTGCGGCGCGCACTCGCCGCGAGTGGCCACGGATCCCAAGCGGGAGCTGCTGACGCGGCCGGATGATTTCCCGGATGACGCGCCGCCAGCAGCCGGCAAGTAGCGGCGGCCTCTGGCTGACGAATGACAAAACGACGAAACGACGAAACGACGAAACGACGAAATCATTGAAACGGCGGCCAAGGTTGTAGCTGTAGCTGTAGCTGTAGCTGAAGCTGAGGCTGAAGCTGAGGCTGAAGCTGAGGCTGTGGCTGAAGCTGAAGCTGATGCTGAGGCTGAGGCTGTGGCTGTGGCTGTGGCTGTGGCTGTGGCTGATTATTTACGTCGAAACAGGTTTGCCAGCGCGGTCAGGCCCACAACCGGGGTGACCGCGGCGGCGGCGGGCAGGAAGACGGCGGAGAGGACCGCCTGGTCCAGGGCGCTGGCCTCAACCCGGGTGCAGCGACCGGCCAGGCGCTCGCGGGCAGCGTCGAAGGTGTTGCCGAACCGGTTGGCCAGGTTCATCACCGCGGCGCAGGAGTAGATCACCCGGCGCTGCTGATCGGTGAAGTGGGCCAGCAGCCCGTCCCACAGCACCCTGTCCTTGGAGGCGAACTGCCGCCGGGCCAGGTCCCGCGCGAAGGCCAGCGCCGCGCGCTCCTCGGCCGGCAGGGTGAGGTCCTCTTCCTGCCCCCCCAGGATCCCCTCCACCTCTTCACGGCTGACGCCCTCGGCGTGGCCGAAGGTGGTGTGGGCGGTCTGGCAGTACCAGCAGCGATTCTCCGCCGCCACCACCAGCATGATCCGCTCGCGCAGCGCCCCGGAGATGGGGCGGTCGACATAAGTCGGGGCCACCCGCAGCAGGTGGGTCGGCAGCTCTGGCAGCGTGGACGCCAGGGCGCCGAGGGTCCAGGTGGGCTTGTCGTAGCAGGCGTTCATGGCGCTCCCTCCTCCTCCTCAACCGATCGCATGGTATCAGCCAGGCAGGTGGGGCAGAAGGTGCGATCCGCCGCCCGATGCCCGCAAGCGCTGCAGATGAACATGTCAGTCCTCTCGGAGTCAGAGGCGCCGGTCCGCGGCGGATCGCCGGAGAAGCGATACTCCGGCTGCTCACGCGCCTTGCGCCGCTCGGCCTGCTCCTCCCGATGGGAGATGGGATCGATCAGGCGCCTGAGGGACTCGAGGATCGACATGTCCCCTCCACGGTAAACATGGTGCGAGGCATGTCAATGAGCGGCGGGGCGTGGCGGCGGCGCCACCGCCGATGCCGAATGCCAGAGTGCCAGAGCGCCGGAATGCCAGAATGCCAGAATTGTTGGCTGGGGCTGAAGCTGAAGCTGGGGCTGATCGGGCTCGGGCACGGGCGCGGTACGACCTGGTCTCAGGGGCAGGCCTTGGCGTACTGCCCGGACGGATCGCTGTAGCCGGAGGTACCGCAGTCGTAGAAGCTGCCCTGGGAGGACCAGCCGCACGACGGGTTCTTGGTGCAGTCGATGGTCTTGTAGGTGGTGCCCTGGCAGTACTTCAGCGTGGTGCCGTCGCAGCAGCCCTTGGACGTGATGGGCCCGCAGCCGGTCTGGTTGCACTTGCCGGCGCTGTCGCAGGTCTCGTACGACTTGCAGGTGCCGCAAGTGCTGCCGCAGCCGTCGGGGCCGCACTGCTTGCCCGTGCACTGGGGCGTGCAGCCGGGCTCGCACACGAACTTGGTGTTGTTACAGGTCTGCCCGGTGGGGCAGGTGCCGCAGCTGCCGCCGCAGCCGTTGTCACCGCACTGCTTGCCGGCGCAGTCGGGCTGGCAGCCAGCCTCGCACAGGAACTTGGTCTTGTTGCAGGTCTGCCCGGTGGGGCAGGTGCCGCAGCTGCCGCCGCAGCCGTTGTCGCCGCACTGCTTGCCGCCGCAGTCGGGCTGGCAGTTGGGCACGCACTTGCCCGACGAGTTGCACAGCAGGTTGGTGGGACACTTGGGGCCGCACTGGCCGCCGCACCCGTCCGGGCCGCACTCACGCCCCGCGCACTTGGGCTGGCACCCGGGCACGCACTGGCCCTGACCGTTGCAGTTCTTGCCGGTGGGGCACTTGGGTCCGCACTGGCCGCCGCAGCCGTCCGGGCCGCACACCTTGCCCTGGCACTTCTTCTGGCAGTTGCCCTTGTCCTTCTTGCCGCCGCCCTTGTCCTTCTTGACCCCGCCGTCCCACTTTTTCTGGTTGCACTTGAGCAGGCAGTCGTTGACCACCTTGACCGCGGCCTTGTCCTTGCCGGTCAGCGCCGAACAGGACGCCGCGTTGATGCAGCCCGACAGGCACTGCTCCTTGGGGCTGCACGCCTCGGAGTACGAGCAGGCTCCGGACCCGGGACCGCCAGCCATGAACAGGGACCTGGAGCCCACGCCGGGACCGGCGTCCTTGCTCCCGCCGCCCGCCTCGCCCTTGGGCGTGCCCTTGTCCTTGGGCGCGTTGCACGACGTGTACTTCTTGCACGCCTTGGCGCAGGGGTTCTTGTCCGCGGAGCTGCAGCCCGCAGCCACGAGGCTCCCGAGGGAGAGACAAAAAACGAGGGTGATGGAAAGGTCCAGACCAGGCCGAGATTCCTGCATGATGCCACTCCGTAAGCTACGTGCTGCAACCGCACAGTCCAAGCGCCGCCCTGCATCCCGGGGGGGCGGCCGTACTTTTTAGTTGATCATGCCGTTGCTGTAAAGGGCGAGGTGACCAAGATAATTCCCATAAAGGCTCAAGATTGGAATTTTCTTCACCAATACCGTAATTGTCGATACTGTTTGGATTCTCCTGGACTGGATGAAAACGCAGCCGGAGGGATGCCCCGTGGCCAAGCGAATCTCTTCCGATACCGTGGCCAAGTTCCTGGCCAAGACGAATCTGCTGTCCAAATGCCAACATGACCACCTGGTCACGCTGGTGCGCTCATCCCGGCAGGAGACCTTCCCGGCGGGCGAATTGATTCAGAAAAATGGGGCGACCGAGACCTCCCTCGGCTTCTTGCTGCAGGGCCGCGCGGCCCTCGTGCAGGTGGACGCCGCCACAGGGACCAACACCCGGGTGGAGAAGATCCGCCCCGGAGATTTCTACGGGGAGATCGGCTTCCTCATGGGCAGCGCCAGCCCCCTGGCCGTGGCCGCCACCAAGGATTGTCATGTGCTCGTGGTGGAGCGGGAGGACATGGCGCCGCTCATGGGGGCCAACCCGAACCTGGGCGTGCTGATGGCCAAGGCCATCGCGGGGCGCTTCATGCGCACCTGCCTGCTCGGCGCGCGCAGCTCCGCCGTGGACCTGGCGCCTGACCCGACCCCCTCCTCGGCCCCTGCCCCGACGCCCGAGCTGAAGGAGGGGCAGATCCCCTGGGTCGACGCCGGCTCCTACGACATCACCCCCGAGCTGCTGGAGATGCTGCCGGCCCAGCTGATCCGCAACCACCGCATGCTGCCGCTGAGGCTGCGCGGCAGGAAGCTGACGGTGGGCATGGTCAGCCCGCGATCCCCCGTGGCGCTGGCGGACCTGCGCCGGGTGCTGCAGACCGTGGATCCGGAGGTGGTGGCCATCTCCATGGACGACTACAGCAACGCCTTCGTGCGGCTGAAGCTGGATCAGGGCGAGCAGCGGGGTCAGGGAGCGGCGGACGCCCGCTCTGGCGCCCTGACCTACAAGGTGGAGCAGCGCAAGGAGGAGGAGAAGAAGGGCCAGCTCATCATCGGCGACGAGGTCATCGCGCTGTTCGACCGGATCTTGCTGGACGCGGTCAAGTACGGCGCGTCGGACATTCACATCGAGCCCGACGCCACCGGGGTGCGGGTCCGCTACCGCGTCTCAGGCACCCTCATCGAGCGCGATGAGTTCCTGGCGGACAGCTACGCCGCGCCGATCATCGCGCGGATCAAGGTGCTGTCCGAGCTGGACATCACCGAGCACCGCCTGCCACAGGACGGCCGCATCTCGGCCCAGGTGGGGCGGCGAGAGCTGAACCTGCGGGTCTCGACCATGGCCATCTCCCGCGGGGAGAAGGCGGTGATCCGGATCATCGACCCCGAGGACGTGATGCGGCCGCTGCACCAGATCTTCCTGGATCCCGCGGTGGGCAAGCAGGTGTCGGCAGTGCTCGGCGAGCCCCACGGCGCCATCATCGTTGCCGGCCCCACGGGCAGCGGCAAGTCATCCACCCTCTACTCCATGCTGAACAATCGGCACACCGGCCGGCCCGACAACAACCTGGTGACCGTCGAGGATCCAGTGGAGTACCTGCTGCCCGGCGTGACCCAGGTCTCGGTCAACCCGCGGGTCGGCATGGACTTCTCCACGGTGCTGCGCGGGCTGATGCGCCAGGATCCGGACGTGATCATGATCGGCGAGCTGAGAGACAAGGACACCGCGGCGATCATGGTGGAGGCCGCCCTGACCGGCCACCTCGTGCTGACGTCCACTCATGGAAACGACGCCATGGCCGTCATCCAGCGCCTGCTGCACTTCGGCCTCGATCCGGTGATCTTCTCCCAGGCCATCTCCTGCCTGGTGGTGCAACGGCTCGCCGGTCGGCTCTGCCCCGGCTGCGTGGAGGAGCGGGAGGTCGCCCCGGCGCTGGTGGAGAGCCTGGTGGCGCGCAAGGTGGTCAAGCGGGAGGGGGCCACGCGGCTCCCCACGCCGGTGGGATGCCGCAACTGCAACAGCACCGGATACGCCGGGCGGGTGGCGGTGCAAGAGGTGCTGCGCATGGACGACACCCTGCGCGGGATGCTCGCCGAAGGGGCCGGGCAAGAGGCCCTGCTGCGGGAGGCGGTCAAGCGCAAGAAGTTCACGCCGTTCTCCCGGGCCGCCGGGTACCTGATCACACGGCGCGTATTGGCGCCGAGTGATGCGCTGTTGATAACCTCGGGTTGAGAGGGGAGGCAGGAGGAAGAGGGGACAGATGGATTACCTGGCAGACCCGCGGTACCAGTTCGGGCTAATCGCGGCCGGCCTCGTGTTCGCGGCGATCATCGTGCTGCGCTTGCTCGGCAGAAGAGGGGGCAAGGCCCAGCGTCCCGTGGACCCGCAGGTGCAGCGGTTCCTCAACTCGGGCAACTACGAGGGCGCGGCGCGCTACGAGCAGCAGCGAGGCAACTACGAGGAAGCGCTGGACCTGTTCCTTCAGGCGCAGCGGCCGCGAAACGCGGCGGACATGGCGGTGCGGCTGGACCAGCCGCGCCGGGCCGCCGAGCTGTACGAGCGGGCAAAGGAGTACGCCCAGGCGGCGCGGTACTACGGGGAGGCCGGGCTCAAGGGCAGAGCCAGGGAGATGGAGCGCAAGGCGCCGGAGGTCCGCGAGGAGGCGAAGGAGGCCACGCCGGGCGCGCGCGCCGAGGGAGAGCGGTTCGACAGCATGGTCACGCCCACCCGCCGGGCCGAAGACCTCGAGCGGGAGTTCCAGCAGGTCAAGGCGGCGGCTGACGCTGGCGACCCAAAGGCCCAGGAGCGGCTGGTGGAGATCGGGCGGGAGACCGCGGAGGTGCTGCTGTCCGCCGGGCACATGGAGCGCGCAGCCGAGGTGTGCCGGGACGCGGGGCTCATCGACCAGGCCGTCAACCTGTACGTGAACCTGCTGGGCAAGCCAGGCGAGGCGGCGGTGCTGCTGGCGCGCAAGGGCGAGCACCAGCGCGCGGCGGAGCTGTTCGAGGCGGCGGGCGAGAACCAGCGGGCCCTGGCCTGCTGGGTCGACCACAGCCTCGGGACGGACGATCCGCTGGCGCACCTGCCCGAGGTGGAGCAGCGGTTCGGCCCGCAGGCGGCGGTCACCATGCTCGACACCCTGGTCAAAAAGCGGCCACCCACCGGGGAGAACCTGGACCTGCACTACCGGATCGCCGAGGAGTACACCCGCCGCAAGGAGACTGGCCCGGCCATCACGGTGCTGCAGAACCTGGACAACGTCCACCCGCGCTACATGGACGTCAGGGAGCGGATCAGCAAGCTGCGGACCGGGACCCCCCAGGTACCCAAGGCGCCGTGGGAGTACGAGCAGGAAGGCCGCGAGCCCCCTGCCCCCAGGAGCCCGGCGGATGAGGCGTTCGACCTGATGGGCGGCGGCGGAGGCCGCGAGCTGGACATGGGCGGCGGCATGACCGACGCCGACAGCGACGCGCTGCTCTCCCAGCTCGAGCCCAACGCCTGGGCCCCCGAGTCGCTCAGCGGGCTCGGCGATCTGCGGAGCGACGACAGCGCGCTCGACGACGCGGGCGCGGATCCGGGAGAGCTGGAGCTGCTGGACCCCGACGACGACGACGGCGAGGTGGACGGCGGCTTCCCGCAGCGGGAGCTGACCCCCTTGCACAAGGCCAGCTCGGCCGCGCGGCGAATGGGAATCGACAGCGATCCCATGGCGCAGCCCGATCCGCTCACAGGCCCGTCAGTGGAGGAGATCGTCAACCGGGCGGCCCGCAAGGCCGCGGAGGAGGCGGTGAACCGGGCCCGCTCACAGATCATCGCCATAGAGGCCGCCGGCCCGTCCGTGCTGGCGGGGGGCGGAAACACCCGGCCCATGAGGCTCGGCTTCGAGGAGCAGGTGGTGACCCTGCGCTTCAGCAGGGACCACGCCGTGCGGGAGGCGGTGAGCGGGAGCGAGCTGGAGCTGCTGGCCGAGAAGCTCAAGGACGAGCAGCCGGTGGCCGACAACGCGGATCACTTCTTCCGCCTGGGCCTCGGCATGGTCAACGCCGGGCGGTGGCTGGAGGCGCGTGAGATCTTCAACGCCATCAACGCCGTGCGCCCGGGTTACCTGGACGCCGGCGACCGCGCGCAGGAGCTGGGCAAGTGGGAGGAGGCGGTCCACCGGACCGTGGCTCAGCAGGGTCCCGGCGGCGGCCAGCTGCTGGAGCGGTACAAGCTGCTGGGCGAGATCGGTCGCGGCGGCATGGCAGTGGTCTACCGCGCCCGGGACCTGGCGCTGGACCGCGAGGTGGCGCTCAAGTTCCTGGCCGAGACCATGATCGAAGATCCGCGCATGGCCGACCTGTTCAGGCGGGAGGCCAAGGCGGCGGCCAAGCTGAACCACCCGAACATCGTCACCATCTACGACTTCGGCACCCTCGGGGATCGCGCCTTCATCTGCATGGAGCTGATGGACGGCGAGACCGTCGAGGAGATCATGATCCGCGACGACCGCCTGGCCACCCTGGACGCCCTGGCCATCGCGGAGGACATCCTGCAGGCGCTGGAGTACGCCCACTCCCAGGAGATCATCCACCGGGACATCAAGCCCTCCAACGTGATGCGCAACGAGCGCGGCGAGTGCAAGCTGATGGACTTCGGCCTGGCCAAGTCCATCTCCGACGGCGGCAAGACCACCATGGTGGCGGGGACGCCGATCTACATGGCGCCGGAGCAGTTCACCGGCAAGGACGTGGACGCCCGCAGCGACCTGTTCGCCCTGGGGGCCTCCCTGTACGAAATGATCACCGGGGCGCCGCCTTTCGAGAGCGTGGCCCGAGATACCCCCCCGACCTCCATGCGAGTCTCCTGCCCCAAGGTGCCGGCCATGCTCGACCGGCTGGTGCTCAAGGCGCTGGAGTTCGACAAGTCGAAGCGGGTGCAGAGCGCCGCGGAGATGCTGGAGCCGGTCCGGTACATCCTGAACACGGTGCGCTCCTACCTGCGCAACACGGCGGGCGGGCCGCGGCCGACGCCCACCGCGGTTCCGGCGCAGTCACGCAAGACCGCGCCGTCAGGCGACGGCAAGGTCACCCGCGCATTGGGCAGCAAGGGCGGGATCGACTAGCCGCGCACGTGCAGCGCCCCTCCAGGGGAACATATCTGCAGAAGTGCACCTGGCAGTACCTGGTGCACTTGTGCAGTTTTGTCGATGGAGCGAAGCGCAATCGAACCCGCCGTGCTCGCCTCGCTACCGTAGGGATGCTGTGCACGTGCAGCGCCCCTCCGGGGGAACATATCTGCAGAAGTGCACCTGGCAGTACCTGGTGCACTTGTGCAGTTTTGTCGATGGAGCGAAGCGCAATCGAACCCGCCGTGCTCGCCTCGCTACCGTAGGGATGCTGTGCACGTGCAGCGCCCCTCCGGGGGAGCCCGCCGTGCTCGCCTCGCTACCGTAGGGATGCTGTGCACGTGCAGCGCCCCTCC
>CAZEFW010000007.1:37735-42215 GCA_964511535.1 uncultured Myxococcales bacterium | reverse complement strand
ATGCTGTGCACGTGCAGCGCCCCTCCGGGGGAGCCCGCCGTGCTCGCCTCGCTACGCGAGGCTCCGCGATGAAGCGGCGGGCTACCCGTCGGCGAACTTCCACTCGGGCATGTCGAACCAGTAGCCCATGCCGGTCACCGCGTCGAGCTCGGCGCCGACGATGAGCAGGTGCCCCTCCTCGATCTGTAGGAAGCTGCCGAAGAACGTCTGCCCCTCGTCGCCCAGCTCGGCGACCATCTTGCGGTAGAAGTCCGAGGTCTCCTGCTCGGCCTTCACCGCGCGGCGCAGCAGCTCCACCTCCTTGGGCCGGGGGTCGCCCGTCTCCTTGACGGTCTCCTTGAGCCGCGCCAGCCCGGCCTGGATCACCTCCGCCGCGGGCAGCGCCGTCTCCAGCGTCCCCGGGTTCACCTTGCCGTCACGCTTCCAGTCGTCGAGGCAGGCCTCCAGGTACTGCACATGCTGCAGCTCCTCCTTGGCCAGCACTGAAAAAATGCGCTGCCCAACGGGATCCTCGCACTCGGCCAGGGCGTCCTGGTAGGTGCCCTCCACGTTCTTCTCGTACTCGATGGCGGTCTTGATCGCCTGCTCCAGGTCCATGCTCGTTACCTCTCCTGCAGATGGGTTTCCTTTGCGAGTTACTTGACCACGCTGGCTTTCTTGATCTCCACGGGGGTCAGCGGGGCGTCCTTGGAAAACGGGCCCGCCGCGCCGGTATTAACCGCCTTGATCTTGTTCACCGTGTCCATGCCTGCGACCACCTTGCCGAAGACTGCGTAGCCCCAGCCGGAGGTGGTCTTGGACTTGTGGTCCAGGAAGGTGTTGTCCTTGACGTTGATGAAGAACTGGTTCGTGGCGCTGTCCACCACGCTGGTGCGGGCCATGGCGATGGTCCCGGTGAGGTTGCTCAGCCCGTTGTCAGCCTCGTTCTTGATGGGGGCGTTGGTGGACTTCTTGGTGTAGCTGGAGGTGTAGCCGCCGCCCTGGATCATGAAGCCGTCGATGACCCGGTGGAAGATGGTGCCGTCGTAGGTGCCGGCCTTCACGTAGGCCAAAAAGTTGGCCACCGTGATGGGCGCCTTGGCCTTGTTCAGTTCGATGGTGATGTCACCCAGGGAGGTGACCAGCTTCACCTTGTCCCCGGTGGCCGCCCCCGCCTCCATGGGCTTGGCGGTGTCCATCTTCATGGTGAAGTCGGACGCAGCCGAGTCAGGCTTGGCAGCCCCCGAGTCCTTCTTGGTGGTGTCTCCGTCGTCGCTGCAACCCGAAAGCAAGCAAAAGCTCACCGCGGCCACAACCACCATCACGCTGTACTTCCCGAAATTGGTCATAAGGTCATCTCTCCTCGCCGGCGAAAACTACAACGGAGCCCTCGCTCCACGCAACCGAAGACCCCCACCCCCATCTTTTGTTCTTTGTTCTTTGTTCCTGGTTCACCCCCCGCGCGCAACCTCCTCCACCAGGTTCATCCGATACGTCCAGATCAAACTCACAACCGCCAAAACCTGCCCCGCCACAAGGCACGCCACCACCGCCGCGCCCTCCATGGCGGTCCAGGCCAGAGGCTCCACGGTTACGCCCAGTGCGTCCCGCACCAGGTGCTCGGCCCACCAGACCAGCCCGTGGCCCAGGGCCACCCCGTGGGCCGCGCCGGCCGCCGTGATGACCAGGGCCTCCACCATCACCACCGACGCGATGGTGCCCCGGCCCACCCCGAGGCTGCGCAGCAGGGCCAGCTCCCGGCGGCGCTCGTTGAGCGACATCACCAGGGTCACCAGGATCATGACGATGGCCACGGCCAGGGTGGCCGCGCCGAACAGCTCCACGGCCCGCTCGCCCCGATTCAGGTACGAGACCATGCGGCGCATGGCCCTCGCCGTGTCCACGCCCTGGGTACCGGCGGCCTGGGTCATCTCCCGCTCCAGCTGGGCGGTGTACACAGGGCTGCGGGTCTGGACCAGCACCGCCGTGAGCCGCCCCTGGCCCAGGTGGTCCTCCTCCTCCTCGTCGTGCCCGGCGCCCTGCCCCTTCTCCCCGGCGTGGGCCTTCCACACCGCCTGGTACTGGACGTAGATCGCGGCGTCCTCCGGGCCTCCGGTGGGGGCCAGGATCCCGACCACGCGGTAGTCCACCTCCTCGTGGACTTCCGCCTCCTCGTCGCCCACATGGCCGTGGCTGCCGTGAAAGTGCTGGCCCAGCTTCATGCCCAGCCGTCGCGCGGCCTCGCTGCCGAGCACGGCATCGCCGGCGCCGCGCAGGTCCAGGGCGCCCGCGGCGACTCCGCCGGAGAGGGTCTCGAGGAAGCTGGCGTCAGTGCCCACGACCGGGTAAGCGCCCACCGCGTCGGCCACCGCCACCGGGAACGCCGCCTTGACCCGCCGGTCCTTGCGCAGCTTCTCCAGCACCGAAAAGGGGACGGTGCCGGTGGGCTTGTCCACGTGGAAGATGGTGGAGAACACCAGCTGCACCGACGAGGCCCCCGACGGCCCCACCAGCAGCGGGTAACGGATGGAGCCCTCCACCGCCGCGCGCTTCACGGCGAAGTTCAGGTTCCCCACGGCCACCACCAGCATCACCCCCAGGGCGATGGCGCCCACCGAGACCCAGGTGGCGAAGCGCCGCTCCGCCAGGTAACGCAGGGCGAGGCCCACCACGGCGCTGATACGCGACCCGGTCATGGCGCGGCCTCCTGCTCTGCGATGTCCAGCGATGCGCCGGGCAGCGCCTCTCTCAGGGCCGGGTCGTGGGTGGCCACGACCAGCGCCGCGCCGGCGTCCCGCAGTCCGGCCAGCGCCTCGGTGACCGCGCCGGCAGAGGCGGGGTCGAGGTTGGCCGTGGGCTCGTCTGCCAGCAGCACCGCCGGCTCACGCAGCAGCGCCCGGGCCACGGCCACCCGCTGGCGCTGACCCACCGACAGCTCGAAGGGCCGCTTGCCCAGATGGGGGCCCATGCCTAGCTTCTCCAGCACGGCCCGGGCTTCGGCCTGGCGCGGCGCCTCGCCGGCCAGGCTCAACGGCACGGTCAGGTTCTCCAGCGCGGTCAGCGCGGACAGCAGGTTGAAGGTCTGAAAGACGTACCCGATCTCTCGCGCGCGCAGGCGGTCGCGGCCGGTCTCGCCCAGGCTGTGCACGGCCACGCCGGTCACCACCACCTGCCCGCTGTCGGGCAGGTGCAGCCCGGCCACCAGGTTGAGCAGGGTCGACTTGCCGCAGCCCGACGGCCCGGTCAGGTAGAGCACCTCCCCTCCGGCCACCTGGAGGTCCACGTCGCGCAGCACCGGCTGGAACACGCCATCGCGCCCGGCAAAGCCCTTGCTCACACCACGGAGCTCCACGACCACGGTCACTCCCGGGCCTCCTTGAACTCCAGCGAAAAGAGGTACTCCACGCCGTCGTCGGTCTCGCTCGGCCCCAGGCGCAGCCTCCCGAGCAGGGTGGTGTAAACGACGCTGCGGTAGAGGCGCTCCCGGTCCACGTCGAAGGTGCGGTCACCGGGCATGGGCACGTAGATCAGGTCGGCCATGGTGGGCGGGTTGCAGAACACGCAGCCGGCCATGACCACCATCGGGTTGGCCAGCCACAGCCGGGACATCTTGCCCGACGACGGCACGGCGTCGATGGGCATCACGGCCCCCCGCACCAGCACCGCCGCGCCGTTGTAGCGGGCCACATCGGCCGGGGCGAAGTCTTTCTGGCGCCGGTAGGTTCGGCGCAGCTTCTTGAAGTCGCTGTAGCCCAGCTCCAGGGGCGCGCTCCAGTCAGCGGCTCGCAGCGGCCGCCCTGCCCCGCTCTTGTTGCCGAGGCCCTCACCCGCCCGCACCACCGCGTTGTCGTCGTGGCCCTTTTCGCCGCCCGATGTGCCGGCGGGGGCGGGTGCGGGGGCGGGATCGGGATCGGGATTGGGATCGGGAGCGGGAGCGGGATCGGGATTGGGAGCGGGAGCGGGATCGGGAGCGGGGGCGGGATCGGGGGCCGTGGCGGGGACGGGGTCCACGTGCGCGGCCGCGCCGCCGGTGCGTCCCGGCTTGGTCAGGTAGCCCAACGCCACGACGGCGAACAGCACTGCCAGGTATGTCAGCAAGCCTCGGTGACGCATGAGAAGGGGTTCCGCCCCGGCAGATGATATAGGATGGGCTGTCGGAAACACCAGATCATGATTCGCCTGTCACCCAAGATCTCGTTTCAGACCCTGCCCGGCCTGGCGGCCCTGCTGGATCACGCGAGCCATGACGTGCACACCCTGAACGTGGAGGCCGGCCAGCTGCTGGAGCGCCTGGACAGAGGCGAGGCCCCCGCGAATGCCGACGAACATGAGTTCGTTGAGCAGCTCGTCGACCTCGGCATGGCCAATGCCGCTGAAGCTGCGGCGGCTGCGCCGCCGAATGACAGAACGACGAAACGACGAAACGACGAAATGACAGAATGGGCGGCTGAAGCTGCGGCGGCTGCGCCGCCGAATGACAGAACGACGAAACGACGAAACG
>CAZEFW010000007.1:0-37635 GCA_964511535.1 uncultured Myxococcales bacterium | reverse complement strand
ACGAAATGACAGAATGGGTGGCTGAAGCTGGGGCAGAGGCTGAAGCTGGGGCTGAGGCTGCGGCTGAAGCTGAGGCTGGGGCTGAAGCTGAGGCTGCGGCTGAGGCTGAGGCTGAGGCTGACTCCACCTCCCCCCTGTCCGAGCTCAACGCCCACGCGGCCGAGCACCTGGTCCCCCTGCACCTGCAGCTGGAGCTGACCCACCGCTGCCCCCTGTCCTGCAAGCACTGCTATCTCGGCGACAGCTGCCACCGCGGGGACGCTGAAAACGAGCTGACCCTGCCCGAGATCACCACCCTGCTGGACGAGGTGCGCCGCCTGGGCGGGCTCTTCCTGGTGCTGACCGGGGGCGAGCCGCTGCTGCGTCCCGACCTGGAGCAGGTGTTCGGCGCTGCCCGCGACCGGCGCATGTCCGTGTCCCTCAACACCTCCGGCTTCGGCTTCGAGCCAGCCCTGCTGAGCCGCATGGCCGCCCGGGGCCTGGACGCGGCCCAGGTGTCCCTCTACGGTCCGGACGCCGCTTCGCACGACGCCATGACCGGCGTGTCCGGCTCCTTCCAGCAGGCGATGGACTGCCTGCGCGCCCTGCGCGACCTCGGCGTCAGGGCCCTGGCGGCGGTGACCCCCACAACCCTGGCGCCGCCCGACGCGGCCGAGCGCATGGCCGATCTGCTGCAGGCCGAGGGGCTCGGCGCGGTGCTCGGTCTGCACATGCAGCCCCGCCGGGACGGAGATCCCGCGCCCTCCGCGCTGGCCCTGGACGAGGCGGGAATCATCCGCGTGCTGCGACGCTTCTCCCCCGGCGCGGGACCTCGCATGGCCGGGCTCGAGCCGCGCGACCGCCCCTGCGGCGCGGGGGCCAACACCGTGGCCGTGGATCCCACCGGCCAGGTCACCCCCTGCCTGCCCCTGCGCCTGCCAGTGGGGTCCATTCGGGAGCGCAGCTTCGAGCAGATCTGGCGCACATCGCCGGAGCTGGCCCGGCTGCGCTCTCTCACCCTCGAGGACCTGGACCAGTGCCCCACCTGCGAGCTTCGTGCGACCTGCAACCGCTGCGCGGGCTTCGCCATGGCCGAGGGGGAGGCCCTGACAGGGCACTGTTCATTTGACTGCCTGATGGCGGGGGTGCTATCTAAACTACAGCACCCGTGACGTACTTTCCCTGGAGGAGGGGACCATGAAGCGCGAGAAGAAAGCAGCCAAGCCGAAGATTCTCAAGTCCACCAAGGCCTCACGAGGCAACCGGCCCAACACCTGCCTTCAGTGCGGCGGAAACGACTTCTGCTAGCAATATAACCGGATGAACGCCGCTACCGCGGCTTGATCTTCTGAATCACCTTCAGCCCGGGCACGGCCTTCTTCAGGGCCTCCACCTGCTTCGGGTCGATCTCCACCATCAGCAGCCTCAGGGTCTTGAGCTTCTTCAGCCCGTGCAGCGGAGAGAGATCCGTCACCGGCGTCTTGGACAGGTCCAGGTCCTCGAGCTCCGTCAGCCCGGTGAGCACCTTGAGATCCTTGATGGGCCGGCCCCACAGGCGGAGGAAGGTCAGCTTCGGGAACGCCTTGAGCTCGTCGAAGGCCGTGAACTTGGTGTCGCACAGGTCCAGCGCGGTGAGCCGGTCGGCGATCTTCTTGAGCGGCTTGATGTCGGCCACGTCCGTGTTGCACAGCAGCGCCTCGGTCAGGGCCGGCGCCTTGGCCAGCGGCGCCACGTCGGACACCGGGCACTTGAGCAGGTCGATCTTCTTCAGCTTGGGCAGCTTGGCCAGGGGCGAGATGTCCTTGACCGTTAGCATGCGCGCCTCCACCTCCACCAGCCCGTGCAGCTGGGCCAGGGGCGACAGGTCGGTGACCCCCGTGCCGGTGATGTTCAGGTACTCCAGCTGATCCATGCCCGCCAGGGGCGAGATGTCCTTGATCTGGGGCATCATGCGCAGGTCCAGCCGCTTGAGGTTGGGCAGCTCGGTCAGCGGCGTCAGGTCCTGCAGCTTGCTGAACCCGAGGAAGATGTTCTCCAGCTCCTTGCACCCGGCGAGCGCCGACAGATCGGCCTTCTTCATCTTGTCCTGGATGGTGTCCATCCACTCCTCACCCGCCTCGGGGTTGGCCCTGCCCCACTTGATCCAGTTGCCCGCCCCCCAGGGCGGCGCGAAGACAGCGCACGGATCAGCCGGCTCGGCCGCCGGCTTCGGCGCCGGCTTGGCGGCTGGATCCGCCGGTGCGGCGGCGGCCGGCGGCGGATCCACCGGCATGGGCTTCTTGTCCTTTTTGCAGTTCGTGAAGGTCAGGAGCAGGAAGGGGGTGACGACCATGGCCACCGTGCGAACAGAAAGCTTCATCGGTTGTTCCTCCAGTCGGTGCCCGCGCAGTGTACGAAACCGCGGCGCCCTTGTCATTGCGGCAGAGCCCCTGCATGGCTACAATCTCCATGTACATACCGGTGATTCCGAGTCGCCAGGCCTAACGCGCCATCGCCACGGCCTTCCGACCGACAGGGTGACGTGGGAAACCTCGCCGCCTCCCGTGCTTGGAAAGGAGTCAGCGCTTGCAGGATCCGATCACCACTCCCGGGGGCCCTCCCCTTTACCTGCGGTTATCCGTGACCGAGCGGTGCGATCTGCGCTGCGGCTACTGCCGACCCGGCGCCGACGCTTCAGGACCGGGCGGCGCCCGCCGGCCACTGTCGGATGCGGCGCTGGTGGCCCTGGTGGAGCAGATCCACGGCGCCTGGCCGGTGGGCAAGCTCCGCCTCACCGGCGGCGAGCCCCTGCTGCGCCCCGGGCTGGCGGACTTCGTCCTGCGGCTGCGCGCTGCGCTGCCCGACGCCGAGCTCTGCCTGACCACCAACGGGACGCGGCTGCACGCCATGGCCCCTGCCCTGCGAGACGCCGGCGTGACCGCGGTCAACCTCTCCATCGACTCGCTGGATCCGGCCCGGTTCAGGGCGCTCACCGGCGGAGACCTGGAGCGGGTGCTGCGCGGCGCCCGCGCGTTGCCCGGGCAGGGCTTCCGTCGGCTGAAGATCAACGCCGTGCTCCAGCGCTCGGTCAACGGCGATGCCCTGGGGGAGCTGGTCCAGTTCGCCAGCAGCCTGGCCGCGGAGATGCGGTTCATCGAGCTCATGCCCCTGGGCTGCGCGGCGCCGCTCTTCGCCCGGGAGCACATGCCCGCCGCCGAGGCCCTGGAGCGGCTGTCGCGTCGTTTCGAGCACCTGTCAGATCTGGGCCGCTCGGGCACCGCGCACCGGCACCTGCTCCGGGTGCAGGGCCGCGAGGTGACGGTGGGGTTCATCTCGCCCGTGACTGAGCCGTTTTGCAGCGGCTGCTCTCGCCTCCGCCTGGACTCCACCGGCCTGCTATGGCCCTGCCTGCGCCGCGGCGATGCCCTGGATCTCTGCCCCGCCGACGGTGAGCATTCGAAGGCCGGTCACGTGGCGCGGGTCATCATGTCCCTCGGCCGGGGCCGGCGATCCCACGCCACGTCCTGGCCCGCCCGCAGGATGGTCGCCATCGGCGGATAGCCGCCAGTTGACGCCGGCCCACGCCTGCCCGCCGTGGTAGAGTCATGCACACCGCAGCCCACAGAGGAACCATGTTGAAGATGATCGAGCCCGACCAGGCGCTGGACCTGGTGCTGGTCAACGCTGCTCGCCGCCCAAGCTCCGAGGTGCGCATCGAGGACGCGCCAGGGTTGATCCTGGCCCAGAACGTTCGCGCTGACCGTGACTTCCCGCCCTTCCCCCGGGCGATGATGGATGGCTACGCGGCGCGCGTGGCCGACGGCGGGCGCACCGTAAACGTTGCGGGCGAGGTGGCTGCCGGCCAGACCCCGTCAGTGGAGGTGACCGACGGCGCCTGCGTCAGCATCATGACCGGGGCCGCTTGCCCCAACGGCACCGAGGTGGTGGTCCCGGTGGAGAAGACCAGCGTGGACGGCCAGGGGGTCGCGCTGCCGGCGGATCTGAAGCGCGGCAAGCACATCGCGCCGCGGGGCAGCGAGTGCCCGGCCGGATCGGTGGTGATGGAGGTGGGCCACCCGCTCACCTCGCTCACCGTGGCGGTGCTGGCCGCCGTGGGGCGCCAGCGGATTCAGGCCTACGACCTGCCCCACATGGCCATCATTTCCACCGGCAGCGAGCTGTGCCCCGCCGGGCAGAAGCCGGGCAAGTTCCAGATCCGCGACTCCAATGGCGCCATGCTGGCGGCCCAGGCCTGGTGCGCGGGCCTGAAGAGGCCGCTGGTGCTGCACGCCGACGACAACCACGAGAGCATCGCCGCGGCGCTGAAGCAGGCCGAGGAGGCGGACATCGTCCTGCTCAGCGGGGGCGTGTCCATGGGGCGGTACGATCTGGTCCCGGCGGCCCTGAAGGACCATGGCGTATCCTTCATCTTCCACAAGGTGACCCAGAAGCCGGGCAAGCCGCTGCTGTTCGGCAAGCAGGGCGAGCGGCTCTTCTTCGGGCTGCCCGGCAACCCGCTGAGCAGCCACTTCTGCTTCCACCGCTACGTGGCGCCCGCGGCGCGCAAGATGGCCGGCCGCCTGGCCGAGGAGCCGTTCGTCCCGGCGGCCCTCACCCGGCCGCTGACCGTCAAGGGCTCCAGGACCCTGTTCCTGCTGGGCCGCGCCCGGACGCACGGCGACCGGCTGGAGGTGCAGCCCCTGACCGGCAAGGGCTCGGCCGACCTGTTCTCCGGGCAGCTGGCCAACGGCTACTTCCGGCTGGAGCCTGGCGAGCAGGATCTGCGCCCTGGCGACGAGGTGCCGTTTCAGTTCATGGGGTCGCCCCGATGAGCGACGAGAAACGACTGACCCACCTGGACAGCGACGGCAAGGCCCACATGGTGGACGTGGGCGGCAAGGAGCCCACCCGACGCCGCGCCGTGGCCTCTGCCCGGGTGCTCACCCGCCCGGACGTGATCCAGCTCATCAGCTCCGGCGAGGCGCCCAAGGGGGACGTGCTGGCGGTGGCGCGGGTGGCCGGGATCATGGCCGCCAAGGAGACCCACCGGCTGATCCCCCTGTGCCACCCGCTCGGGCTGGACGCCGTGTCGGTGGGCCTGACCCTGGAGCAGGACGCCGTATCCATCCGCGCCGAAGCGGCCACCTGCCACCGCACGGGGGTGGAGATGGAGGCGCTGACCGCGGCGTCGGTGGCGGCGCTGACGGTCTACGACATGCTCAAGGCCGTGGACCGCGCCATGGTCATCGAGCATGTGCGCCTGGAACGCAAGGAGGGGGGCCGCAGCGGAACCTACACCCGGCGGGAGGGACGAGATGGCTGAACTCGAGGCGGTGTGCATCAGCGAGCGCAAGGGGATCCAGAAGGCCGCCGTGCCGCGGGGTACCCTGGTGCCGGGCCACGGCCTGAAGGGAGACGCCCACGCCGGCACCTGGCACCGCCAGGTGAGCTTGCTCGACGGCGCGGACGTCGACGGGATGCGCGCCAAGGGCCTGGACCTGGAGCACGGCGCGTTCGGCGAGAACCTGGTTGTGCGTGGCATGGACCTGGAGGCGCTGCGCCTGGGCCAGCGTATCTCCGTGGGCCAGCGGGCGGTGCTGCAGATCACCCAGCGGGGCAAGGAGTGCCACACCCGCTGCGCCATCTATTTCAAGGCGGGCGACTGCATCATGCCCCGCCTGGGGCTGTTCGCCAGGGTGCGGCGAGGGGGAGAAATCGCACCGGGCGATGCGGTGGCCCTGGACCCGGCGCTCAACCGCCCCCGGCTGGCGGTGGTGACCCTGAGCGACAAGGGCTCGGCGGGCCAGCGCGAGGATGTGGGCGGCGACACTGCGGTGGCCATGCTGCAGGACGCCATGGGGGTGGAGGTGGTGGCCCGCACGTTGCTGCCCGACGACCAGCCCGCCATCGAGGCCGAGCTCAAGCGGCTGTGCGACGAGGAGGTGTGCGACCTGGTGGTCACCACCGGTGGCACGGGCCTGTCGCCGCGGGACGTCACCCCGGAGGCCACCCTGGCGGTGCTCCACCGGGAGGTGCCGGGGATGGCCGAGGCCATGCGCGCCGCGGGCATGGCTCACACCCCGCGGGCCATGCTCTCCCGGGGCGTGTGCGGCATGCGCGGTCAGGCGCTGATCATCAACCTCTCGGGCAGCCCCAAGGCCGTGCGGGAGCAGATCGACGCGGTGCTGCCGTCGCTGGACCACGCGGTGGAGGTGGCCAGCGGGGTGCCGATGGAGTGCGGAGAGGGGTGAGGGGGAGATGAGAAACGGAAAACAAATAACAAAAAACAAAAAACAAAGAATGTTGGTGTGGGCGGTGATGGGGGCCGTGCTCGGGTTGGGGTTCGGGTGCTCCGGCAAGGGTGGGTCGGAGGTTGGGGCGGCGGGCTCGGCCGGGAGCGGTAAGGCTGCGGTCGAGGAGCAGCCGAAGGAGAAACCCGCGGCCGCGAGCGCCGGCTGCTCTCCGGCGAAGCGGCAGGTCTCGGGCCGGATCATGAAGGACGCGGACTGGTGTGGTGAGGTGGAGGTGGTGGGCGACACGCTGGTGGGTCCGGAGGCGACCCTGCAGGTGGCCCCGGGCACCCGGGTCAAGTTCCGCGCCAGCCGCGACCCGCTGCGCCCAGACCGCCGCATAACCCTGCGAGTGGAGGGGCAGCTCCAGGCCCGCGGCACGGCGGCCAGGCCGATCCACTTCACGTCGGCGTCCAAGGCGCCGGTTAACGGCGACTGGCACACCGTGGAGCTGGTGGAGGCAGACGGCTCGCACATGGAGCACGCGCTGTTCGAGTACGCCGAGCACGGCCTCACCCTGGTGCGCACCGACGCCATGCTGCGAAACTCGGTGGTGCGCTTCAACAACTGGCACGGCGTCAGCGGCAACCGCAGCAAGATCACCATCGCCGGCTCGCGGATCTACGCCAACGGCTACAACTGCGTGGACGCCACCGGCGGCAGCCGCCTGCACATGACCACCACCTACCTGGCCAACTGCCGCCTGCTTGGGCTGCACGTGGGCCGCTCCACCGCCCACGTGGAGGAGAACCTGTTTCAGGGGCACATGGAGTCGATCTACATCTCCGGCGGCTCCGACGTGACGCTGGTGGCCAACGCCTTCTCGGCGTACCGCGGCGCCGCGGTCACCTGCGGAGAGGACCTGACCCTGCGCCGGGCCAACAACTCGTTCTCCGGCGGCCGGGTGGAGCACGCCGTGGACTGCGCCGGGGGCAAGGTGATCGAAGCGGAGACCGACAACAACCCGCCGGCCATCTTCCGCACCGGGCTCAACGAGGGGCTCGCCACCTACCTGGACTACATCCCGGGGCAGGTGGGCCATGATCCTTTCCCCTACCTGCTGCCCGAAAAGAGCGCGACCCGCGCGGTGGATCGCAAGATCGGCAAGGGGCTGTGGATGACCTGGGCCATCGCCTGGGACGAGCCGCACCTCTGGGTGGCAGACCTGGAGGGCAAGGTGAAACGCATCGACTCCACCACGGGCGAGGTGCTTCAGACCATAAAGACCACCGTCTCCAAGCCGTGGGGCATGACCCACTTCAAGGGCGCGCTCTGGATCAACGACTACAACGCGCGGGTGATCTTCATCGTCGACCCGAAGACCGGCAAGGTGCTGCGCAAGGTCCCGTCCCCCGATCAGAAGGACGGCTGCCGGGGCATGACCGACGACGGCAAGAGCGTCTTCCTGCTCGGCTACGCCACGCCGCGGATCTACATGCTCAAGCCTGACGGCGAGGTGTTCGACCACCTGCCGGCGCCCCGTGTGGGGGCCACGCCTGGCGCGAAGGTCAAGCGCGCGGTCAAGGGCGCGCTGGCCTGGGACGGCGCCGCGTTCTGGGCGCCCGCCGGCCGGCTGATCCGGTTCGACCGCGACGGAAAGGTGCTCGGCTGGGCCCACGCCACCGGCGCCCAGACCATGGGCCTGGCCTGGGACGGCGACCAGCTGTGGACCGTGCCCCGCCTGAACGAGGCGTGGGAGGACCGCGAGCGCTTCTTCCGTGTCAAGATCCTGAAGTTGGCCAAGCCGGACAAGGAGTGAGAGCGATGCCATCCCGAAGAGAGTTCATCGGCTCCCTGGTGGGCGCCGCGGTGGTGGGCGGCTGCTCGCGCAAGGGCGGCGACGATTCGAAGGGTCCAGCGAGCAAGCCGAAGCAGGAGCCAGCCCCTGCCGCTCCCCCTGCTGGCGAGCCCGCCGCCCCTCCCGCCGGAGAGGGCCCCGGGCATGACCACGTGATGAAGTCGCCCACCCTGCGCGAGGAGGTCAAGCCGGCCCTGAGGCTCTCCCGCGAGCGCGCCCTGGCCGGTATCCGCGAGTTGAAGCGCGACACCCCGGACCTGGTGGAGGTGGCGGGTGTCTCATCGCCGGAGATGCTGGCCGCGGGGCTGGTCGCATTTGGCGGCGGCAAGCCGCTCATCCGGAAGGGCGACCGGGTGGTGCTGACCCCCAACTTCGCCCTGGCCCGCCCGGCCCACACCGGCGTCAGCAGCGACCCGGACCTGGTCAAGGCGATGATCGACCACTGCTTCGACGCGGGCGCCCGGGAGGTCACCTGCCTGGACCACAGCTACTCCGAGGTGCCCCGCGCCTTCCGCGTCAACGGCGCCTTCGAGGCGGTCAAGGGCAGCAAGGCGCGCCTGCTGTCGCCCTGGAGCCCGGACCAGTACGCGGTGATCAACGACTTCTCGGTGGGGGAGCTGCACCGGGAGAAGCTGGAGTGGCAGGCGGTGCCCGAGCTGCTGCTGCGCGCCGACGTGCTGGTGAACCTGCCGGTGTTCAAGCACCACCGGGACGCCATGATGTCCGGCGCCATCAAGAAGCTGATGGGCCTGATATGGCGCCGCGCCGTGTACCACGAGACCGACCTGCACGGCTGCATCGGCGAGCTGGCGGCGGTGATCAAGCCCACCTTCACCGTGATGGAGGCGCAGCACATCCTCTCCACCAACGGCCCCGACGGGCCAGGCAAGCTCAAGCCGATCAACAAGCTGCTGGTGACTCGTGATCCGCTGCTGGCCGACACCCACGCCTGCCGCTGGCTTGACCTGGATCCGGACAAGGTGGGATACCTGACCCGGGCCGCCAAGCTCAAGGCCGGCTCCATGGACGTGGACAGGGCCACCATCGAGCGTATCAAGGCCTGAGATCGGATTCCCCGCTCCGGGCGCGCTGTTGTGACCTGTCCTGACAGAGGACAGGGGCATATTACAGGGCATGGATAACCCGCTGCCGATGCAGTACCTCGGGTCCAAGTCCCGCATCGCGGGCTGGATCATGCAGGAGATCGCCCGCGCCCTCCCGGGGTCAGGTCCGTTCTGCGACCTGTTCAGCGGCAGCGGCGTGATGGCCCTGGCCGCCGCCGACGCGGGCTACCGGGTGGCGGCCAACGACGTGCAGCACTACTCCAGTGCGGTGCTCGCCTCTCAGCTGACGCTCTCCCGCCACGGGCTCAAGGCCCTGGCCCGTCGGGTGGAGGCGCTGACGGACGCGGAGCTGCTGGGCGACCATGGCCGGCAGGACGCCGCGCCCTGGCTGGCCCGGGAGGACGCGCTGTTCGCGGATCAGAGCGGCCCCTGGCGGCACTACCGGGACTTCTGCCGCGAGACGCCGATCATCGCGGGCACCTGCCAGGAGACGGCGGCGCTGCGTGACGCGGCGGCCAACGACCTGTTCTGGCGCTACTACGCAAACACCTACTTCGGCGTGCGGCAGTGCCTCGAGCTGGACGCCCTGGCCGAGCTGGCGGCCACCCTGCCCGCGGCCCGGCGGGGCCACCTGGTGGCGGCCACCCTGTCGGTGATGACCTTCCTCGTGTCCAGCACCACCCACCTGGCCCAGTTCCTCAAGCCATCTTCGGAGCGGACGGTGGCGAACCTGGTGCGCCGCAGGCGGCGCTCCTTTTTGCCCGATGTGGCCGCCCGGCTGCGCGCCCTGGCCGCCTTCCCTCTGCCCTGCCAGGCGGCGCAGGTCACCCGAGCGGACTGGACCGAGGCCCTGGACCGCGCCGGCGTGGGCGACGGGTGGGTGGTGTACGTGGACCCGCCGTACTTCAAGGAGCACTACTCGCGCTACTACCATGTGCTCGACACCTTCGCACTGTACGACTACCCCGACCTGACCCCCAACCCCCGCCTCGGCACCGTCACCGTGGGCCGCTACCGGGCTGGACGAACGGTGAGCCCCTTCGGGCTGCGGGCGCGGGTGGGCGAGGCCTTCGCCAGCCTGCTGGCCCGCTGCCGTGAACGCGGCGCCCGGGTGGCCCTGAGCTACGCCAACACCTCGCTGGTGGGCCGGGATGAGCTGGTGAGCCGCGCGGGCGACGCCGGCTACCATGTCACCGAGGCGGTGCACGAGCTGATGCACTCGGGCCAGGGGCAGCCGCGCAACCGCACCGTGCTCGAGTACCTCTTCTTGATGGAGTGAGCGGAAGACCCGGCATGGACAGGCTGAAGACATTGAGGCGGCGCCTGGCGGAGATCACCCCGGCCCACGACCACCCGGTGGGGCTGGTCCACCCGTACTGGGCCCGCAAGCCGCACAACGTCATCAGCGAGATCATCGGCTGCCTCACCGACGACGGCCATGCCGTGGCTGACCCGTTCATGGGCTCGGGCACCATCCTCTTTTCGGCCCTCGGCAGCGGCCGCGCCGCCTTCGGCTCGGACCTTAACCCGCTGGCGGTGTTCATCGTCTCCACCCTGCTGGACCTGCGGCGGCTGGACACCGACTTCCGCGCCGAGGCGAGGCGCTATTTCGACGAGCTGGCCCACCTCACCCTGCCCTGGTTCGCCATGCCCGACGGCGACGGCCACATGGAGCGGGAGCGGTTCCAGGTGGACGGGTCCTTCGAGCAGGGCCGCTTCACCCTGCGCCGCTGCGAGGTGGTGGCCAAGCGCCAGGACGGCCACAAGTGGCGCGGCCGCCGGGCGGTGAGCGCCGACGTGGAGGCCTGGACCTGGGGCTGCGACCCGGACCTGCTGGGGAATCCCCTCGACTTCGAGGCCGTGGCGCTGCTGCCCAACTCACGCATCGCCATCCCGCGGGGCGCGCGGCTGAGCCACTTCTTCAGCCCCGAGAACCGCGCCTTCATCAACGCCGCGCTGCAGCGCGCCGACGCCCCCGGGCTCGGCCCCGGCGTGCGGGACATGCGCCGGCTGCTGCTGTCGTCCGCGCTGCCCCTGCTGCGGCTGTCGGACAAGAAGGCCACCTCCCAGTGGCCCTACTGGCGGCCGCGAAACCTGCTCACCTCCCGCAACCCGGTCATCGTGCTGGGCCAGCGGGTGGAGGCGCTGCTCGGGGTGCTCGACTGGCTGGAGCAGGCGCTGCCCTCGGACCTGGACGCTCGGGTGCTCACCGCCGCTTGCCAGCAGGCGGGCGCGCGGCCTGACCTGCAGGGTCGCTTCCACCTGGTGCTCACCGACCCGCCCTACTCCGATCATGTGCCGTACCTGGAGTACGCGGCGCTGTGGAACGGGGTGCTCGGCCTGCAGGAGCCGGCGAACGCGCGGGCAGATGAGATCGTCAACACCGACGCGCCGTCGCGGCGAGACGACACGGCCCAGTACGCCGCCCGGCTGGGCGATGGCCTCGAGGCGTGCGCCGCGCTGACGCGCCCGGGGGGGTACCTGGTGTGGTTCTACCAGGACACCGCGCTGGCCCACTGGCAGGAGCTGGACTGTCGCGCCCGCGCCTGCGGCCTGCAGGTGGCGGACGTCATCGCCATCCCCAAGCAGCGCCGCTCCATGAAGACCGTCACCACGCCCCGGCGCACCCTGGACGGCGACCTGATCCTGGTGTTCCGGCGACTGGACCAGGGAGATGCGCCGGCTCCTGGCGGGGCTGCTGAAGAGGCGCTGGAGCCCGTGATGGATCGCCTGGCCGCCACCCTGGACGCGGCGGGCGACGACAAGAGCTTCTTCGAGCGCTACGCTCTGGTAATCCGCGAGGTGCTGCTGGGCGGCGGCGTGCAGGCCCTGGCCGCCCGCTACAAGAAGGTGACCGGGGCGCTGCGGGCGCTGGACAAGAGGTCATAGATGTACTGGCTGCTGCGAGACGAGGAGCAGGCGCGGGTCCGCGCAGAGGTGGACCGGCTGGTGGCGCGCCTGTCCACCATCACCGGCAACCCCCAGAGCGACCAGCTGTTCCCCTTCGTGGGCCGCAAGGACCGGCGCAAGGCCCGGGCCGTGGTGGAGGAGCTCACCGGCCCGGAGGCGGTGGTGGTGGAGCCGTTCGCCGGCTCGGGGTCCCTGGCCTATGCGGCGCTGGAGGCGGGCCGCACCTGCCACGCCAACGAGTGGGAGCCGTACGCCCACCGCATGGCATCGGCGCCCTTCCGGCTGCCGCCGGCCGCGGACGTGCTGGCCGCCATGGAGGCGCTGGAGGCGGCGGTGGCGCCGGAGATCCAGGCGCTGTACCGCACCACCTGCATCTGCGGCGCCGAGCATGTCATGGACTCGCTGTTCTTCGACCGGGATCCGCCCCGCTACCGGGAGGTGACCCCCCACGAGCGCCTGGGCAAGCAGGGGGAGAACATCACCTACCGGGGGCGCTACCGCTGCCCGGCCTGCGGCGCGGGCGAGAAGCACTTCGACGACGAAGACGAGCGGCTGATGCAGGAGATCCAGGCCACGCCCCTGCCCCTGATGGTCAGCGGGCTGTTTTCATCCGCCCTCATCGAAAACTCCCGCATCAACCTGTCTGCCGCGTTCCTACGCTACGACCGGCTCTTTCCCCGGCGCTCCATGCTCTGCCTGGCCCTGCTGTGGGACGGGATCCAGCAGCTGGAGGCGGCCCCGGAGGTGGGGCAGTTTCTGCAGGACGCTTTCCTGTCCATCCTGCCCCAGGCCAAGTACAAGGACTACCGCTCCAAGAGCCAGGACCTGCATGTACCGCCGGTCCAGTTGCGAGAAGTCAACCTACTTCACAGGTTCAGAGGTCAGGTTAACAAACGAATCAAAGGGCTTTGCAATTACACGTTTTCTAACAACCAAGGTGACTTCAAAATATCCCGCCGAGATTTCCGTGATTTCCTGGCGGGCCTGTCCGACGGCTGCGCGGATCTGGTGCTGACCGATCCCCCCTGGACCGACGGGAACGCCTACTTCGAGAAGGCCCAGCTGTACCACCCGTGGCTGGACTACAGCCTGGCCCGGGATCCCGAGCGCCTGGCCCGGGAGTTCGTGGTCACCGACGCCCCGAGCCGCCGGGACGAGCATGACATGGAACGCTGGTGGCAGGACGCCGACGCCCTGCTGCAGGAGGCCGAGCGGGTGCTGCGGGACGGCGGCTACCTGGCGCTGTTCTTCCGCCCCATCCCGGCCACCGCCTGGCTGACCAACCTGAACCGGCTCAAGCTGGCCGCCCGGCGCGCGGGGTTCGAGCCGCTGCTGAGCATCGACGTGGGCAGCTCGGATCCGTCCATGCGGATCCAGCAGAGCGCGTCCTATGTGTTCTCCCGGGACATCGTGTTCCTGTTCACAAAGCTGCCTCCGGACGCCCGGCGGATCTACCACCGGGAGCATGACCTGGACCAGTACGCCTACCAGGTGGCCGAGCAGCTGCAGGAGGACAACCGCGGGCCGTTCACCTTCAGGCAGTGGCGCGCGGCGCTCTCCGATTTCCTGGCCGAGCGCGAGCTGGAGCAGCTGGACGCGCCGCGGTTCGAGCAGCCGCTGCACGGGCTGTTCGAGCGCTACTGCGAGGACGTGGGGGGCGGGGGATACCTGCCGCGCCACATGACCCCATTTTCAGGTCAGCTGTTCGACATCCCCGCGGTGGAGCGGCTGTTCACCTACACCTCCAGGGTGGTGCGCGAGCTGCTGGCCGAGTCGGACAGCTTCTCCTACGACACCTTCCTGCTGCGCCTGGCGGAGTACGTGGAGAACGGCACCCGCATGCTCATCGACCAGATCGAGCGCATCGACATCCGCGCCACCATCGAACCATACGCCAGGCCGCTGTCGGACGGGCGGCGGTTCGAGAGGCGCCCCACCCCGCGGCTGCCCGACGGCGTGCGCACGGTGCTGGAGCTCGACCCGTACGACTTCGAGGCCTTCGTGGGCCAGCTGCTCACGGCCCAGGGCTACACCGGCGTGGGCCTGGTGGGCCGCTCGGGCGACCGGGGCGTGGACCTGATGGCCACCGACCCGCAGGGGCGCGCCACCGTGGTGCAGTGCAAGCGCTACCTGCAACACAACGTGGACGCCACGCCGGTGCAGCGCCTGCACAGCTTCGCCATGACCCGCAAGGCCAGGCGTATGATCCTGGTCACCACCTCCGGCTTCACCCCCCAGTGCAAGGACGAGGCGGCGTTGACCGGGGTCGAGCTGGTGGACGGGGAGGCGCTGGAGCGGATGATTGCCCGGTACATGCCGGGGGCTGCCGAGCCCGCAGGCGCCTCCGAACAGGCTCAGCGCACCCAGTAGGCGCCGTGTCCGGCGACCTTGCACCCGTCCGGGCCCCACTGGGGCCAGCGGGTCTTGGGCGCCGTGCCCTTGAGCACCACACAGTCGGTGGCAGGGGTCGACTCGCACTTGTTGTGCATGAAGCAGGTGTGGTCGTGGCTGCCGCCCTTGCAGGCCCCCTGGAAGTTGGCGGCGTGCCCGAAGACGCTGAACATATCCGGCGTCACGGCCTTGGACGCGAAGCCGTAGCGGCCGCGCTCCTTCCAGCCGATGGTGTTGGCCTGGAAGATGCTGTAGGCGGGGGTCATGAAATCGGTCCCGTTTCCGTAGCAGGCGCCGCTGTGGTTGTTCTTCACCAGGCCCTTGCTGAGGTAGACCTTCTTGTCCTTGAAGATGACGTACTTGCTCCGGCTTGCGGCCACCGAAACCTTGAACGTTGTGAAGGTGGGCACATTGGGCCCGCCTACCGAGTTGCTGCCGCTGCTGGTCTCGAGGATCGGCTTGGCGCCGAATGGCTTGGTGCCGAGGTTCCAGGCCGAGGGGCCGGGCACCATCTTGGCGATGAGGGTCCAGCCGCCGCCCTGGGCGGTCTGGTCGCAGTAGACCTTGAAGGGCGCCACGGCGCCGCTGCCGTCAGGGTCGATCTTGTAGACGCCGTCGGTGTTGCCGGTGCCCTTTGCCTTGATCTCCTTGCACGAGGACAGGGCCGCGCAGGTCCCCTTGCTGCACAGGGTGCCCTCGGCGCAGGGGTTGCCGTTGTCCTTGGTGCCATCGCAGTCGTTGTCGTGGGTGTCGCACACCTCGGCCTTTGGGGTCACTTCACCAGCGCAGCTGCCCCACTTGCCCGCGGCGCAGGTCCGGGTGCCGCCCTTGCACAACCCGATGCCCTGGGTGCCGGCCTTGCCGGTGTAGCAAGCCTGGGTCAAGCCGTTGTCCTTGGCGCCGTCGCAGTCGTTGTCGAAGGTGTCGCACACCTCGGCCTTGGGCACGATCTCACCCACGCAGCTGCCCCACTTGCCCGCGGCGCAGGTCCGGGTTCCGCCCTTGCACAGCCCCACCCCCTCGGTTCCGGCCTTGCCGGTGTAGCAAGCCTGGGTCAAGCCGTTGTCCTTGGTGCCGTCGCAGTCGTTGTCGAAGGTGTCGCACACCTCGGCCTTTGGGGTCACTTCACCAGCGCACGGTCCCCACTTTCCCGCGGCGCACAGCTGCAGCCCGGCCTTGCAAAGGCCGATCCCCTTGGTCCCTGCCTTGCCGGTGTAGCAATACTGGCTGACCGAGTCGTCCTTGGTGCCGTCGCAGTCGTTGTCCTTGTTGTCGCAGATCTCGGCCTTGGGGGTCACCTCGCCAGCGCAGGCTCCCCACACGCCGGCGGTACAGGTCTGGGTGCCGCCCTTGCACTCGCCGACCCCCTTGGTGGCGGCGGCGCCGCTGTAGCAGGCCCGAGTCAGCCCATTGTCCCGGGTGCCGTCGCAGTCGTTGTCCTTGTTGTCGCAGGTCTCGGCCGCTGGCTTGACGTCACCGACGCAGGCGCCCCACGCGCCGCCAGCGCAGGTCTGGGTGCCGACCTTGCACTCCCCGACCCCCTTGGTCCCCGCCGCCCCCGTGTAGCAGGATCGGCTGGCGTCCCCGGCGCACGCCGCGTCGGTCAGGCCGTCGAGGGCGATGTCCGGACCCAGGTCCGTCGATATGTCAGGGGCGAGATCAGCGCCGCCGAGGTCGGTCCCGGAGTCGCTGGGCACTGCGGTCGTCCGGTTGTCACAGGCCGGCAACAAGCAGCACAACAGGGCGACGGCCCGGAGCAGGCCTGCGGATCGGGTTGTCAGCGTCGGGGACGGGGTTGTCATGGTACCTCCAGGGGCAGCGATGATTATCGCACACCGGGCCCGGCGCTGACCGGGGTCGAGCTGGTTGACGGCAAGGGCGTCGGGGCGGTCAAGGAGTGCCGGGAGGACAACAACGCGGCGGACATCACCGCGGTCAAGTGCACCAAGATTAACTGAGCGGCCCGGCGTCGGCCTCGCCGCCGGGTTCCCGCGGGCACTCCCCCGCGCAGCCGGCGCACGGGCTCTCACCGGGCGCCACCGGCGGCTCGTAAGCCTTGCGGAGGGTCCTGTAGATCCGGCCCCCCACCACCGCCGCGGCGGCCAGCAGGATCAGGGCCAGGGCCAGGGTCTCCATCATGGTCAGCCCACCACCAGGCGGCCGACCTGGTAGACGGTCATCGACAGCAGGTAGGCCACGGCGGTCAGGCCGCCGAACTGCAGCAACGCCCAGCGCCAGCTGCCCGACTCGCGCCTGGTGACCGCCACGGTGGCCATGCACGGCGTGGCGATGAGCAGGAACAGGATCAACGAGACGCCCACCAGCGGTGAGTAGTCCCGCGCCAGGGCCGCGCGCAGCCGGTCCGAGCCCGCGTCGTCAGCGTCCTCCGGCGGGGCCACCTCCCCCATGCTGTAGACGATGCCCATCTGGGCCACGAACACCTCCTTGGCCGCGAAGGCGCCGATGAGCGCCGTGCCGATGCGCCAGTCGAAGCCCATGGGCGCCAGCGCCGGCTCCAGCGCGCGGCCCACCCGCCCGGCCACCGAGTGCTTGAGCTGGGCGGCCAGCTGCTGCTGCTCGGTCTTGCCCTGCACGGCGACGGGGTCGAGCTTGGGGTAGGAGGTGGCGGCCCACATCAGGATGCTGATGGCCAGGATCACGGTGCCTGCCTTGCGCAGGTAGACCCAGGAGCGCTGGCCCATGCGGGTGATGACGGCCCGCAGGGTGGGCAGCCGGTAGGGCGGCAGCTCCATGACGAAGGGCGCCTCCTCGCCGCTGAGCACCGTGCGCCGCAGCAGCCGGGCGAGCAGCAGGGCCAGCAGCACGCCGAACAGGTAGATGCCCCACAGGGCGGGAGCCCGGTACGCCGCCGGGAAGAAGGCGGGCACCAGCAGCATCCAGATCGGCAGCCGCGCGCCGCAGGACATGAGCGGCAGCACCATCATGGTGGTGAGCCGGTCATGTTCGTGCTCCAGGGTGCGGGTGGCCATGATGCCGGGGATGGAGCAGCCGAACCCGCTCATGAGGGGGATGAACGACCGACCGTGCAGGCCGAAGCGGTGCATCACCCCGTCCATCAAGAACGCTGCCCGGGACATGTAGCCGGTGTCTTCCAGCAGGGCGAGGCAGAAGAAGAGGAGCACGATGTTGGGCAAGAAGACGATGACCCCGCCCACGCCCCCGATGATCCCGTCCACCAGCAGGGATCGCAGCGCCGAGGTCGAGCCCGCCGGCCACAGCCCGGACACCCAGACGCCCAGGGCCGCGAACAGCTCCTCGAGCCAGTTCATCGGGATCTCGCCCACGGTGAAGGTGAGCCAGAAGGTGAGGTACATCACCGCCAGGAACGCGGGCAGGCCGAGCACCCGGTTGACCAGGATGGTGTCGGCCAGGTCTGACAGCGCCCGGGCGTCCTCCCGGGGCAGCTGGAGGGTGACCGAGCGCACCAGGCCGTCCACGAAGCCGTGGTACCGACCCATCACGTGCAGGGTGGCGTCACCGCCGGTGTCCGCCTCCAGCCGCTGTCGCGCGGCGGCCGCCTGCGCAACCGCCGCGGCGCCCGCCTCGCCGCGCTCGCTCAGCCGATGGGCGATGTGCTCGTCTTCCAGGATGAGCCGCGTGGCCAGCCAGCCGTGCAGCCGCTCCGGCTCGCCGGCCTCGTCCAGGGCCAGGCGCAGGCCGGCGATGGCCGCGCTCAGGTGTTCGCCCAGCACCAGCTTGTCGTCGTATGAGGGCGCCTCCACCACCCGGTGGATGGCCTCCTTGAGCTGATCGATCCCTTCGCCTCTGTGGCCCACTGTGCGCACCACGGGGAAGCCGAGCTGCGCTTCGAGGGCCGCGCGGTCCAGCCGCAGGCCCGAGCTCTCCGCCTCGTCCGCCATGTTCAGGCAGAGCACCATGCGCACACCCAGCTGCATCAGCTGGGTCACGAGGATCAGGCTCCGGCGCAGGTTGGTGGCGTCCACCACGGCCACCACCAGATCCATCTCGCCTGCCAGCAGCTCGTCCTGAGCGATGCGCTCCTCGGGCGAATAGCCGCTGAGGCTGTATGTTCCGGGCAGGTCATGAACCTCCACCCGGTGCTCCTCCCACTGGAAATGGCCCTCCCGCCGCTCAACGGTGACACCGGGGTAGTTGCCCACATGCTGGCTGGCACCGGTCAGGGCGTTGAACAGGGAGGTCTTTCCGGCGTTGGGGTTGCCGGCCAGGGCGATGCGCATGTCCGGGGTTGGCCCGGATTCATGTCTCCCGGAGAACATCTCAGGTAAGGTGCGCCAGGGGGCCCCCGGATGCAATCATGCCGTTGGCACCATGAGTTGGATCGACTCCGCCTCGGCCCGCCGAAGGGACAGCTGGAAGCCGGAGACCTTGATCCAGATGGGATCCCCGGCCGGCGCCACCCGCTCCACCTGCACTCGAACCCCGGGCAGGATGCCCATGTCCAGGATCCGCTGGCGCACCGCCCCCTTGCCACCCACCTGGACCACCCTGCCGGCCAGTCCGGGCGCCAGCTGGTCCAGCGAGCTGGGTCGCTCGGTGGGGGAGCTGCTCTTGGCATGGCTGGCCCGGGATGAGCAATCGTCAGGGCATGCTGCGATGCCATCCTGGACCAGGGAGCAGGAGTGGAACAGATCCAGCAGGCGGCTTCCTTCCGGGCAGTTGTCCATGAACTCGAACAACCTCACCAGCCCGCTCATGCTCTCTGGAGAGAGACTGTGTTCCATGGAACATGCATCATTTTCAGCACGTTGGTCATCAATTCCGAGAAACTGCGTCAAGAAACGGCGAAGCACCTGATGGCGCGAAAGGATGCGCCGAGCCACCACCTCGCCGTCGGGGGTCAGGTCGATGAACTCGCGCTGCTCGTAGCGGATCAGCCCCAGGTCGGCCAGGCGCTTCATGGCAGGCGTGACAGATGCTGAGCGCACCCCGCGCGCCTTGGCGATGTCCTTGACCCGGGCCAGCTTGTTGGTCCGAACCAGCTGGTAGATGGTCTCGATGTAATCCTCGAGGGCGCTGGTGAGCTTGATGGTTGATGCGTCGCTGGCCATTGATAGATACGTCTAATCAGCAAAGGCCTATCTGTCAATAGGAGTTTTGCCAGCCAGCATCGCTGTCTCCGAAACTGGAACAGATCACTCTCCAAAAAAATGCCCATTGACTGGTAGGACTATAGCTGGTAGACGCATCTACATGAGCAGGACATCAAAGAGCCCGAACCGCCCTCCCCTGGTTGTTGAGGTGCTTTTTTTTGGCCAGACATGTAGACCTCTCTACGAAAAGCCTATATGGCTACACGCCCCAAAGGGGTCTGTGAGAGAAAGGACCATCTGATGGTCACCGAGGAGAAAGACAACATGACGAACCCTTTTGACGGCGCCAGACCAACCATCATCCTTGGCGCCGGCGCCGCGGGTCTCACCGCCGCCTGGGAGCTGGTCGAGCAGGGCCGGCCCACCATGGTGGTGGATCTGGAGGACGCCCCTGGCGGCCTGTGCCGCACCCATGAAAAGGACGGCTACCGCTTCGACCTGGGCGGCCATCGTTTCATCTCCAGGGACCCGTCCCTGACCGATATGGTGGCCGGCCTGCTGGGCGACGATCTGCTGCAGGCGTCACGCCAGAGCATGATCCTGCTGGGCGGCAAGCGGTACCGCTACCCCCTCGAGCCGCTGAACATGCTGCAGAACCTGGATCCCGTGGTCGGCCTGCGCGGTGTGCTGGACTACCTGAAGCAGCGCGCATGGGGCGAGACCCCCGCGCCCGGCGCCGAGGTGAGCTTCCGCAACTGGACCGAGGCCCGCTACGGCCGCACCTTCTATGATCTGTTCTTCGGCCCCTACACCGAGAAGCTTTGGGGCATCCCGGCCCACACCCTGAGCGGAGACTGGGCCTCCCAGCGCATCTCGTTGCTGAACCTGACCGACGTGGCCCTGCGCCTGCTCAAGGTGCGCGGCGGCTCCACCCGCACCTACGCGCGGAAGTACCACTACCCGCGCAAGGGGATCGGACAGATCTTCGCCGCCATGACCGACGAGCTGCGGCGCCGCGGCGCCGTGGTGCGTCTCGGTACGCGGGTCACTGGCCTGGAGCTCAAGCGGGGCGAGGTTGCGCGGGTGGAGCTGGATGGCCCCCTCGGCAGCTACTCCGTGGCCCCGGAGCAGGTGATCTCCACCCTGCCCCTGCCCGACCTGGCCCGCATGCTCCGCCCGGACAGCCCGGCGGTGGTGGACGCCGCCGACCGGCTGCGGTTCCGCGCCGTGCGCTTCCTGGACATGATGCTCGACCGCCCTGACCTGTCGCCCAACACCTGGATGTATGTGCCTGACCCGCGCTGCGTGTTCACCCGCATCCAGGAGCCCAAGCGCCGCAGCCCCGAGAGCGCGCCCCCGGGGAAGACCTCCGTGATGCTGGAGATCCCCTGCGACGTGGGCGACGAGATCTGGAGCCAGACCGACGCCGACCTGATGGACCGCTGCCTGGGCGAGCTGAAGATGCTCGGCTTCGACGTGGCGCGCCATGTGCGCGGCTGCATGTCCCAGCGCATCACCCACGGCTACCCGGTATTCGAGCTGGGCTACCGCCAGCACCGCGACCGGCTGCTGCAGGCCTGCTCCGAGGTGGACAACCTGATCACCTGCGGCCGCCAGGGCACCTTCCGCTACATCTTCATGGACACCGCCATGCAGATGGGGCGCCAGGCCGCGCGCCGGCTGGACCAGGGGCAGCAGGCCCCCGGACACCGGGACATCCATCACCTGGACAGCCAGGAACAGCTGCTGGAGACCAACGCGGTGACCGCATGACCGGCGCCGCCAAGACCGAAATGGACGGAAAGGAACGAGCCAAAATGAAGACCACCAAGATGAAGACTTACCTGCCGTTGTTTGTCGTCACCGCCGTGCTCGGCACCGGCCTGCTCTACGCCTGCGCTGGCGCCGGGGTGCTCTGGTCCGAGATCGAGCAGCCGGTCAAGGACAGCTGCATCTCGTGCCATGACTCGAGCAAGATCGACCAGTTCATCACGGACATCAAGGCGTACGACGACAGCTTCTTCACCGCCGCCAACTTCCCGGACAGCAACTTCCCCTCCGGCCTGATCAAGAAGGACGTGGCGGCCCTGATCAAGGCGGCCGATCCACCCGAGGACGGCAAGCTCGACCCGAAGACCCCGCTGCGCAAGGCGTGGATCCTGCACGAGGCGCACGAGCTCCAGGCCCTGCTCAAGGAGAAGACGCCCCCGGACTACACCACCGAGGCCAAGTTCAACGCCTTCACCCAGCTCAAGGAGCAGGACAACTACGAGGGTTGCGAGATCGGCACCAAACTGGATGACGGGTTCAAGAAGGACGCCGAGGGCATGCCGCCCCAGTGGACCCAGAAGCTGCTGGACGCGCTGAAGATGACCCACAAGGACCTGAACGACCAGCAGCGCCAGGACATCAAGGATTACGTCGACGGCTTGATCCCCGGCGGCCTCAAGGCGTGCGTGCCCACCACCGGGAGCGCCAGCTAGGCTCATGTCCTGCCGAAGCGCCATGGCGGGCCTCTGCCTCGCCCTGCTGCTCTGGGTCCCCGCCGCGTGCGGGGACATGGCTGGCGATGGCAGCACCCTGGACGACGGGGGGCGCATGGTGGCCCACCCCTACGCCCCGAGCATGGGCTCCAAGTACGGGGCGGTGCAGTTCCCGGCCACTTACACCGGCGTGAGCCAGGTGTTCTTCGCCGAGTTCTGCGCCGGCTGCCACGGGGGATCCTCGCCGGCCAAGGGGCTCGACCTGTCCCCCGGCGTGGCCCACGACGCCCTGGTCCAGGTGGTCTCTGCTCAGCGCAGCTCGCTCTACCTGGTGGAGCCGGGCGCGCCGTCGGACAGCTACCTGGTGCGCAAGCTAGAGGGCGGCCCCGACCTGGTGGGGCGGCGCATGCCCCGTGGGCGGCCGGCCCGCCCCGAAGAAGAGATCGAGACGATCCGGTTATGGATCAGCGACGGAGCAAAGAAAAACTGATGAGACCCGCACCGGCCAAGACCGCCGCAGCGGCGGCCACCCTGCTGGCCCTGACCCTCCTCTCGGGGGTGACATGGGCCGAGCCCTATTTCGCCCAGCGCGAGGGGTACAAGTGCGGCCGCTGCCATGTAAACCGCACCGGCGGCGGCAAGCGGACCCTGTTCGGATACCAGTATTCGCGCACCCACCTGAGCCTGTACGCCAGCGCCATCTCGCGCACCGCGGGCCACGGGCCGGCGACGCCGAAGCATGTCACGCCCCGCGGCACCATGCTCAACCCCCAGCTCAACGACTACATCGCGGTGGGGGCCAACCTGCGCCTGTCCAACACCACCCGCTTCGCCAAGGAGACCCACAACGGGTTCGAGAACTCCGAGGCCAACTTCTACCTGGAGCTGTCCGCATCGCCGCTGCTGGACGGGCTGACCGCCTACGCCGACGTCTCGGTGGCCGAGGGCACGGTGGAGGCGCGCGAGGCGTTCGCGCTGCTGCCTTTCCTGGGCCACTTCTACGTCAAGGCGGGCTACTTCCTGCTGCCTTACGGGCTGCGCATCTGGGGTGACGAGGAGTACATCCGCAGCGAGAGCGGCTACAACTACGCCTCGCCGGACCTCGGCATCGAGCTCGGGTTCGAGGCGAGGTTTGTCTCCGTGTTCTTCGCCGTGAGCAACGGCACCGGCGGGGTGGACACCGACAACTACAAGAAGATATCCCTGCTGGCCGAGGTCACGCCGGTGAAGATGTTCCGCGTCGGCCTGTCGGGGGGATACAACGAGAGCGACAAGCAGGTGCGCCTGCTGGGGGGCCTGCACCTGGGCCTGACTCTGGGGCGCTTCACCTTCCTGGCCGAGGCGGACCTGCTGACCAACATCTACTCGGCCACTGACGCCACGGTGCACAGCCTGCTGGCCTACGGCGAGATGAACCTGCTGGTGCTGCGTGGGCTGAACATCAAGGCCACCGTGGGGTTTCACGACCCGGCCATGGACATCCCCGAGAACCACCGGATGAACATCCGCGGCGCCATTGAGATCTTCCCGTACCCGATGTTCGCCGGGGTGGTCTCCTACAACTTCCGCCAGAGCGTCCCGCAGGACGAGGTGGGCAACGCAGACGTGCTCATGCTCGAGCTGCACGCCTTTCTGTAGAGGAGGAGAGCCATGCGAAGGACACCCGCATACATCCCGGCCCTGCTCCTGCTGCTGGCGGCGGGGTGCGCCTCCAGCGCCAGGAAGCCGGGCGGCCCCAGAGGGGCCATGGGCCTGACCCCGGACCCGCGGGCCGGCCAGGTGGTCTACCGCAAGGCGTGCGCCTCGTGCCACGGCGAGCGCGGCGACGGCCAGGGCGTGGCCGCCGCGGATCTGGACCCCGAGGCGCGGGACTTCACCCGCGGCGTCTACCGCTACCGCTCCACGCCCAGCGGCTCGCTGCCGGTGGACGGCGACCTGGCCAGGACCGTGCTCATGGGCGCGCCCCACACCTCCATGCCGGCGTGGAACGACCACCTGTCGGGCCAGGAGGTGGCAGACGTGGTGGCGTACATCAAGAGCTTCTCGGACCGCTTCGGCGACGAGGAGATCGATGACCCGATCCGGTTCCCCCCGCCGGTCCCCTACTCGGAAGCGTCGGTGGCCCTGGGCAAGAAGGCGTACGAGAAGGCCCAGTGCGGCAAGTGCCACGGCGAAACCGGCCGGGGTGACGGCTGGGCCAAGGAAGACGAGATGAAGGACGCCCTGGGCCGCGTGATCAGGGCTCGGGACTTCACCAGCGGGATCTACCGCGGCGGACCGAGCAAGCAGGCGCTCTACCGCACCATGTTCACCGGGCTGGACGGCACCCCCATGCCGGGCTACGAGGACAGCCTCAGCAGCAAGGAGATCTACGATATGATCAACTACCTGCTGTCTCTGGAGCGCTCCAGGGGGCTGTGGTACTGGCTCAGCACGCCGCCGCGTTGGTACGAGCCGGGCGACCAGCGGGTGGAGCGGTAGGGAGGGGACCATGGGCGAGACGAGGAGCAATGATCGGTTCTGGCTGGCAGCGCTGCTGTGCGCGGCTGCCCTGGCCACCGCCCTGCGCCTCGCCTTCCGCATCGACTACGCCGAGGAGGTCGATTCGATCCGCTTCATCCTCTCCCTCGATCGCTTCGACATGGCGGCCTACCGGCCCCACTTCCCCGGCTACCCCGTGTTCGTGCTGCTGGGCAAGCTGGCCAACGCCGTCATCGGCGATCCGGTGGTGGCCCTGGGCCTGGTGTGCGCGCTGTGCGGCGGCCTGCTGGTGCTGCCGGCGGCCGCCCTGGCGCGGGAGCTGTTCGGGGCCCGGGCCGGCTGGGTGGCGCTGCCCGTGGTGGCGCTCAACCCGCTGCTCTGGCTCTACTCACAGAAGCTGCTGTCCGACATGCCGGGGCTGCTGTTCCTGTTCACCGCGCTGGCGCTGTTCGCCCGGGCCCTGCGTGAAAAGGACCGCGGCGACGCTGACGGCCGCTGGCTGCTGGCCGCCGGCATCGCCCTCGGCCTGACCCTGGGGGTGCGGCTGTCCTATTTCCCGTTCGCCCTCTCGCTGGGGGTGGCCGTGCTCTGGCTGCGCCGGCGGCGCCTGGGCCACCTGGCGCTGGGCGTGGCCGCGGGCGGCCTGGCCTGGGCAGTGCCCCTGCTGCTGGTCTCGGACCTGGCAGCCACCCTGGCCGTCGGCCAACTGCAGACCACTGGGCACTTCAACCGCTGGGGCGGGTCGCTGCTCACCGAGCCGGACATCGCCCACCGACTCACCATGCTCGCCTGGGAGCTGCTGGCCCAGGGCCTCGGCACCTGGTGGAGCGACCGCTCCTGGCTCTACCTGATCCCCACGGCCGGCCTCGGCCTGGCCCTGGTGCCGCCAGCGCGGCGGGCTGCCTCGCGCCGACCGGTGCTGCTCTGGGCCCTGCTCACCGGCCCCTACCTGGTGTGGATCTTCGTCGGGCAGAACATCACCATCAAGCCGCGCCACGCTCTGCCGGTGGTGGTGCTGGCGCTGCTGCTCTGCGCCGGCATCGCGGCCGCGCGTCTGGCCCGGTCGAGGCTGCAGCGGGGCCTGACCGCTGCCGGCCTGTTGCTCTGGGTCGGGGGCATGGCCGCCTCCGGAGCGGCCCTGGCGCGGGAGCACGCGGCGCGCCCGAGCAACGCGGTGCTCATGGCCCGGGACGTGGCCCGGCACTGCGGCAAGCACCCGACCCGCCCGGTGGTGTACACCTCCAGCTTTCAGCGACACTTCGAGCGCCACGCCCCGTGCGCCGAGATCGTGAAGGTTCGCCGCTCCTCCCACGTCAAAAGGGATCTGGACAACCGCCCGCGCCGCACCCTGGCCTTCGTGGTGTCCGATGTGGGCCGCATCGGCCGCCTGCGGCGCAAGCCGTGGAAGACTTATCGGCGCAACAGGTATGTTCAGAACGCGCGGCACACCGTTGACCTGTATCGTATTGGAGATGTCGATGGCCAGTAGCAGCATCAGCGAGAGGCTCCCGGGCGGCGAGGCGGCCGGCAACATGGCTGACGCGCCGCCGCCCCGGCGCATGAGCCGGCGGGATATGCTCCTGCGGGCCGGCCACGGCATGCTTGGCGGCGCCTGCCTGCTGGCCACCGGCGGCAGCGCCCGGCTGCTCTTCCCCCGGGTGCACCATACGCCGCCCACCACGGTGGCGGTGGGCCTGCCCGACGACTTCGCCGTGGGCGAGGTCAACGAGCGGTTCAAGGACACCCACCGGCTGGTGGTGGTGCGCGAGGAGGGCGGCTTCTACGCCCTGCGCGCGGTGTGCACCCACCTGGGCTGCATCCCCAACTGGCTCCCTGACCAGCGCAAGTTCCGCTGCCCGTGCCACGGCTCGGGCTTTCACGCGGACGGCAAAAATTTCGAGGGGCCGGCCCCGCGGCCCATGGAGCGGCTGAAGATCAGCCTGGACGAGGACGGCCAGATCGTGGTGGACACCGGCGTGCGCTTCTTCTCCGAGCGCAACGAGTGGGGGCGGCCGGGGGCGTACCTCGAGTATCGCTCCGAAGAGGCAGATGTCTGAGGAGCCGAGACGGCCCGACGGGCTGTGGCAGGAGATCCGCGCGTCTGTCTCGCGGGTCCCGGACGGCGACACCCCGCGCAGCCGGGTGCTGCGCATCAGCCGGACTGTGTGGCTGCACCTGCACCCGCCCAAGGTGCCGCGCCACTCGGTGCGCTTCGGCTTCACCCTGGGCGCCGGGGGCATCAGCTTCCTGCTGTTCCTGGTCACGGTGGTCACCGGCGTGGTGCTGATGCTGTTCTACAGGCCCACTCCGGAGCACGCCTACGCGGACATGAAGTACATCGACTTCGACGTGCCGTTCGGCATGTTCAACCGCAACCTGCACCGCTGGGCGGCGCACGCCATGGTGATCATGGTCTGGCTGCACATGGCGCGGGTGATGCTCACCGGCTCATACAAGGGCCCGCGCAAGTTCAACTGGGTGGTGGGCGTGTTCCTGCTCACCCTCACCATGCTGCTCTCCTTCACCGGCTACCTGCTGCCGTGGGACCAGCTGTCCATGTGGGCCGTCACCGTGGGCACCAACATGGCCGGCGCAACGCCCTTCGTGGGCCACGAGGGGCCCTTCGCCTCGGCCCTGGGGGTGACCGCCGAGACCGACGTGCGCGCCGCGCTGTTGGGCGGCCCCACCGTGGGCGGCCCCGCGCTCCTGCGCTTCTACGTGCTGCACTGCGTGCTGCTGCCCCTCGTGCTGGGGGGGCTGCTGATCTTGCATTTCTGGCGGGTGCGCAAGGACGGCGGCATCAGCGGCCCGGGCCAGCCCGGCAAGCGGCGGGAGGTGTGAGCCGTGGAGACCCTGCTCCAGATCATCTCCAAGCCGGACAACCTGCCCATCGTGGCCATGCTGCCCGGTACGCTGGTCCTGACCCTGCTCTGGTGGCGAGCGGCGCGGCGCAACGACCGACGCCTCGCCGCGGGCGGCGTGGAGGCCGTGGCCGAGGCCATGGCCGGCCCCGTGCCAGACAGCGGCAAGCGCCCCCCCCGGATTCACACCTGGCCGTTCCTCATCAGGATGGAGGTGCTGGCCACCCTGGCGGTGATGGCGATCCTGACGGTCTGGTCCATTCTGGTTGACGCGCCGCTGGAGCAGATCGCGGACCCGGCGCGCACGCCCAACCCGAGCAAGGCGCCGTGGTACTTCCTCGGCCTGCAGGAGATGCTGGTCTACTTCGATCCATGGATCGCGGGCGTGGCCCTGCCGCTGCTGATCATCGTCGGGCTGTGCGCCATCCCGTACCTCGACCCGAACCCCGAGGGGAGCGGCTACTACTGTTTCAAGGACCGCGCCTTCGCCATCGTCACCTTCATGGTGGGGCTGGTGGGCCTCTGGATCCCGCTCATCGTGGTGGGCGTGTTCTGCCGCGGGCCGGGCTGGCACTGGTTCTGGCCCTGGCAGCCGTGGCGCACCGACGTGGGCGCCGAGCCGCCCGCCGTCAACTGGCCCGAACTGTTCGGCGCAGAGGCTGCGTCCACCGGGGGCGTGCTTATCGGCGCGCTGACCATCGCCCTTTTCTACGGCACGGCCGCGGCGTTCTGGTACTGGCGCCGCCGCCGCTCGCCCACCCTGCAGGCCATGGGCCCGGTGCGGTATGCCATCACCGCGTTTCTGCTGCTCTCCATGTTCGCCCTGCCGCTGAAGATCTTGCTGCGCCAGGCGCTGGCCGTGAAGTACATCCTCGTCACCCCCTGGTTCAACATCTGATGGCCCTGTGGCGAAGAGCGGGCGACGGCCCGCCCGAGGAGCGGAGCCTGGCGCCACACTTCCTGGTGCTGGCCGGGCTGACCCTGGGCGCCACCGCGTGGGTGTTCTACGACGAGCTCGAGACGCGCCGGCCGTGGAAGCAGGTGCAGCGGCGGTTCAACGATCTGCAGGCCGCCCGCGGGGCTCAGGCGGCGCCGGTGCGGATCCGCCAGACCACCAACCCCGAGCTCAAGGTGGTGGATCGCTGCCAGACCTGCCACCTCGGCGTCAACCAGCCTGGCCTCACCGCGGCCTCGGTGCCGGCCGAGTTTCGCACCCACCCGCGGCGCAAGGCCCTGCTGGGCAAGGGCCATCGCCCGGACCGCGTGGGCTGCACGCCGTGCCACCACGGCCAGGGCTCCCAGACCAAGGGCATCGGCCGCGCCCCGTTCGACCACGGCCGCAACGATCCGTACTGGGAGCGGCCCATGCTGCGCGGTGCTTATGTGGAGTCCACCTGCGTGACCTGCCACACCGAGGACCGGGACGTCCCCGGCGCGCGACGCTACAACGCCGGGCGTCGGCTGTTCGCCGAGCAGCGCTGCCACGGCTGCCATGCCACCCGGCGCGGGGATCCTGGCTACCCTGGCGGGCCGAGCCTGGAGCACCTGCGCCAGAAGACCAGCCGCGCCCTGGTGGAGCGCTGGCTGCGCGACCCACGCGCCATGCGGCCGCACACGCGCATGCCCGAGTACTGGCCCGCGGGCGGCGACCGCGAGCGCCGGGACGAAGAGGTGAAAGACATCACGGCGTACCTCGGGTCGCTGAAGCCCACGGTGACCTTGCCCGACGGGCCGGCGCCCGTGGTGGACGCGACCCGGGCCAGGCAGGGCGCGGTCCTGTTCGACAAGATCGGCTGCCGGGGCTGCCACACGCTGAAGGCCGGCGAGGAGCCCTCCTCGGATGAGGCCCTGCACGGGCCGGAGCTGGCCCGCACGGGCGACAAGGCCAGCGCGCGCTGGCTGGACGCCTGGCTCGCCGGGCCGCGCCTGCTGTGGCAGGAGGCGCGCATGCCCGACCTGCGCCTCACCGACCGGGAGCGCGGCGCGTTGGTGTCGCTGCTCGCCGGCCACGAGCGGAAGCTTCCCCGTCGGGTGCAGCCGTGGCCGCCCTCTGCCCTGGCCTCGATCCAGCGCGGTGAGGCCCTGGTGAGCCGCTACATGTGCGCCGGCTGCCACCAGCTGCCGGGCAAGAAGGCCGGCCCCCCGCCCGGGCCCTCCCTGGCCGACTTCGGCGACACGCCCGCCTCCCGGCTGGAGTGGGGCGATGCCCGGGGCCGCGTGCGGTGCGGTGATCTCAGCCCGCAGGAGTGCTGGACCGAGGTCAAGATCCGCCAGCCGCGCCGGTTCTCCGGCGCCCGGATCCCGCTGAGCATGCCCGACCACCGGTTGACCCGGCGGCAGGCCCGGGACCTGAGCGTGTTCGTGCTGAGCAACCGCCGAAACCTGGCGCCGCCTGCCTGGCGCCGTAAGCGCCCGGAGCAGGACCGGGTGCGCCAGGAGGCAGAGCGCCACATGGCCCGGCTCAACTGCCGCACCTGCCACGAGATCGGCCGCGCCCCGCTACCGGACGTGGACGAGGACGGCGAGTTCACCGGGCTGTGGAAGCAGGTGCCCATCGGAGGGCAGATACGGCGGCACTACGCCAGCGCGGCCCTGGCGCCGCCCACCCTGGACCAGGCGGGCGAGAAGTTCCAGTACCCGTGGCTGTTCGACTATCTCAAGCAGCCCACGCAGGTGCGGCCCTGGCTGACGGCGCGCATGCCCACCTTCGACGACGTCGACGACAGGGGCAGAGAGGTGATGGTGCGCTACCTGGCCCAGCGAAGCGGGCGACCCTACCCCTTCGCGCGGGTCGATCTCGCCCCGGTGCCGGCGAAGGACCGGGACGACTCGGCGTGGCTGTTTACCAAGATGCAGTGTTACAAGTGCCACCAGATCTCCTCCATGGCTGGCATCGTGCAGGCCGACCTGGCCCCGGATCTCGCCCTGGGCCACAGGCGGCTGCAGCCCGGCTGGGTGGCGCGCTGGCTGCTGGATCCCCAGGCGCTGTCGCCGGGCACCCGCATGCCGGCCTACTTCCCGCTGGAGGATGACGAGGACCCCACGAGCCACACCACCCCCTTCACTGGCCGCCTGGGCGGCAGCGTGAAGCGGCAGGTAGACGCGCTGGTGCGGCTGAGTATGCGCTTCGGCATGGATCCCGGGCTGGAGGTGTTGGCCCGGATGCCGGAGCAAGGAGCAACAAAGGAGTGACCATGAACAGGAACAGAATCAACGCGACGCTGACCGCCGTGGCGCTTGCCGCGCTGCTCGCCGCACCGGCAGCGGCCAGGGCGTACGAGACCATCGACGTGGCCAACGGTGGCAAGATCACCGGCACCATCACCCTCCAGGGCAAGCTGCCGGCCACGCCGAAGGCCAAGTTCCCGGCCAACCTGAACAAGCAGGACCGGGACTTCTGCAAGAAGAAGCGCCCACTGGTGACCGACTTCTACCGGGTGGGCAAGGGCAAGCAGCTGGCAGACGTGGCGGTCTGGCTACGCAAGGTGAAGAAGGGCAAGGCGCGCAAGAAGGAGATGGGCAAGCTGGCCAACCTGAACTGCCGTTTCTTGCCCCTGGTGCAGACCATCGACGTGGGCGCCAAGCTGCTGGTGACCAACGACGACCCGATCAACCACACCACCCACCCGATCTACGAGAGGGGGAGCATCACCGCGTTCAACATCGCCATGCCGAAGAAGGGCCAGCGGGCCAAGAAGAAGGTGCGGCGCGCCGGGCTGATGAAGGTGCAGTGCGACGCGGGCCATGTGTGGATGCGCGCCTGGGTGCACGCCTTCAAGCACCCATACCACACGGTGAGCGGCGCCGACGGGGCCTTCACCATCGACGGCATCCCCCCCGGTGACTACACGCTCGAGGCGTGGCACGAGAAGGCGGGCAAGCAAACCCGCAAGATCAAGATCACCGCCGGTGGCGCCGTCACCCTGGACCTGACCTTCAACGCAAATAAGTAGCCCAAGAAAGGAGACCTTGAGATGTTTCGCCCCCCCCACATCAAGACACAGCTGTGCGCCGCCGTGGTGCTGGCCGCGCTTTTCTGCTCGGCCGAGGCCCGGGCGGATCGCCGCAGCTTCGCGTTCATATACGAGCCCAAGACCATGCACGACGAGCAGCTGGAGGTTGAGTACTACCTCACCACCGGCATCACCCAGGACCGCCTGTCAGGCGACCACACCTGGGTCTGGACCCACCAGTTCGAGGTGGAGTACGGCGTCACCGAGCGGTTCGATCTGGCCATGTACCAGGTGTTCAACCACCAGCAGTGGCTCGGCTACAAGCTGCGGGCGCGCTATCGCCCGTGGGACTACGGCGACCTGCCGTTCGACATGATGCTCTACTTCGAGTTCATCCAGAAACCGACCGGGCACATCTCCCTCGAGGAGAAGATCATCCTCGGCACGGTGCTGTTCGACCGGCTCATCATCTCGCTCGACAGCATGGTGGAGCAGTCGAACATCACCAAGGACGTGGGGATCAAGCTGCACGAGGGGCTCGGCATCGCGTTCGAGGTGGTTCCCTGGTTCGTGGTCGGGCTGGAGACCCAGCTGCGCATGTCCTGGGAGCCGAAGACCACCTACACCAGCAACACCTCGGAGCTGGAGTTCACCGGGGCCCGGCTGTACATGGGCCCCACCGTGGCCTTCGCGGTGAAGAAGATCTGGTGGAACTTCAACGTGTCGTTCAGGGTGGCCGGTGACGAGGACGACACCAAGTACCTCGCCCGCATCCTGTGGGGCATCTTCTTCTAGGACATGACCATGAACCGATACAGAAGAGCGGCCCTCGGCGTGATGCTGCTGGCCCTGGTGCTGCTGGCCGGGGCGTGCATGGCGGGCAAGATCCACCCGGGCAGGTCGCTGCTGCGCAAGCGCTGTTCTTCCTGCCACTTGCCGCGCTCCGCCGACAGCCTGCGGCAAGCGGGGTTCGACAAGGTGGTGGCGGACCACGGCGACAAGCTGAAGCTCAAGCCGGATGAGGCCGAGCAGATGCGCGCCTATCTGGAGGGCAAGCAGGAGGCGGCGGCGGGAAAATAGCCCCGGGCGGCGGCCAGTTTTTCAGCGCGGTACCGGGGCCGTGGTAGCGTCGGGGGCCAACGCCTCTGGAGCCCAGCCGATGCCCGCTCATTCCCTCCCGGATCAAACACAGGTTCGCCAATGCTTCCCAGCCCTCGGCTCCGGGGTCGTCTTCCTGGAGAACGCCGGGGGATCCCAGGTGCCCGCGCGCGTGGCCGACGCCATCGGTCGTTACATGCGGGAGACCTACGTGCAGCTGGGCGCGGGGTATCCGCTGTCGGACATCTGCACCGCGACAGTGGAGCGGGCGCACGCGTTCGCCCAGTTGCTCATGGGGGCAGAGGAAGGGCACACCATCATCGGCCCCTCGACCACCGCGCTGCTCAACATGCTCGGCGCGAGCCACGGGCAGGTGCTGTCGTCGGGGCAGGAGATCGTGCTGGCCGAGACCGGGCACGAGGCGAACCTCGGGCCGTGGAAGCGGCTGGAGCCGCTGGGTATCAAGCTGCGCTGGTGGCGCATGGACCGCGAGACCTGCGCCCTGCCCCTCGGCGGGCTGGAGCAGCTGCTGTCGCCGCGCACGGCGCTGGTGGCCCTGCCCCACGTGTCCAACCTGCTGGGGGAGGTGGTGGACCTGGCCGCGGTGTGCGAGCTGGCCCACGGGCAGGGCGCGCGGGTGGTGGCCGACGGGGTGGCGTACGCGCCGCACCGCGCCGTGGACGTGGCCGGCTGGGACGTGGACTACTACGCCTTCTCCGCCTACAAGGTGTTCGGGCCCCACATGGGGCTGCTGTACGGCAAGGCCGACGCCCTGGCCGCGCTGCCCGGGCCGAACCACTTCTTCGTGGGGCGCGACGAGGGGGCGTACTACTTCGAGCCGGGCGGCACGAGCCACGAGGCGTGCGCCGGGCTGCTGGCCCTGGGGGAGCACCTCGGCTTCGTGGCCGGGGAGGCGCCCGGCGCGCCGTGCAGCCGGGAGACGGTGCAGCGGGCGTTTTCACGGTTCGAGGCGTGGGAGGCGCCGTGCACCGCGCGGCTGCTCGAGTATCTGGGCGCCAGGGACGACGTGAGGGTCATCGGGCCTGCCGAGCCGGGGCAGGACCGGGTGGGCACGGTCAGCTTCTTGCACCGGGACAGCTCGTCGGCGGACCTCGCGGCGGCTGTGAACCGCAGCGAGGTGGCCATCCGCCACGGCCACATGTACGCCTACCATCTGGCCGAGGCCCTGGGCCTCGAGCCCGACGACGGCGTGGTGCGCATCAGCCTGGTGCACTACAACACCGAGGCGGAAATCGAGCGGTTGATTCAGGTGCTGGACCGGGTGCTTTAGCCCCCCTCACCAGAGCGGGTGCGACAGCTCCAGGTCGCCGTACACGGGCAAGCCCAGGTCCGCCAGGGACTGGAAGAATGGCTTCGGCTCAAGGCACCCTTCGGGGGCGAACACGCCGCCGCCGCTCACGGTCACCTCGCCCCGGGCCAGCATCTGCGCGCCCACGGCGAGGCCCAGGCCGGTGGCCTCGCGCATGTCAGCCACGCCGCACAGCAGCCGCCGCGTGGGGCGGCCGTCCCTGTGGCCGGCGGCGTCGATGCGCACCGCGCCGGCTGAGCGGGCGCCGGCCGCGGAGGCGGGGATGTGGCGGGCCAGCCTGGGCAGCGGTGAGCGGTGGCCCAGGGCGCCTCGCCGGGCCAGCGCGGCCAGGACGGAGGTGCCGCGGCCGAAGCCCATGGCGAAGCTCACCGCCTCGAGGCCGGGGATGAACCGCGGCAGGGTCAGCGGCTCGGGGTGGCCCATGTTCCAGATGCGGTGAGCGCCGAAGCGCGGGAAGAAGACCCGCTCGTCCTCGGTGCACGCCTTGATGTCCACCCGGCGGCCGCCGCGCCAGCAGGGCACCGCGCCGCTGACGATGTGGCACAGGTGCTGGTAGACCGCCGGCCCGCCGCCGGCGTCCATGGGCAGGTAGACGCTCACCTTTGCCTCGCTCACGCTGTCCATGGTGTCGGCCAGGTGGCGCACGCCGAGGTTGGTGATGCCGGGGCTGGCGCCGAGGCCGGTGAGCAGCAGGACCCCGCTCGCCCGGGCCTCCGGCTCCATGCGGAGCAGCGCCTCGGTGGGCTGCCACTCGTCGCAGATGGAGGCGTAGGGCACCCCGGCCTCCAGGGCCGCGCGGGCCATGGGCTGCTCGAACAGGTGGAACGGACCCAGGGCCGAGGCGGCCACCTGGTGGCCCGCCATGGCCCGCACCACGGCGGCGTGGTCCGTGGCGTCGAGGCCCAGGGGGCGCACCTCGCTATGGGGTGTGGCGCAGCGCTGGGCCAGGCGGCGGGCGGCCGGCAGGTCGAGGTCAGCCACGGTGATGCGCCCCACAGCGCCGCCGTGGGCCAGCGCCTCCACCGCGCGGCTGCCCATGTCCCCGGCGCCGCCGAGCACCAGGACCGCGGGACGCGTCTCATCGCTGATCATGGAGCGCAGCCTAACCCGGCGACGCCCCGGGCGTCACTCCAGCCGCACCGCAAATCCGAACTGCCCCACCGGAAACCAGGAGCCCTGGTAGAGCACCTCGTCGGCGGTCTCGGTGCCGTTGATCATCCAGACCGGGCCGATCTCGGCGAAGACGCTGACGCCGCGGCCCACCAGGCGCTCGATGCCCAGAGAGGCGGGCACAAGGAACAGGTCGGTCTGGCGCGCAGGGGTGCGAAGATCCACCTCGGCGTAGAAGGTGGCGCCCAGGTACAGGGCGGTGCGGCGCCGGGCGCCGAGGCGCACGGCCAGGGCCAGCTCGGCTGCGAAGATCCAGCCGCGGTCGTCGAAGATCAGGCCGTCGCTCAGGCGCAGCTCGTGGATCTTGGGGCCGGTGCGCAGGCGGGCCCCGATGAAGATCCGGCGGGAGCGCGGGCTCTCGTAGAGCCGGGCCCGCGCATGGGCCAGCCCCTGGACCAGCCCCGTGCTGCCGCCCACGTCGAGGCCCAGCTCCAGCCAGGGCAGCACCCCGTGGCGGTAGCCCACCATGAGCGGGGGGATGAGCAGCTCCGCGTCGAGGTAGATGACGAAGGCGCGGTCGCCCGCGCCGAGCATGCCGCCGTTCTCCACCAGGGGCGGCGACGGGATCGGCTCGGCAGTGGCCGGGGCGGCGAGCAGGAGCAGCATCGCAGCCAGCAGCGGTGTCGCTCCGTGATGGCGTTGGTGAGGGCCGGGCATGGGCGTATAGAATGAACCGAATCTTCATTCAGGCCAGCACCCGGGAGGTGAGCATGGCAGAGAGAAGGCGAGGAGCGTGGCCTGGGGTGGCGATGGCTGTCCTGACGCTGGCGGCCTGCGATACGCGCCGCGCGGCGTCCGCGCCCGACGCCGGGTCCGTCGCGGACAGCATGGCGCAGCCGGTGGACGGCAGGGTGGCCCCGGACAGCAGCGGCGCCTCCTGCGCGGGCCTCACCGGGTACCTGCCGGGCAAGAAGGTCGCCTCGTTCCAGACGCGCCAGGCCCTCATCGGCCCGGGCCTGAAGCGTGCCTGGCTGCTGAGCCACCGGGACAACACCGACGGGGACCTGTACATGCTCGACCTCCCGACGGGCAAGCTGGTCAAGCGGGCCGCCGGCATCCAGCACATCTCCTGGCTGGGCAAGTCCGACACCGTGGCAGGCGGGGTCAGGGCCAAGGGGGCGGCCGGCAAAAAGGGGCACTATCACCTGTTCGGTTTTGTCCCTGGCGTGGCCAAGCCCATGGAGCTGAGCGGCGAGATCTGCGCGCACCTTGCCAGCGACGACGGCAAGCAGCTGTTCCGCCTGTCCGCCTGCAGCGACAACAAGGGCGTCCTGATGCACTGCGATCTCGCCGCGGGGACGGGCTGCAAGCAGGTGGACACCGGGGTCTCCCGCTGGGGGCTGTCCCTCGCGCCGGGCCCATCGGTGCTCTCCTACCGCAAGCAGATCGTCTCCAGCGGGGGCTGCAAGCAAGGCACCGGCAGCCTGCACCTGTACCACCTCAAGAGCGCCACCAAGGCAAAGGTGGCCGACGGCGTGGTGGCCTACGGCACCCGCTTCACCCCGGACGGAAAGCGCCTGCTGCTGCGCCAGGTGCTCAGCTGCAACCCGAGCAAGGAGCGGCTGTCAGCCGCGGACATGACGTCAGCCGCGCCGGTGACCCTCACCGACAAGGCGGGCTACGGCTACTTCGGGCACCTCGACCCGCTCACCGGCGCCTGGACCCTGGCCGTGAGCCCTGACAGCAGCCGCGTGCTGGTGGCGGACCTGGACATGGCCGCGGGCAAACAGAACAAGCTGGTCTCCGTGCGCACCGACGGCAAGGGCGAGCAGGTGCTGGCCAGCGACCTGTACCCGTACCAGATGGTGTCTGCCGCGCTGATGGTCTGGGCCTACAGCGCCGACGGCAAGCACGTGGTCTACCTGTCGGGGGATTCCACCAAGACCATGAACCTGTCGACCGTGCCGGCCACCGGCGGCAAAGCACGCCTGCTCGGCAGCGGGCTCGGCTGGTCCGGCCACGCGCTGTCCCGTACGGGCGCGCGGACTGCCTTCATCCAGCGCGGCGCAGGCCCGGGCAATCAGCTGCTGGCCGCGGATCTGAACAGCGCCGGCGCGGCAAAACAACTGCTCACGTCAACACAGCCCATGAGCGGCGTGGGCTTTGTGCCCGACGCCAGCGGCGTTCTGGTGCTGGAGCGGAGCACAGGCGGCGACGAGACCCTCAGACATGTGGCCTTCAAAGATGCCAGGGCCACGACCCTGGGCGCCTGGAAGACGCGCTACTACCAGAACCGCCAGCCCTATTCGCTGGATGAGACGTCCTGCCTGGTGCTGCACAACCGGCAGCAGGCCGGGGCCAGCGGGACGTTTATCAGGGTACTGCCGCGGTGATGTCAGGCCCGGAGGCGCGGTAGAGCCGCGGCGGCCGCTCCGCGCTCGCTGCGCTCGCCCGGTCGCGGCCTGTAGTGGGGTTGTGGGTGGGGCGGGACCTTGGCGGTCTGCTTTCTCGTTGTGCCCGTTTCGACGTTGGCGTGGGGCTGATAGGGGTGAGGGTGGGTTGGGGCGTTGGCGTGATGTTGTTGCGCCATGCCCAGGCCGCGCCGCTGCCGGGGCCTGTTGGGCTTGTGGGCACGCGACCCGCGAAGCGGAAGCGTGTCCACAAACCAACAGCAAACGGGCACAGCGCAACGAACCACCACTGACGCGCCCCGATCCACGACCAAAACCCACAAACAGAAAAAGAAACTGAACCGTGCCGGGATTTCCGGAGGCTCCATAAGTTGAGAGGATGGAGTCATGGGAAGACGAAGCAGGTATTCTGAACCGTGCCGGGATTTCCGGAGGCTCCATAAGTTGAGAGGATGGAGTCATGG
>CAZEFW010000006.1:113566-122558 GCA_964511535.1 uncultured Myxococcales bacterium | reverse complement strand
TCGCCAACGGCGCGGAGTGCGAGCCGCTGCTCCGGTGCGACAAGGCGGTGATGCGCCAGCGCACCGCCGACGTGCTCGAGGGGCTGGACGTCCTGGCCCGGGTCACCGGGGCGGAGCGCCAGGTCATCGCGCTCAAGGGCCACTACCCCGACACCGTGGCCCGGGTGCGCCAGGTGGTGGCCGAGAAGTTCCCGCACGTGGAGGTCCATGAGCTGGACAACTTCTACCCCGCGGGCGACGAGCAGGTGCTGGTCAACGAGATCACCGGGCGGGTGGTGCCCGAGGGCGGCATCCCGCTGGAGGTGGGGGTGGTGGTCAACAACGTCATCACCCTGGCCCAGATCGCCCGGGCGGTGGAGGTGGGCCAGCCGGTGACCAGCCGCGCGCTGACGGTGGCGGGGGAGGTGCGGCGCCCCATCACCCTGGAGATGCCCATCGGCGCGCCCATGGGGCTGGCGGTGGAGCTGGCCGACGGCCCCACCGTGGAGGACTGGGTCATCGTGGAGGGCGGGCCCATGATGGGCCGGGTGGTTGAGGACCCGTGGGAGCCGGTGACCAAGCGCACCAGCGGCGTCATCGTGCTCGCGCCTGACCACCCCGTCGTTCGGCGCAAGAAGGCCAGCATGAGCCGCGAGGTGAAGGTGGCGCGCACGGTGTGCTGCCAGTGCCGCATGTGCACCGACCTCTGCCCGCGCCACATGCTGGGCCACGAGTTGACCCCGCACCTGGCCATGCGGTCGCTGCTCACCAGCGAGGTGAGCGAGGTGCCCAACGAGCACGTGACCAACGCCTTCCTCTGTTGCCTGTGCGGCGTGTGCGAGGTGATGGCGTGCCCGCTGCTGCTGTCGCCGCGCAAGGTGTTCGACCACATGCGGCAGGAGCTGTTCAAGCGGGGGGTGCCCAACCCGCACCGCCGCAAGGACCTCACGCCCCACGACTTCCAGCGGCTGCGCCGCGTCCCGCTGCCGCGGCTCATCGCCCGGCTCGGGCTGGACAAGTACGTTGACTCCCCGGACATCGTCGACCTTCAGGTCCCCTCCGTCTCGGAGGTCAGGCTCCCTCTCTCCCAGCACACGGGCGCGCCCGCGGTGCCGGTGGTGAAGGTGGGCGACGCTGTTCAACTCGGGGAGCTCATCGCCGACATCCCCGAGGGGAAGCTCGGCGCCCCCCTTCACGCCTCCATCGGCGGTCAGGTGGTGAGAGTGGATGACCATGAAATCCGAATTCAATCCAGCTGAGGAGCGGCTCCCGACGACGGGAGCGCTGAGCCAGCCCGCCGTGGCCTGCGTGGAGCTGACGAGCATCGCGCGCGGCATCCGCATGTGCGATGAGATGGCCAAGCGGGCCGATATCCGCGTGCTCGAGGCGGTGACCATCTGCCCCGGCAAGTACCTGGTGGTCATCGCCGGCGAGGTGGAGCAGGTGGAGCAGTCTTACAACCGGGGCCTGGAGGTGGCGGGGGTCGCGGCGGTGGACCAGCTGTTCCTGCCAAACGCCCACCCGCAGCTGATCCCGGCCATCGAGGCCATCGGCCAGGTCACAGACGTGGACGCGGCCGGCGTGGTGGAGACCTTCGCCGCCGCCTCGGGCATCCTGGCGGCCGACGCGGCGTGCAAGCGGGCTGAGATCCACCTGCTGGAGCTGCGCCTGGCGCGCGGCATCGGCGGCAAGGCGTTCTTCACGCTGACCGGCGAGCAGGCGGACGTGGAGTCCGCGGTGGAGGCCGCCGAGGAGATCCTGGGCCACGAGTCGGGGATGCTGCTAAGGACCGAGGTGATCCCGCGGCCGCACCCGCAGCTTGTGAGGTGGCTGCTGTAGGACGTCGCCCTTCTGCCCGGCGCCCGCCCTACTCGTCGAAGAAGCCGTACGCCCCGACCAGGCTCACCGGCACCGGCGCCGGCGGCTCGTCGCAGCGCTCCTTGATCCCCTGCTGGAACCGCCCGAACGCCTCCACCTGCATCAGCGGGTTGCCCTCGGCCGAGATGGAGGCGAGGTGAAAGAAGGTGACGCCGTCCTCGGCCACCAGGGTGGTGTAGCGCAGCCCCTCGGGCTGCTTCTCCTTGAGCTCGGCGTAGACATCCTTCACCAGCCGGACGTTCTCCTCCGCCTGCTCTGCCTTGACCTTGTAGCGCACCAGAACGTTCTTCATGGCTCCCACCTCCAGACTGATTGAGTTCAGGCTGTAAGTGGTAGCACCCGGAAGGGGCACGCGCGACCGCGGGTGTAGGAAGGTAGCGGGGCGTTCAGCCCACCGCCGCGAGCAGCGGCGCCGGCAACCTCCGCGGGCGGCCGGTGTCTGCCACGCACGCCACCGTATTGCGCCCCGACGCCACCTGCACCTCGTCACCCTTGCGCACCACCCGGTACTCCATGGTGAACCGGTGCGACTCCACCCGACGCGGCCTGGCGTACAGCGCCAGCTCCTCGTCGCAATAGGCTGCCCCGTGCAGGCGCAGGTAGGAGCCCTGCACCTGGAGGGTGACGCCCAGCTCCTCCTCGGTCGCGTCGTTCCAGCCGCGCTCGTCCAGGAAGGCCCGCAGGCCGCGGCGAAACCAGCCCAGGTACTCGCCCTGGCGCACCACGCCCATCTTGTCCACGCTTGAATGGTGAACCGTGACGGCGGTGACCCCCTCTTCTGGCGGGGCTGGCATGGGTTGGGTTGGAGCCGCTCCGGGCTCTACTTGAGCATCCCGGCTTTGAACGCCGCGGCGCCGGCGTACACGGCGGTGTCGCCCAGCTCGTCGCCGATGCGCAGCAGCTGGTTGTACTTGGCGATGCGGTCGGAGCGGGAGGCGGAGCCGGTCTTGATCTGGCCGGAACCGGTGGCCACGGCCAGGTCGGCGATGAAGGTGTCCTCGGTCTCACCGCTGCGGTGGCTGATGATGGAGGTCCAGCCGGCGCGGTGGGCCATCTGCACCGCCGCCAGGGTCTCGGTGAGGCTGCCGATCTGGTTGACCTTGATCAGGATCGAGTTGGCGCACTCATCCTTGATGCCGCGCTCCAGCCGCTCGGTGTTGGTGACGAACAGGTCGTCACCCACCAGCTGCACCTGGTCGCCGATGCGCGCCTGCAGCTTGGCCCAGCCGTCCCAGTCCTCTTCCTGCATGCCGTCCTCGATGCTCAGGATCGGGTAGGTCTCGGCCAGCCGCGCCCAGTAGTCCACCATCTCGTCGGAGGTGAGCTCGGCGTTGTCACCGGCCAGGATATACTTGCCCTTGTCCACGTCGTAGAACTCGCTGGCGGCCGGATCCAGGGCGATGCAGATCTGCTCCTTCGGCTTGTAGCCGGCCTTCTCGATGGCCTCCATAACCGCCTTGAGCGCTGCCTCGTTGCTCTCCAGGTTCGGGGCGAAGCCGCCCTCGTCGCCGACGGCGGTGTTCAGGCCCTTGCCCTTGAGCACCTTCTTGAGGTTGTGGAAGATCTCGGCGCCCGCCTGCAGCGCAGTGGAGAAGGTGGGGAAGCCCACGGGCACGACCATGAACTCCTGCAGGTCCACGTTGTTATCGGCGTGGGAGCCGCCGTTGAGGATGTTCATCAGGGGCACGGGCAGGATGCGCGAGTCCACACCGCCGAGGTAGCGGTACAGCGGCATGCCGAGGAAGTCAGCCGCCGCCCGGGCGCAGGCCAGCGAAACGCCCAGGATGGCGTTGGCGCCCAGCTTCGCCTTGGTGGGCGTTCCGTCCACGGCCAGCATGGCCATGTCGATGGCCGCCTGGTTGGTCACGTCCATCCCCACCACGGCGGGGAAGATCCGGTCGGTTACGTTCTCGACGGCCTTGAGCACGCCCTTGCCCAGGTAGCGCTCCTTGTCGCCATCGCGCAGCTCCAGGGCCTCATACTGACCGGTTGAAGCGCCGGAGGGGACCGCAGCCCGGCCGCTGTTGCCCACGGACGTGAAGACCTCCACCTCGACGGTGGGGTTGCCTCGGGAGTCCAGGATTTCACGGGCAGAGATTTCGACGATCTCGGTCATGGTTCGCTCCATTTGTTGGGTTGGTCGCTGGGTTCTGCTGGTGCTGGGGTAGCACCAAACCCAGGGGGGGTCAAACCTGATTGATGCTCTACTTTGCCTTCTTGCGGCGCGTCTTCTTGCGCGCCTTGCGTTTCTCGATCAGCTCCAGCGCCTGGGCCATGGTGACCTCGGTGGGCTCCGAGTCCTTGGGCAGCGTGGCGTTGATGCGCCCGTGGTTGACGTAGGGTCCGTAGCGGCCGTTGTACACCCGCACCGGCTTTCCGTCGTCGGGGTGCTCGCCGAGCTCCTTGAGCGTCTCGCGGGTGGTGCCCCGCTTCTCCGGCGCGGCGGCCAACAGCGCCACTGCCCGCTCCAGGGTGATGTTCAGCACCGCCATCGGCTCCTTGAGCGAGACGTACTTGCGGTCGTGCACCACGTAGGGCCCGTAGCGGCCCACGCTGGCGTTGACCACCTTGCCCGTCTCGGGGTGCTTGCCCAGCCGGCGCGGCAGGGCCAGCAGCTGCAGCGCCAGCTCCTCGTCCACGTCCTCGGGCTTCATGCCCTTGAGCAGGCTCATGCGCTTGGGCTTCTTGCCCTCCTTGGTGTCCTCGCCGAGCTGCACGTACGGTCCGTACGGCCCCTCCTTGACGAAGATCGGCAGGCCGTTCTCCGGGTGGGTGGCCAGCACCTCGGGCCCATCGGTCTTCTGCTGCATCAGCCGCTGGATCTGGTCCCGGCTCAGGTCCGCGGGCGGCACCGCCGGCGGCAGGCTGGCGGTGAGGCGACCGTCGGGGGTCTCCCAGCGCAGGAACGGGCCGAACTGCCCGATGCGCACCTCCACCTCGGGGTCGGTCAGCTTCATGGCGCAGATGGAGCGCGGGTCCACCGACGTCTCCTTCTCCTGCACCTGACTCGCCAGGCCGTCCGCGCCCAGGTAGAACTTGCTCAGGAAGTCGAGCCAGCCGGTGTCGCCCCCGGCGATGTCATCCAGCTTCTGCTCCAGCCCGGCGGTGAAGTGGATATCCACCAGCTCCGGGAAGTGCGCCTCCAGCAGGTTGGTCACGGCGAAGGCTGTGAAGGTGGGCACCAGCTCCTTGCGCTGCTTGAACACGTAGCCGCGATCCACGATGGTGCCGATGATGGTGGCGTAGGTGCTCGGCCGGCCGATCCCCTCGGCCTCCAGGTACTTGACCAGGGTCGCCTCGGTGAAGCGGGCGGGCGGCTTGGTCTCGTGGCCCTTGGGCTCTGCCTTGCGGCAGTCGAGCTGCTCCCCCTGCTTCAGCTCCGGGAGCACCATCTCCTGGTCCTCCAGGGCGGCCTCCGGGTCATCCGATCCTTCCACGTAAGCGCGGAAGAAGCCGGGGAACTCCACGCGGCGGCCGGACGCCTTGAACACCGCGTCGCCGGCGCTGATGGTGGCGGTCTGGAACGCCAGGCGCGCGGCGGCCATCTGGGTGGCGATGGCCCGCTTCCAGATCAGGTCGTACAGCTTGCGCTCCCGGCCGTCGAGGCCGAGCTTGTCCGCGGGGGGCATCTCGGTCCCCGCCGGGCGGATGGCCTCGTGCGCCTCCTGCGCGCCCTTGGCCTTGGTCTTGTACCGGCGCGGCTCGGTGTGCAGGTAATTCTCGCCGTAGCGGGCCTTGATGCAGGCGCGCGCCGCGGTGATGGCCTCCTCGCTCAGGTTGACCGAGTCGGTACGCATGTAGGTGATGTGCCCGTTCTCGTACAGTCGCTGGGCGGTGCGCATGGTGTCCTGTGCGCTCAGGCCGAGCTTGCGGTTCGCCTCCATCTGCAGGGTGGCGGTGGTAAAGGGCGGGTACGGCGTGCGGACGCTCTTCTTCTCGTCGATGCCGGTGACAACCCACTCCCGCTCCGGCAGCACGCTCGCCAGGGCCTCGGCGCGGCCCTGGGGCAGCACCAGCAGGTCCTTCTTCTCGGGGGGCAGCTTGCCGGTGTTCTCGTCGAAGTCGCGGCCGGCGGCCAGGCGGCGGCCGCCCACGGAGATGAGCTGGGCGTCGAACCGGTGGTTCGGCGCGTCCGGGCGCTTGGACAGGGCCGCCTTGACGTCCCAGTAGGAGGCGGAGCGGAACGCGCGCCGCTCCCGCTCGCGGCTCACCAGCAGCCGCACGGCCACGCTCTGCACGCGGCCCGCGCTCAGGCGGGGGGCGATCTTCTTCCACAGCAGGGGCGAGATGGAGTAGCCCACCAGGCGATCAAGGATGCGCCGGGTCTCCTGGGCGCGCACCAGGTTCATGTCCACCTGCCGCGTCGACTCCAGCGCCTTGAGGATGGCGTCCTTGGTGATCTCGTGGAACACCATGCGCCGCACCGGCCCCTTGTGTTTGAGCACCTCGATCAGGTGCCAGCCGATGCTCTCCCCTTCACGATCCTCGTCCGTCGCGAGGTACAGCTCATCAGCCTCCTTGGCCAGCTCGCGCAGCCCCTTGACGGTCTTCTTCTTGGTGGATGGCACGACGTAGAGGGGCTCGAAGTCATTGTCCACGTTGACCCCGAGGCGCGCCCACGACTCGCCCTTGATCTTCTTCGGCACCTCGGCAGCGGAGGACGGCAGGTCCCTGACATGCCCCATGCTCGCCTCGACCCTGAAACCGCTTGGGAGGAAGCCACGGATGGTCCGAGCCTTGGTGGGAGATTCCACGATTACGAGTTTTGTCATCTTATATATGTCGCTCTTTGGCAGTCTGGTCTGAGTGGCATGAGATATAGCAATCCGGGCATGAATGCAAACCCCCCGACAAAAACAGGCGGCGATCCGCGCCACGTGGGGAGCGGCAAGAAGGGGCAGAAACCTGTATGATGGCACCGAAAAAACCGAGGAGGTGGTGATGCGCAGATGGACGATCCTTGCCGCCATGATGCTGGCGGCTGCACTGATTTCGGGTTGCTCTGATGACGCCGCGCCGGCAGCGGACGCAGGCCCGGCCACCGACACTGGCGCCGACGGCGGTGGGACACAGCAGGACGCCTCGTTCCCCAACAAGCCGGGGGGCAACCCGCTGGTGCCAGAGGTGGCGGCCTACCCCTTCCCTGCTGACTTCTACCTGAAGAAGGACAGCACCTCCGCCAGCGGCTTCCGGCTGAACATCCCCGACGCGGTGCTGCCCAAGATCCTCAAGGCCAAGGTGTTCAACGGCGCGGACGGCTTCACGCGGCTGCCCATCATCCTGACCTACCTGGCCGGCGGCATCGACTCCAAGTCACTGCCCGATCCCGCGGACCACGCCCTGTCGGTGGGGGACAGCTCGCCGGTGTGGCTGGTCAAGGACAAGACCTGGGAGAAGGTGCCGATCCTCATTGAGATCGACATGATGGCCAAGAAGGACACCGACCGCGCGCTCATCGTCCGGCCGCTCAAGCTGCTGGACGAGAAGAGCACCTACATCGTCGTCGTGCGAAACAAGCTCAAGGATCTCAAGGGGAACGCCCACAAGCAGAACGCCGCGCTGTCCGCCCTGCTGGCGGGCACCAAGACCTCGGACCCGGCGGTGGAGCAACAGCGTGACAGCTTCAAGAAGGTCAACGCCGCGCTGACGGCGCTCAAGCTCAAGGCCGCCGACGTGGTGCAGGCCTGGGCCTTCACCACCCGCTCGGAGAAGCAGGTCACCGAGGTGCTGCTGGCGGTGCAGGACGCCATGAAGACCGCCACCCTCGGCACGGTGAGCATCACCACCGACAAGACCGAGGTGAAGGACGGGCGCACCAACCGTCAGGTGGTGGCCAAGTTCAGCGTGCCCAACTTCGTGGGCAAGAAGAGCGGCCTGATCACCCTGGACAGCAGCGGCAAGCCCGTGGCGGAGGGCACCCGGGACGTGGAGTTCGGCTTCACCATCCCGTCCACGGTCACGGCCAAGCGCCCGGTGATCCTGTACGGCCACGGCTTCTTCGGCAGCTGGAACCAGGGCACCCGGGGCACCTGGAACAAGATCGCCACCAAGTACAAGTACAACACCGCGGCCACCAAGCTCGGCTTCCATGAGGACCTGGAGAACATGACCACGGCGGCCATCGTCACGGACATGGGCAAGCTGCACAACGTGGTGGCCGAGGTGATCCAGAGCCTGGGCAACGTCACAGCCCTGCACCGGGTGGTGACCGAGCAGCTGGTGACCAAGCTCACTGGCAAGGACAGCTCGGGCGCCACGGTCACCCTGCTGGACAAGGACAAGATCTACTACCACGGCATCTCCAACGGCGGGACCTTCGGCTACGTGGTGGCGTGCACCTCACCGCTGCTGGAGCGGGCGTCCCTCATCGTGGGCGGCGGCGGGCTGAGCCACTTCCTGCAGCGCGCGGTGCAGTGGAACGACTACACCACCATGCTCGGGGCGATCTACCCCACCGGCTTCGAGCAGCAGCTGATGATGTCCCTGGTGCAGCATGTGCTCGACCCGGTGGACTCCATCAACTTCGTGCCGTACCTGGTCAACAAGCGCTTCGCCGGGCGCAAGCCGATGCTGGCCGCGCTGCACATGGCGGTCAACGACAGCCAGGTCAACAACCTGGTGACCGAGTGGGTGGCCCGCACCGCCGGGGTGAAGCTGATCACGCCGTCGGCCAAGAAGGTGTACGGCCTGGACAGCGTGACGGCGCCCGTGCCCGCCGGCGCGCCCGCCACGGTCAAGGGGGCGATGTTCGTCTACGACGAGAAGGTCACGCCGTCTCCCAAGACCAACGTGCCGCCGGCCAAGGACAACAAGACCCACGGCACGGTGCGCGAGCTGAGCGTGTACGAGAAGCAGGTGTACGACTTCCTGGAGCTGGGCAAGTTCGTGCAGTACTGCACGGGCGCCTGCGACCCGCAGTAGCGGCGGCGTCCCGCCGCCGAATGCCAGAATGCCAGAATGAGTGGTCTGGGGATCTGGCTGCTGATGACTGCCCCTACGGGCAGCTCGTGTACGCCGCTGGCGTGGCCTTGAACTTGGCGGTGGAGATGATGCGGATCCGGCCCATGCCGCCCTTGCCGCCGTAGGTCACGCTGCCGCCCGCCTCGCTCCCCTTGCCGCCGCCCGAGCCGATGGC
>CAZEFW010000006.1:52351-113466 GCA_964511535.1 uncultured Myxococcales bacterium | reverse complement strand
GACATCGACTCGCCCTGGGTGCCGGTCTGGGTGTTCTTGGTGGTGCGCCCGCCGCCGCGATAGCCCAGGCCGATGGCGCCGATGCTCACGCCCGACGCCACGGTGAGCCGCCCGGTGACCGCCAGCGCGAGCACCCCGCCCTTGGTGCCGTCCCAGGACGCGGGGCGCAGGCTGCCCCCCGCCGCGATGGTCAGGTCCTTGTAGCTCGGCACCAGGCTGACCCGAACCTTGTAGGAGATTGAGAACGCGCGCACCAGGGGCGACATGAGGGTGAGGGTGGTGCCGGACACCGACTTGACCTCGGCCAGCTCCCACGTGCCCGTGAGGGTGGAGTGGCCCGCGACGATGCGGATCAGCAGCAGGGAGCCGGCCTTGAAGCCGCCGGCGTTGGCCACCTTGACGCTGGCGGCGCCCGCCGAGGCCGACGCGGCGAGGGTGGTGGAGAAGGGGCTCAGGGTGGTGCCCTTGGTCACCGTGAGGCTGCCGGCGCTGCCGTCTCCCACGGTGAAGTCGATGCCGTCGCAGTCCTGGTCGATGCAATCGCCCCACCGGTCGGGCGCCCCCGGGTAGACGGTGTTCTTCTTGTCGTCGCAGTCGCCGCTGGTCTTGACATGCTTGCTCGACGGGGCGGTGCACGCCTTTGTGCCGGCGCCCGCGCCCACCTTGTCTCCGTCGCTGTCCAGGTACCAGGTGGCGGGCGGCGGGCAGGCGCCGCCGCAGTCCACGCCGATCTCGTTGCCGTTCTGCACCCCGTCGGAGCAGCTGGGCTTGGAGCAGGTCTTGGTCTTGGCGTCGCACACCTTGCTGACGCAGTCGCTGGCCTTGAGGCACTTCTTGGTGTCCGCGCAGGCCGGGCAGGTGGCCCCGCCGCAGTCCACGTCCGTCTCATCGCCGTTTTGGGTCAGGTCGGTGCAGCTCGCCTTCTGGCAGATGTTGTTGAGGCACACCTTGCTGACGCAGTCGCCGTGCTTGAGGCACTTCTGGGTGTGGACGCACGCCGGGCAAGTGGCCCCGCCGCAGTCCACGTCGGTCTCGTCGCCGTTGTGCGCCTTGTCGGTGCAGCTCGCCTTGGTGCAGGTCTTGGCGGTGGGGTCGCACACCTTGCTCAGGCAGTCTGTGCCCTTGAGGCACTTCTTGGTGTCCGCGCACGCCGGGCAGGTGGCGCCCCCGCAGTCCACGTCTGTCTCGTCGCCGTTGAACACCTGGTCTGTGCAGCTGGCCTTGGTGCAGGTCTTGGCGGTGGGGTCGCACACCTTGCTCAGGCAGTCTGTGCCCTTGAGGCACTTCTTGGTGTCCGCGCACGCCGGGCAGGTGGCGCCCCCGCAGTCCATATCCGTCTCGTCGCCGTTCTGCTTGCCGTCGGTGCATGTCGGGGGCGGCAGGTCGGGGATCAGCTGATCCGGGATCAGCTGGTCCGGCGCCAGCTGGTCCGGCATAAGCTGGTCTGGCGCGGCCTGGTCAGGCGGGGCGCTGTCGGTGGAGATGTCAGCCTGGCTGATGTCCGGGGGGACGCCCTGGTCCGGCGTGACGCCGGGCCCCGTCTCGTCCTCGCAGGCGGTGAGCGAGGTGATGAGCAGGACGGCGGTGACCGCCACGAGCAAGGTACGGGATTTCATGGACGAGGCCTCCTGGAAGTGGTCCGACGATTATTCTATCAAGGAAAAAGTGACCGTGCGGCGTCACGGCTTGCTGCAGAACAGGCAGGTCCCGCCAGGTCCGGTGGCTGTCCTGCAGGTGCCGCCACCCGAGCCGCAGGCGGCGCCCGACTTGCTGCAGACCGGCAGACACTTCAGCGGCTTGCTGTCCACGCTGACACAGACCAGGCCGTTGTTGCACGGCTTGCCCACGGCGTTGCCGCAGCTGGCGCCGGCCCCGACGCCGGGGAGGCAGACCCAGTAGCTGATGCCCTGGAGCTCGATGCATCCCTCGGTGGCCGGGCAGCTGGACTTGGCGAGGCACCCGTCGCTCGGCTTCTTGCACAGGGCCCGGCAGACGTTCTTCACGCACAGCATGCCGGCGCCGCACGGGCATTTCCCGCCGGGCTTGGTGCTGACTCCTCCCTGGTCCTTGGCCAGGTCCAGCTTGGGCTTTGCGTCGGGGAGCGGACCCTTGTCCGCAGCCGCCCCCACGTCCGCGCCCGCCTCCAGCAGCGCGTCCACCGGCGTGAAGGTCGGCATGTCGGCCAGGGTGTAGCCGTCATTGCCAGCGACCAGGTCCATGCCCGGGGCAGCGTCCTGTCCCATGTCCGTCCCGCTGCCCGTCGAGCCATCATCACGGCCGGGCCACATGCTGCGCACGCACCCTGACAGGGACAGCGTCACGGCGGCAATCAGCAGCAGAGCGCGCGGCCAATGGAATGGCGGGGTCCAGTCCATACCTGCTCAATATTAGCAAGAGTCGCGCCACAGCATCGCATGCGAATTGACGCCCCCTGCCCTGCTTTCATGCTCCAACAGGTGGAGTCAGGAGTCCCCATCGGGGGGCGAAGACTCCACCCGGTCCGGGCTGGTGGCCCCCGGGGAGGCTCCTGCGAGCCAGGGCCACGCTGGCATCCCGCTTGCTAGTAATATGGTCTCATGATCAGAAACGAAGGCTCATACCTGATGGTGGTTCGCCTCGCCCTGCTCCTGCCGCTGCTCCTGCTGGCATCGGGCACCGGGTGCCAGGGCGCCATCGACACGGGCCTGCAAGGTTCCGACGGCGGCATGGGCCACCTGGACGGCGGCGCCGTCGCCGATCTGGGCCCCAGCTGCACCAGCAACGCCGACTGCAAGGGGGGCTACTGCGTCAACGGCCGCTGCTGCCCGTCCAAGGACAAGGTGTGCGGGGGCAAGTGCTGCGGCCCGCACCAGATCTGCTTCGCCAACGCCTGCGTCAACCCCGGCATCCCGTGCTTCTCCAGCGGCGAGTGCCCCAAGGGCTGGTACTGCGAGCCGTCCCTCGGCCCCGACGGCGGCGTCAAGGACGCAGGCCCGGCCCCGGACGGCAAGGTGTGCCTCAAGCCGCGGCCGCGTAAGGGTCGCTGCCTCAAGCTGCCGAGCAAGTGCAACAACAGCGCGGGCAAGGACGCTGGCGTCTCGACGGACGGCTGCCTGCCGCCGTGCGAGTACAAGCCGAAGACCGGCAAGCTCCAGGTGAGCCAGCGCTGGGCCTGGGGGCCCAAGGCCGCCGCGCACCCCACCTACATCGACGTCTGGTCCACCCCCACGGTGGGGCGCGTACATGACACCAACTGCGACGGCAGGGTCACCGACCTGGACCCGCCGGCGGTGGTGCTGGTCACCGGCAACGTCAAGAGCACCTGCTGCCACTGCTCGGGCAGCAACATGTGCCGGCGCGGCGTGCTGCGCGCCATCGACGGCGAGACGGGCAAGGAGCTGTGGTCCCTGCGCCAGGCGTACGCCAAGTCCATCGGCTTCTCGGGCATCAGCCCCGCCCTGGGCGCGCGCCTGGGCAAGACCGCTCACTCCCAGGAGCCGCCCGACATCTTCGCGGTCACCGGCGAGGGCAAGGTGGTCAAGGTGAGCGGCGCGGGCAAGGTGCTGGCGGTGAGCGACAAGGCGCTTTCCGGCTACACCGCCGCCGCATTCGGCTGGGGCGGCGGCCTGGCCCTGGCCGACATGGACGCCGACGGCCACATCGAGGTCGCCTTCGGCGCCACGGTGTTCACCACCTCGGGCGGCGGCCTCAAGCGGGTGTTCGAGGGTACGGGCGGCATCGGCGGGGGCTCGGTATACCGGGCCCTGAGCACCTTCGCGGACCTGGACGGCGCGGCCGACGGCAAGCTGGAGCTGGTGGCGGGCAACACCGTCTACAAGGCGGACGGCACCCAGCTGTGGCGGCGCAAGGACCTGGCCGACGGCTTCCCCGGCGTGGCCGACCTGGACAGGGACGGCAAGCCGGAGGTGGTTCTGGTCTCCAAGGGCAAGGTGTACGTGCTGCGCGGCGTCGACGGAAAGACCCTGGCCGGCCCGACGGCCCTGGGCTCCTCGGGGCTGGGCGGCCCGCCCACCATCGCCGACTTCAACGGCGACAAGGCGCCGGAGATCGGCGTGGCCCAGGCGAAGTTCTACTTCATGCTCAAGCCGGACCTGGCCAAGGGCAAGCTGGCGGAGGTGTGGCGCGCGCCGAACCACGACCTCAGCTCGTCGGTCACCGGGTCCACCGTGTTCGACTTCGAGGGGGACGGCAGCGCCGAGGTGATCTACAACGACGAGTGCTTCCTCTGGGTCTACGATGGCAAGACCGGCAAGGTGCGCTTCGCCACGCCCACCACCTCCTTCACCGGCACCGAGACCGCGCTGGTGGCCGACGTGGACGGTGACGGCAAGGCGGAGATGCTGCAGATCGCCAACGGCGCCTCGCCCACCAAGTGGAAGTGCAACGTCGCGCCCTGGAACAAGCCCGACCCGAAGGTGGGCCGCCCGGCGTGGAAACCCCCGGCAGGCGGCTCGGCCTACCGCGGCCTGATGTTGTGGGAGGGCAAGGCCAACACCTGGGTCGGCACGCGCACGCTGTGGAACCAGCACACCTACCACGTGAGCAACATCTGCGATAACCGCGACACCGCCTGCGCCATGCCGAACCACTACGGGCTCGTGCCGCAGAAGGAGCGGCCCAACTGGAAGGTCAAGTGGCTCAACAACTTCCGCCAGAACGTGCAGGACAAGGGGCTGTTCGACGCGCCCGATCCCATCGTGACGCTCAAGGCGGACTGCACCTCGCCGGTGGTGCTGCACGCCTACCTGCGCAACTTCGGCCTGGCGCTCATGCCCGCGGGCGTGGAGGTGGGGTACTACGTGCGCGACGCCGGCGCCGACAGGCTGCTCGGCAAGGCCAAGACCACCATCCCGCTCTACCCGGGCCAGGTGCAGGAGCTGACCTACACCGCCAAGAAGGCTGACAAGGTCACCGTCACGGATACCTTCCGCGCCCGGGTGCTCATGGACCCCACGAACCCGCTGTTCCACGAGTGCCGGCCCGGCAACAACGTCAGCCTCGCGGCGACGCCCCACTGCCTCTACTAGCGCGGCTACTTGTAGACGGCCCTGAACAGCAGCAGCTTGTTCTTCTCGTAGGAGCCGACGATGGCCTCGGCCTTGCCGTCGCCGTCCAGGTCCGCGGCGGCCACGCCGCTCTGGGGCAGGTCCTTGGCCAGCACGTGGGTGGCGAAGGCGCCGCCGGGCCGCTGCTCCAGCCAGTAGATGTTCGGGTCGCCGTCGCCGGAGACCAGCAGGTCGAGGTCCTTGTCGCCGTCGAGATCGCCCCAGGAGAAGACCCCCGGCGCGCCCTGGGGGCCGAACATGGGCGACTTGCGCGACATGATGCCGGCCGAGAGCTTCTTGCGCGCCCAGGGCTGGCGCGGGTCCTTGCCCGGCGTCAGCAAGTACACCGCCGACTCGGGGGCCGCGGCGCTGTCCTTGGTGTTGGTGTGGTTGGCCAGCACCCAGCTCGCCTTGCCCTTGCCCAGCAGGCCGGGCACCAGGGAGAGCTGGATCGACGGGCCCGACAGCTTGTCGATGATCCGCTTTGTCCAGCCCGTGGCCGTGCGCTCCATCCATGCCGCGGACTCGCCCTTGACGAAGTACTGGGCCGAGACGATGTCGAGGTCATTGTCCCCGTCCAGGTCCACCACCGTGGGGAAGCTGCCCAGGCCGGCGCCCACCTTGATGGGCGTGGACTTGAAGCGCGCCGCCAACTTCGGGTCGCCAGGGTAGATGCGCGCCTCCGCCTTGGCCGCGCCGAGCAGCGGCTTGGCCTCGCCCACGGTGACCAGGTCCTTCACCCCGTCGCCGGTGACGTCGGCCAGCTCGGCGTGGTGGAAGAACAGCGGGTGGCCGTTTTTAACCACGTCGTGGCGCTTGAAGCCGGCCTTGGTCTGCTCCAGCCAGGCCAGCCCGCCGCAGGACAGCGGCACGCAGGCCAAAAACCCGTACGGCAGGATCAGGTCGAGGTCCTTGTCCCCGTCCACGTCCGCGGCGCTCACCCGGTTGGGGAACTTCACCCCTGCGCTCTGGGCCAGCAGCGCGGTCTTGCTCCAGCCTCCTGCCCCGCCCTTGGGGGAGTAGCGGTTGACCAGGCCGTTGCCCAGGGGGCTGGAGGCGGCGAAGGCCGACACCACCAGCTCCGGCTTGCCGTCGCCGTCCAGGTCCGCCGCGGTGATGAACGCCGGCTTCTGGGGCGAAGGATCGATGACCTGCTGCACGAAGGTCAGCTGCTTGGTCCCCGCCGCGTCGGGCTTGGTGGCGGCCGCGTCGATTTTGCCGCCCTTGCCGTCTGGCTTGCTCCCCGCGGCGTCGGCCTCGAGCGCCCTGTCGGGGACCGGTCCGTCCACAGCTGCCGCTCCGTCCTTCTTTGCGGCGCCCTGGTCGGGTACGCTTGCCGGTCCGCCATCGTCGCTGCACGCAACGGCCCAGACCGCGGCCAGGCCCACGGCCACCGCCGCCAGCTTCGTTCCCATGTTTCGCTCCTGCTCCGAGAGGTGAGGGCTACCGATCCAGATCGGTGTCCATGTCCTTGATCAGGTCGAACGCGTAAGGCCCCTTGACCGCGCCCCACACCTGGGCGTCGCTGCTGTCGAAGCCCTGATCCCAGGAGGTGAGCTTCCTGGCCGTCACGTCCACCTTCGACGTGGCGTAGCTGGCGCCCGACAGGGAGGAGGCGCACTTCTTGCCGTCGGTGGCCCCGGTGAACTTCTTGTTGGCCGCGTCCCAGCCCAGGATCACGCCGCAGCCGCTCTTGAGGGTCAGCGCCGTCTCGTCCAGGGACTTGAGCGGGTCCGCGTCCTTCCACGCGCCGATGGCCGCGGCCTTGTCCGCGGCGTTCTTGAAGTCGTAGACATGGCTGGTGAGCTTCCCCGCGGCCGACGCCTCGAGGTAGTAGACCCGCTGGCGGTAGGGCTGCGATCCGGTGACCGACTGCTCCACGTACAGCCAGTAGCCGGGCTTGTTGCTGCCCTTCCAGATGCGCTTCATCACCAGGGTGATGTCGTAGTAGGTGGCGTCGGCCTTGGACTGGGCCGCGCTGGAGAAGCCGCCGGTCATCCAGGCCGCCAGCTGCCGCAGCTGGGCCGCGGAGGAGCCGGCGTCGGGCTTGTTGCCAGAGTCGGGCGCGCCGGCGTCGGCCGCCGCGCCGTCCAGGACCGCGCCGGTGTCAGCTCCCGGGCTGGTGTCGTCATCGGAGCAGCCTGCAAAGGCCAGGATCATCGCCAGGGTCAGGGACAGGGTTCGCATGGTCATGGTGCCTCCAGTGCGCGGGCAGCGCGCCCGCTGCTATCAGGTTAGGTGGTGGGTGAGGGAGATTTGTCGCAGCCTCCGGGCCAAATAATCACAGGGTCCCGAGGAACGCCTTGATCGACTTGAGGGCCGCGTCCCGGATGACGTCCCGCTCCATCAGGAGCTCGTGGTAGGCGCCGGCGAAGACGAGCTTCTTGCAGGACGGGGCCGCCGCGCACACCCTGTCCTGGCCGGAGTTCTTCACCACCCTGTCCTCCCCCGCCTGCAGCATCAGCACCTTCGCCTTGATCTTGCTGCCCTTCTTCTGCATGTCCCAGGTCTCCTCAAGCGCCTCCTTGACCCAGCGGTTGGTGGCGCCCCCCACGGCGAGGCTGCTGTTGGCCGCCAGGACCTGCTTGTACAGGGCGAACCGCTCGGCGCTGTGGGTCACCTGGTTGGCCGAGAAGGTCGCGGCCGGGTTGTACGGCTTCTGCCCCGGAGCGTAGTCGCCGCCCTTGCCCATCAGGCAGTTGGCGTTGGCCGCGGAGTGGGCCACCCACTCGGCCAGGTTGCCGGTGTCGATGCGCAGCATGGGGGAGGAGAGCACCAGCCCGTGCACCTCAGCGGGGTAGCGCTGGGCCAGCAGCGTGGCCACGGCGCCGCCCATGGAGTGCCCCAGCAGGATCACCTTCTTGTGGCCTGCCGGGCGCACCACCGACGAGAGCAAGGAGCGCAGGTCGTGCATGTAGTCGAAGAAATCCTCCACGTGGCCGCGCTGGCGATCCGACAGCATCCGGCAGGACTTGCCCTGGCCCCGGTGGTCCATCAGGTAGATCGGGTGGCCCAGCGCGCGCAGGTCATAAGCCAGCTCGTAGTACTTGAGGTACGGCTCGGTGCGGCCCGGGAGGATCACCAGGGCCGGCTTGCCCGGCTTGCCCGCCAGGGAGGCGTGGGCGATGGTGCAGCCGCCCTTGCCGGTCATGGTCTTGTGCTTCTTCTTGAGCAGGTCGGCCACCGCCGCGTGTTTCTGGGCCGGGGTTTGGGGCGTCTCCGTGGCGGCCTGGACGAGGAACCCCACGGAGGTGGCCGCGAGCTGCGCACCGTCGAAGTCGTATGCCCGGGCAGTGACGGTGCGCTGGCCCTGCACGGTGAAGACATATTTGATCCCGTAGCCGGCGCTGGCATCGCCGGAGCTGCCGAGCTGCCACGGACCGGCCCAGTAATCCACCCGCGCGGTGCCCACTGGCGCGCTGACCTTGAAGCGCACCGCTGCGGGGTGGGAGCTGCCCGTCAGGGGCGCGATGAAGGTGAGGGCCGCCGCCTCGTGGGCGGCCGCAGGGTCGGCCCAGGGCTGGGGCGTGCCGTCGCCGTCGTAGCGTCCGCTGGCGCTGCAGGCGCAGGCCAGCGTGAGCAGGCAAATCATAACGGGGATTCTTTTTCTTTCGTTCATGGCCATGGTCGCTCCTGAGTTCTCCGGGGAGAAAAGCAACGGCCATGCCAGCCACTCCGCGAGGCCTGGGCCTGCCCGCCGGCCCCCTTTGGCCGCGGACATCTGTCATCAGTGGCTGACCGGGTGGCCGATTTTCCAACACGGCAGCGGCCAATCTAGTTGCCGAAAAAATTGTGGCCATTCGTTTTATAAAACGGCTGTTCGTGTTTAATTAAGAGCGATAACGCCAACGTGTGAGAGGAGAACGAGATGCCCAAGGTCACCGAAGCCCATGTCCAGGCGCGCCGCAAACAGATCATCGACGCGGCCACCGCCTGCTTCGCCCAGAAGGGGTACCACTCCAGCACCATCCAGGACATCTGCAAGGAGGCGGACCTGAGCCCGGGCGCCATCTACGGCTACTTCAAGGGCAAGTACGAGATCCTGCAGGCGGTGATCGAGACCACAACCCAGGACATCGACGAGATCATCGAGGCCCTGGACAACTCCGGCGACATGCTCACCGCCTTCAGGGCCGTGGCCCAGGTGACCTTCGCGAGGCTGGACGACCCGGAATACCAGCTGCGCATGCGCACCACGGTGGTGTTCCACGCCGAGGCGTTGCGGGACAAGCGCGTGGCCGACGCCTTCGCCAGCGAGGTGCGCTACCTCCTCGCCGGGCTCAAGCGGTTCGTGACCCGGGCGCAGAAACGCGGAGAGCTGGACCCGGCCATGGAGCCCGAGCAGGTGGCGCGCATGCTCTTCACCGTGTTCGAGGGGTACAAGGCCCAGAAAGTCATCGAGCCCGACATCGACACCATGGCCTATGTCGCCAACCTGATCCCGATGCTGGTGCGAGGCCTCTCCCCGGACAAATAAAACGCTTACTCGGTTTTACGAGCAGCGGTTCGTTTTATATGGCGCGCTGAGATTCCGCCGTGGCATGTGGCTTGCACTCCAAAAACGCGCAACTCACAAGCGGAAGCGCTCACATGCTCAGCCCTGCCCTCTCCTCTTCAGGTCACCCCTCCCCCGCGCTCTGTCCCGGACGGACCGAGCGGCTGCTGGCGTGGGCCCGCGCCGCGGCGCGCCCTTCGCCCACCTTCAACCAGGCGCGGCTGCTGGCGAGCCGCCTGGGGCCGAGGGTTGGCCGCGACTCGGTGGCCTTCGGCTTCTGGGCCCCGGGCCTGAAGGGCGCTCCGGAGATCGAGCTGTTCACGCCGCTGGACCCATGCCCGCCCCGGCGTCGGGTGGAGCGACGCGAGTTCGTCAGGTGCAGGGTGCCGGCCGTGCGTCAGGGGGAGTTCGTCTGGGCGGTGGTACAGGGGGCCCATGTGGGCACGCCGTCACGTGCTGGCAGCCTGTACCGCCTGCGGCTGCGGCAGGAGGGAGGCGGCGAGCGGCTGCTCAACGATCCCATGGCCTGCAGCCTGCCGTACGGTCCCTTCGCCCCGGCCGAGCTGTACGATCTGGACGCGCTGCAGGCCCGCCGCCCTGACCGGCCCTACTATCGGGGGCTGGCCGGGACGCCCGCCACCGATGGGGTGGTTCGCATCGCCCCGCCGACCAACATCCTGCAGGTTCACGTGGCCACCGCCACCGCCGAGGGCACCCTGGCGGCCCTGCGCGAGCGGCTGGAGGCGGTGGCCAGGCGAGCCGCCGCGGACCAGGCCCTGACGCCGGAGGAGCAGCACTTCACCGGCTTCGACGCCGTGCAGCTCATGCCGGTGGAGCCCACCATCGGGCGGGAGGAAGGCCCCCCCTGCTTCCACGTGGAGCGCGGGCCCGACAGCGACGGGGAGGTGCTCGTCTCGGTGCGCCGGCCTGACGTCACCAACTGGGGTTACGACACGGTCATATCGGGCTCGGCGGCGGTCAACCCGTGCCTCACCCGGGACGGCCGCCCCGACGAGCTGGTGGCCCTGTCGGCGGCGCTGCACGACTTGCCCACCGGCCCGACCATGTTGATCCTCGACCTCGTGTTCGGCCACGCAGACAACCAGGCCCTGGGCCTGCTGCCCCGGAGCTTCTTCGCCGGGCCCAACATGTACGGCCAGGACCTCGCCATGGGGCACCCCGTGGTGCGGGCCATCCTGCTGGAGCTCCAGCGGCGCAAGGTGGACCTCGGGGCTGACGGGGTGCGCGTGGACGGGGCCCAGGACTTCAAGGTGTGGGACCATGACGCGGGCGAGGTGGTTCACGACGACGCGTACCTGCGGCTCATGGGCGACCAGGTCCAGCTGGTGGCCGGCCGTCGCTACCGGCCGCTGATGATCTTCGAGGACGGCCGCCCCTGGCCCCGGGAGGACTGGGAGACCGCCTCGACCTACCGCGACGTGATCCAGCAGCAACCGCAGGCGCTGCAGTGGGGTCCGCTAACCTTCGCTCACAACACCCCCGCGCTCCAGGGGTTCTGGCGGGAGAAGTGGTGGAGGGTGGATCAGATCGCGCGCCTCGGCAGCGGCTGGGTCACGGGCTGCGCCAACCACGACACCTTGCGGCGCGGCGCGCAGCTCGACCCGGAGGCGGAGCTCGGCCGTGAAATGGCGGGTGACCTGCCCGGCGCCATCGCCGAGGCGTACGACAACCCTGCGGCCGGGCTGCTGACCCACGGGTTCCTGCCAGGCGTGCCGATGGAGTTCGTGCAGGCGCTGCATCGCGCGCCCTGGACCTTCGTGCGCAACACCGACGGGCGCCACGCGGTGAAGGTGATGGCCGAGGAGGCGCGGTTCCTGCGCTGGCGCCTGGACCAGGAGGGGTACGCAGGCGGCGACCACTTCGCCGGGCTTCGGGCGCTGGGGCTCCATTCGCTGGTGCGGGCTCGCCGCCTGCTGGCGGCGGTGGCGGAGGAGATGCCCCGCCAGGGCTGGGACCTGGACCGGACGGCGCTGGCGCTGGCGCGGGCGCAGCCGCTGCTGCCGTCGGGGCGGCGCGTGGACCGGGCCTTCCTCATGGACCTGGCCCGGGCCTGGCAAGCGGACCTGCACCGCTACTGCAACGTCGCGGCGCACGCGGGGCGCACGCCGCCGCGCCGGGCTGCGTTCAACCTGGAGCTGCGCCGGCTCCGGCTCGCGCGCCCGTGGCTGCGCCAGGACCTGGACCCGCGACGCGGCGATGGCCTGTGGCAGCTGCAGGGCGACGGCCCTGCCACGGTGGCACTCGGCTTGCGCCGCGCTCCCGACGGCGGCGAGGAGCTGCTGCTCGCGGTGAACCTGCAAGGGGCGCCGGCGCCGGCGACCCCGGCGGCGGCGCCGGGAGCGCAGGGGGGCGCCTGGCGCGTGCTCCTGGCTTCGCCCGGGCTCGCTGCGCCCACAGACGCAGGGACGCTGGAGCTGTCCGACGGCCAGGGGGTGCTCTACGCGCGACGGCCAGCGGGAGGGGCGCCGTGAGGCGAACCTCAGCGCCCCCCGGGGATGCTCACCATGAGCTGGCTCTCGATGAGCCGCAGGATGCTGTCACACTCGGTCTGACCCACCCGGACCTGTCGCATCAGGTTTTGCCGCGTGGCCTGCAGCAGCATCTCCCGGGCGCGCACGATTCGGCGGGCGGCGGTGGCCCGGTGCACGCCCAGGGCTGCCCCGAGGTCGTCGATGGTGAGCCGCTCGAGGTAGTGCTGGCACAGCAGGTCGCGCTGCTCGTCGGGCAGCTGGGTCAGCGCGCCGCTGAAGGCGTCCCGGAACTGGGCCCGGTAGGTCCCCTTGAGGTACTCCAGCTCCGGATCTCCCGACGGGGGCGTCAGGTCACCGAGCACGCTCTCGGTGAGCAGCACCTCCCGCCGGCTGCGGTCCATCAGGCGACCCGCGGCGCGCACCGCCACGATGCGCAGCCAGCTGGCCAGCCTGCCGCGGCCGGAGTAGCGCATGATGCCGGGCGCGCGCTCCGGCGAGGTGCGCACCAGCACCTCGGCGCGCACGGTCTGCTTCACCTCATCCACCATCTCGGGCGAGATGCGCAGCCGGACCAGGGCGGGCTCCACCCGGGGCAGCACCTGGGCCTCGAACCGGGCCAGCGCGGCGGGCACCCCCTCGCCACAGGCGAGGGCGAGCAGCAGGTCGTCCGCGCGGATCCGGCCCACCGCTACCTCTGCCGGTGCGTCGGGGTCGACGGAGGCCGCCAGGTGGGTCATGAACGACGCGGGGGAGACGCTGAGCTCTGCCCGCTGCTCGCAGGCGCCGCGCCAGACCTCGGCCAGCGCCGCGGTCAGCCGCTCCACGTCTCCTTCGAACGGTCTGCCGGCGGCCTCGAGCGCGTCGAGGAACGGCGTGGCGAAATCTGGCTCAACATGGGTCATGGGCAACGGTCCAGCGGCCATTGTAACATCGGCGGCGGCTAAGAAATGGCGTGCCTTGGCGACGAAATCCTGCTGGCCCACTTCGAGGGGGAGCTCTCCTCCGAGGAGTCCCTGCGGGTGGAGGAGCACCTGCGCACCTGCGAGGCGTGCGCGCGGCTGATGATCCGGCTGCGGCGCGCCATGGGCTCCCTGGACGTGACCCCGGACCAGGCGCCCGTGGCCCGGGACCGGGACGCCTCCAGCACGGGCGAGGCCCTGGCCAGCCGGATGATGGGCGAGGTCATGGCCGCGCCGGGCGAGGCGCCGGCGGCGCAGGTGCTGCGGCCAGGCCAGGTCGTGGGGCACTTCGAGGTGATCCGGATCATCGGCTGCGGCGGCATGGGCGAGGTGTACCTGGCCCGGGACGAGCGCCTGGGCCGGAAGGTGGCCCTGAAGCTGGTGCACCCCGGGGCGGTGGGCTCCGCCGAGTCACTCGAGGCGTTCCTGTTCGAGGCGCGCACCACTGCGCGGTTCAGCCATCCCCACATCGTCACGGTGTACGAGGTGGGCGAGGAGGGCGGGCGGCCCTACCTGGCGCTGGAGTACCTGCAGGGGCAGACCTTGCGCCAGCGGCTCGGGCGCCGGCTGCCCCCACGGCAAGAGGCGCTGCGCATCGCGCGGGATATCGCCGAGGGCCTGCGCGAGGCCCACGGCGCCGGCGTGCTGCACCTGGACCTCAAGCCGAGCAACATCATCCTGGCCAGCGATGGCCGCCTCAGGGTGCTCGACTTCGGGCTGGCCCGGCTGGCTGGCAGCGCCGACGCCGCGGCCCCGGAGCCTGGCGACGGCCAGGAGCCCCGGGACGCCGGGCAGGCCGTACGGGTCCGCGGCTCGCCGGCGTACATGTCCCCCGAGCAGTGGCAGGCGCGGGAGCCGTCAGCGGCGGCGGACATCTGGGCCCTCGGCGTGATCCTGTTCGAGCTGCTCACCGGGGCCAGGCCCCACCAGAGCGCCGACGCGCTGCAGCTGTGCGCCAGGGTCTGCTCGGCCGCGCCCTCCCCTGCGCTGCCCGCGGACCTTGAGGTGGGCGAGGCGGAGCGAGAGCTGGTTGCCAGCTGCCTGGAGAAGGACCCCACGGCCCGCCCCGACGCGGCGGACCTGGTGGCGCGCCTGGCCGCCCTCGCCGCGGGCGCCGTCGGTGAGGCGCAGGTGCGGGGCAGCCCGTTCCAGGGCCTGCTCCCGTTCACCGAGGCGCAGCGGGCGATCTTCTTCGGCCGCGACGAAGAGGTCGCGGTCTTCATGGATCGCCTGGAGCAGGAGCCTGTGCTGCCGGTGGTGGGCGCCTCGGGGGCCGGCAAGAGCTCCTTCGTGCAGGCCGGGGTGATCCCGCGGCTGCGCGAGCAAGGGCGCTTCGTCCTGCTCGCCCTGCGGCCGGGGCGGCGGCCGCTGCGGGCGCTTGCCCGCCGGGTGCAGGCAGCCTGGCGCGGCCTGGCGCGGCTGGAGGAGAGCACCTCCGGGCGAGGCAGGCCGCCTCAGCCCGTGCCCGCGGTGGACGCGGCGCAGCTGGCGGATCGGATGGCCCGTGCGCCGGCGCTGTTGAACATGGAGCTGCACCGCCTGGCGCGGCGGGCGCGCGCCAAGGTGCTGCTCTTCGTGGACCAGCTGGAGGAGGTGTACGCACCGGGGCAGGACCCCGCCGAGGCTGCCGCCTACATGGCCGCGGTGTGCGGCGCGGCCGACGACGCCGCGTCGCCCGTGCGGGTGATCTTCACCCTGCGCGAAGAGTTCCTCAGTCGGGCCGCCGCGGGGGCGGAGGCCCGGGCCGCCCTGGGGCGGCTCACGGTGCTGCGCCCCCCGGGCGCCCCCATGCTGCGGGAGGTGCTCAGCCGCCCCGTGGCCGCGGTGGGTTACCGCTACGAGGACAGCGGCGTGGTGGAGCAGATGGTGGCGGAGGTGGCAGGGGAGCCCGCGTGCTTGCCGCTGCTCCAGTTCGCCGGGCGCCGGCTGTGGGAGGAGCGAGACGAGGGGGGGCGGCTGCTGCTCGGCCGGGTGTACCGCGAGATGGGCGGCGTGGGCGGCGCCCTGGCCCGGCACGCCGACGGCGTGCTCGGCGCCATGAGCGCCCACGATCAGCGGCTGGCCCGGGCGATGCTGCTGCGGCTGGTGGGGCTGGACGGCGAGCGGCGGGTGCTGCCCGTGAGTCAGGTGGTGGAGGGCCTGCCCGACGCTGCCCGGGCGGCGCTGGATCGCCTGCTGGCCGGGCGGCTGGTCATGGAGCGCAGGGGCGAGCCCACCGACGAGGGGGAGGTGGAGCTGGAGCTGGTCCACGAGTCCCTGGTGCAGAGCTGGGCAAAGCTGCGCCGGTGGCTGGATGAGGGGAGAGAGGAGCTGGCGTTTCTGGCCGAGGCCGGCCAGGCCGCGGCGCTGTGGGACCGCCGCGGCCGCAGGCAAGACGAGCTGTGGACCGGCGAGGCCCTGCGGGAGGGCCGGCGCTTCATGGGGCGCAGCGAGGACCGCGCGCCCCGGCTGGTGGCCGAGTTCATCGCCGCGGGGGAGCGCAAGGCCGGCCGCAAGCGGCTGCGCCGGCGCCGGCGCGTGGGCGCCGTGGTGGTGGTGCTGGCCCTCATCGCCGCCGGGTCCGCGGCAGCCGCGCTGATGATCAGCCGCCAGCGCGACCAGGCCCGCGCCCGCCAGGCCGAGGCCCTGCTCGAGAGCGCCAGGGCCGCCGCCCGGGGTGACGATCCGCTGGAGGCCAGGGCCCGCATCCGGTCGGCGCTCGAGGCGCGAGACTCGGCCACGGCCAGGACCCTCTGGTGGCAGCTCTCGGCCCACCCCCTGGAATGGCGCAGGCCCCTGGGCGCCCTGCTGCACCGGGCCAGCTTCGCGCCGGGGGGCCAGCGCGTGGCCCTCGCCGGCAGCGACCGGCTGGTCACCCTGCTGGACGCCACCACCGGGCGGGTCCGCGCCCGCCTGCGAGGCCACCAGGACCAGGTGCTGTCCGTGGCTCATGCGCCCGACGGCGCGCGCCTGGCGTCGGGCGGCTGGGACGGCGAGGTGCGGATCTGGCAGGTGGACAGCGGCGAGGGGAGGCCCCTGCGCGGGCGTCACCGGGGCGGCGTGTGGGACCTGGCCTTCTCCCCGGACAGCGCCCTGCTCGCGTCGGCGGGCAAGGACGGCGTGGTCCTGGTCTGGACCCTGGCCAGCGACGGTCCGCCGAGGCGACTCCGACCGGGCAGGGGCGCGCTGCACGCGGTGCGCTTCAGCCCGGACGGGGCCACCCTGGCCGCCGCGGGCACCGCCGGGCAGGTGTACCGCTGGGCCACGGACCGCTGGACCCCGCGGCCGACCTTCGCCCTCTCGTCGCGGGCGCTGCACGCCCTGGCCTACAGCCCGACGGGGGCGCGCCTGGCCGCTGGTGGTGACGACCGCGAGGTGACCATCGCCGCGGCCTCCTCCGGGGCCGTGGAGCGACGCCTGCGGGGCCACGCCGGCGCGATCTGGGCCCTGGCCTACTCGCGAGACGGCCGGCAGCTGGCGTCCGCCGGCAAGGATCGCACCGCGCGGCTGTGGACGCCGGGCACCGACCGCGCGCCCCGGGTGCTTCGAGGACATGAGGCCATGGTGCTGGGGCTCGACTTCAACCCGACCGGCACCCGGCTGCTGAGCGCCAGCACCGACCGCACCGCGCGGCTCTGGCGCGCCGACTCCCGCGGGGGCGGCGGGCAGCCGCTCACGGGACACGGCTCCATGGTCACCGGCGTCCGCTTCAGCCCCGACGGCCAGCGCCTGGCCAGCTGCGGTCGGGACGGCACCGTGCGCCTCTGGTCCCTGGGCAGCGGCGCCCAGCTGGCGGCGTACCCGGTGGGAGGGAAGCTGGTCGCCCTGGCCTTCTCCCCCGACGGCGCCACCCTGGCTGCCGCAGGCACCGACCGCGTGATCCACCTGCTGCAGGCCACCAACGGCCGGGAGCGCCAGGTCCTCCAGGGGCACTCGGACAAGGTCTTCGACCTGGCGTTCAGCCCCGACGGAGCGCGCCTGGCCAGCGCCAGCGAGGACGGCACCGCCAGGCTCTGGGAGGTGGCGAGCGGCCGCCCGGGCCCGGTGCTGCGCGGCCACACCGCAGCGGTGCACGGCGTGGCGTTCGCCCCTGACGGCGCGACCCTGGCGACGGCCTCCCGCGACCGCGCGGTGCGCCTCTGGTCCTTGCCCGCCGGGGATGCGGCCGGGGTGCTCCTGGGCCACGACGCCGAGGTGTGGGGGGTTGCCTTCCATGGCGCGGACAGCAGCGTGCTGCACAGCGCCGGCTCCGACGGGGCCCTGCGCCGCTGGGACCTGCGCGGCGGCAGCTCCCGCGTGGTGGGTCGATGCGAGGGTCGGGCGTACTGGCCGGCCGTGCGGCCCGGTTCCGGGGGCGTGGGCATGCCATGCTCCGACGGCGCCGCCCATGTCTGGGGCGCCGCCGGACCGGCCATCCGGCTGGGCGGCCACCAGGGCGAGGTCAACAGCCTGGCCTTCTCCCCCGACGGGGCGGCGGGCGCCACCGCCGGCGACGACGGCACGGTGCGGCTGTGGGACCTGCCCGGCGCGCGGCCCCGCTGGCACGCGCCCCTGCTGGCTGCCTCACAGGGTGATGTCCTGCTCTGCACCCGCGGCTCAGGCTGCGCGCCGCCCGGCAGCGCGCCCGCCCGGGGTGCGCGGGCCCCGGCCTGGCAGCGCCGGGTCGCGGAGCACGCCGTGGCAGCCCACGCGCCCGCGGCCGGCGGGGCCATGTGCCTGATCACCTTCGACGGCGCCGTGGAGCGCTGGCAGCCGACGTCGGCGCTCCGGCCATCCCTGCGGGCCAGGGCGCCTGGCGCCCGGCAGGTGCGCTCGGTCGACGCCGGCTGCCTGGTGCTCGGCGGCGGCAAGGTCACCCTGCACCGGCCGGGGCAGGGGCCGCATGTGCTGGCGCGGGCGGGCGCGGTGGCCGTGGCTGCTCCGCCGGGCGGCGCCCTGGTGGCCACGACCGACGAGCTGCTGCTCGCTGGCCGGGCCGGCACCGTCACCCGCCGTTTCCCTGTCCAGCGCGGCGTCTCCGCCATGGCCATGGTGGGCACCGAGGTGGCCATCGGCTATGACGACGGCAACGTGGAGCTTTTCGACCCCCGCGCAGGCACCTCCCGCGCCGGGTTCAGCCTGGAGCAGGCGCCGGCCAGCCGGGTGGAGGCGCTGGCCAGCCACGGCAAGACCCTGGCCGTGGGGCACGCCAACGGCGCGCTGGCGCTGCATCAACTGCCAGGGGGCCGGCGGCTGCGCACCTCCCGCCTGCACGGCCCGGTGCGCCACTTGCTCATCAGCGGCGGCGCGCTGTACGCCGCCACCACCCTGGGCGACCACCAGACCTGGGACCTGGGGGAGCTCACCGCGGGTCGCTGCCAGATCCTGCGACAGATCTGGCGCCAGGTGCCCGTGACCTGGCGCGGCGGCCTGCCGGTGGTCACGTCGCCCCCCGCGGGTCACCCCTGCGCTCCGAAACAGTAGCTACGCGATAAAACCGGACCCGACCCGCGACCTGGCCCCGCGAGGCTGCACTTTCCGGGTAGCAACCATCACCAAGGAGACCACGATGTCATGCTCAAACCGGTGGGGCCGCCGCGCGCTCCTGTTATCCACCCTGGCCATTTGCGCTGCTGCCTGCGATGCGAGCCAGCAGGGAGAAGCTCCTCCTGCGGCCGACGCTGGCGCGCCGGACCTCACCGCCGCGGCCCCTGACGCCGCCCCTGCAGCCGCCGCGCAGCCCGTGAGGCTGACCACCTTCCAGCAGCTCACCGAGGCGCTGACCGCGGGGTACGCCGTGCGGGGCGTGGTGCACTACAAGGTGTGCGACCTGCTTCCCGGCAAGCTCCCCTTCGACGTGGACGTCACCGGGGCCATGGCAGTGCGGCAGTTCGACCTCGTGCCGCGCCAGACTGGCAAGCCCAAGGCGTACGTGGAGTTCTCCGACTCGAGCCTGGTCTGGCTCTACAGCGGCGGAAAGTGGCGCTACGTGCAGGACAACGTGCGCTTCCGCGTCTACGACGACCTGCAGGTGCTGGTGCACGCCAACTACTACGATCCCTCGAGCTATTCGGTCCGCATGGACGAACAGCTGGCGTGCAAGGTGGACCCGGGCCGGGCCGACGGGGCGAAGTACGGCGTCTCCCTGTTCAGGCTGCCCGGGGCGCCGCGGCAGCTGGGCAGCTACAAGGCGCTCATGGCGGCGCTGCGAGGTGGCCAGCGGGTCCACGCCCAGGTGCACCTGGACAAGTGCAAGGACGCCAGCGGCGCCGCCGGACCGAGCCTCACCACCAGCGTGGGCGTGGAGGTGTTCGAGCAGTTCGAGCGCAACGTCTACGGCAACGCCCTGGCCTATGTCTCGGCCAGCTCCAACAGCCTGGAGGACGACGGCACCACCGTGAAGCGACGCTATATCAAGCTGCGGCTGCGAGAGGACGGCAGCGTGCAGGTGGTGTTCAAGCGGCTGGACCCGGTCAAGTTCACCGACTCCAGCGACGAGACGTACAGCTGCGCCATGGGCAGCTCGGTGACCATCTGGTCCCGCTGACAGCCCGGCATCACTTGCCAGCTGGCGCGGGCGCCTTGCGGTTGAACCCGAACTTCTCAGCGGTGCTGATACGCGCGGCCTTCAGCCGGTTGCGCAGGGCGCGGTTGGTCAGGCCCACGCCGTAGCCCTGCAGCGCGGTGGCGCCGCCCACGGCCCCGGTAAACGCCACGGCCTGGGGCGCCACGAGCTGGAACAGCGGCTCCTTCCAGGCCTGGGCGGTGATGTAGGTGTAGACGCCGGTGGCGTAGCCGGTGGCGCCGGTGAGGGCCACCTGCCCGGCCCGCAAGGCCCGCAGCGCGCCCACCTTGCGCTGGCGCTTCTGCTGACCGTAGTGCCGGCGCGCCTCGGGAGACGCCTTCTTGAGCTTGGCGAAGAAGCGACGCTTCATGCGGCGCTCGTGATGCATGCGCCGGATGGGCAGGGTCAGGCGCCGCAGCAGCCTCGGCGCGCGCCGGACCGGGCGTACGCCGGCCTGCTTGACCCCGGAGGTGGGGCGGGGCTGAGCCACCGCCGCTGGCGCCGCCAGCAGCACGCCGGTGAGCAGGGTGAAGGGGAGGATGAGGTGGCTGAGCGTGCGGCGGTTCATGGCGTTCTCCTGAGCGCTGGTTCTGTCCTGTTCAGGAGCAAACAGCGTGCCATCACGACTACCCGACTACAAAATAAAAAACGCTTGTTCGATTTACAAACCGTACGGACCTTCTGTTTTGCAAGATAAATTGCTTTTTCGGCCAAATTGGAACGGAGTACGGGATACTGACCCACATAAAATAACGAAGGTTCGTTTTTTAAACCGAAGATGCGTTTGGTAATACACTCCAGAACGGTCTGTTCCGGTGGCGGCCCGGGCCGCCATGGCCACCCCTCCTGCCAGCTTATTTGTTTGCGGTGCGCTCCAGCGACTTCAGGTTTCGCCAGGCGTTTTTATGCTCGGGGTTCAGCTTCAGCACCTGCTTGAACAGGCGCATGGCCTCATCCCGGTTGCCCAGCCGCATGGCCGCCACGCCCAGGTTGTTGAGCAGCGGCAGGCTCCCAGGAGACCGCACGAGGGCCGCGCTCAACACCTGCTCGGCCTCCTCGAGCCGCCCGCGCCCCATGAGCAGGACGCCGAGATAGGTGGCCGCGCGCGTGGAGGGGGCCGTGGCCAGGGCGCGGCGCAGCTCCGCCTCGGCTAGGTCAGGGTCCGCGCCGCGTCGGACCGGGGCGCGGTCATCACCCGGCGCCAGCGTCCGGTAGGCCACGCGCCGGAGGTGCTCCGCGCTGGCGGGTATCACGCGCTGGTAGATGAGGGCCACGTCGTCGAAGTAGGTCAGGGCCCAGGCGGGGTCACGGGCCATGGGCTGCAGCGGCGCGCCATCCGCAGGGCGCAGCATGTGGTGAGGGCTGAGCACCACCTGCACCCCGCGCCGGTTGAGCACGTGACCGTAGCCGGGCTTCGCCTCCACCACCGCAAGGTAGTCCGCGAGCTGGGCCCCGGCCGACGCTGCCACGCGGCCGTCCATGAACACCTTGCGCCCCGGGCGGTTCCAGAGCAGGTAGCCGCCCCACTCGCGGTAGTTGAGCAGCCTGCCCTTGACCATGTTGCGCTCCATGAAGCGCACCGCGCCCACGGGGAAGAAGCGCTCGTCCACGGCGGAATGAAACGCGCCAGTCGACCGGAGGCTGCCGCCCGCGGCGGCCAGCGGCAGCGCCAGCGCCAGCGCCCACAGCAGGCGGGCGGGCCCCGGGCGCAGCAGCGGCCGCGCTGCGGACCGCAGCGCGGGCACCGCGAGGCCCAGGGCCAGGGCCGCCCCCACCGCGCCGTGGAAGGCGAAGCGGCTCGCCACCAGGGGGGACACCAGGAGCGCCGCGGCCACCAGCCAGGGCAACACCATCAGCCGGCGCGCGGCGGCCAGCGCGGCCAGGGCGCCCACGCCCAGCCACAAAAACAGCCACGGCTGACGGCCCGGGGTGGCGGCCACCCACTCCCACACCTGGCCCGCGTACTGTCCGTCGCCGCCGAAGCCGAGGGCGTAGAGCCACACGCCGTGACCGTACGGGTTGGCGAGCGTGGCCAGCAAGGTGGCGGCCAGCGGCAGGGCAGCCCGCCTCAGCGAGACCCCCTGGCCATCCCGGGGAGGGAACACCTGCTCCGCGGCCAGCGCGACCAGGGCCAGCACCACCACGCCCGCCCCCGCGACATGGCCCGCGTGAAGGTTGGCCCACGGCACCATGAGCGAGGGCAGCAGCCAGAGCCGCGCCGCTGACCAGCGCCCGGCGCGCACCTGCAGCAGCACGTACAGGAAGACCACCAGCAGCAGGTGGCTGAACAGCAGCGGCCGTGTGAGCACCGAGCGGATCCCTGGCGCCAAAAACGCCGCGCCCGTGGCGAGGGCCGCCAGCCAGCCCGGCGATCCGCGCGCCCTGAGCAGGCAGAACAGCGCCGCCAACGTTGCGCAGACCAGCAGCCCGCGCAGCGCCATGAGCAGCGGCAGTCCCCCGAGCTGCGCGGCGCCATAGAAGATCAGCTCCGCCAGCCAGGAGTGCAGGACCCACGGGCCTGGCCGCTCGGCGTCGAGCAGCGTGTCCTGCTGCGGCAGGTGGCCCAGCCGTACCAGCTCCCGCCCCGACGCCAGGTGCAAGAACGCGTCGTCGCTGCGGATGGGCGCGACCGCGCCGCTGGCCGCCAGCACCAGCAGCGCCAACACCAACAGCGTATCGCCCCTCCGATCTTGCCACGTCGGGACGCGGCCCGCGCCGCCCCGTGCGTCGTCAGCGGTCACAGAGGTCAGTGGTACCTGAGCCGCACCCTGTCCAGCCTCGGCGTGCCGCCCAGGTCGCTGGTGAACCAGGCGCGATACTGGATGTAGCGCTTGCCCGAGTGCGCCGCGTGGATCGGCCCCGGCGCGGTGTAGAACCCACCGCCTCCGGTGGGGCCGAGCCAGGTGGCGGTGGACAGCGCCGCCGCCGTGGCCGCGGACCGGACCTGGAACTTCAGCGTGGTGCCCTTGGGCGCCGCCGCGGTCCAGGTGAGGGTCTCGTAGATCGGGTGGCTGGCGCCGGTGTCCAGCGCGCGAGACGTGAACACCTGCACCGTGCCGCGCCTGGAGCGCGCGCCCGGATCCATGTCCGCCGAGACCGAGGCCCCGCCCACCGTGGCGAGGCTTGTGCGGCTGGCCGTGGAGTAGCCCGTGGCCGTGCCCCAGTAGACATGGGAGCTCACCTGGTAAGTGGTCCCGTCGTGCTCATTGGCGAACGCGATGTCCAGGCGCCCGTCGCCGTTGAGGTCCGCAACCAGGTTGCCGGTGGCGCCCACCGTGGGCAGCGCCGTGCGGCTGGCCGTTGAGTAGCCCGTGGCCGAGCCCCAGTAGATATAGGAGCTCACCTTCCTGTTCATGCCGTCGCGCTGGTTGGAGAAGACGATGTCCAGGTGGCCGTCGCCGTTGAGGTCAGCCACGGAGCTGCCCGTGGCGCCCACCGTGGGCAGCCCGGTGCGCTTGGCCACGGAGAACCCGCCAGTGGAGCCCCAGTAGATGTAGGAGTTCACCTTGTGGGTCGCGCCGTCGCCGTGGTTGGCGAACACGACGTCGAAGAACCCATCGCCGTTGAGGTCAGCCACGGAGCAGCCGGCGGCGCCCACCGTGGGCAGGGCGGCGCGCTTGGCGGCCGAGTAGCCCAAGGCGGAGCCCCAGTAGATGTGGGAGTTGCCCGCCGGCTTGCCGCCGCTGCCCCAGCTGGCGAACACGAGGTCCAGGTGTCCGTCGCCGTTGAGGTCGGCGATGGCGCTGCGCGGTCCGGCGAAGGGGCCGGGCGCCCCCGGGGTGGGCAGCTCGGTGCGCTTGCTCACCGACAGGCCCGCGGCCGAGCCCCAGTAGATGTAGGAGTTCACCGCGGTGCTGACGCCGTCGGTGTTGTTCTGCAGCACCACGTCGAGGTAGCCGTCGCGGTTCAGGTCTGCCACCGCGTTGCCCGAGGCGCCCAGGGTGGGCAGCTCGGTGCGGTTGGTGGCCGTGTAGCCGGTGCCGCCGCCGCCCGCCAGGCCGCCCCAGTAGACATAGGAGTTGACCTTGTAGTCATGGATCAGGTTGTTGCCCAGCTTGGTCACCTTGGCCTGGTTGGCGAACACCAGGTCCACGTGGCCGTCGTTGTTCAGGTCCGCCGAGGAGACCCCCGCCCCGCCCACGGTGGGCAGCGCCGCGCGGTTGGCCGCGGAGTAGCCGCCCGCCGCGCCCCAGTAGATGTAGGAGTTGATGGCGGAGCCTGCCCCGGACATGCGGTTGGCGAACACCAGGTCCAGGCGCCCGTCGCCGTTGAGGTCCAGCCGATCCAGCAGCTGCACGTCCCCCTTGGCCGAGACATACAGCCTGACCCCCGGCTCCGAAGGGGAGCCCTTGCTGAAGTCGGCGAAGCTGTCGTCCTGCAGCGTCTTGGTCATGTAGCAGCCGAGGGTGGAGAGCTTGCACCCGGCCATGCAGGACAGCGCGCCGCCGCTGAAGCCGAGGCTCTTGCAGCTCTTGCCGCCCAGGTTCGTCCCGTCGCACTGCTCCCCCGCGTCGATCTTGCCGTTGCCGCAGGTGGTGCACCCGGCCAGGCTCACCTTGCACCCGGCGCTGCACTTGAGGCTGCCGCCGGCGTAGCCGTAGCTCTTGCAGCTCTTGCCGCCGAAGTTGCTTCCGTCGCACTGCTCGCCCGGGTTGATGGCGCCGTTGCCGCAGTTCGTGCACCCGGCGAGGCTCACCTTGCACCCGGCGGCGCACTTGAGCGTGCCGCCGTAGTAGCCGTACGTCTTGCAGGTCTTGCCCCCCAGGTCCGCCTTGTCGCACTGCTCGCCCGGGTTGATCTTGCCGTTGCCGCAGTTGGTGCACCCGGCGCTGTTGAGCTTGCACTTGGAGCACTTGAGCGCCCCGCCCCAGTAGCCCAGGCTCTTGCAGCTCTTGCCGGCCAGGTTCCACCCGTCGCACTGCTCGCCCGGGTTGAGCTTGTTGTCGCCGCAGGTGGTGCAGGCGGAGGTGTTGTACTTGCAGCTGGTGCACTTGAGCGGCCCTCCGGCGAAGCCGAAGCTCTTGCAGCTCTTGCCGGCCAGGTTGCCGCCATCGCACTGCTCGCCCACGGTCACCTTGCCGTCGCCGCAGCGCCAGCAGCCGGCCTTGTTGTACTTGCAGCCGACGCCGCACTTGAGCGCGCCCCCGGGGTAGCCGAGGGACTTGCAGGTCTTGCCGTTGAGGTTGCTCCCCTCGCACTGCTCGCCCGGGTTGAGCTTGCCGTCGCCGCACTTGTGGCAGCCGCTCTTGTCGAAGGCGCAGGCGCTGTTGCACACCAGCGCGCCGCCCGCGTAGCCGAGGCTCTTGCAGCTCTTGCCGTTGAGGTTGGTGCCGTCGCACTGCTCCGGGCCCTCCACCTTGCCGTCGCCGCAGATGCACTTCTTGCAGCTCGAGGTGTCGATGGTGCAGTCGGACTTGCACTTCAGCGCGCCGATGTCCCAGCCGAGGCTCTTGCAGGTCTTGCCGCCGAACTGCGTCCCGTCACACTGCTCGCCGGCGTCCAGCTTGCCGTTGCCGCACAGGCTGCAGCTTGAGGTGTTGAAGAAGCAGGTGGTGTGGCAGGAGAGCGTGCCGCTCAGGTAGCCCAGGCTCTTGCAGGTCTTGTTGTCCAGCTTCACCCCGTCGCAGTCCTCGCCGGCGTCCACCTTGCCGTTGCCGCAGTTGTTGCAGCTCTTGGCGTCGTAGGTGCAGTTCGGGTTGCACTTCAGGGTGCCGGCCGAGAAGCCGAGGCTCTTGCAGGTCTTGCCGCCCAGGTTGCCGGTGTCGCACTGCTCGGTGCCGTTGACCACGCCGTCGCCGCACTTGTAGCAGCCCGAGGTGTCCAGGGCGCAGCCAGCGCCGCACTTGAGCACGCCGCCCGCGTAGCCGAGGCTCTTGCAGGTCTTGCCGCCGAGGTTTGTGCCCTCGCACGCCTCGCCCGGGTCGAGCTTGCCGTTGCCGCAGTTGTGGCAGCCCGTCTTGTCGAGCTTGCACTTGGTGCACTTGAGGGCGCCGTACTGGTAGCCGAGGCTCTGGCAGGTCTTGCCCTGCAGGTTGCTCCCCTCGCACTGCTCGCCCGGGTCGATGGTGCCGTCGCCGCACTTGGTGCAGGCGGACTTGTCATACGCACAAGACTTGGTGCAGCCGAGCTTGCCCACGGGGAAGCCGAAGTCCTTGCAGGTCTTACCGCCGAGGTGGGTGCCGTCGCACTGCTCGCCCTTGTTCAGGTTGCCGTCGCCGCAGTTGTGGCAGCCCGAGGTGTCGAACTTGCACACCGCGCAGCCGAGGGTGCCGCCGAAGTAGCCGTGGGTCTTGCAGGTCTGCCCGCCCAGGATCGTGCCGTCGCACTGCTCGCCCGGGTCGACCTTGCTGTTGCCGCACTGCCCGGAGCTGCAGCCGCCGGTGTCGAACTGGCACGCCCCGGTGCAGCCGAGGGCGCCCAGCTGGTAACCCAGGGACTGGCAGGTCTTGCCAGCCAGGTTGGCGCCGTCGCACTGCTCGCCGCTGTCCAGCTTCGCATTGCCGCAGTTGGTGCAGGCGGTCTTGTCGAACTTGCAGTTGGTGCACTTGAGCGTGCCGGTGAAGTAGCCGAAGCTCTGGCAGGTCTTGCCGTTGAGGTGGGTGCCGTCGCACTCCTCCTTGGTGTCGAGGTAGTTGTTGTTGCACCCCTTGGGCACGCACTGGGACTTGTCGAGGGTGCAGTTGGGCAGGCACTTGAGCGTGCCCCACTGGTAGCTAAGGGAGGTGCAGGTCAGCCCGCACATGTCCTGCCCGTCGCACTCCTCGTTGCCGTTGGCCACGCCGTCGCCGCACTTGTGGCAGCTGGAGGTGTCCCAGGTGCAGGCGGTGGTGCACTTGAGCGTGCCGCCCCACATGCCGAGGTCCTTGCAGGTCTTGCCCCCCAGCAGCGCGCCGTCACACTGCTCCACAGGGGACAGCTTGCCGTCGCCGCACACCACAGGGCAGACGTCCATGTTGGGGCAAAAGAAGTAGTCCTTGCCAGTGCCACCGCCGCCGCCCACATCCGGCGGGCCCGCCTCGCCCATCTCGGGACAGATATAGGTATCGAGGGGCGGCCCGTCCGGGACGCCGGTGGCCAGGTCCTGGGCCGCGTCAGCGCTGGCAACGTCGCTCGCCGCCGCGTCGTCGGGCACATCGCTGTCGCCGCCCTGCCCCGCGCCGTCGCCTCCTCCGCCGCCGGATCCGCCATCCTGAGCCACGCCCGCCTCGGTTACGGGGTTGGTGGGCCCGCAGTCGCACTGGGCAGAAAAGAGCAGCGAGATGAACCCAACCAGGGCCAGGGCGATTCGTGTGTTCTTCCTCATGGAGCGCCTCCCCGGGGGTTCCAAAGCTGACGTCGAGATCCAATTTCCCTAATTTCCTATAGTTTCATACTAGAATGGTGTTCCACAATCGGCATATCAGGGTGTTTGATGCTCTATTCGACAATTTTAAGGGTTTTGGGGGTCATTTCCGGGTCGATTCGGCGCTTCGGCCTCGGCACTGCGCTGCTGGGTCTGGCCGTGGCAGCCGCTGGCTGCAACGACCTGACCGCTCCGCCGCAGGCCATGGATCCTGCTCAGGATGGCGGCGGCTCGGCCACCGGCGCGCTCACTACGACGGGATCGGGCAAGGCTTCTCCCGCGGTCACGGCGCCCTTCGACGTGGGCGCTGTGATCCGTCAGGTCCACTTCGCCTTCCGGCCCGGCGAGGCCGGAGGGTTCGAGGGCGGACACTCGACCTACGGCGTCATTGAGCGCGGCGGCCAGGTCACGGTGACGCCGGTTCACCACCCCACCGGCGGCCTGCCCGCCGCGGGCCCGGGCCCGCACCTGCCGGGGCGCGCGCCCTCCCCCCACCTGGACCAGCCAGCGCCCATCAGGGGCGGCAGCGTCACCTTCGCCACCGAGCGGATCCATCGCGGCGGCCTGACCCTCGACGCCGCAGAGGCGATGTCCAGCGTGGACAGCCGGGGGCGGCTGACCATCCAGCGCCACCATGTCACCGAGCGCTGGCAGAACAGCGACCAGGGCGTCGAGCAGAGCTGGCGCTTCGCTGGCGAGCCCGAAGACAAGGGCGACCTGACGGTCCGGGTGCGGGTGTCCGGCCAGCCCCACGCCGGCCAGACCGCCGCGGGGATCCATTTCACGGATCGGACCACCGGCCTCGGCCTGCGCTACGGACAGGCCACCTGGATCGACGCCGCCGGCACACGCACTGCCGTGACTGCCCGGTTCGAGGACGGCGCCATCACCCTCACGGTGCCCGCCGCCGTGGTGGAGCGCTCGGCCTACCCGGCCGTACTGGATCCCATCATCTCACCGGAGTTCGGCGTGGACACGCCGGCACAGGCGCCCGCCTGGGGCGCCCAGCGCCTGCCCGCCGTGGCGTCGGACGGCACCGACTATTTCGTGGTCTGGGACGACTACCGCCACCAGAAGACCGCCTCGTACGATATCTACGGCGCGCGGGTCAGCGCCGCCGGCAAGGTGCTGGATCCGGCGGGGATCCTCATCAGCGACATGGCGGGTCACCAGTACTCTCCGTCGGTGGCCCACGACGGCACCCGCTTCCTGGTTGCCTGGCACGACCACCGGAACCACGCCACCTACCCCGACATCTACGCCGCCCGGGTCACCAACTCGGGCCAGGTCCAGGAGCCAGGCGGCTTCCCCGTCACCACCGCCGTGTATCACCAGTACTATCCGGAGATCGCGGTGGGCGGCGGCAACTTCATGCTCGTCTGGCAGGACTACCGCAACGGCGGATCCTACGCCAACATCTACGGCGCGCGCGTCTCGGGCGCCGGGGTGGTGCTGGACAAGTCGAGCGTCCTCATCTCCGGCGCTTCGCACCACCAGGTCACGCCGAAGCTGGCCTTCGACGGCACCAACTTCATGGTGGTCTGGATGGACTACCGAAAGTCCTACTGGAAGTACACCTACACTGACATCTACGGCGCGCGGGTCTCCACCGCCGGCACCCTGCTGGACAAGTCGGGCGTGGCCATCTGCACCCAGGGCAACCACCAGTACTACCCGTCCATCTCTTACACCGCCAACGGCAGCTCATTCCTGGTGGTGTGGCAGGACTACCGCAACTACAGCAAGAAACACTGGGACATCTATGGCCGACTGGTGAGCCCCGCTGGCACGCTCAAGGGGATCGCCGACATCGCCATCACCTCCGCGTCCGGGCACCAGCTCAACCCGGTGGTTGACCACAACGGGGCCGACTTCATGGTGCTCTGGACCGACGGGCGCTACGGCGCGGCCTACAACATCTACGGCCGGCGCATCAGCCCGGCCGGCGCCCTCATCGGCGGCGATCTGGCCATCTCTTCGGCGTCCGGCACCCAGCAGCGGCCCGCGCTGGCCCGGGCCAAGAGCGGGTACCTGGCCGTGTGGGAGGACCACCGCAACGGCACCGGGATCAAGAGCGACATCTACGGCGCGAGGATAAACGGCACCGGGGCGGTGCTGGACCCGGCAGGCCTGGCCCTGTCAACCGCCGCGCCGGACCAGCTGCTGCCCGCCGTGGCCCATGACGGCACCAACTACCTGGTGGTGTGGCAGGACTACCGCAACAACGCCACCACCAGGCTGGACATCTACGGCGCCATCGTCGGGCCCACGGGGTCGCCTGTAACCACCACCGCGTTCCCCATCTCCAAGGCGGCCAACAACCAGATGGCGCCGGCGGTTACCTACGGCGGCGGCAGCTACCTGGTGGTGTGGCAGGACTACCGCTCCAGCGCCTCCTACGCCGACATCTATGGCACCCAGGTGGAGACCTCGGGCAAGGTAAGGCACCCCTCGGGCGTGCCGGTGAGCACGGCCACGGGCAACCAGGTCGCCCCGGCGGTGGCCCACGACGGCACCAACTACCTGGCGGTGTGGCAGGACTACCGCAAGAGCGCCTCCTACCCGGACATCTACGGGGCGCGCCTCAACAAGTTCGGCGGCGTGATCAACGCCTCGGGATTGGTGATCTCGGGCGCCGGGCTGCACCAGCAGGCGCCGGCGGTGGCGTACGGCGCGGGCAGCTACCTGGTGGTGTGGCAGGACTACCGCAACAGCACGGCCTCCTCGTGGGACATCTACGGCGCGCGGGTCAGCTCCAGCGGGACGTTGCTCGACCCCAAGGGCGTCCCCATCTCCACCGCGGTCAACAATCAGTACGCGCCGACGCTGGCCCATGACAGCACCAACTTCCTGGTGGCGTGGCAGGACTACCGCAACACCGCCGCCGGCACCTCGTGGGACATCTACGGCGCCCGGGTCAGCTCGGCGGGCAACCTGCTCGGGTCGAGCACCACCGGCACCGCCATCAGCGTCTCGGGCGGCGACCAGCTGCGCCCGCGGGCTGCGAGCGCCAAGAGCAGCTTCCTGGTGGCGTGGGAGGACTACCGCGGGGGCAAGTACAACCCGGACATCTACGGCACCCTGGTCTCCAGCGCCGGGGCGGTGCAGAGCAAGCTGGGCGAGGTCCTGTCGGCCAGCGCCGGGTACGAGATCTCCCCGGCGGTGGCGTCCCCGGGGCAGGGCAAATACATGCTCACCTACGCGCGCTTCAGCAGCGCCGCCGGCGACGGCGCGTTCCGCATCAGGGGGCGCCTGGTCACCGAGCTCAAGGCCGGCAGCGTGGCGTGCACCACGGGCAAGGCGTGCAAGAGCGGCTTCTGCGTCGACGGCGTGTGCTGCGACACCGCCTGCGGCGGCGGGGCGGCGGGAGACTGCCAGGCGTGCAGCGTGGCCAGCGGCGCCAAGGCGGACGGCACCTGCGGCCCGGTGAAAGCCGGCGCCACCTGCCGGGCGGCCGCCGGGCCGTGCGACACCATCGAGACCTGCGACGGCGCCACGCTCACCTGCAAGGCGGACGCCCTCAAGGCCAAGGGGACCGTGTGCAGGGGCGCCCTCGGCACCTGCGACCAGGCAGAGTCGTGCAGCGGGAGCTCGGCCCAGTGCCCGGCAGACCTCCGGCTGCCGGCCGGCACTGCCTGTCGGGCCGCGGCCGGCGCGTGCGACAAGGGCGAGACCTGCGACGGCGCCGCGGCCACCTGCCCGGCGGACACCTACCTCGCCATCGGCAAGAGCTGCCGGGCGGCAGTCGGGCCGTGCGATGTGGCGGAGGCGTGCTCCGGCATGTCGCCGCAGTGCCCCTCGGATCAGTTCAAGGGCGCCAGCGCGGTGTGCCGCGCGGCGGCCGGCGAGTGCGACGTGGCCGAGAGCTGCTCCGGCGCCTCGGGCTCATGCCCCGCCGACCTGTTCAAGGCGGAGGGCACGGGCTGCAGCAAGGGGCAGTGCGTCAAGGGCCAGTGCCTTGCTGCCGACGCCGGCCCGGCCGACGCCGGCCCCGAGGCGGGCCCGGACAGCGGCCCAGCCCCCGACGCGACCCCCGCCCCGGACGCGGGCGAGCCGGACGCGAAGGTGATGACCCCGGACCAGGGGGCGCTCAAGCCGGACAGCAAGAGCGTGGGCAGCGAGGGCGCGGTGGTGGACCCGGGCGACGAGGAGGGTTGCTCCTGCCGCGCGGGGGGCGATGGTGATGCCGGCCCCACCGGGACCGGCGCCCTGCTGGCGCTGGCGCTGGCCATGGCGCTGCTCCGTCCCAGGCGCAGGCGGTGATCCCGGCCCGCGCCGCTGGCCTGCTGTTCGCCGCGGCCCTGTCCTGCAACCCGTGCAGCGACGCCGAGGGCCCGCGGGTGCCCGTCAATATTCGAAGCGGGCGCTACCTGCTCGGCCCCACCCTGGGGCCTCCCCCCGACGGCGGCGAGGCCTCCGTGGCCGCCGACGTGGTGCTCACCGTGGACCGCGCCGCCGGCACAGCGTCATTCGTGGGGCCGGCAGGTTCCAGGGCGACGGGCGGGCTGAGCGCGGTGGACCGCGATCTCTGGCCGCTGGCCTGCGCTGTGCCCCCCAACGCCACCCACACGCCCTCCACCCTCCATGTGCTCGAGCCCCTGCGCCTGAACCTGCCTCGCCTGGACCTGGGCGCGGCTGGCGTGTTCAGCCGCCCCCTGCTCCTGGCCACCTGCCCTGGCAGGGCGGTGGTGCTGACCGAGTACCGGCTCGACCTGCTGCGCGGCATCTTCGATCCGGTCCTCGGCACCACCAGCGCCGGCAAGGACGCGTCCGTGGTGCTGGGAGACGCGGGCGTGGGGCTCTGGATCTGCGCCGTGTCCCGCTGCCTGGTATTTCAGCCCGCGGCTGGCCCGCAGGACCAGGGCCCGTGAGCCCGGGCGGCCGCAGGCGCCAGGGCGCGGGCGCTGTTATCGCGGCGGCGCTGCTGGCGCAAGTCGGCCTGGCCGGGGCGGCGCCGACGCCCGGGCCGACGCCCCCTGCCCTGGCGCTCACCGACATTCGCGTGGAGGCGCTCTTCGGGCTGCGCTACGGCTACGGCCGCTTCGACCTGAGCCAGCAGCGGCAAGTGGCAGGCCTGGGCGGAGAGCTCCAGGCGCAGCGCACCACCACCCTGTCCCAGGACATCCTGATGGCCGGCGCCAGGGGGACGCTCACCGCCGGCCGCGGCCCGCGCACCGTGCTGGAGGTCTCCCTCGAGCTGCTCACCAGCGCGGCGGATCCAGCGGGCAGCCTGGAGGTGGAGGCCTCCGTCTCTTCCTACCCGCTGTCCATCTCGCAGACCGTCCTGCACCGGCGCAGCGCGGGGGACACGGCCCGGGTGCTGGCTGGCGGCGCGAGCGCGCTCCTGCGGGTGGCTGACATGGAAGATGGGCCCAACGACTTCCTCTACCTCACGCTGTCCTATCTGCACGAGTGGCAGCACCACGAGGGGTCGGGGGCGGTGGGCTGGTCCCTGGGCGACCGCCTGGAGCGCGCATCGCTGGTGCTGGCGCCGGGCGTGGTGACTGACAGCTACGAGGTGCAGCTGATGACGCCGAGCCTCGGGGTGGGCTTGCGCCTGAACATGGGCCCGGTGACCGTGGACGGCCAGGCCGCCATCGGGCTGGTGGTGGCCGCGGAGGAGCGCCAGGACCGGCTGCTGGGCCACACCTGGTCCGGCACCACCTACGGCGCGAGCATCGCCGTGCGGCTGCACCCCCGGCTTCGGCTGCCTTTGCCCCTGGGCGGCGGCACGCACCACCTCAGCCTCGGCGTGGACCAGCAGGCGCGGGTGCTCACGAGCTTCGGCGCCCTCGACCTGTCCCGCGCGGCCGGCAGCGCCGACCCGGGGGAGGTCTCCCACGAGACGTTCTTCATCTCGGCCGCCACCCTGATCACCGCCGGCGTCCACTTCTGAGGGGTGGCCGCGCTCACCGCACCTCCACCACCCGGCAGGGGCGGCCCGGCCCGTCCAGCTCCAGGGTCCCCTCCACCTCCCGGCCCGCCTCCCCGGAGAGCCGCACCGACAGGCGGTACCCCGGCCCGGGCCAGGGGAAGGTGAAGCGCTCGTAGGCGCCCGATGAGAAGCCGCCCACGCCTATTCCGCCCGCGCCGCCGCCGGGCAGGTGCCAGCTGAGGGAATAGTTGCTGAACGGGACCAGCCGACCGCGCCGGTCACGCAAGGAGCAAGAGACCCCCTTTTCGGTGAGCCTGATCAGGTGCCGGCTGCTCCCGCGGCGAACCTCCAGCGGCACCTCGGCCAGCAGCCGCCCTGACTGCTGGCGCACCCTGAGCTGCGCCCTGTAGCGGCCAGGGGCCGGCAGCCTGATGCGGAAGCTGCCGCCGATGAAGGTGGTGTCGTGGCCGCCCAGCAGGACCGCCCCGGGCCGGGCCGGGCCAGCTTCTGGGTCGAGCACGCCGATCCAGACCTGCGCCAGGGCGCGACCTGCCGAGTCGAGCACATCCCCCTCCACCTGGTGCTGATCCTGCAAGTCCGTCACCAGCCGCACATGGCCCACCTGCCCGGGGAGCAACACCAGCCGCTCGCGGGCCGAGGCGTCCTCGAAGGTGGACTCGGTGTAAAGGTGGACCACGCCAGGCTCGACCGCTTCGAAGGTGAAGTCGCCGTCCTCGCTGGTGTGAGTCTCGCGGTCATGATTCGCGCCGCTGGACCGGATCTGCACCCTCGCGTTGGCCAGCGGCACGCCGGCCGAGTCCAGCACCTCCCCCTGGATGGTCGCCGGCCGCGTGGCCTTCATCGGCGCATGGCGCACCTCCCCCCGCACGATGCGCCACAGCTCATGATCCCGGTGGGCCCTGCGCGCCAGGGAGGCCGGGGCTCGAGGGGCCGGGGTGGGGGCCGAGGCCGCCGGCTCCTCCTCCGGGGCCTCGGGCGATGGCAGGGCGAGCGCCAGCAAGGAGACCAGCAGGCCGAGCAACAACGAAGACAGGACAAGGGCGCGCATCAAGAGCATGAGACACCGACCCGGGGCAAATGTTCTGGACCGACCGGTAATGTGATATCCCGGATGAAACCAACCGACGGAGAGGTGACGGGATGAGGCTGATCACGGGGATCATGATGGCGGCGCTGACGCTCGGCGGCATCGCGGGCGGCTGCAGCGACGATGACGTGACCGCCACCGCTGACAAGGGCGTGGCCACCGCCGACAAGGGCGCGGCCAACCAGGACAAGGGCGCGGCCACCAACGACAAGGGCGCGGCCACCGACGACAAGGGCGCCGTGGCCGACAAGGCGCAGGCGCCGGATCAGAAGGCCGCCACGCCGGACACCGGCACGGCCACCAAAAAGGACGGCGCCGCGGCCGGCAGCTGGACCTTGATGGCCGAGACCACCTTCGGGCTGCTGGTGGGGTGCAAGGCGTCCGACCCGAAGAAGGACTGCGGAGGGGATTTTTATCTGGCGGTTTACGACAAGCAGTTCAACCCGCTCAACCCGGGCAAGGCCATCGCCGAGAAGCAGATCAAGAACACCAAGAAGGGGGTCAAGTTCACGGTCACCGGTTTGCCGGTGGGCCCCAAGCTGTGGCTCGCGGGCTTCATCGACGACGACGACAACGTCAACATCACCAGCCCCGGGCCGGACAGCGGCGACCCGGTGTTCTACACCACCGCCCCCTTCGCCGCCAAGGCTGGCCAGACCATCACCCGCAAGCTGAACTTCCAGATCCGCAACCCGTGAGCTGAGCCCGGGCATCAGGGGGAACAAAAGTCCCCGCCGCCGGCCGCCACCTGGGGCCTGCGCCCCCACCCCTGGCGGCCCGCGAGCCGCCCAACCTGGCGAAATCACGTGAGCCCCATCCCGCCCTGATTGTGGCACGCCGGTTGTAATTACCGGGTGGGATGCGGCCGGGCAGACATACCCTCACCCTCGCGCTGACCCTCCCCCTGGCGCTGGCTCTGGCCGGCTGCGCGGGCGCGCTGGACTTTACCGCGGGCGCGGGCGGCGACAGCGTGGATGCCGGGGCTCCCGAACCCGACCTCGGCGCCGCGAGCATGGCGGATCTCACCAGCGGCGAGGGCGGCGGCAAGGTCGTGGGGGACAGCGGCGCGCCGGCCGACGCGGCCCTGTCCGCGGATGCCCTGAGCCCGGACGCCCTGCAGCCTGACCAGCTCGCGCCCGACCTCACGAAGCCGGACAAGGGCTTCGCCACCGCCGGCGCGGGCGGTCCGTGCCCGTGCAAGTCAGGCCTGGTGTGCATCAACAATGTCTGCCGCGCTCAGTGCGCCGCCCCCACCGGCGCCTGCAAGGTCAAGTCGGTCTGCGCGTCGGGTCAGGGCTGCGTGGGGATCCAGGGCGCGCCCACCATCTTCGTCTGCATCCCCGCCGCAGGGCCCGGGCAGGCATGCACGGGCAAGCCGTGCGTCACCAACCATGTGTGCGGCATCATCGGCAAGAACGCGCCGGTCTGCCTGCCCACCTGCTCCAACAAGGGCAAGCTGTGCGGCAAGGGCGGCATCTGCGTCCAGGACAGCAAGAGCAGCTGCACCTTCTGCACCCAGCCCAATTGAACAAGACCCTCCAGTCCCTGCTGCTGGCCCTCGCATCGGCCGCCCTGCTGACCGCCTGCTCGGGCGGGCTGGACACCCTGTCCGGAGATGGAGGCTTCACGGCTGGTGAGGCGGGCGCGGGCGGCGAGGCCGGCGCGCCGGGCGGCGATGGCGGGGCCACGGGCGCCTGCCCCTGCCCCGCGGGGCAGGCCTGCTACCAGGGCAAGTGCGTGCCGGATCGAGGGCCCTGCTCGGCCGCGGGCAAGTGCCAGAACGACAGCTTCTGCCACGGCGGGCGATGCGTGCCATTCGGACCATCCACCAAGCAGAGCGACCCGACCTGCAAGAACACCGGCTTCACTCCCGAGGCGCTGCAGGCGCCCAAGCTGCGCTGCTCCTGGACCAAGGAGGGGGTGCGCATGTCGCCCATGGTGGCCGACCTGGACGGCGACAAGAAGCCGGAGATCATCTTCGTCAGCTGGAGCGGCAAGCTCACCGCCATTCGCGGCGACACCTGCGCCGAGCTGTTCAGCGTCAAGGGCAACTACTACGTGGGCGCCAACCCGGCCATCGGCGACCTGGACGGCGACAAGAAGCCCGAGATCGTGGTGGTGGACAAGAAGGACCGGGTGGTGGTGCACGACGCGTCCGGCAAGGTCATCGCCACCGCCAAGAACCCGGCCAAGCGCAAGTACTCCGAGACCTCGGGCGGCCCGGCCATCGCCAACCTCGACGGCCAGGGACCGGCGGAGATCATCTACGGCGGGCAGGTGCTGCGCCCGGGGACTGGCACCCTCACGGAGCTGTTCAACGTCACCGTGCACGGCGGCTACCGCGGCGTGTTCAGCGCTGTGGCGGACGTGGACCTGGACGGCAAGCCCGACATCGTGGCCGGCAACCGGATCCTCGACGGGCTGACCGGCAAGGACAAGACGCCCCAGGCCATGAAGAGCGTGTCGGGGGGTCACGTGGCCATCGCCCAGATCGATCCGTCCACGCCCGAGCCGGAGGTGGTGCTGGTCACCTCCCACAGCAGCAAGGTGGGCACCATCCGTGCGCTGCACCCGGTGACCGGCAAGACCGTGTTCGGCCCGTACAACTTCGGCAAGGAGAACGGCGGGCCGCCCACGGTGGCTGACTTCGACGGCGACGGCAAGCCGGAGATGGCCGCCGCCGGCTACGTGGGCTACGCGGTGTTCGACCCGGAGTGCGCGGTCAAGCCGCTGCCCAAGTTCTGCCACAGCGCCGGGGTGCGCTGGCTCAAGGTGACCCAGGACAAGTCCTCGGGCTGCACGGGCTCGTCGGTGTTCGACTTCAACGGCGACGGCAAGGCCGAGGTGGTGTACCGGGACGAGTGCTGGTTGCGGGTCTACGACGGCTCCACCGGCAAGATCCGGTTCGCCACCACCGTGACCTCGGGCACCAAGATGGAGCTGCCGGTGGTGGCGGACGTGAACAACGACGGGCACGCCGACATCGTGGTGGCGTCGGACAACTACAACAACTGCGCCAAGGAGGCCGAGCTGGGCCTCAAGCACGGCGGCGCCACCCAGGGGATCTTGGTGTTCCAGGACCCGAAGAACCGCTGGATGCCGTCCCGCGGCATCTGGAACCAGCACACCTACCACATCACCAACGTCAACGACGACGGCACCATCCCCCCGGTGGAGAAAGACAACTGGAAGAGCTGGAACAACTACCGGCAGAACGTGCAGGGCATGCTCAAGACCGAGGTGAAGGGGGCTGACCTGACGGGCAAGAAGGAGGTGGGCATCGAGCCCGGCTCCGACTGCGTCACCAGCTGGGTGCTCAAGGCGGCCATCTGCAACCGGGGCGCGGCGCCCAGCGCGGGCCCGGTCAAGGGTACCTTCTACAATGGGGACCCCCGGGCCGGGGGGACGGCCGTGTGCACGACGGCGAGCAAAAAGCCGCTGGCCGTGGGCGCGTGCGAGGCCGTGACTTGCACCTACAAGAACCCTCCCAAGGGCTCGGTCGACCTCTGGTTCCGGGCCGACGACGACGGCAAGGCTGGCGCGGAGGTGGAGTGCGAGGAGGACAACAACCTGCTCCACCTGCCCAAGGCGTCCTGTTCGGGCGGCATCAAGTAGCCGCGCCCTGGCGCCCGCCGGGTGCAACCCGCCGGTTGCACCCCCGGGGGGTGGACCCCTCACCCTTGGAGCGCCCGTCCCGCACCGCGGGTCCGCCCGGCCGAAGATCTTTGGCTTTTATCGCCGCCTGCTCCACAGCTCACGGCTTGGCCCGCCCCCTGCAAAAGAAACGGACATGCGCCGCCTGCTCCGCCACAACCCATCCCGACTCGTCACCCTGGCCGCCCCGCTGCTGGCCGCGTCCCTGGCCCTGGGCTGCCTGGCCGAGATCGGCCCGGAGGACGTCACCCCCTGGGACGACGACGACGAGAGCGTCAGCCCCTTCTTCAAGCATGGCCCCCCGCCCGGGCCCTCGCCCTGGTCCTACTACCTGACCTCCTACGGGGGCCCGTCTGACAAGTCCGCGTTCAACGGCCCGGTGGCCTGCGGCGGGCGCAAGACGGACGGGCAGTGGTACTACGCCACGGGCGCCTGGAGCTTCGGCTGCGGGTCGCGCCTGGAGCTGCGCGCCAACGGCAAGTGCGTGGTGGTCAAGGTGGTGGACAACGGCCCGGCCGGCTGGGTGGAGGGCAAGGCCAAGGCCAGGTGCGGCGGCACGGGCTACATCATCGACGCCTCGCCGCTGGTGTCCAAGCACCTGTACGGCACCCACTCCGCGGGGTGGTCGGACTGCTACAAGATCCAGGTGCGCCAGGTGGCAAAGAGCACCCCCACCGGCCCGTGCAAGGGCGGCGCCCAGCCTCCGTCCCCTCCCCCGCCCGCCCCTTCCCCCGGGCCCGGCGGCTCAGGGAGCGGCTGCCACAAGGGCGTCAAGTTCGGCTGGGAGTGGTGCAGCCCGTCCTGCCGGTGCGGCGCGGGCCAGGGAGACTGCGACACCGACGCCGACTGCAAGGCCGGCCTGCGCTGCAGCCACAACGTGGGGGCCAAGTACGGGGCCGGCCCCACGGTGGATGTGTGCGAGGGAAAGCCCGCGCCCGCTCCTGCGCCGGGCGGCAACGGCGGCGCCGGCAAGGGCTGCCACAAGGACATCCCCTTCGGCTGGACCTACTGCCTGCCCGGGTGCAGGTGCGGCGCCGGCCAGGGCGACTGCGACACCGACGCCGACTGCAAGCCAGGCCTGCGCTGCGCCCATGACGTGGGGGCCAAGTACGGCGTGCCGCCCAAGGTGGACATCTGCCAGTAGGCGGGCGGATCACCCCCGGGCCCGCCCCGGGTCCTTACTCCTCCGAGCCCACCGCCGCCTGCACCTTCTCCACCAGCTCGGGCACCTTGTCCATGAGGCGATCCAGCTTGCCCCGGGCGTCCGGGATGGGCAGGATCTTCACCCCGTCTTCGGTGAACACCGCCACCGCCGCCGGGCGCACCTTGGCCCCGCCGCCGCAGGCGCCGCCCACCCCCTTGCCGGATCCATTGGGGCCCTTCTTGCGTGGGCCGCCCGGGCCCATGCCGTGGCCCTCGCCTCGCCCGCCGCCGCCGCCCAGGCCCACGCTCACGCGGGACAGCGGCACCACCGTCACGCCGCCCAGCTCCAGCGGCTGGCCCACCACCATGTCGCTCTGGGCGGTTGTGGCCAGGCGGTCGCTGACCAGGTCCAGCACATCCTTGATTCCTTGGTCCATGGTCTCCTCCTATTTCTGGATCGTCTCGATGCGCGCCTCGCCGCCCTCGATGATGAGGACCGCCACCGGCGCTGCCTTGGCCGCGCCCCCCGCGCCGCCGCCCGTGCCCTTGCCGTGCTCTCCGCTGCCGTCGGGATCAGCCTCCCCGGTGCCGCCGCCGCCGCCGAAGGCCAGCCCCAGCTCGCACAGGGGGACTACATGACGGTCCGCCACCGAGATGGGCTTCGCCACCACCGCGTTGGCGCTGGCCAACCCCTCCAGCTTGGCGCTCAACGCGGCCAATAGCTGCTTTACATGTTCCATGAAGTCCTCCTTCTTTTCTTGTTGTTATCCATGATCTTTTCGATCGGTTTCATTTTTCTTATCTGCGGCCGGCCAGCATCGCTCTCACGTCCCGCCGCGGCAGCTCCCACAGGGCGATACCGGCCAGGTAAGCCAGCCAGATTCGGCCGCTGAGGCGCCCGTGCAGCACCAGCACCTCCTCCAGATAGTCCACATGGATGTCCAGCTCAGCCCCGGGCAGGGCAGCGTGGATCTGCCGCAACACAGCAGCAACCACGGCCGTGTCCCCGGGATCTCCCAGCCCGAGCGCCCCGGCCACTTCAAGCCGAATCCGCAGGGCCCGCAGCACCCGGCCCAGGATCCTCAGCATGGTCTCGCGGTGCCGCAGCGCCCACCTCGGCCCGTAGCTGCCCTTGCGCTCTTTCTTCTTCTTCTTCTTTTTCTTTCCATCCTCCCCTGGCTCCTCTTCCTCTTCCCCGGACTCATCGCCCTGACGCCACAGCCGGATCCCGCACAGTCGGAGCTCTCCTCCAGCGAAGGTGCTCCAGGAGGCGGAGATGAAGCCGAAGGCCCAGCTGGCCTGCAGCCGCGCCCGGGCGTCCACGGGCAGCCACGGCCCCTCGGACTCGCTGTCCACCAACCCCACCGCCTCGAGCCGGAAGGGCAGGAGGATCAGGGCCAGCAGCAGGGCCAGCAGCCCGAGCAGGATCCAGCCGATGACGGCCAGCAAGGTCAGCGCCAGGTCCACACGGTCTCCTTCATCTCCGCTTCCTGAACATCAGCCCGGCCGCGCGGCGCCACAGCGGCTTGCGGACCCGGCTGGACATGTCGGCGACCCGCCGCTCCAGGTCTCCCGTCAGCGGCCCCAGGGCGTAGCGCGTGGCGGACAGGCCACCCAGGGCTGCCCTGCTGCCGCTGTCGTTGCCAGCGGGCCCGAGGGCCATGGCCGGACCTCTCACGGACCAGCTGGCCCCGCCGAGGGCCAGTCCGATCCGGTCCAATACTGTCCTGCCGCGGCTCGCCTCGGGGGTCGCCGGTAGGGTCGGTGCCTCGCCCAGAGGCATGGCCGCCTGGATGCTCGACACCAGCCCCTCGGGTGCATCGTCCGGCGGCATGGTGCCCAGCAGGTCCCGCAGCATCAGCTCCTCGCCCAGCAGCCGCGCCACCTCGCCACCCGCGGCCAGCTCGCGCTCCAGGGCCGCGGTCTGTTCCAGGTCGAGCCGCCCCGAAAGGTAGGCGTCGATGCGGTCAATCACCTCTTGCTCGCTCATCCATTCACCTCGAGCACCGGGGCCAGGTCCTGCTTCAACCTGGCCCGGGCGCGGAAGATCCTCGTCTTGACCGTCCCCACCGGCATGCCCGTGGCCTCGGCCACCTCCGCATCCGACAGCCCCTCGCGGTAGCGCAGGGTCAACAGGGCGCGATCCTGCGCTGGCAGGCGATCCACGGCCTGCAGCAGGTAGTCGCTCGCCTCATTCGTGGCCGCGCGCTCCTCGGGCCCGGGCAGCGCCCGCGCCGGGTCCTCCGCGGTCAACCGCGCCGGGTCGGTGGTCACCTCCCCTGCCCGGCCTACCCGCCGGATCTGGCGCAGGCAGACGTTGTAGGCGATGCGGCTGATCCAGGGCGCCAGCGGCCGCGTGGGATCGAAGCTGTGAAACGACTTGTGCACCCTGAGAAAGACCTCCTGGCTGGCGTCCTCGGCCGCCGCCTGGCTGCGCAGCATGCGCAGCGCGACCCGGTAGACCAGCGGCGTGAAGCGCCGCACCAGCCGACGCCAGGCCGCCGAGCTGCCCTGGCGGCACAGCCGCGCCAGGTCCGCATCGCGCTCGCCGCCCGTGCTCATCCCTGTCCGTTTTGCATGGCGGCGGCTCCTCGAAGACGTCCTGTCTCGTATCTACCCGCGCCGAAGCGATCTGGTTTCACCACCGCGCGCCGACGCGCCCAGGGGCGCATCGCAGATGCCTGAGCTTGGCAGGTGTGGCCCTGGCCAACAACGCCAGACGCGATCCCGTTCCGGAATCCAGCCCTGCTCCTGGTAACCTGTGCTCATGAGCCGATGGCTGCTACTGGTTGGCTGGGCGACAGGAGCCCTCCTGGGCGGTTGCATCTTCGATCAGGCGGGCGTCCCCGGTTCGATCTTCACCCCACCCGGGGAGGCGGGCGCCGCCAGCGAGGCGGGGAGCCTGGACCTCCAGGGCCAAAAGGGCGACGCCGTCGCCGACGCGGCGCCCCCGGATCAGGCCCTGCCCGACGGCCCGGTGATGGACCTGCCCCCGCTGCTCCCCCCCGGGAGCCCCTGCCAGGCCAACGGGAGCTGCACCAGCGGTTTCTGCGTGGACGGCGTCTGCTGCGACAGCGCCTGCAGCGGGCCTTGCAGATCATGCATCGCGACCAAGGTGGGCACCTGCAGCTTCGTCCCGGCGGGGGCGGATCCGGATGACGACTGCGCGACGGTGACGCCCAAGTCGACTTGCGGCCTCGACGGCACCTGCGACGGCAAGGGCGGCTGCAGGAATTACCCTGCCGGGATCGTGTGCGTCGTGTCCACATGCACCGGCCCGAGCACCATGAAGAGGGCCCGGCGATGCGACGGCAAGGGGACATGCCAGACGTCCACGGTGCGGCAGTGCCCCCCCTTCAGGTGCCAGGCCACCGCAGGCCAGTGCTTCTCGAGCTGCGCGCCGGTCAACGACGGCAAGGAGTGCGTGGGGTACTACGGCTGCGATCCCTCCACCAAAAAGTGCCGCGACTCGTGCACGCAGGACTCCCACTGCAAGTCCACCGGGGAGTGCTCCAGCAACAAGTGCACCAAGGACTGAGGGCGGGGGCCGGTCCTACTTCACCGTCGTGCACGCCAGGGCCGCCGACAGGTCCACGCGGTTGTTCGTCTCCACGCACTCGTTGACCGTGCCCTTGCCCGCGCCGGTGTCGTCCACCATGGCCCACAGGGCGATGGTCTTGCCCGCCAGCGCCTTGGGCGTGGCAGCGGAGAAGGTGACCTGCTCGTCCTGGCCCGGAAGCAGCGCCTTGGTGGTCTTGACCGTCTGGATCGCCACCGCCGTCCCGCCGGCTGCCTGGCCGTAGAGGGTGACCGCCAGCCCCGGCGCCACCCGCGCCGCGCCCCTGTTCTGCACCAGCGCCCGGGCCGTGACCTTGGCGCCGCACGCGGGCGGCTCCACGGTGGCCAGGGGCTTGCCGGTCAGGTCCGGGGCGTCGAACAGGCCCCCGGGCTGGACGTTCTGGCGGAAGTTGTTCAGGTTCGGGTTCTTCCAGTTGGGCGCCTCCTTCTTGGGCACCCGGCCGTCCTCGTCCACGTTGGTCACGTGGTAGGTGTGCTGGTTCCAGATGCGCCGGGTGCGCACCCAGTTGCCCTGGGTGTCGCCGAGCACCTTGATGCCGGTGTGGCTGGAACCGCCCCCGGAGCAGGTCTTGAAGGCGTAGTTGTTGTTGGCCACCACGATCTCGGCGCCGCCGTCGTTGTCCACGTCCACGATGATCGGGTACTCCCACAGGGTGCCCGAGGTGTTGCAGTGGGAGAAGAGCACCTTGCCCGTGGCGCCCTGATAGATGCGCAGCTGCAGCTCGTCGCTGTAGACCACCTCGGCCTTGCCGTCCCCCTCGAAGTCGAACACCGACGAGCCGGTGACCCGGCTGCTCAGGTCCTGGGTCTTCTGGAACCACTTGGCCTTGCCGTCATGCTCGAACACCACGTAGCCCCAGCCCCCGGCGGCCGCGATCTCCGGCTTGCCGTCCCCGTCGAAGTCCGCGATGGTGGGCGGCCCGCCGCCGTTCTTGTTGCTGCCGCTGCCCTTGCCCTGGTTGACGTCCACCGGGCCCCACAGCAGCTTGCCGGTTGCCGAGTGGGCGTACAGGGAGTGCGCCCCGCTGGCCACCGTCACCACCTCGGGGGAGCCGTCCCCGGTCAGGTCGGCGATGGCAGGGATGCCGTCGGGGATGGTCTTGTTGTGCCAGTACAGCTTGCCGTCGCCGCGGAAGGCGCGGTTGCCGCCCACCACCTCGGGCCTGCCGTCGCCGTCCAGGTCGGCCACCGTGGTGTAGAAGCCGCCCTTGGCCCCGGTCCACAGGATCTTGCCCGTGGCCCCGGACAGGGCGCTATAGCCCACCACCACCTCGGGCAGGCCGTCGCCCTGGAGGTCAGCGATGGCCGGGGCGTAGCAGGTCGGCCCCGCGGTCTTCCACTTGAAGGCGCCGTCATGCTCGAAGGCGATGGCCCCGCCCCCCGAGGCGCAGGCCGCGATCTCGGGCTTGCCGTCGCCGTCGAAGTCAGCCACCGCCACCTGCACGCCGGGATGCACCAGGTGCTTGGTGATGGAGAAGTGCTCCTTCTTGCCGTCGCCGCTGATGACCCGCAGCACGCCGTTTGTGGTGTAGGCGCTGCCCGCGAAGGTGGAGAAGATGATGTCGGGCGTGTCGTCCCGATCGATCTTTCCGTCGCCGTTATCGTCGGTCATGTTGGCCACCATGGGCGCCATCATCACCTGGTTGTGGGACGGCGCGGTCTTGCTGCCCTGCCACTCCCACTCCACCTTCGGCGAGAAGGTCCCCACCGGCGGCTTGTACTGGCACTTCTTCAGGGTCGGCACGCAGCGCTTGCGCGTCTTGTCGCAGAAGTAGCCCGCCGGGCAGGGCCACAGCTCGTCGCACTTGGGGCCCAGGGCGCGGCACTTGCCCTCGAGGCAGAGCTGCTGGTTCGTGCAGCACGCCTTGCCGCCGCACTTCACGGTGCCGGGCGCGCACTGCAGCGGGCCGTCGCCCAGGGGAGCGCCGTCCCAGACGATGGCGCCGCCGTCAGCGCTGGTGCCGCAGCCGCCGGGGCCGCAGATCTGGTCGAGCTCGGCATCGCAGGCGGGCAGCGCGAGGGCGAGGATGCTCAATGACAACAGGGCTCTGCTCATGGGTTCTCCGTGGTGTGCGATGAATAGGGTGCAAGGGGCGGACCAGGCCCCCCGCACCGGATGAGCCGTTAATTTACAGGGTGTTGGCTCCATCTGGAAGCGAAGCGGGGACTGATGACCCGGGGGATTTCTCCCCGGGGGGGGTGCAATGACCCTGGGGATTTCGCCCTCGTCCCGGGGCTCGCCCACCCCGGCGAATGTCATTTCAAGGAGTTGAGGGAGGCGGGGATCCTGGCACCGCCCTTGCTTTTGTCAGGTGCGACCTCAAAGGAGCTTTGTACCCATGCAAAATCGCATCTCGCCCCTGCTTGCCGTCGCCCTGGTCATGATCCTGTCAGCCTGCCAGGGCAGCATCGGGGAGCAGAACCTGTCCGGGATCCCGGGCGAGGCGGACGGCGGGCTCGAGGACCTCTATCCAGCTGGCGACGGCGGCCTCTCCACCGTGGACCAGGGCGCCTTCGTGGCCGGCGACACCAGCCCGGTGTCCACCGGCGGCCCGGAGCAGTGCGGCAACGGCCTGGACGACGACGGCGATGGGCAGGTGGACGAGAAGTGCCCCTGCAGCTCCACCAAGACGCCGACCCAGAGCTGCTACGGCGGCGCCGCGGTCAAGGCAGGGGTGGGCATCTGCGCCAGGGGGAGCCAGAAGTGCGAGATCCAGGGCGAGTTCGCCCAGTGGGGTAAGTGCGGCGGCTGGGTCGGCCCCGGCATCGAGGACTGCGTGGACGGCAAGGACAACGACTGCAACGGCAAGGTGGACGACGCGCCCCACTGCAAGTGCAAGCCCGGGCAGAAGGTGGCCTGCTACACGGGCCCCAACCACACCCGCCTCAAGGGGATCTGTCGCGACGGCTATCACATGTGCAACGCGACGGGCACCGCCTGGAGCAAGGGGTGCCACGCCCAGGTGCTGCCCGGCGTGGAGAACTGCCACGACGGGCTGGACAACGACTGCAACGGCAAGGTGGACGACGCGCCCAACTGCAAGTGCAAGCCGGGCCAGAAGATCGCCTGCTACCAGGGCCCACCCCACACCCGCCTCAAGGGGATCTGCCGCGACGGCTACTTCCAGTGCAACGCGGCGGGCACCGCCTGGGGCACGGCGTGCGTGGGCCAGCAGCTGCCCATGGGCGAGAAGTGCGGTGACGGCAAGGACAACGACTGCGACGGCCAGGTGGACGAGGGGTGCGTGGTGAGCGTCAACGTCAACCTCAAGGGGGACTGCCTGACGGTGTCGTGCCCGTCCCACGCGCCCTACCCCGTGGGCTGCAACATCACCATGGGCGGCGGCGACTGCCGCGGCTGCGTGGCGAGCAGCGCCACCAACAAGAAGGTCTACTTCCAGGAGGGCGATGCCTGCGGCGCCGGCTGGGTCAAGGGCACCCTCTACTGCTCCAGCAAGCCCAAGAGCGGGCTGAACTCCGGCAACTGCAAGATCAACAAGAAGAAGAAGTACTACCCGACGAGCAAGTCGGGCTGCCCCAAGATCGGCGGCGGCGGCGACTGCTGAGCCGGCATCAGGATCTGAACATGCTCCGCGCACTCCTCGCTCTCCTCCTCTCTGTCTCAATCGCCGCCTGCTCCGGCGGCCTCGACCAGTACGGCGCCGACGGCGGCTTGTCCCCGGGCGCCGAGGCGGGCGCCGCAGTCACGGATGCGTCCCCCGGCATCGACGCCGTGCGCGTGGCCGACTTCACCTGCGGCGGCACCGACGTCCCGGTGGAGCCGGCGCATCCCAACATGCTGGTGGTGTTCGACCGCTCCTGCTCCATGCGGCGCCAGCACGCGTCGCCCAAGACCTTCGGCACCCACGCCGGCGACCCGAGCACCCGCTGGCACATGGCGCGCCAGGCGCTGGACAAGGTGACGGCGGCCCACCAGAACCGGGTGCGCTTCGGGCTGATGGTCTTCCCGCGGCCGGCCCAGGGGTGCGGCGATGCGCCGGCGCTCAACGTCAAGCCGGGGCTCGTGGCCCGGGCCGCCATCAACAAGGCCCTCGACAGCGCCAGCGTCAACCCCTTCACCCTCTGCCCCGCGCCCGGCGCCAGCAGCGGCGGCGCCCAGCCCCAGGTCACCCCCACCGCCGAGGCGATCACCGCCGCGGGCAAGGTCCAGGCGCTGCAGGACACCAAGCGCGAGAGCATGATCCTGCTCATGACCGACGGGTACGCCACCTGCGGGGCTTCGGCCGGCAGCCTCGGCGCCCAGGTCGCGGGCCTGTCCAGCAAGAAGATCAAGACGGTGGTGGTGGGGTTCGGCGATGCCGAGACCGCCACCGCGCTGTCCATGCTGGACGCCATGGCCACGGCCGGCGGCGCGCCCCAGACCGGCGCCAAGACAAAGTTCTGGCTCGCGTCCAGCCCTGCGACGCTACAGGCGGCGCTCAACGCCATCGTCAGCGACGCCATCTCCTGCACCTTCTCGCTCAAGAAGACGCCGCCGGATCCCAAGCGCCTGTTCGCGTTCCTCGACGGCAAGCTGACCCCGAGCACCGGGGCGCACGGCTGGAGCTACGACAGCGCGGCCAACGCGGTGACCTTCAAGGGGGACACCTGCAAGCGCCTGCGCGCGGGGCAGGTCAAGAACGTCTCGCTCGTGTTCGGCTGCCCCAAGCCCAAGTGCGTGCCCAAGCCGGAGGTGTGCGACGGTTACGACAACGACTGCGACGGCCAGGTGGACGAGCAGTGCCTCAAGTAGCGCGACCATGAACAGGCGAACACATGGACGCCGCTGGCTCCTCCCCGCGGTGCTGCTGCTGGCCATGGCCGGCTGCCAGAGCCACACCACCCTCGGGGGACCGCCATCGGGCAACGCCGACGGGCAGGTGGGCGCAGCGGACGGCGGCGGCCCGGACGCGGGCCAGACCGGCGACAGCGGGTGCGCGGCCGCCGCCTGCTCCCTGCCGGGCCAGGTCTGCATCGCCGGCGCGTGCGTGTCCGACTGTCGCCACGCCACGGCCACGCCCTGCGCCGCCGGCACGGCGTGCGACTTCACCGACGGCCTGTGCCGCGCGGCCAGCTCGCCCTGCTTCCTCGCGGGCGCCTTCGAGGCCTGCCCGGGGAGCGCCAACCTGTCCTGCGGGCCGGGCACCATGTGCGACGGCGCGGGGGACTGCCTGGCCATGCCCTTTTGCGCCGGCGTGAAGTGCGACGCCGCCGGCCGCTGCTGGGCCACAGGGTGCCCCTGCAACCGCCCCAAGCCCACCTGCACGCCGGCGCCCCTGGCCCAGCTCAACCGGTCCGACTTCGTGGGCTCGCCGGTCAACGGCAGCGACGCCGAGGGCGCCTTCGACCTGGAGTTCGACCAGGTGTGCACCGCCTACACCGTGACCATGATCTCCGGCCCCGACTACCTGCGCCAGCTCACCCCGGCGGGCAAGCTGACCCAGTGGACCAGCACCACCAACCTGAACATGGGCGAGGTGGCGGTGCTGCTGCGGCCGGCGGGGCACATGACCAAGGCCCTTGGAGAGGTGGCGGCGACCTATATCTGCTGCGCCACCTGCGGCTGCGTGGAGACGGGGCTCGACGGACGCCAGGGGGTGGTGAAGCTGGATCGCAAGAGCGCCAGCCGCCCGCTGCCCAACATGCTGCCTGCGACGCCCACCACCGGCAAGGGACCGTTCGGCAACGGCAGCGTGGACACCGGCCCGTACGGCCTGACCTACGCCGCCGACCGGGCGCTCTACGTGGGCAACGTCAAGAAGAACGGCGACTTCATGCGGGCCACCCTCACTCCGCCCGGCACCAAGCTGGTGGCCACCTTCCCCGGGCGGGTGGTGGCGTCGTCGGTGTTCGACATGCAGCGGCTGCTGGTGGCCACAGCCGGCGGCAAAGTGTACCTGCTGGTCACGGCCAGCGGAAAGTTCGCGCCGTGGGCCACCCTCTCCGGCGAGGTGACCTCCCTGGCACGGGACTGGTTCACCGGCAAGGTCTACGCGGAGCTCGCGACGAAACCCCCGGTCGTCGTGGCGGTCTCTGCCGACGGCAAGCAGGTCTCCACCTTCCAGAAGCCGCCCCGCCTGGGACGCATCGCCATCGCCCCGGACGGCTTCCTGTACCACCTGTCGGTCTACCCGGCCACCAACTGGAAGGCCAAGAGCGCGGTCGTGCGCTGGGCGTTGCCCTCGAGCCGGTGAGCGGCCACCCTGTCAACATGAAGACCGCCCCGCCCATGGCCTGGAGCTGGATCATGGCCGCCGCGCTGCTCTGCCACGGCTGCCAGGGGGGCTCCCTGGTTGGGCCCGAGGACGGCGCGACGCCGGACGCTGGCCGCGCGCGCGACCGCGGCGCCACCGCGGACCGCGAGCGGCCACGCGACGCCGGCGAGGGCCGCGATGCCAGGGCAAAAGAGGACCGACCCCGGCCAGCGGACCTCGGTGAGCCCGCGGACAAGGCGCCGCCCCCGACAGACAAGAAGCCGCCGCCCCCGGACAAGCTCCAGCCCAAGCCGGATCAGAAACCGCCGCCCCCGTGCTCGTCGTACACCAGCGGCGGCGCCGAGGTCGCGCCGGTGCAGACCACCGGCAACAAGCTCCCCTCGGGCAAGCTGCTGCCGCCGGGCTACACCAAGCTCAAGTGGAGCAAGCCGACCCAGAAGCCCGACTACTCGGTGCCCTTCTCCGGCACGCCCGGGCTCAAGGCCAAGCACGAGGGCCTCGACCTGGTCATCGGAAAGACCGGGCCCACCAGCGTGCCTGTGCGCGCCATCGCCGACGGTGTGGTGGTCTACGTGCGCCTCGGCTGCCCCCAGAAATGCGCCGGCGATCCGGCGGGCATGTTCTGCAAGAACACGGCCGTCAGGGAGTGCGGCGCCGGCTGGGGGAACCACCTGGTGCTGGCCCACGCCGGCGGCATCTTGAGCCGCTACGCCCACCTGAAGCATGGCTCAATCCCGGCCGCCGCCCTGGTGGGCAAGGCGGTCAAGCGGGGCCAGCACATCGCGCTGATGGGTAACTCGGGTCGCAGCGAGCTCCGGCACCTGCACCTGGAGCTGGGGGTGCGCAAGCAGCCCTTTGATCCGTGCGCCAAGTCCAGGAGCTTCGACCTGATCTACGACCCGGGGCAGCTGCCCTGGTGAAGGAGGACGAGATGAACCCCGCGCTGACCCCCGGGCGCGGGCTCAGCGCTCCTTCTTCGACCCCGGGTCGGTGCCCGGCTCCCGCGTGAGATCCTCCAGGGCGTCGCGGTAGATCTGGCGCAGCTCCTTGCGAACGCGGGTGTCCTGCTGGCGGCGGCGCCCCCCGGCCCCCCCCCCCCGCCGGGGGCGGCGGGGGCGCGGGTTTTTGCCCGGGGGGGGGGGGGGGGGGCGCGGGGGCCCCCGGGCCTCCACCGCCTCCTTGAGGCGTAGGCGCTCCTCCTCGGTCCTGGAGCTGCCCGTGGTCCGGCCGGACCCCACCGCGCGGAGCCTGTCCGTGTCGACCCGGGTCTTGTGGGACGCCACCGCGCGCAGCTCTTCGGTGCTGACCCGCGGGAAGGACGGCCCGGTCATGCGCTGATCCAGCGAACGAGCCGCCACGGACGGCGGCACCGCCACGTACTGGCCCGAGGTGCGGCTCCTGCGGCGGCGCTCCTCCGGCGTCGCGGAGGCGGTGTCTGACAGGGTCCGCGCCGAGCGCCTGGCCTTGGCCGCTTCCCGTCGAGCGCGATCGCGCTGCAGCCAGCCGATGAAGGTGCCGACGAGCCGCGTAAACTCCACCGGCGGATCGAAGAAGGTCACGCCGAGCACCAGGTGCCCGCTCTGCTTGCCCCTGGACGAGATCACCCCGTCCACGTCCAGCACCTTGTCCACACCGGGCAGGGTCAGGTTGAGGCGGACGTAGGTGCCCGCCGGGAGATCCTCGGCTGCGTAGAGCTGCACTGCGATGGCGGAGATCTTGATCAGGCGGCAGGTGAGCTGCCTGTTGTCGACGAAGATCAGCGCGCTGGCGCTGTACTGCTGACCTGCATCGCTGCTCGAATGCGTACGCCTGCTCACCTTATTAAGGCTAGGAGGTCATTGGAGCGGCGCAAGGATCAATCGGGCGTCACCGCCGCCGCCAGAAAAGACGATTTGTACCGCGACCTGAAGACATGGCCCGCCACCTACCCCGGGAAAGGAGGAACGAGATGATGGCCATGAACTGGAAGAACAGGTATCAGGCGCTGCTGCTGGCGGCGCTGCTGGGCGGATTCGGATGCAGCGACGATGACGGGGTCACGGAACCCGGCGCGGATCAGGGCGGCAAGGCCCCTGACGCGGGCGCGAGCAAGGACGGCGCAACGGCGGCGGATGGCGCCGCTCCCCAGAATGACGGCGCCTCCGTGGGGTCAGCGGGGAGCCGCTGCTCCAGCCCCAGGGTCATCACCCTGAGCAACGGACGCGCCACCGTGAAGGGCGACACCCTGGGCGCCAAGAACGAGTTCGGCAGCGCCATCAACTGCGGCGACATGATGGGGCCGTGGAAGGGGCCGCAGGTGTACTTCAAGGTGAAGCTCACCGGCGGCAAGACCTACAAGGTCACCATGGATCCCGAGGCGGGCGACATGGCGCTGTACGCCTTCCCGGCGGCCACGGCGTGCAGCGCCACGGCCATCAACTTCGCCTGCGCCGGCCACGCCAGGGACACCCCTGACCTGCCCGGCGGCACCTCGGGCAAGGCGGAGTCCCTGCTGCTGACGCCCAAGGCCACGGGCCCGTGGATCATCGTGGCGGACGCCTACGACAAGTACCAGGCCAGCAAGTTCACCCTCTCCATCGCGCCGTTCGCACGGCCCGCCAACCACCGCTGCTCGGCGGCCAAGGCGGTGAACCTCACCCCTGGCGCGCCCACGGTGATCAAGGGCGACACCATCGGCTGCACCGACGAGCACTCGAAGCTCGTGTGCGGCCAGCCGGCGGACAAGAACGGCAAGCTGTACACCTTCCGCGGCCCGCAGGTGTACTACAAGGTGCAGCTCAAGCAGGGCACCAAGTACCGCATCAACCTGAAGCCCGACTTCTCCGCGCGGCTCTACCTCTTCGAGGCGAGCGCGGGCTGCGGCGCCGGCGCGGTGGAGTCCGCCTGCGCGGCGGGCGGCGGCAAGGGGCTGGTGACCACGGTGGGCATGGAGAAGTCCAAGGACGTCTTCTTCACCCCCGCCGGCGCCGGGCCCCACCTGGTGGCCGTGGACAGCGTCAACCCGATCCTGTACGGGCCGTTCACCCTCACGGTGGCCGAGCACATTGTGAGCAGCCTCACCCCGCCGTTCACCCTCGACTTCGACAGCACGTGCAAGGGCCTCACCGGCACCGGCGACTGGGAGTGCGGCAAGCTGGCCTTCAAGGCGGGCAAGAACTGCAAGCTCGGCAGCAAGGTGTTCGGCAAGGCGCCGTCCAAGCCCCACTCCGGTACCTCGCTGTGGGGCACGGTGCTCAACGACTGCTACAACGCACTGGGCAACAACAACAAGGTGGACGACAAGGCGGGGACCTGCAGCAACGCCAGCACGGGGGACGACAGCGTGCTGCGGCTCAAGGTGCCCCTGCCGGCCGGCTGGACCAAGGCGAGCCTCAGCTACTACTCGTGGGAGGACCTGAACTCGCCCTACGACTGGGCCGAGATCCGGGTGGACGGCCAGGTCATGTACCAGCACTGCGAGAAGACGTACAAGGCGCCCACCGCCTGGGTCAAGCGCACCGTCGACCTGAGCAAGCACGCTGGAAAGACCGTGGAGGTGACCTTCCACTTCATGGCCTCCTCCTTCGTCAACTACGCCGGCTGGTACATAGACGACCTGTCCGTGACCGGCAGCTGATTCCACTTTCAGAAGATTTTTTCAGCTTCGGACGCGACAAATCAGTTTTGCCCCCCTCTTACCTGGATAAGGAGGAATTTTTCCGCGGCCACCCGGCCGCGTAACCCAGGCAAGGAGGTTCAATGTCCGAAGGTGGCTCTACCGAATCATCCCCCCGCGTATCATCCCTGATTTCGCTCATCGCCGTGGTCGCCATGGCCTGCGGATCCCCCGAGCAGGGGTCGCCCTCCGCAGGACATGGGCGGTCCATCGTCGGCGGCACCAGCTACAACGGGCTACCCGCCGTGGGAGCCCTGATGTACGGCAACCGGGCGAGCTGCACCGGCACCCTCATCGGCCCGCGAAAGGTGCTCACCGCTGCCCACTGCCTGCGAGGCAAGAGCGCAAAGTACATGCGCTTCGTCATCGGCGCCAACGCCTACCAGCCCGAGGCCTCCATCCCGGCGGCGCGGCTGATCCCCCATCCGAGCTACAACCACAGCCAGATCCGGAACGACATCGGGATCATCATGCTGAGCAAGGACGCGCCAGTGCCTCACCTCGGCGTGCTCAAGCACATGAGCAGCAGCTTCATCGGCAAGAAGCTGTTCTTCGTCGGCTACGGCCGCACCGGCGGCTACAGCAACGCCAGCGGGCGCAAGCGGGCGGTCTGGATCCAGGTCACCCGGGTGAACTCCACCACCTTCACCTACAGCGAGCCGGGGCGGAACACCTGCCAGGGCGACTCCGGCGGCCCGGCGCTGCACCAGGACGCGCAGGGGCGCTACTACGTGGCCGGCGTGACCAGCTACGGCGACGCCAACTGCCGCCGCTATGGGGTGGACACCCGGGTGGACCGCTACCTCGACTTCGTGGGCAAGGTGAGCCAGCCCGCCGCGCCGCCGGCGGCGCCCCAGCCCCAGCCCAAGGCGAACCCCTGCAAGGGTGAAACCTACAAGGGACGCTGCAGCGGCAGCACGGTGGTGTGGTGCGAGAAGAACCAGGTCAAGTCGCTGAACTGCGCCAGCAAGGGTCAGCGCTGCGGCTACGACGACAACAAGAAGTTCTTCAACTGCCTGAACAAGCCGTACGCGCCGCCAGCCCAGGCGTGCAAGGGGGAGACCTACAAGGGGCGCTGCAGCGGCAGCACGGTGGTGTGGTGCGAGAAGAACCAGGTCAAGTCGCTGAACTGCGCCAGCAAGGGTCAGCGCTGCGGCTGGCTGTCGAGCAAGAGCTACTTCGGCTGCAGCTGAAGCTCCCTGGCGGCGCTTTTGTGCGCGACCTGCGCCGGCGAACCCCCACATACCTGGTGACGAACCACTGGGGGCACACACACCGGGGAGCATCCACATGGCGCGCACCGCACGCATCCTTTCCAGCCTGATCCTGGCGCTGACTCTCGCCGCCGGCTGCGGCGACACCGACCACTCCGCAGACCAGTCCCGCGTCCTGGACGGCGGGGCCGCCCTCGACGGCGCGCTGCCCTCTCCCGACCAGGGCCTCGGCGGCACCTGCGGCAAGCAGGCGGGCATCTCCAGCTGCACCAAGACCACGCCGGCCCCGTCCACGTCCGCCGGGGTGCAGACCTTCGTCAAGGAGGCCGCCATCCCGGTGACCTGCGAGGATCGAAACAAGCAGCGGCGGTGGCAGTTCGATGTCTTCAGTCAGCTGGTGGCCGGAAAGAAGCTGCTCATCTTCGGCGAGGTGCACGGCTCCAACGAGCTGGGTGCCGCCAGCGCGGACCTGTTCCAGCACCTGCTGGAGCAGAAGCAGGTTGACGGGCTGGCGCTGGAGGTGCCCATGGATTTCCCGGAGGCGTATCGGAAGTACATCGACTCCGGCAAGACCGCCTCGCTTGATTACTACTACCTGAACACCGTCTCCAAAAACGACATGCGGCGCGTGTTCGCCGAGCGCCTGCGGTCGCTGAAGCTCAAGGGCGTGACCCCGCCGGTGTACGGCGTGGACGTGCCGTGGCGCACCGGCTGGGCGGTGGAGCAGCTGTCCGCCATGGCCAAGGCGTCCCCGGGGGCGGCGGCCACGGCGCTGCTCAAGGGACTGCCCGTGCCCATGGCGTACCTGGACAAGCGCATCGACGCGGCCTACGTCGGCAAGACGAGCGCGTACGCCTCGCAGATCAAGGCCGCGGCAGGCATGTGCGCCGCCCTGGGCGCAGCCCGGTGCGAGCGCGCCCGGCAGCTGGCAACGGCGCTGTACCTGGGCGCCTTCATGCAGTCGCCGCTGTACGCTCAGGCCAGCGGCACGGAGATGGCGGCGTGGAAGGCCAGCCGGGAGGCGCTGATGTTCCACAACTTCGGCGTCGCCTTCGCCAGCGGGCACAAGCGGCTTTACGCCCACATGGGGGCCTCGCACGCCAAGAAAAAGCAGGGCGCCGTGGCGTACATGCTGGATAACGATCTGCCCGCCACCAGGGGGGCAGTGGTGACGTTGATGCCGGTCTACGGCCCGGCGAGCGAGGTGTACTACCTCGGGGCGACATTTCCCATGTCCTCCTACCCCCGGGTTGTGGCGGACGCCATGCTCGCCGCGGCCGTTGACCGTGCTTTCATCCCCACCCACGCGCCCGGCGCGCGCTGCCAGGCCAACCCCCTGTCAGCGCCGTCTCTGGTGACGCTCGTGGGCTCCGCCGGGCAGCTGTACGACGGGTATTTCTGGGTGGACAGGTTGACCCCGGCGGTGCCCTGACCGGCGGTCCTGTGGCGCCTCTGCTCCTGCGCTGTAGCCCAGGAATAACAGAACGAACATTCCAGTGTTTAAAACGATCAATCGTTTTAAACATCGGGCAAGCATGGATTCACCGGGCCTTAATACCGGCTTTTCCACGCGTTAAAACCGAATGACCGTTTTTAAAATTGACCATCCTGTTTTATTACTGATGACACTTGTCCTCAAGTGGGGGATATCCCCCACCGGGTGAAAGAAGAAACCGCATGATTTCAATGCCCTCATTTCGATGAAAGTCGGCACCTGCCTTGCAAATGCTTCAGGGCGCATCCATGAGAGAGGAAAAATGACCCCGAGCGCCTGGAAAATCGCCCCTGCACTGACCGGTCTGACCCTGTGCCTGGCCGCCTGCTCCGCCGACCTCGGCGGGCTCGAGCCAGAGCCCGGCGCGCCGCCGGAGGACCTGAGCACTTTTTCCTCCACCCGGTTCCCGCCGGGGACCGAGGTGCAGGTGTGCAAATTCAAATCCGGCCTCCCCCTGCGCAGGGACCCGTCCCCCTACGGCGCCATCATCCGCTACATGCCAGAGGGGACCAGGGGGACCGTCATGGAGCGCCTCTACTCCTGGCATCGGCTGGACGTCGCCGGGACCATCGGCTGGGCCTACGGCACAGCGCTGTGCCTGGTCAAGCAGTCCCCGCCGCATCCCAAACCCCAGGGCACCTTCCTCCGCTTCGCCGCCCCCGCGGACGGCTCCTCGGTGGACAACGGCTTCTGGCTCAGGGTCGACGCGTCCGCAAACATCCGGCGCGTGGAGTACTGGGCCGATGGCATGTTCAAGTTCGCCGAGTCGTCCAACGGCCAGGGCGGCTTCGCCCGGCAGGTCACCATGTACAAGGTGGGTCGACGCACCATCTCGGCGCGGGCGTATGACGAGCAGGGGCGCTGGCTCACCAAGAGCTCCATCACCATCACCGTCAAGACGCCCGGCCCCGGCCCCGGCCACAACCCGTCTGACCTGATCAACAAGATGCCGTACTTCTACCAGTACAACAACGCGCTGCATCCCTCGGCCTCGTGCCAGAACACGTCGCTGGCCATGGTGCTCAAGTACTACGGCTGGAGCGGAACCCCGGACACCATCACCAAGTACTTCGGCAAGAACAAGGCCCAGTCCCCAGCCGGGCTGGCCCAGGTGTTCAACCACTACGCGGCCAAGATGGGCACCTCGCGCCGGCTGCGGGCCCACACCGACGGGCGGGTCTCCGACGTGCGCGCCCTGCTCAAGGTCGGCAAGCCGGTCATCGTGCACGGCTACTTCACCGGCTACGGCCATGTCCTCGTGCTCACCGGCTATGACGGGACCCACTACACCGCCAACGATCCGGCGGGCCGCTGGAGCCAGGTTTTCAAGGGCGGCTACGGCGGGGGCTACGGCCAGACCGCGGGTCGCCGGGTGCGCTACCAGGCCGCCGCGCTGGAGAAGGCAATCGTCTCCACCAACGGACATAACAGCGTGCCGATCTGGTACCACGAGGTGCGCTGAACCCGGCGCCGCCCCCCCTGCACCACCGCGAGAGAGTCACCATGAGAGATGTACGCCACAGCATCGCCATCACGCTCACGCTCTGCCTTGCCCTGGGCTGTCAGGCCGAGCTCGGATCGGGTCAGGCCGGGGACAGCGGGTCCCTGCGCCCCTTCACCAGCGACGGGCAGAGCTCCGAATCCGTGCGGCTCGCCGAGCGGCGGTTCGACCTGCTCACGCCGGCGGGCCTGCGCGTCTTCGAGGCGTCGCAGCGCTGGCTCACCGAGCAGGTCAACCACCCCGCCTTCGTGCAGCCGGCGACCTGCGCCAAGAACCTCTCACGAGTGCTGGAGATGGCGGGGCTGGCCGGCTACAGCTCGCTGCTGGTGCCCACGATGGTGGACAGGGTGCGCGCCGCCGGCGGCCGCATCGTGGCGTTGCCGAAGGACCGGACGGGCATCATCAAGGCCCTCAACGGCCTGTACGGCGGGCGGCTGCCAGCCGGGACCCTCATCGCCGGCTGCCTGAACAAGGACTGCTCCGGCAAGTCCGGTGACGGGCACATCGCCGTGGTGGGCGATGTGGACGGCCGCGGAAACATCCTGGCCTACCACAACAACTGGTACCGGCCGGACAACGCCGGCGGCACCTGGCGCGAGCACATGGTCTCGAAGCGGTACTACTACGACCTCGGCTACCGGCGGCAATGGATGGCCACGCCGTGGCTGCGGCTCGAGCGGGACAAGGCAGGAAAGATCGTGAAGCTGACCAGCTCGCTGCCGGCCGTCGACGACCTCGACCCGATGCAGTATCACGTGACCCTGGCGATCCCGCCCGCCGTGGCCGAGGGCGCGGCGCGGGCGGCGGCCGGTCCCCACGCCTACTGGGATGTGGCCGGCAGCTGGGCCGCGCCCTTCATCAACCGCATGGCCAGGAGCAAGCGCATCGTCGGCTTCACCGACGGGAGCTACCGACCGCACCAGCCGGTGACCCGGGCAGAGACGGCGGTGCTGCTGGACCTGGCGTTTGAGCTGCGCAGCTGGCCGGCGGCCACGGGCCGGGGCGGCGCGTGCCCCTTCGCGGACCTCTCAGTCGGACACTGGGCGCGCGGGGCGGCGTGTCGCGCATGGCGCGCGGGCTTCATGGCCGGGACCGAGGTGGGGGTTTTTGCGCCGGGCGCATCGGTGACACGTGAGCAGCTCCTGGTGACCCTCGCGGCGGGCCTCGCGCTGCCCGCGGCAGGTGACGCCGAGCTGACCGCCCGCTTCGACGACGCGGCGCAGGCGTCGGGCTGGGCCCGGGCCAGGCTCGCCGCGGCGGCGCGGGCGGGGCTCGTGGCGAGCTACCCGAGCACCCGCAAGCTGCAGCCCGCGGCACGCTGCACCGGCGCCGAGGCGGCGGCCTTTCTGCATCAGGCGCTGCTGAGGCGCGGGGCGTTCACCAGCCCGCTGCCGTCGCCCTACCTGGTCAAATAGCGGATCGGGGGCCGTGGTACCCTCGGGATCCCACAGGACCGAGGAAGGCCATGACCCCACGAACCCTCACCCTGACCGGCGCCGCGCTGATTTGCGGCATCATCGCGGGCTGCTCAGACGACGTGGCGCTGCCCGGCGCCGACGCTGGCGCGCAGCCTCCCGATCAGTCCGTGACAGAGGACGGGCCCGTGCCGGACGCCCCGGCGCCGGACACGCAGGCCCCGGACAGCGCGCTGCCCGACATGCCGACACCCGACGCGTCGCAGCCCGACGCAATGCAGCCCGACATGCTGCAGCCCGACATGCTGCAGCCCGACATGATGCAGCCCGACATGCTGCAGCCCGACATGCTGCAGCCCGACATGCTGCAGCCCGACATGCCGCTCCCCACCTGCACGGACAAGAGCCAGAACGGGGCCGAGACCGACGTGGACTGCGGCGGGCCCACCTGCCCCAAGTGCGCCTCGGGCCGCTGGTGCAAGGCGGCGGCGGACTGCTGGAGCGGCGTGTGTAACGCCGGCGTCTGCGCCTTCCCGGCGTGCAACGACGCGGTGAAGAACGGCAGCGAGACCGACGTGGACTGCGGCGGGCCCGCCTGCGCGGCCTGCCCTGACAAGAAGGGCTGCCTCGGGGCCAAGGATTGCCAGAGCGGCGTGTGCCAGGCCGGCCAGTGCGTGGCTCCGACCTGCGCTGACAAGGTAAAGAACGGCGCGGAGACCGACGTGGACTGCGGCGGCGGCTCCTGCAACGCATGCGCGTCGGGCTGGGGCTGTACCAAGGATACCGACTGCGCCTCCAAGGTGTGCAAGGCGGGCGTCTGCGCGTTCCCCACCTGCACCGACAAGGTGAAGAACGACGGCGAGACCGACGTGGACTGCGGCGGCAAGTACTGCCCGGCCTGCGCCGACGGCAAGGGGTGCGGCGTCAAGGCAGACTGCATCAGCGGCTCCTGCGTGGCGGGCAAGTGCACCACGCCCAGCTGCACGGACAAGGTGAAGAACGGCAGCGAGACCGACGTGGATTGTGGCGGCGGGTCCTGCCCCGGGTGCGACACGGGCAAGGCGTGCGCGCTGTGCGCGGACTGCAAGGGCGGCTTCTGCGATGCCGCCGTGAGCAAGTGCGCCACCGCGGCGTCGTGCGCGGCCATCAAGAAGGGGTGCGCCTCGGCGCCCGACGGGGCGTACAAGCTGGATCCGGACGGCGCTGGGGGCACGGCGCCCTTCATGGCCCAGTGCGAGATGACCTTCCTGGGAGGCGGTTGGCTGGCGGTCTACAACATGATGAAGCTGCCGAGCAACAACTCGGGCGCCGCCACCATGTACAAGTCGATCACCACCCGCGCCGCCATGACCGCGCCCGTGAGCGTGGCCAGCTCGAGCAAGGCGATCCACACCACCAACCTGCCCCTCAAGAGCTACACCGAGGTTGTCTACGGCTGGGCGGCGTCCTCCACCGCCGACGTCAGCCGCTACGGCACCTACAAGAAGGCCGGGGGGCTGGCGTCGGAGTGCTACCTGGCCAAGACCTGCAGCAACAACGCGACCATTGCCACCTTCAGCATCATGCCGCAGCAGATCACCCGCGCCCTGAACACGGGCAACAGCCCGACCTATCCCCACGTGGGCATCGGGTGGACGGGCCAGCAGATCCTGTGGGGCTACGACAAAAACGCGTCGACCCACGGCCACTGGGCCAACTGGAGCTCCAGCAAGTGCTGCCTCACCGGGAACACGGCCGACGCCGCCAAGGCGGGCTGGCGCTACGTGATCTACATCCGCTGAGGGGCCCGCGCGCTCACTGCTCGGTGGCGGTCCAGGAGCCGCTGGCCGAGCAGGAGCTGCCCTTGTCCTCGGCGGTCCAGGTGCCGAGCTTGAAGCCGGACTGCCCCGTGAGGCTCGGGGAGAAGATGCCGCGCAGGCTGCCCCGCATGTAGTACGTGATCGGGATGCCGAGCAGGTAGACCGTCACCGAGATGGAGTCGAGCCGGGCTTGCATGGCCCGGCATCCGAGGGTGCCCACCACGCCGCCCTTGAGGTGGTAGTACTTGTCGGCCACGCCCTTCATCTCGCCGGTGACCTCGTAGCCCGAGTCGCCGCCGGCGGGCTTCATGCTCAGGGAGAGGTTGCCCTGGATCTCCCACGGCTGGTTGCCCGGGCAAGTGTAGACGCCGCGCCAGGTGCCGGCGTAGGCGCCCTTGACCTGCCCTGCCGGGATCGGCAGGCACGCGTCGGAGCCGGGCACTCCCTGGTCGCCGTTGCCCCTGCCCTCGTAGGGGTAGATCAGGTGGCAGCTGCACAGCAGGGGCAGTCCCAGGGTGAGGATGCAGAGCCGGACGCGCATGCTGCCTGGCATCATACACCAGGTGGCAGCCAGGCATTTTGCGCCAGGGCCCAGGTGTGAGAACATTCGGCCATGACCAACAAAAAGGTGCTGATCCTCGCCGTTCTGGCGGCGGGTGCGTGCAATCGTGGCGGCGGGGGCGCGGGGTGCGGCGCCGGCGAGAAGGTCCAACAGGCCAGGGTCGCGGCGAAGGCGAAGGCGCCGGCGACACCGCCGGCCGAGTGGACCGCCGCCGACATCGCGGGGACCTGGGGCTGGGGCTGCGACGACAAGAGCTGGGCCGACGTGGTGCTGGAGGCGGCGGGGGCCTTCACCTGGCGCGCGGGTGGCGAGGGGGACGTGATGACGGTGAAGGGCAAGATCGTCCGCGAGGGTGATCGGCTGACCCTGTCGGACAAGCCGGCGCGCCTGGCCGGCCCGTTCTCCGGCTACTTCCTCCGGTTCCACGACGGCCGCAAGGTGATGGTGCGCCAGGACCACGTGGCCAGCTTCGACCTGCTGCCCTCGTGGCAGCAGGCGTTCGTGAAGCTGAAGGCGGGCGAGACCCGGGCGCAGATGTGCAAGCAGATGGCGCCGTGGCCGGGGAAGAACCCGCCCAGCCCGGACGCCCCCTCTGTGCGGCTGCCGGGGTCGTTCACGGTGACCATGGGGGTCACGGAAGGTCCATCCACAGTGCAGGCGGCGCTGGAGGTGAAGTCGGCGCCGTTCTGGGCCCAGACCGAGATGTGCCAGCAGGGGTGCAGCGCGCCGGAGAAGGTGCGCTTCAACCGCGCCGGCGACTGGGCCAAGCTCAACAAGCTCTGGTGGGCACAGGCCAGCGCGCCGGCGGCCTGCCCCGCGGCGGATCCGCCGGTCGAGCCCTACGCCCTGGTCCACGACGGCAAGACTCACAAGGGCGACCTGGCCGGAGAGGTGCGGGAGGGCACACCCTGCGCTGCGCGCCGCGACATGCTGGCATGGATCGGCATGAAGATCGCCACCCGGCACCCGCCGGCAGCGCCGCCACGCCGGTAGAAGCGGCGTCTCGCCGCTTCGAGGCACGCGGCAGGATGCCGCGTCTACGCC
>CAZEFW010000006.1:0-52251 GCA_964511535.1 uncultured Myxococcales bacterium | reverse complement strand
TGTAGAAGCGGCGTCTCGCCGCTTCGAGGCACGCGGCAGGATGCCGCGTCTACGCCCTTGTAGAAGCGGCGTCTCGCCGCTTCGAGGCACGCGGCAGGATGCCGCGTCTACGCTCAGTTTCTAACGCTGGTCAACGGCGCGGGGATGCGCCCGGCGTGCAGGATGAAGTCGGCGCTGGAGAACTTGTTGACCGCCTGCACCTGGGCCGTGCCGAGCAGCCCGCCGTACTCGTAGCTCTCCCCCGCCGCGCAGCCGGGGACCGGGATGATGCGCACGGCGGTGGTCTTGGTGTTCACCACGCCGATGGCGATCTCGTCGGCGATGATGGCGCTGATGGTCTCTGCCGTGGTGTCGCCGGGGACGGCCACCATGTCCAGGCCCACCGAGCAGACCGCGCTCATGGCCTCCAGCTTGTCCAGCGACAGCGCGCCGTCCCTGGCGGCCTTGATCATGCCCGCGTCCTCGCTCACCGGGATGAACGCGCCGCTCAGCCCGCCCACGTAAGACGACGCCATGACCCCGCCCTTCTTGACGGCGTCGGTCATCAGCGCCAGGGCGGCGGTGGTGCCGTGGGTGCCGGTGCGCTCCAGGCCCATGGCCTCGAGGATCTCCGCCACCGAGTCCCCCACCGCCGGGGTGGGGGCCAGGCTCAGGTCCACCACGCCGAAGCGCACGCCGCGGCCCAGGCGGCGGGCCACCTCGCGGCCGATGAGCTCGCCCGCGCGGGTCACCTTGAAGCAGACGCGCTTGATGGTCTCGGCGAAGTCGCCCAGGTGGCACTGGGGGTTGGCGTCCACCAGCCGGCGCAGGGCGGCGAGCACCACGCCGGGCCCGCTGACCCCCACGTTGAGCACGCAGTCCGGCTCGCCCACGCCGTGCATGGCCCCGGCGATGAACGGGTTGTCCTCGGGCGCGTTGGCGAACACCACGAGCTTGGCGCAGCCGATGCCGCCCTGGTCCGCGGTGCGCGCGGCCAGGTCCTTGATCTGCTGGCCCATGACCAGGATGGCGTTCATGTTGATGCCAGCCCTGGTGGTGGCCACGTTCACCGAAGAGCAGACCCGCTCGGTGCTGGCCAGGGCCTCGGGGATGGAGTGCAGCAGGGTGCGGTCGCCCCGGGTCATGCCCTTCTCCACCAGCGCGGAGAAGCCGCCGATGTAGTCGACGCCCACCTCCGCGGCCACGCGATCCATGGCCTGGGCCACGGGCACGAAGCTGTCGGCGCCGCTGGCCTCGGCCACCAGCGCGGCGGGGGTCACGGACAGGCGCTTGTTGGTGATCGGCACGCCCATGTCCCGCTGCACGGCCTCGATGGTGGGCACCAGCTCCGCGGCGTGGTGCATCACCTTCTCCCGCAGCCCCTGACAGGTCTCGTCCAGGCTGCGGCTGGCGATGCCCCGCAAGGAGATCCCCATGGTGACAGTGCGGATGTCGAGGTGTTCGCTCTCGATCATGCGCAGGATCTCGGTGACCTCTGTGTTCTGGTACATCATCTGTTTACACCCGCTGGAGGGCCTGGAGTACGCTCTCGTGCATCACCACGGCGTGGATGCCGAGCTGCTGGGCCCGGGCCATGAGCCGCTCCTGGAACTGATCGAAGGGCAGCGTCAGACCGCCCAGGTCCACCACCATGATCATGGTGAAGAACCCGGCCACGATGGTCTGGCTCATGTCCTGGATGTCACCACCAGCCTCGGCGATCTCCGCGGACACGGCGGCCACCACGCCGGTGGTGTTGCTGCCGGTGGTGGTGATGACGGCGCGGTTGTCGGACCGGCTGCGCTCCTGGTCGAGACAGCGCTGGCAGATCTCCAGGTCGCTGGCGGCGCCGCCGGTGGGGGCGCGGGGCACGACGGACCCGCGCGGGGTGGTGATGCCAGGCGCGGCGCCGCAGTCGGGCAAGGCAGGTGGCGCTGGCGTGGAGGAGGCCGGGACCTCGCGGGCCCCTGACATGGCGGACACCACCTCCCGCACCACCACCTCCAGCACGTCCCCCCGGACCTCTCCTAGCCGCTCGGTGACCGCCTGGGTCACGAGCCGGGCTACTTGTTCAAGATTGTCTGACATGGCGGGTATCCTACCAGGGTTCAGTCTGCGATGGCTGCCTCATCCACCTCGACATTGTCCACCACTGCCACCACCGCGGCGTCCACCGGGTGCCCCGGCTTGTCGGCCGGGCCGAGGGCATCCTCCAGGGCCACGCGCGCGGCGTGCCCGTAGGCCACCACGACGTCGTCACCCACCCCGGCGTCCAGGGTGTCGGCGCACACCACCAGGTCCGAACAGGAGGGGAACTTCTCGTCGGGGGAGGTGAGGTCCGAGAGGTGGTACGGCTGCACGGTGAGCAGCTTGAGGCCTTCGGTCTCGGGCCACTTCACCGTGGCCCAAACTGATCCGATTACCTTGCCCAGGAACATCTAGACCTCCTCCTCGTCTTCGCCGGTGATCCCGTCGATGATCTGGCTCACCGCCGCGTCGCACAGGACGCCACGGTTGTGCGGCCCGGGGGCGATGACGTTGCGCGCGCCGCTGCCCCAGGAGACCAGCACCCGGTCACCTGCCCTGGCGTCCAGGGTGTCCGCTGCCACCACCAGCCGGTCGTCCTCCATGCCCACCAGCGCAAGCTTCCGCCCGCGCAGCCCGGGGGCCATCCGCGTGGCCCAAACAGTACCGATCACGCGTCCGTGGTTCATGCGGCGCCCCCCACTTGGAAGCCCTCCCCCATCAAGGGGGGAGGGTTTGGGAGGGGGGGCTGGCAACAACGGGCCCAAACAGTACCGATCACGCGTCCGTGGTTCATGTCCAGTCCACCTTTCGGGGCTCGAAGCCGCCAGCGAAGGCCGCAGGGCGGCGTGCCGCCTCGGAGAACGCCTCACGCGAAAAAGTGCAGCTGTCCACGATGCCCATCACCGCCGCGTCCACCGGCAGGTTGACCCCACCCAGGTGCCAGCGTGCAGGCGATCCGAGGCAGACCACCACGTCGTCGCCCACGCCAGCGTGCACCCGGTCCACGGCGACGAGCTGAGCGGTGGAGTGGCCCGGCCTGTACGCCCCGTACGCGCGGACCAGCAACAACTTGTGGTGCGAGATGCGCGGGTCCTTGCGGGTGGCCCACACCGTGCCCACGACGCGACCGAGGATCATGCGGCGCCTCCCACGTCGTAGTCGTCCACGATGGCCACCGTCAGCTCCTTGGTGGCCACCCCGGCGCCGAGGGCGATGTCTCTGCAGCGGCTGCCGTGGGCCACCAGCACCAGCTCGCCGGGCCCCGCCCCCAGACCGTCAACGACGACCCGGCGCGCACTGGAGCCCCCGTCCCGACGCCCGTCAGCGTCGAGGGGTTGAACCAGCAACAGTCGGTAGCCCTCGAGGGTCGGCGCCTGACGGGCGCCCCAGACGTTACCGATGACCCGGGCGAGGAGCAAAGAGGAGCCTCAGCCCTTCTTGGCCTTCTTCTCCCAGCTATGCAGCATGTCCAGCAGGCGGGTGGGGCTGTGATCGAGCAGCTTCTCCTTGTAGTCCTCATCCTTGGCGCGGTTCATCAGCGCCAGGATGCTGTCCACGAGGCCAGCCTTGCTGCCGAAGCGGTCCTTCACCTCGGTCATCACGGCCTGAAGCCGCAGCAGCTTGGAGTTGGGCGCCGCGCGCAGGCGGGCGGTGAGGTCAGCCTTGGACTCGTCGCCGCGCTCCAGCAGACCTGCCAGCTGGTCCACCAGCTTGTCCTTGCCGCCGTATACGTCGTTCACAACCTGAAGGGGAGTTTGTTTCGCCATCTTGATTCTCCTCGGGCCAGCATGGTTTGTCGCCAGCCCCGATTTGGACCGCTCTTCTTCCCCCCAAAGCGCCGCGATGTCAAGTCAATCCGTACGCTACTCCGCCGCCGCGCACCCGAGGGTGGTGGTGCGCGCCTTGCTCTCGGCGGCCAGGCGGGCGACGAACTCGTCGGCGGCGACCTTCTCCTTGCGGTTGTTGTCGCGGTTGGTGACCATCACCGCCTGCTGCTCCACCTCCTGCCCGCCCACCACCAGCAGGTACGGGATCTTTTGCAGCTTCGCCTCGCGAACCTTCTTGTTCAGCGTCTCGTTGCGGTCGTCCACCTCCACCCGGCAGCCGGCGTCCTCCAGCATGGTGGCCACCTCGGTGGCGTAGGCCAGGTGCTCGTCCGTGATGGGCAGGATCATGGCCTGCACCGGGGCGAGCCAGGTGGGGAACGCGCCGGCGTAGTGCTCCGTCAGGAAGGCGATGGTGCGCTCCAGGCAGCCGATGGAGGAGCGGTGCACGATCCAGGGGCGCTGGCGTGAGCCGTCCTGGGCGATGTACTCCAGCTCGAACCGGCCGGCCATGGCCAGGTCGATCTGGTTGGTGAACAGGGTCTCGTCCCGGCCGCCCACGGTCTTCATCTGCACGTCCAGCTTCGGACCGTAGAAGGCAGCGTCCCCCTCCCCCACCGTGTAGTTCAGCCCCATCTCCTCGGCGATCTCCATCAGCACCTTCTCGCTGGCGGCCCACCCCTCGGGGTTGTCGATGTACTTCTCCTTGGCGTCGTCCTTGAGCGAGATGCGGTACCAGCAGCGGTCGGTGAGCCCGAGACAGTCCATGACGTACTGGATCAGCTCCACCACCTCGATGAACACCTCCTTGACCTGGTGCGGCTCGATGAAGATGTGGGCGTCGGCCAGGTGGAAGCCCATCACGCGGATGAGCCCGGTCAGCTCGCCCGACTGCTCCTTGCGGTACATGGGCGACACCTCGCCGATGCGCAGGGGCAGCTCGCGGTAGGAGTGCGGCCGGCTGGCGTACAGCCGGAAGTGGTGCGGGCAGGTCATGGGGCGCAGGCAGTACTCCTCGCCGTTGACGTCGATGGGCGGGTACATGGAGTCCTGGTAGTGCTCCCAGTGGCCGGACACCTCGTACAGGTGCTTCCGCCCCAGCACCGGGGTCTGCACATGCTTGTAGCCGCGCTTGATCTCCTCGTCGATGATGAAGCGCTCCAGCGTGCGGCGCAGGGTGGTGCCGCGCTCGGTGAGCATGGGCAGGCCCTTGCCCACCACCGGGTCGATGACGAACAGGTCCAGCGCCTTGTTCAGCCGGCGGTGGTCGCGCTTTTCGGCCTCCTCGCGCTGGTGGATGTACGCGTTGAGCTCGTCTCGATCCGGGAAGGCGAGGCCGTAGATGCGCGAGAGCATCGGGTTGTTCTCGTCGCCCTTCCAGTAGGCGCCGGCCACGCGGTCCAGCCTGAAACCCTTCATCGGCACCTGGCGGGTCTTGTCCACGTGGGGGCCCTTACACAGGTCGACGAAGTCGCCCATGGTGTAGATGCCCACCTCGGTCTCGCCCTGGGCTGCCAGCTCCTTGACATGCTCCACCTTGAGCACCTCGCCCTTCAGCTCGAACAGGACGATGGCCTCGTCGATGGGCATGGTGGTGCCTTCCATCAACATGTTGCGGCCGGCCAGCTTCTTCATCTTCTTCTCGATCTTCTTCAGCTGGGTCTCGGAGAAGGGCGTCTCGGTGAGGAAGTCGTAGTAGAAGCCGTTGTCCACCGGCGGGCCGAAGCCGAGCTTGGCCTCGGGGTAAAGCGCCTGCACCGCGCTGGCCAGCAGGTGGGCCAGGGTGTGCCGCTGGCGGTACAGTTCGTCTTCCAGTTCAGGGTTCGCGTCTTCAATGAGTCCGGCCATTTTTGCCCTCCAGGACTAAGGTGGATAGCCCTCCCGGGGGGCCCTGTCCAGAGGAAAGGATCGTGGTATGGTCCCCGCGCTTGGACCACGAACCAGGAGGGACCATGTCCGATGAAGCCATCTACGGCCTGACCCTTAAGGACTGCGCCGAGATCATGTCCAAGGACGGCGAGCTCAAGGCGCAGCACGGCGAGCCGGCCTACAAACCCCACTTCCAGCAGTACCTGGCCCAGCGCGGCATCGACGAGAACACCTACGCGCACGCCTGGAACGGCTGGTGGTCGCGCATGCAGGCCGACCCGAGCGGGCAGCTGCACGCGAAGTTCGCCACCATGCAGCAGCAGGCGACCATGCAGGCGCACTTCGCCGACGTGCCCGACGCCAGCGGCGACGCAAAGGAGGGGGTGACCCTCGACACCTACGCCAAGGTGATGGCCGGGGCCGCCGGCGGGCAGGACATGCAGCAGCTGGTGGCCGCCGAGGGCATCGCCTGGGACCAGTGGCAGCGCGCCCAGGCGGCCTGGAATCAGGCCATGAGCGAGGACGTCAACCACCACCTGACCACCCAGTACGGCCAGCTGTACGCCAAGTACACCCCGGGCCATCAGCAGCAGATGGAGGGACAGGTGGCGGCCATCATGGCCGCGGACCATGCCCAGCGCGAGCAGGGTCCTGCCGAGGACGAGCCGGAAGAGGACTACACGTTCGACATGGCCATGGCCGAGCTGAAGGACCCGAAGCCGGCCAAGCGCTGGACCGCGGCGCACCACCTGGCCAACTTCTACGACATCGGCGACCTGGACGAGGAGCCGCACCTGGCCCAGGCGCTGCAAGCCGTGCCGGTGATGATCGAGTGCCTGGAACGCCACGACGAGTACACCGTGAGCGACGCCGAGGCCCTGGCGGGGGATCTGGTCACCCTGGCGGAGGAGGGCGCGCTGACCCGGGAGCAAGCCGAGGAGGCCAAGGGCGCCATGGAGCGCTGCCTGGCCCGGGGGCGCGAGCAGCTGCAGACCCTGGAGGCCGCCTTCGCGCCGATCCGCGACAAGGCCGTGCCCGAGCGGGTCAAGATGCAGTCACAGATCCAGGACTACACCTCCCTGGTGGAGGAGCTGGCCGAGAAGCTTGAGGACTGGGACGACGACATGGAATACAGCGATGGCGCCGCAGCCACCCCGGCCGCAGCCACCGCCGCCGCGGGCGCCGCCATGGTGCCAGCCACCCCCAGCGCCCCCAAGGCCCCCTCCACCGAGGGCGGCTTCCTCGCCCTGCTCAAGAAGCTGCCGATCATCGGCAACATCCTCCGCCTGCTCGGCCTCTAAAATATGTCAAGTGTGGGGGTCAGACCCCTACACTTGACATATTAGATCAGGCGGCCTTCGCGCTGGACGATGGCGGCGGCGTCGCCGAGGGTCATGAAGGTGTGGTCCTGCTTCAGGTCGTTGATGGTGCGCAGGTAGCGGTCGCGCTTGAGGGTGAACGGCACCCGCAGGTCGGGCTGGCGGCCGGCCAGCTCGGTGGGGATCCGGTCCTCGATGGCGTCGGACAGGTCGATGCCGTGCATCTCCATGTTAAAGAACGGCCGCCGCGCCATGCCCCGCAGCACCAGCTTGCGGATCGGCTCGGAGCTCACCGCCAGCAGCGTACCGATGGCAGGCACCCGCGACCATGGCAGCACGGCCACGGGCATCTCCACCAGCGGCCCGTTGCCCCGGCGCCACGGCCGGACCGGATCGGGGCGGTACGGCTCGGGCGGGCAGGTGAGGAAGCGCGGGTCGCCCATGACCGACCCGGAGGAGTGGCCGCGCATGAACATGCCGGCCAGCACCGCCGCCTTGGCCAGGTAGTAGGGCGGCGACGGCAGCATGGAGCTGTCGTAGCGGTAGCCCTGGTTGGCCAGCACCTCCATGACCATCTCCCCCACACCGTAGCCGGGCGAGCGGAAGCCCACGGGCCGGGCCGCCTCTCCCACCAGGTCCACCAGGGCCTCGTGGGCGTTGCGCACCTCGGCGTCCACCACCTGCTTGGGCAGGAAGTTCAGGTCATACGGGTGGGTGAAGGTGTGGTTGGCCACCTCGCAGCCATGATCCTCCACCAGCCGTCGCAGCACGTCCCGCGCGGTGTCGCTCTGGGCCAGGTCCTGACCCACCACGAAGAAGGTGGCCGGCACCCCGGCCTCGGCGAACATCTCCTCGAACCGGGGCAGCGCCTTGCGCAGGATGGTGCCGCGCACCTGGGACGGCGGGTCGCCGAGCCCATGGATGGTGTAGTACGCAGTGAGCGGATCCAGATCGATGCTGATGGCGCAGATCTTCTTGGGGGCCATGACGCTCCTCCGCGGGGTTATTCCAGCACCCGCATGACATACACCAGGTGGGCCAGGTTGCGAAACACGCCAGGCACCCTGCGAAACAGGTTGATCGACGGCGCTCGCTTCTCCACCACCCGCACGGGGATCTCCACCACCGGCCGGCGCTCCTTCTCCGCGCGGATCACGAACTCGGATGCGAACACGTCGCGGTCCACCACGCACCGCCCGGCGGTGCCCACCAGCGCCTCCCGCCGGAACGCCTTCATGCCGTGGGTGTCGGTGCCGTGGAAGTGCAGCACCAGCCGCAGCATGGTGTTGTACACGCCGGTGGCCAGGTGCCGCACGAAGGGGCGGGTATCCTCGGCCCCCGCCAGCACCTTGGAGCCCACCACCATGTCGGCGTCACCATGCATCAGCCGGTCAAGCGCGCGCTTGATGAAGTCGATGTCCCCCAGGTCGATCTCGTCGCACACGATGTATGTGCCCCGCGCGCGCAGGATCCCCTCCTTGAGCGCCCGGCCGTAGTTTGGCTCGCCGATGGAGAAGTACTCCACCTCGGGGTACTTGTCGTGCAGCTCCTGGCACAGCTCCACGGTCCGGTCGGCGCTGCCGTTCTCCGCCAGCAGGATCTCGAAGGAGAACCCGAGCTCGCCCAGGTGCTCGCGCAGGCTCATCACCGAGGAGACGAGGATCCCCTCCTCGTTGTACACGGGGATCACCACGCTGATCAGCGGCGCCTTGGTGGAGCCGTCCGGAGCCGCGTCGGGATCTAGCTGAAAAGTCGGTTCGTCTTTGTTGAAGGTCATGGTCTGCTGTGCTCCGAGGGCAGCGCGTCGATGATGCCGGCCACCTCCTTGCCGGCCAGCAGGCTGTCCTCCATGGCGTTGTATATCCACGCTCCGTAACGCCCACGGGAGTAGATCCTATTCCGCTCAAGGTACGGGAAGATGGTATCAAGCGCCGCCTCGTAGTGGTCGTCGAACACCACGTAGGCGCACGGGATGTTGCGCACATGGGCGAACTGCACGTCCTCCACCGACCTGAGCGCCCCCACCTCGCACAGCGCGGCGAGGATCTCCTTCACCTCGCCCTCCCCCGGCTCGTGGCGGTCGGTGAGCTCCACGTACAGGTTGGAGCACCCCTCGGGCGCCATGGAGGGCACGGCGTTGGAGAAGCACCCCACGCGGTAGAACGGGAACCGCTCCTCGGGCACGTAGACCCAGTGGTACGACTCGGGGCACGGAGCGCGGCTCGCCACGTTCAGGTAGCGCAGCGAGGTGGCCCGCAGCTTGCCCGCGGCCTCGGCCACCTCTGCCGGCGGGTCGGGCATGCGGCCCACCAGCTCCGGCAGCGGCATGCTCGACATCAGCGCGTGGTACTCCAGGGTCTCGCCGCCCACAGTCACGGTGCGCGCGTCCGGGTCCACCGCCTCCACCTCGGTGTGAAGCTTGACCTTTTCCGAGTCCAGCTCCCCGGCCAGGGCGCGGCTAAGGGTCTCGATGCCGCCAGTCCGCGGGTAGAGGAACTGCACGTTGTAGCCCATCTGGGCCTCACCGGCGCCCACCGCCCCCGCCACCACCTGCTCCAGGTCCGGCTTCGGCACGAACCGACTGCACCAGGCGCTGGTGATCTCCCGCGGGTGCACACCCCAGAGCTTGGTGTTGTACGGGATCATGAAGTGCCGCGCGATGCCCTCGCCGAAGTGGTGGTGGATGTACTCCTCGAAGTTGCGCGGCTCTCGCTCGCCCCGCGCGATGAGGGTGCGCACGAACCCCACCAGGCACTCCTGGATCACGTCCGGTGGCAGCCCGCGCAGGTTCGCCTGAAACGGGTAGAGGGTGCGGCGCCCGTGAGAGTGGATCCGCGCCACCCGGTCCACGGACACCAGCTGGTCGCCGATGAGCCCCGTGACCAGCTCCTTGATGTACGGGTCGCGCAGGTGCAGCCAGTGGCCGGTGTGGTCAAAGCTGTACCCATACACCTGCTCGGTGCGCGCGAGCCCGCCCAGCGCCCCGTCCCGCTCCAGCAGCAGGTACGGCCTCGGCCCGCGAAGGTGCAGCGCGGTGGAGATCCCGGTGAGCCCTCCGCCGACGATGATGACCGGCAATCCCTCAGTCATGTCCGGTCATTATCATAGTGGGCTTCCCGTGGCAAAGGCCGATTGCCCCGAAAACTGTTGCATGACCACCACGGCATAAGTAGAGTCCGTGCTTTGTTGCACTACCCGTACTCATACTCCCTACCGGTACTCCCATGAGCATGCTCAAAAAGCACCCGTGGATTTTAATACTGGTGATCGGCGCGGCCCTGTGGCTCCCCGGCCTCGGCTCTTTCGGGCTGTGGGATCCCGTGGAAATTCGGCAGGCGGACCTCGCCCAGGAGGTGGCCAAGGCCGGCTCCTGGGGGGACGTCACCATAGACGGCCGCTACTCGCCGAGACCACCACTCTACATCTGGGCTGTTGCCCTGGGCTTCAAGCTGTTCGGCGTCAACGAGATGGCCGGCCGCTTGCCGCTGGCCATTGTGGGCCTGCTCACCCTGCTCATCGCCTACCGCGCGGGCCGGCGGCTGTTCAGCACCGGGGCCGGGCTGGGCGCCGCGCTGGTGCTGGGGACCACGCCCGCGTTCATCTTCCAGGCGCGCCAGCTGGAGAGCGACATGCTGTTCTACGCCTCCATCCTGGCCAGCGTCGGCGGGCTCGCGGCGTATATCTGGCCGGCCAGCGGAAAGCGCTGCTACATGGATCTCCTTATGGGCACCGTCGGCCTGGTGGCCGGGTTCCTGTCCAAGGGGCTGATCCTCGGCGTGGCCTTCCCCCTGGCCGCGCTGTGGCTGGCGGTTGGCCTGAGCTGGCGCACCTCACGGCTGCTGGAGGCTGAAGAGGCCCCCGAGCCGGAAGAAGCGGAAGAGGACCAGGACGAGTCGGAGTCCCCCTACCGCGAGACGCCGGACGTGGGCCAGCCGGAGGCGGTGCCGCGCCTGACCGTGGGCCAGTCCCTGCAGCAGTGCCTGCCCACCCTGCTCGGCGCCCTGGTGCTGGCAGGCGTGGTCATCGGAGGACTCCTGCTGGTGCTGGGCAACACGCGCTACATGCTGCTCGGCGGCGAGTGGCGCCGCATGCTCGCCCCCCCCACCTTCGAGACCACCTTCCGCGACCTCGGCTGGGGGTTCTTCCCCTGGATCGCCCTGGCGCCGCTGGCGCTGGGCCGCTTCGTGCTGGCCCACCGCAACGACGCCCACAGCCGCACCCCCGACGCCTTCCCCCGCATGCTGGTGCTGGTGCTGGTGGCGGGCGGATATGTGCTGGCCAGCCTGTGGCAAGGCTACCTCGGCAACCTGCGCTTCCCGGCCATGCCCTGGCTCGCCCTGGGCGTGGGCGTGCTCGGCGCCGAGCTGATCACCCGCCGCGAGGACGTGAGCCGCTTCTGGGCCGTGGTGGCGGTGGGGCTGGTGCTCGTGGTGCATCAGGACTTCTTCGTCAAGCCCGACGGGCTGGTGTTCAGCCACCTGCTGGAGCCCACCAAGTACCCGAGCGAGCTGGACATCAAGTGGCAAGTGCGCGCCATCGGCGTGGCCTTCGCCGCGCTCTTCTTCTTCAGCCTCGGCGGCGTGCCTCGCCCCCTTGGGGAGATGTCCGGGTCTCGCTGGTACACCCGCGCGGCGGCCATGGTGGGCCGCTGGGTCGACTTCGCCGGCGCCGGCGTGCGCTTCCTCCTCGGGCCGGTGTCCGGGGTGCGGATCCGCTGGGTGGTGGTGGTGGCCGGGCTGGCGTTCGGAGCCTACTGCACGTACTACCTCACGCCGCAGCTGAGCTACCACCTGTCCAACAAGGCGCTGTTCGGCACCTTCCACTCCTGCAAGAGCGGCGGCGAGTCGCTGGCCCAGTATCAGGTGCCCGGTCGAGGCGCGGCGTACTACAACGACGGCCAGGTGGAGGACGTCAGCGATCAGAACCAGCTCTTCTCGCTGCTGCAGCAGGACAAGCGCTGGTTCGTGTTGGTCCCCTCGCACCAGCTGGCCCCCATCGACAAGGCAGCCCGCCAGCAGAACATCGACTACTACGTACTGGACGACCGCTCCTCACAGTTCCTGATCCTGTCCAACCGGCTCGAGGGCAAGTGCAAGGTGGATCACAACCCCCTGCGCCGCCTGGTGCTCTCCGAGCCGCCCAAGATCAAGACCCCGGTCAAGGTCAACTTCGACAACAAGGTGGAGCTGCTGGGCTATGAGGTCGACGACGTGGTCACGCGCGGCGGCAAGTTCCAGCTCAAGCTATTCTTCAAGGTCCTGGGGCAGATGCCGTCCGGGTACAAGATCTTCATCCACTTCGACCAGCCGGCCAACCGGTTCCATGGCGACCACGTGCCCCTGGGCGGCAAGTTCCCCACCGAGTACTGGATGCCAGGGGACTACATCGTGGATCCGCACAAGATCGACATCCCGATCTTCACCACGCCTTCGGGCATCTACAAGATGTACATGGGCTTCTGGCTGGGCAACGACCGGATCAAGATCATCGAGGGGCCCAACGACGGCTCCAACCGCTCGCCCATCGGCGACCTCCGGGTGCGCTGAAAAACCCAATTAAACTTGCCGGGGTACCCCGGGCTTTGTAGACTCCTTTGACCGGTAAAGCGATGGCGGAAGACAAGGACAAACAGGTTGAGATCCCGGATCTGGGCATGAAGGGTGAAGGCATCCACCCTGATCGCGCGGCGGAGATCAGCGAGGCGGAGCGCAAGGCGCGAGAGCGCCGCAAGGCCACGCGGATCCTGCTCAACATGGAGGTGGACTACACCAGCGAGGACACCTTCCTGTTCGCCTACATCACCGACATCAGCACCATGGGCATCTTCGTTCGCACCAACACCCCCGAGGCGCCGGGCACCATGCTGAACCTGCAGTTCACCCCTCCCGGCGAGGAGGAGCCGCTCAACCTCGAGGGTGAGGTGATGTGGGTCAACACCTACCGGCCGGGTGACTTCACCAACCTCGACCCGGGCATGGGCGTTCGTTTCGGCGATCTGTCCGAGGCGGACAGCCGCCAGATCCGCTCCCTGATCAAGCGTATCGCCATCCTGGAAGAGACCGACACCCCCGGAGAGGCCCCCCGGGAGGTGACCCCCAAGCCCATCGAGGGCGACTAGAGCGCCCTCCCCCGCGCTCGCCCCGCTACATCTCCGGCGGCGCCAATCCGGCCAGCTTCTCCTTGAGCGCCCGCTCCACCACGGACGGTACGAACTGGCTGACGTCTCCGCCGAGGCGCGCCACCTCCCGCACCAGGCTGGAGGAGACGAAGAAGTACTCCTCACCCGTCATCAGGAAGACGGTGTCGATGTCCGGCGCCAGCTTGCGGTTCATCAGCGCGAGCTGGAATTCGTACTCGAAGTCGGCCACGGCGCGCAGGCCGCGCACCACCGCGCCGGCGCCACGGCGCGCGGCGTACTCCATCAGGAGGCAGGAGAAGGTGTCCACCTCCACCCGCGGCTCATCCTTCATCAGCTCCTTCAGCATCTCCACGCGCTCGTCAGCGGAGAAGAGCCCCTTCTTGTTGATGTTGTAGGCCACGCCGAGGATCACCCGGTCGAAGATGGCCAGGGCGCGCTGCAGGACGTCGAGGTGTCCGTGGGTCACGGGGTCGAAAGAGCCGGGGTAGATGGCGATACGCGACATGTGTCTCCTTTCTCGATGCTACGCGGAGGTCATTATACTCGGCCTGCTGTAGAGAGTGAGCACGCTATCGCCGTAAGCTTTCGTGCTGGCGATTTGCAGCCCGGGGGGCGCCGCGGGTGGCTCCCGCCCACTGGCGTGCTCCAGGCAGAGCAGCCCATCGGGGGCCAGCAGCTCGGCGGCGACGATTCGCAGCAGCAGGTCGGTGGCGTCGAGCTTGTAGGGTGGGTCCAACAGCACCAGCCCGGCTGACGCGCCCTCTCCTGCCAGCAGGTCCACCGCCCGGCTCGCCTCCATGGTGAGCAGGCGCGCCCGGTCGCCCACCTCGAGCGCGGAGATGTTGCCCCGGATGACCCCGGCGCAGCGCCGGTTGCGCTCCACCAGGACGCACGCGGCCGCGCCGCGGCTCAGGGCCTCGAGCCCCAGGGCGCCGCTGCCCGCGAAGAGATCCAGCACCAGCAAGCCCTCCAGGCTGCCGAGGCGGGAGACCACGCGGGAGAACAGCGCCTCGCGCACCCGGTCGGTGGTGGGGCGGGCCGTCGTGCCGGGTGGCGCCTTGATGCGCCGCCCCCCCAGGGTTCCCGCGATGATGCGCACGCGCCCTCCCTCACCCTCAGCGGCTGGTCAGGCGCACGATGGCGCTGGACACGGTGCGCGCGTAATGCTCCAGCAGCCGCACCACCCTGGCGTCGATGCTGTGGGGCAGCGGGGTCACCAGGAACACCGCCCCGAGGGCTCTGTCCTGCGCGCGGAGCGGCACCAGGACCCGGGCGTCCCCCTGCTCCGTGGTGGCCGCGCCGAGGCGGTCGTCCCGGCGGCTGTCCGGGACCTTCTCGGTCTTGCTCTCGCGCAGGGCGAGCTGCAGCAGGCGGCGCACCTCCCGGCGATCCCAGGCGTGGGGGCGCGCCACCATCAGCAGCTTCCAGTCGCCGCCGGGCAGGTGGTAGGTGATGAACCCCCGCTGGCAGGAGAGCAGCCCGTCGAGCACCCGCACCATCAGCCGCTCCAGCTGCTCGAGGGAGTCGAGGGAGCCGGCGCGCTCGGACAGCTCCAGGATGGCGGCAAGCTGGAAGCCGTCGCCCTCGAGGGTCTGCAGCGGGTTCGCCTGGGCTGGCAGCTCCGGGCCCACCGGCGGCGGCTCGGAGGGCGCCCTGGCCACCGCCGACTCTCCGGTGCGCAGCGGCTCCACCGCGCCCTCTTCGAACAGCGGCCCGGTCTGCTCCCACATGTTGGTGGGCGCCCCGGAAAACTCGCCCTCCGCCGCCGTCTCCACGGAGGCGGCTTCGCAGGCCACGTGGACGCGGAAGGTGAACACGTCGGAGAACCCGACGAGATCGCCAGCCTGGAGCTGCGCGGTGACCACGCGCTCTCCGTTGTGGAAGGTGCCGTTGGCGCTGCCCAGGTCCCGCAGGTAGATAGCCCGCTCGGTGACCACGATCTGGGCGTGGTAACGCGACACCGCCGGGCTGGTGAGCACCAGCGTGTTCTCCTCCGGCTGCCGCCCCACCTTGTTGACGCCCTGCCCGAGGAACACCTCGAGCGTCTCGCCGGTGGTGGCTACCAGGCTGACCTGGTCCGGGCCGCGCCCCTGCTCGGTCATGATCCGCCTCCGAGCGCCAGGGCCAGCTGGTAGACCCGCCGCCGGCCCAGCTCCCCCAGGGCGTCTGCGATCTGGCGCGGGCTCTCCCCCTGCTCGAGCCGCTGCCGCACCATGACCGACAGCGCCTCGTCGTCCGGAGCCTCCGGGGGCGGCGCCCCTGCCACCACCAGGGTCACCTCGCCGCGGGGCGGCTCCTGCCGGGCGCGCTCGGCCAGCTCCGCGAGCGAGCCGCGGACCACCTGCTGGTGCACCTTGGTCAGCTCCCGGGCCAGCGCCGCCTGGCGCTCCCCCAGGGCGTCTGCCAGGTCCGCCAGGGTGGCCGCGGTCCGTCGGGGGGACTCGAAGATCACCGCCGTGGCCGGGTCCTGCACCAGGCGCGCCAGCTGCTCCTTGCGTCGGCGCCCCTTGCGGGGCAAGAAGCCGAAGAAGGTGAAGGGCAGCGCCGGCAACCCCGACAGGCAGAGCGCGGCCAGCACGGCGCTCGGGCCGGGGATGACGTCCACCGGGATCTCGCGCTCGAGGCAGCGCCGAACCAGGCGCTCGCCGGGGTCCGAGATCCCAGGCATGCCCGCCTCGGAGATGAGCGCCACCGCCTCCTGGCGCGACAGCGCCTCCAGCACCTGCTCGGCCCGCCGCGCCTCGTTGTCCTTGTTCAGGCTCACCGTTGGCTTGCGCAGGTCGAGGTGCGCGAGCAGCTTGCGCGCCGTGCGCGTATCCTCCGCCGCCACCAGGTCCACCTCGCCCAGCACTCGCACCGCGCGCAGGGTCAAATCCTCCAGGTTCCCGATGGGAGTTCCCACGAGGTAGAGGGTGCCGGGGGTGGTGGGAGCTTTGGGCATCAGAACGAAGTTACGCCGCTCGCTCGCTCGCGGCGAAACAAAAAACAAGGAACAACAAATTGAGAATAAAAAATGAAAGTGCTCCAGATGTCCGGGCGCGGCCGTAAGGTCGACGCAGCTTGCCCATTTTTCATTTCTTGTTTCTTGTTCCTTGTTTTTTGTTCCTCAGTCCGTCTTCCCAAGCGCCACGTCCACCGCGTCCCCCAGCTCCTGGCGCAGGTACACCTTGAGGCGATCCATCATGCGCCGCTCGATCTGGCGCGCGCGCTCGCGGGTGATGCCGTACATGTCGCCGATCTCCTGCAGCGTCTTCGGCTCGTCCGCCACGGTGCGCAGCTCGAAGATCTCCTTGTCTCTGCCCTCGAGGGTCTTGCCGAACTCGCGCAGCTTCTCCCGCAGCAGGTCCGAGAACTCCTCGTCCTCCACCACCTGATCCGGGCCGTCGGCCTTGTCCGAGACGAAGTCGAGCCGGGTGGCGCCGCCCTCGCCGTCCCCCGAGATGGGGCTGTCGAGGGACATGTCCGACGCGGCCAGCCGCCGCTGCATGGAGGTGACCTCTTTCTCCGGCACGTCGAGGCGCTCGGCCAGCAGCTTGGGCCCGGGGTTGTCGATCCCCATGGCCTGGAGCCGATCCATCTCCTTGCGCAGGTTGAAGAACAGCTTGCGCTGCACCTGGGTGGTGCCGATCTTCACCAGCCGCCAGTTGTTGAGGATGAACTTGAGGATATAGGCCCGGATCCACCAGGCCGAGTAGGACGAGAGCTTGACGCCGCGGTACGGGTCGAACTTCTTGACCGCGTGCATCAGCCCGATGTTGCCCTCCTGGATCAGGTCCAGCAGGTTGCGGTAGGCCTTGCGGTACTCGTGGGCGATCTTGACCACCAGCCGCAGGTTCGCCGTCACCAGCCGCCGCGCCGCCTCCACGTCCCCCTTCTCGGTGTAGCGCACGGCCAGCTCGTACTCTTCCTCCGGCTTGAGCAGGTCGTAGCGCCGGACCTCGTTGATATAGGCCTGCAGGGGATCATGCTTGGCAACGCTGCCAGCGGACCGGGGCACCAGCGCGGCCTTGGGCTTTCTCTTGCTCTTGCCCTTGCTCTTGCTCTTGCTCTTGCCCTGCTTGCTCTCGCTGTTCGCGCTGTCTTCCGGGTCCGGCATCGTCCTCGAATCGTGGTCATTGTATCCGCCTCTGTCAATGGAGGCCTTGCACCCTGAGGACCAATACCCCTTGCGGCCGGCTGCTCAATGCTCACACTGGGTTCATGCCAGCCCTGCTCATGCACATGACCCTGGTCAACCAGGCCCTCGAGCGGCCGGACGTCCCGCAGCTCATCAGCCAGGCGGCCCGCCGCCACCCTGACGCGCTGCTGCTCGGCTCCGTCCTGCCCGATCTACCCTTTCACGCGCGCTTCAGCGCCCAGCTGCTGCGCCACTTGATGGGCCGGGAGTATGTCTACAGCCGCTGGGGCCATGTGCTCCATACCCGCCGCACCGGTCGCCTCGCGGTGGCGCTGTTGGCCCACCGCCACCGGGAGCACCCGGACACCGACGAGGCGGAGCGTCAGCTCGCCCTGGCCGCGGGGTACATCTGCCACCACTCCGTGGACCGCGCCGGCCACCCGGTGGTCCAGGCGCTGGTGGGCGAGCGCCTCGAGCCAGGGCAGCCGCACCTGGTGCTGCACAGCCGCATCGAGCGTTACCAGAACATCCTCTATCACAAGGACCTGCTCGGCTACGAGATCCCCGGCACACCCTTCGCCCGGGAGCTCGTGGGCCAGGCGGCGGGCGCCGGGCTGGTGGGCAACCGCCTGGACGAGGTCACCTGGCGCACCATGCGCGCCGCCCTCCTGGAGACCCACGGGCGCTGCCCCCCTCGCCAGGAGGCGGAGGAGTGGATCTGGGGCATCACCGCCTACGGGGCCGTCTTCTCCTCGCCCATGGGCCGACGAGAGCGCCTGGAGCGCCCCGAAGAGGAGATCCGCCGCCGCTGGTACCGGGGCGACGGGGTGGACCTGGAGTCCTGCCTCGCCGCCGGCGTGGACCTGACCCTGCGCGGCTGGGAGGCGGCCGTGGAGCTGATCCGCCCGGGCCCGATCACCCGCTCGCGCCGCCTCGACTTCCTCGAGGCCGTCCCGGACATAGATCTCGAGACCGGCTCCTGATGAAACAAAACCGCCCCCGCGTCGTCGTATGAATTAGTAGCAGGGCCGTTGACCCGGCCATATACTCACTCAGAGGTACTCCACGGGGCGATTTCGCTTATGGATCTCATACTACGCGGCAGCAAGCCGCCTAAATCATCGGAGAATTGGATGAAACGCCTGTCCAAGCCGATGCTCCTCGTCCTGTGTGTGGTCGTGGCGCTGGTGCTCACTGTCATCCACCACGACCCAGGCGGCGTGGCCAGCGCCTACCCGGGCGACAAGTCGCGAAAGGCTCCCAGCCGCAAGATAAAGTCCTACGACATCAGCACGCTCAAGGTGTTCAACAAGGCGCTCTATAACGTGCAGGAGCACTACGTGGATCCGTCCCGTATGCGCCCGCGGCAGATGCTCATCGGGGCGCTGAACCAGGTGGAGCGCACCGTGGCCGAGGTGCTGGTGGAGGAGGTGGGCAAGGACCGGCTGAAGGTCAGGATCGGCACCAAGGAGAAGGTGTTCGACATCTCCACGGTGGAGGCGCCGTGGGAGATGAGCCCCAAGCTCAAGGAGATCCTCGGCTTCGTCCAGACCCACCTGCGGCCGGACACCGAGAGCAAGGAGGTGGAGTACGCCGCCATCAACGGCATGCTCGAGACCCTCGACCCCCACAGCCTGCTGCTCAAGCCGGAGACCTACAAGGAGATGAAGCTCTCCACCCGCGGCGAGTTCGGCGGGCTCGGTATCGTCATCAGCATGGTCCGGGGCGTGCTCACCGTGATGAACCCGATGAAGGAGACTCCGGCTCACCGGGCGGGCATCAAGTCGTGCGACAAGATCCTCAAGATCGAGCAGGAGTCCACGGTGAACATGACCCTGACCCAGGCGGTGTCCCGGCTCCGCGGCACCCCGGGCAGCAAGGTGAACGTCACCATGATGCGCAAGGGGTGGTCCCGGCCGGTGCGCAAGACCCTGACCCGGGCCGTGATCAAGGTGCCGTCGGTGGACCACCGGATGCTCGACAAGAAGGTGGGCTACATCCGCCTGCGCTCATTCCAGGGCAACTCCACCGACGACCTGCGCGACGCGCTGTCGTCGCTGCGGCGCAAGGGCATGCGCGGGCTGGTGTTGGACCTGCGCGGCAACCCGGGCGGCCTGCTGGACCAGGCGGTGCGCATCGCCGACCTCTTCATCGACTCGGGCACCCTGCTCACCACGGTGGGCCTGGGCGGCAAGAACCGCGACGAGAAGCACGCCCGCCGGGAGGCCACCGAGCCGCGCTACCCCATGGCGGTGCTGGTCTCCAGCGGCTCGGCCTCGGCCTCCGAGATCGTGGCCGGCGCGCTGAAGAACCTGGACCGCGCGGTGGTCATCGGCACGCGCACCTTCGGTAAGGGGTCGGTGCAGGTGCTCTACGACAACGACGACGGCTCGGCGCTGAAGCTGACCATCGCCCAGTACCTGACGCCGGGCGACATCTCCATCCAGTCGGTGGGCATCACCCCGGATATTCAGACCTCGCCCATGGTGATCAAGAAGGACTTCATCCGGCTGATGGACGCGGACTACTCCCGCCGCGAGCAGGACCTGGACAAGCACCTGACCCACCGCAACGTTCGCAAGTCGGCCAAGCCGGCGCACACCATGCTCTACCTGGCCAGCCAACTCGATCAAGATGACGAGGAGGAGGAGGACGAGGACAGGGCGGAGCCGTCGGGCGAGACCAAGAGCGGCGAGAACCTGTGCCTCTACCCCGACCGCACCTGCAAGCCGCGGGACGAGGACCGGTTCATCAAGGACTTCCAGATCCAGCTGGCCCAGGACATGGTGGGCCAGACCCGCGCCTGGCGCCGGTCGCAGATCCTGAGCGGCGCCTCCTCGCTGTTCAAACGGCACCGCGAGCTGCAGGGGCAGAAGGTGGCCGCCGAGTTGAAGAAGCACGGCGTGGACTGGAGCGCCCTGCCCGACTCCGCCAGCGGCGAGCCCAAGCTCAAGGTGACGGTGGCCACCACCCCCTCCCGGGGCAAGGCCCAGGCGTGCATGCCCATGCGCATGAAGGTGACGGTCAAGAACGTGGGCGACGGCCCGGCCGGGCAGGTGCAGGCCATCTCCCGCTCCACCAACGCCATCTTCAAGAACCACGAGTTCGTCTTCGGCCGCATCGAGCCAGGCCAGAGCCGCACCTGGGAGGTCCCGATCAAGGTGCGGGACGCCGCCACCCGTGTGGATGACGTCACCTTCAAGTTCAAGGAGCAGAAAGGCCGCGCGCCCAAGCAGATCAACATGCCGCTGGAGGTCAAGGGCGTGGAGCGGCCCCAGTTCGCCTACGCCTACCAGCTCATCGACGACGTCAACGGCGGCAACCGCGATGGCAAGGCCCAGCGCGGCGAGCGGGTGCGCCTGTTCGTCAGAGTGCGCAACGACGGTAAGGGCGCTTCGCTGCGCACCATCACCACGCTGAAGAACCTCTCCGGCGAGGGCATCTTCCTGCGCAAGGGGCGCTTCGAGCTCGGGCGGCTTGAGCCGGGAGAGAGCAAGGCGGCGTCCTTCACCCTGGACGTACAGCGCGCCTTCTCCATGGACACCTTCAAGCTCAAGCTCACCGTCTACGACGACGGCCTGCGAGAGTACACCTCGGAGAAGGTCAAGTTCCGCGTCTCCAAGCACAAGCCAGGCCCCGCCGCCTCCAAGGGCGCCGTGCGGATCAACGTGGACCGGGCCGAGTTTCGCGCCTGGGCCAGCCAGTCAGCGCCGGTGGTGGGGACCGCGCCACGGGGCGCCGGGTTCAGGGTGCTCGGCCGGACCAAGGGGTGGCTCCGGGTGCAGGCCGCGCAGGGTCGCCCCGCATTCATCTCGGCCAAGGATGTCTCTCCGGGCGGCAGCCCGGCCAGGGACATGTTCAAGCCCCGGTGGCAGGTCACGCCGCCGACACTCACGCTCAAGGTGCCGACCTACTCCACCGACAAGGAGAAGATCGACGTGCAGGTGAAGGTCTCCGACGAGACGCGCGTGAGCGATGCCTACATCTTCGTGCGCAACCCGGACGCCAAGATCAACGGCGAGAAGATCTTCTACCGGGCCAACGGAGAGAAGGGGGAGCGGCGGACCATGTCCTTCGCCGCCACGGTGCCGCTCTACGTCGGCGCCAACTATGTCACGGTCTACGCGCGAGAGAACGAGGACGTCCTGTCCCAGGAGACCGTGGTGGTCTATCGCAAGAAGGCGGCCGCAGCGGCAAAGTAGCTCGGTACCCACCCCCTTTCTGGACTATCAGTACCAGAAGATCTCGAGCAGCGGCGCGATGCTGCCTGTCTGAGCTGTCTTGCCGGGCGGGGCAAACCCAGCCCTTCCGGGCTCGCCATTTTTCATTTCTTGTTTCTTGTTCCTTGTTTTTTGTTTCAGCCCACCAGCGCCCACGCCACTGCACCAGCCATCCTCATCCGCACCTTTCCACCGCCCCCCCCTTTCCGCAGGCGAACGGCTCGACCCCTTCCGGGCTCGCCATTTTTCATTTCTTGTTTCTTGTTCCTTGTTTTTTGTTTCAGCCCACCAGCGCCCACGCCACTGCACCAGCCATCCTCATCCGCACCTTTCCACCGCCCCCCCTATCATGGGCAAGTCAAGCAGCGAGAAGGGGCCGCTTACCAAGGCGGTGGCTCCAGCACCCTTGATGTCAGGTTGGCCGGGCAGTAGATCACGCCGGCGCCGTCCAGTCGCCCGGAGCGGACGTGCAGGGTCAGCTGCTCGCCGGCGAACATGCGGTTGGCTGGCATCACCGTCAGGCGGCAGTCACCGCGCAGGAGCATCAGCCGCTCGATGTGCAGCACGCAGCCGCCCTCCGCCCCGTCGGGGATGGGCAGCTCCCAGCTGCCGAGGCGCTGCCCATCGCTGTCGAGCTGGATGATCAGCGCCTGGTCCTCCTCGGTGCGCTCCCCGCCGAAGCGCAGCACCGTGAGCACCTCGCCGCCCCGGCCGGCGCTATCGCACAGGGACCAGGGCCGCCCCACAGGATGCACCGCCTGGATGTGGAAGAATTCGAGCTGCTCCTTGTGCTTGCGCCACTCAACCTCCTCGGGAGAGCAGGTGTGGCCGTCGTCGCTCTCCACGGTCAGCTCCAGGGCGTCGGCCGCCAGGGGCAGCAGGGTCAGCTGGGGACTGGCCAGCAGGGTGACCTCTTCCCGGTCCCCCACCATCTCCAGGGTGTAGGCGCACTCGTAGCTGTCGTACTCCTCGGAGTCGTGCTCCTCTCCAGCGGCCAGGATCACCGACATGGTGTAGCAGGCGGGGGCGAGGTGCAGCTCGTCCAGGGACAGGGTCACCTCGGTGAAGCAGCCCGGGCGCAGCTCCAGATCATGGTCCATGCGCCGGTTGTTCATGCCGATCACCAGCCGCCCTGCCCTGCCCTCGGGGCAGTCGTGGAGCTGCAGCCGCAGCAGCGCCGCCTCCACGGGCCGCCGGCAAAAAATGGTCAGGCGCACCAGCGCGCTGTCGCCCGGGCGAAAGTAGAGGGTGTCGTGGCCGGGGCGGCCCTCGCCGTCGCGGTTCATGATGCGAACCCGGCACAGCTCCAGGTCCTTGGCCAGGGCCGCCTCCACGTCCTCCCCCGTCTCCACCGGGGGCCGCGGCCAGGGGCTGTCCACGCCGCGATCCGCCACGCTGATGTCCAGGGGGAAGCCCGCTGCGCGGCGGGGGATCTGCTTGCGCAGCATGAAGCGGTTCTCGTCGATCCACATGTCGTGCTGGTGCTCGAGGATCATGCCCTCGGGCAGCCCGCCCAGGTCGATCTCCACCTCCGGCATGGGGGAGCGCTCCATGGCCGGGGCGATGGACAGGGTCTTGGCCTCCGGCGGCAGCTGGTACGGCATCACCGGCTCGCAGGGATCGCCGTTCATCTTCAGCGCCTTGATGCTGTCATGCAGGCAGAGGCCCAGCTGCAGCCAGATCGGCTCGTCGCTCTCCTCGGCGAACCGCACGCCCCACATCACGCGGTAGCGGTCCGGGCTGACCATGGTGATGAACAGCTGCACCTGGGCGGCACCGTCATTGAAATCGCAGGTGGCGAGCACGCCCTCCAGCTGGCGAGCGTAGCTCCAGATGGCGGCCTGGGTGGAGAGCACCTTGCCGTCGCCCATGTCGATGCGCGCCATCAGGCCCGGGCCGCGGCTGAGCAGGCGGCCGCGGAAGAAGAGGTCCACGTTGCGCCCGCCGAGCCGCACCTGGGAGTGATCGCCGTGCAGCAGGATGTAGTCGTGAGGCATCGGCGTGACCGGCGACATGATCCATCCGGGGTCGCCCAGCTCGATGTCCTCCGACCCCTGGGCCGTCGGGCCGGTGGCCTCCTCCACTGACGTGGAGACGAAGTTGTACGCCGCGGCGCCGCGGTCGGGATCGGTGTCCGGCTGCACCGACATCATCTGGGGCATGAAGGCCAGGCCGGTGGGGTTGTCGGCCTCCGCGCCCTGCTCGTCCTCGCCGATGTTCTGCTCCAGCGCCTCGTCGTAGCGGGTGGTCTTGTAGTAGCCGAGGCCCAGCTCGCCGAGCTCCTCCAGCACGCGCTCCATGCGCTCGAGGCGCACCTCGTGGGTGTTGCCAGGCATCGCCCAGTGGATGAACCGGTCGGTCTCCGGGAACACCAGCCCGTAGTCGCGGAACTTCTGCTCCAGGATCGAGCCCGGAGAGACCAGGCACTCCCCCACCGACGACACCATGGAGATGTTGTCCTTGTTCCGGCGCAGCCCCTCGATGGTCTCCTCCAGCTCCACCTCGGTCTCGCCGGGGAAGCCGACGATGATGTTGATCACCGAGCCCACGCCCTGACGGGTCAGGTTGGCGAGCACCTCGTCCACCAGCTTCGGCGGGTACGGCTTGCCCATGGCCTTGGTGATCTTGTCCGAGAAGCTCTCGATGCCGAAGATCAGGTGGTCGCATCCCGAGCGGGCCAGCAGGTCCACGTTGTCCGGGTCGGTGAGCGACTTGTGCACCACCGCCTGGCTGGTCCAGACGATATCCAGCTCCTCCTCCACCACCTTCTCGGCGAACCGCACCAGCTGGCGCGGATCGCCGTTGATCACCAGGTCGCAGAAGTGGAACAGCCGGCTGCCGTAGTTGCGCTTGTGCTGGGCAACCTCATCGAACACCTGCTCGCCGGTGCGGCTGCGGAAGCCCTCGAACTGCAGGCGCTCGTTGCAGAACGCGCAGCTGTAGCGGCACCCTCTGCTGAGCAGCACCGGAAGGTGCTCCTGCAGGTACGACTCCAGCGGGTAGCCGCCGAAGGAGGGGAAGCCGAGCTTGTCCAGATCGCCGATCTCGGTCTGGTGCAGGAAGTTGCCGAAGAAGCCGTCTTCGATGGTCAGGGCGCCCGGGATATGGCGCATCGGCTCGTCGGCCAGGGCCCGGGTGACCAGGTCCAGGGCGGTGCGCTCACCCTCGCCAAGCACCACCGCGTCCACCAGCCCGGTCTGCTTCAGCGCCGTGCCGAACAGCCCCGGCGGCAGGTGCGAGGCGCCCACGCCGAAGCGGCACTGGTTTCCGCCGAAGATGGTGCGCAGGCCCGGGATGCGCTCCTTGAGCAGCCGGGTCAGGTGCAGCGAGAAGATGACGCTGGCCACGTTGATGGAGAAGCAGATCACCTTCGGCCTGGCGGCCACGATCTGGCGCACCACCAGGTCCAGCCACTCGGCGAACAGGGGCAGCAGGTTGTCGTAGAACGGCCCGGCCAGCTCCCAGATCCGGTACCCCTCCTGGCGCCACAGGTGCTCATGTTCGGGCCCGAGCACGTGGAACAGCTCCACGTTCAGGTCCCGCACGTGACAGTCCACGCCGTGGGCCTGCAGGAAGCCGCTGACATAGGCCGCGCCGTTGGGCGGGGCGTCCACACCCCAGCACGGGGGGATCACGAAGATCACCGGCTGATGTTCTACCTCGCTCGTCTCGCTCTCTGCCATCTGCCCCGTTCCAGTTCGGCCGGTCGGTTCCGGCGGCTCATATCCATAGCACAGCCTCGAGGTCGCGGTACCCGCGCCTCAGAGGTCGAGCTCATGTTTCAGCACCTTGCCCAGGGCGTTGCGCGGCAGCGCCTCGAGGAACACAACGCGCCGCGGCTTCTTGAACGAGGCGAGTTGGGCCCGGCAGTGCGCCACCAGCTCCTCGCCGAGCGCGCTCCGGTCCACGGGCGCCTCGCCGGCAGGCACCACCGCGGCCACCACCGCCTCGCCGAGATCGGGATCGGGCGCGCCGGTCACGGCCACCTCGGCCACCGCCGGGTGGGTGGCGATCACCTCCTCCACCTCCCGCGGGTAAACATTGAATCCACCGGAGATGATCAGCTCCTTGGCCCGGCCCTCGATGGTGAAGTACCCGTCGGCGTCTCGCCGACCCAGGTCGCCGGTGTTGAACCATCCCTCCCCCGCGAACACCTCCGCCGTGGCCTCCGGGCGGTTCCAGTAGCCGTCGAACACGTTGGGGCCGCGCACCTGGATCTCCCCCACCTCGCCGTCGGGCAACGGCGCCCCGCTGCGGGTGTGGACCACCCGCGCCTCCTGCCCCGGGAAGGGCGCGCCCACGGTGCCAGGGCGCCGCTCACCCTGCAGCGGGTTGGTCAGGTTCATCACCGTCTCGGTCATGCCGTACCGCTCCAGGATCGCGGCCCCGGTGAGGCGCTCGAAGGCCCGGAACGTCTCGCTGCTCAGGGGCGCCGATCCGGACACGTACAGCCGCAACGCCGGGGGCGCCTGGCCGGTACGCTCGGCCTCGGTCAGCAGCCGCCCGTACATGGTCGGCACGCCGAAGAACATGCTGTGCTCGCCGGACCGCAGGGTGCCGAGCACGTCCCCGGCGTCGAAGCCGGGCCGCAGGTCGGCCCGCGCCCCTGCGACGAGGGTGCCGTTGATCCCGACGCACAGCCCGTGCACGTGGAACAGCGGCAGGGTCAGCAGCAGCCGGTCAGCCGCGGTCCAGCCCCAGGCATCGCAGATGGCCCTGGCGTTGGACGCCAGGTTGCCGTGGGACAGCATGGCGCCCTTGGAGCGCCCCGTGGTGCCCGAGGTGTAGGCGATGATGGCCGTCTCCTCGGCGCGGTTGGTCGGCGCGCGGGTCCACCGCTCCTCCAGGGAGAACTCGCCGGGCGAGGACACCGGCGCGCCGGGCAGGGCGGCGGGCTCCTCGGGCAGCACCACGAGGTCCTCCAGGTCGGTGCCCTCGCGCGCGCCCGCCACCTCGGGTCTGCCTCGCTCGTCGGTGATGCAGAGGCGGGCGCCGGAGTCGGCCAGGATATGGCCCAGCTCCCGCGCGCGGTACTGGGTGTTGACCGGCACCATCACCCCGCCGCGCAGCAGCACCCCCAGGTAGGCCGCCACCTGCTCCGGACGGTTGGTCAGATACAGCGCCACCCGGTCGCCGCGGCGCAGGCCCCAGCGCGCCAGGGCGCCGGCCCAGGCCGACACGGCTGCCCGGAGGTCAGCGTACGAGATGGTGCGGCCGCCGCTGTCCAGGCACGGCCGGTCGGGGTCGCTGTCTGCGCGGCGCCACAGCGCCTGGAGGATGGTCTCGGGGACATCAGACATGGTGACATAAGGTAGCGCACCGGCCGTGAGAGCGTCCACGCATATGGTGTGCTCCACATGGCCCAGACTACGGCATTTTTTGCATAATCAGCGGGACTTGTGGAATGCTCAAACTCCCATCAACGCTCACGCTCGCCCACAGGAGGGAACCCCAATGCTCTTTCTTCAGCTCACGTCCAGCCGCCCCGCGCGGGGCATGACCATGCTCTCCTGCCTGCTGCTGATCCTCGGGCTCGCGTGCAGCGACGACACCACCCAGGGCGCCACCGACGGCGGACAGTCCAGCGCGGACAGCAAGGCCTCCACCGCGACCTACAGCAGCTGCTTCCGGCAGTGCACCAAGACCGACGAGTGCTGCCCCAACCCTCCCTGCGACAAGGGGGAGGAAGCCCAGGCCTGCGAAAAGGGCCTGTGCAAGCTGGTGGGCTGCAAGACCGACAAGGACTGCAAGCCCATCGCCACGTTCAAGCGAACTTGCAAGCAGGTCAAGGTGACCGCCACCTACTCCTTCGGCAATTGCTCAGTGTGGTGCACGGCGGACAGCGACTGCACGGCGCCGAGCAAGTGCGTGGTTGAGCAGGCGGGCACCACCGGCAAGATGTGCGGCACGCCCTGCAAGAAGGACTCGGACTGCACCACGAACAACTCATACTGCAAGGATGGCAAGTTCTGCCTGCCCAAGGCGTTCAGCTGCCAGAAGGACACAGACTGCGCCGGCATCCCCGGCCTGGACCAGTGCAACACCCAGGCGGGCAGGTGCGAGTGCAGCACGGACAAGAAGTGCACCGACGGTATGGGCGGTGTGTTGGGCGGGAAGTGGGAGTGCAAGAAGGCGCCATTCTAGACGCTCCCTCCAGGGCGCCAATGACAGAACGCCGAAATGACAGGATGACAGGATGATCAGGCGGCATCCCACCTCGTTTTTCGCTGACCGCTGACCGTCAACCGCTGGCGTTGTAGACTGCGCCCATGTCCGCCGATCCGGAACAGCTGATTCAGCAGGGTGACCTGGCTGGCGCGGCCGCGTTGCTCGAGGAGCAAGGCGACCCGGCCAGGGCCGTGGAGCTGTACGAGCGGATCTGGGACCACGCCGCGGCCGCCCGGGCCGCGCTGGCGGCGGGAGCCCCGGGCAGGGCCCTGGAGAATGCCGTGCGCGCGCGAGACGCTGCCCTGCAGCAGGCGGCCATGGACGCGCTGCTGCAGCGCCCCGGTGACCAGGACGAGGAGCTGCTGCAGGCAGCGCGTGAGTGCGAAAAACGAGGAGCCTGGAGCCTCGCGGCGCTGCTTTACCGCCACACCGAGCGCTGGGTCGACGCGGCCCGATGCCTGGAAGAGGAGGGCGCGCTGCTGGAGGCAGGGCGGGCCCTGGAGCGCGCGGGGCAGACCAGGGAGGCCATGGACCGCTACCGGCGGTTCCTGTTCCAGGCCGACGGGGATGAAGTCGCCGGCTCCGCCGAGGCCACCGAGTGTCGGCTCCGGCTGGGCCGGCTCCTGCTGCAGCACGGCCGGCAAGACGAGGCCCTGCCCCGGCTGCAGCGGGCATGGCGGGAAGGTTCGGGCCCGGGCCGCCAGGCGTCGGGGATGGCCCTGGCCGCCGCCCTTCACCGGCTCGGCTTCGGCCACGCCGCCAGAGAGGCGCTGCACCTGCTCAACCCCGACGGGCCGGAGGCAGAGGGCGCCGTGAGCCTGGAGCGCTGCCTGGATGAAAACGAAAATACCGACCCGCTGGAGCCAGAACCCGCGGCCAGGGTGCTGGCCGGCCGGTACCGCCTCGGTCGCCTGCTCGGGGCAGGCGGCATGGGGTCCGTCTACGAGGCGGACGATCTGCTCGGTGAGCGCGTCGTGGCGGTCAAGGTGTTCACGGCGCCGGCGGGCGCCAGGGGCCGGGACGCCTTCCTGCGGTTCGTACGCGAGGCCCGCGCCATGGGTGAGCTGCGCCACCCCAACGTGGTAAGGCTGGTGGACTTCAACGAGGACCTCGGCTTCATGGCCCAGGAGTTCATGTCGGGTGGAACCCTGGCCCAGCGCCTTCAACGCGACCTGCCCCTGACCGCCTGCCGGGATATCACGCTCCAGCTGCTCTCCGGCCTGGCCGCGGCCCACCAGCGCGGCATCGTGCATCGAGACATCAAGCCGTCCAACATCTTCTTCGACGCTGCCGGCGCGGTGAAGCTGGGGGACTTCGGTGTGGCCCACCTCCAGGACTCGGGCCAGACCCAGACCGGAGCGTTCATCGGGACCCTGGCCTACATGGCGCCCGAGCAGATAACGGGCGCGGACTTGACCTTCGCCTGTGATCTCTATGCCCTGGGGGTGCTTCTGCACCGGATGGTCACCGGCAGGCTTCCTTTCGAGCCCCCCGATCTGGTGGGCCAGCACCTGGGCAGCGAACCACCGCGCCCGTCCACGGTGCGCGAGGGCCTGCCCGTGGCTTACGACCAGGTCATCCTGCGCTGCCTGGCCAAGAACCCTGCCCAGCGGCACCCGTCGCTGGACGCGCTGCGGCGAGCCGTGGAGGCGCTCCCGGTGGAGCGGTCGCTGACTGATGGCAGCCAGGCCCCCGAACCGCAGCCGGCCAGGGAGCGCCGGGAAGAGGACTCCGACACGGAGGAGCGGTACCGGGTAAGCGTTCGGCCTGGAGCGGCCGTGGAGGGGGTCGAGGTGCTTCAGGCAGAGGACATGCGGCTGGGACGCCCCGTGCAGGTGGTGCGCGCCACGCCGGGCCCGGGCTGCGACCGCGCCATGGCCCTGCTCCAGACAGCCGCCGCAGACATGGACGACGGGGGCAGCCGCCACCTCCAGGTGGTCCTCGAGGCGGACCCATCCCGGGGCTGGGGGGTGCTTGCGCCCTGCCCTGTCCCGGCGGTCCCAAAGCGGGAGACGCGCGGCCAGGGGCTCGAGATCTGTCGGCAAATCGCCCGCGCCCTGGCCCACCTGCATCGTGCGGACATGGCACATGGCGCGGTGGATTCGCCCGGCGCCGTGGCCACCCTGGATGGTGAACACACCCTGCTCCTGGGCCCGGCGCTGCTGGCAGGCGCCGCCGCGCAACCGGCGGACGACCTGGCCGCGCTGGGCAAGCTTTGCGGCCTGGAAGACCTGCCCGCGGACCTCACCGCGCAGGCCCTGGGTCGCTGGGCATCCGGACAGCTGGAGAGGATTTCTGCGGCGGAGGAGAGGGAGGCGGAGGCAGCGTTATACAGCGATGCGCTGGAGCGCAAGCCGCCGAAAACAAACGACTAAGTACGGGACGTCAGAACCTGCCGGCCAAACACCATGCTCATGGCGATACGCTGGGGAATCCCCGCGCTGACCTGTCCAGGTCGGGCCGACCGCCGGGAGCCATCCTCGGGCAAGACGAACTGGCTGCCGAACAGCTGCATGTACGCCATACGCTGAGGCAACGCGTCGCCGAAATGCTCCCGGGCGAGGACTCTGGGATCCCGTTTCTTTTCACTGGCGTTGGCTTGATCAGTCGCCATCGAATCCACCCTCCTACCCCTTGATATCATCCGAGATCTGCGACTGCAAATTTATCTGCTGACACCGAGCAGAATGATGAGGACCATCTGGTCGTCCTGCCTCGCCAGCCCCACCCCCAGGTGGGTGTAGCGCGCGTTGACCAGCTCGGACGCCCTGGAGAGAGCCTCCAGGACACTCATCCGCGCCTGCAGGCTGTCAATCCGCTTGAAGCTGTCCGCCAGGCCATCCAGCGCCCGGTCCAGGGCTTCGCGGGCCCGATCCTCGGCCCGAGGCGCGCCGTCCCTGGCGATACGGGTCACCTGAGCGGCGATTCGCGCGAGGGTGGGGTCCTCTGTCAATGTCCCCACCCCGGCGACCCGCCGGAGGCGATTGATCTCGTCTACCACCGGTCGTGACCCGCTGGCCGCTGGCAGCGAGGTCCCGGGCTGAATGAAGTCCTGGGTCACCAGCAGCACCGGCGGGGGGGTTCGCCGGTCCACCGCCACCCCGACGCCCACCTCGGTCACGTCCTTGCTCAGCAGGTTTCCCCGGTGGGCCGGGCTGTTCATCAGCCCGCTCATGATCTCCTCCACCCCGTAGCCCCTGGCCGCGTTCTCCCGCGCCCTGACGAAGACGACCCGCCCCTTGCGCAGCCGATCCGAGGGCGTGCCGGTCACCGGAGAGACATGCCCCACGAAGCCGTTCTTCTTCATGTCCTCGCTGTGCGCCCGCGCCAGGTCGGCCAGCTGCTGGTTGGGCCGCAAGGCCGGCAAGCCCGCGCCGAGCCTGATCTCGTTGGTGGCCCGCAGGATGGCCCGCTCCAGCGCCTCGACCGACTTCAGCGCCCCCGACCCGGTGGAATAGGCCACCGTCTCGGGCGGCGCCATGTCGCAATAGACCGGGAAGTTGGCCAGCACCTCCACGCCGTACTGCCCCTCGCCGGTGAGCTCGACCTGGTACGCGCCAGGCGCCTGGCAGGCGAACCGGCCGCTCCCGCCCTGCAGCCGGGTGGTGGTGATTCGCCCGTCAGGCGCGGCGACCACCAGCTTCATACCGCTGATGCCCGGGCCGGCGGTGGCCTGCACCTGCGCCTCCTGCCCCCGGGCCAGCCGCCGCGCAATGGGGCGCAGGGTGACCCGGCTCTCCATCAGCGCCACCAGCAGCCGACGCCGGGCGCCGGCCGGGCGCGGGACCTGCAGCGCCACCCCGGCGCGCCGGTAGTTCCCCTGGCTCAGGATGGCCCTCAACCGGGGCTCGATCTCCTCCAGGATGATGTCCTCGGCCCCCAGCGGGACATCGGCCACCACGAAGTGAGGCGGCGGCTCCACCAGCCCGTAGCTCTGCATGGCGAAGTTGACCAGCCTCGACGGCGGCGGCCCCTTGGGCGCGAGGCCGAGGCAGATATCCCGGGCCATGGCCTGGGTGGCGCCATCGTGGGAGACATCTCCCTTGCCCAGCTGGCGTGAGATGCGGGTGATGGCCGCCAGCACCTTGCCCTCCTCGCCGAAGACCCGCGCAGGCGCCCCGGGGCCGTAGTGGCTGGCCAGCGGCCCGGTGGCGCGGAAGCTCAGCTCCGCGGCCGCGGCAGGGCTCGGCTCCACCCCGGTGGGGTCCTTGGCCGGTGCCTGACGCGACGGGCAGCCGGCAAGGGCGAGGGCCATCAGGGCCAGTGCCAGGGACCTGGAGCATCCGGCCGGCGGTCCCGGCCATGCCGTGTGACGAGGGAGGTTGTGGTGGGAGCAGCTCAGGGGACGACTTCGCTACTTGGTGGGCGGGGTGACCTTGGTTCCAACAGGGGGCGGGATGCGCTTGGGCATCAGCCGGCCACGGATGGTCTCGGTGTCCACCGGCTTCATGCGCACCACGCCGGGGGGGAGCTTCTCCTGGGCCACGTCCTCCTCCTTGGCCTCCTCCTTGGCGGGCTCGGCCTTGGCCTCCTCCTTGGCCTCCTCCTTGTTCGCGGGCTCGGCCTTGGCCTCGGGCGCCTTGCCCTCGGCGTCGCCGAACACCAGGTCGCCGAAGCGATCCAGCTTGTGGAAGTCACCCACCAGCGGGGCAGACCACGCGGCCGCCGCCTGGGGCTTCTTGCGCGGCATGTCGAGGCGGAACATGTTCAGCTTCCAGCTGTCGCCCACCTTGGGCGGCAGGGTCAGCTCGTAGTCGCCCTTGCCCTTGGTGTCGGCCAGCGGGATGGCCAGCTCCACGGTCCAGCCCTTGTCCTTGTCCTCGCGCTTGTTGAGCGTCCCGTCCACCTTCACCGCGGCCTTGATGCCGCTGTTCCAGTCGTTCTGGTTCTTGCGGTAGGCCGGCAGGTAGCTGTCGAAGATCGCCCCGGCGGGGTTCACCTGCAGCTCGATGTAGTCCTTGCCGTCGCCGTTGGCGTCGATGAAGACCTCCACCGCCTCCTGGGTCCACAGCTTGTCGTCCCGCTCCTTGAGCGACGTCCACACGTCCTCGTCCTCGCTCTCGAACGCCACGTACAGCTGCTCGTCGTCGTAGGCCACCCGGGCCCTGGTCTTGATGGACGCCTCGCCCCCGCTCATGGTCTCCACGAACAGGCCCGTGGCCTCGGCCTTGCTCCAGACCGGCTCGTCGAGCACGCCGTCCAGCTTCACCGGCTTGTCGGTCCTGGCGGCCACCAGGCGCGGCGGCTTGCTGTCGGTGATGGCGCCCTCGGCCACCTCCACCTGCATGGTGGCGGCCAGCACGCGGCTCTCCTCGTCCTGGGGGCCCTTGATCTTCTTGCGCAGGTTCCCCTTCCAGATGCCGACATACACCATCACCTTGGTGTCCTTCCAGTTGTTGGGCAGGGTCACCTCATGGATGTCCCGGATCACCTGGCCCTTCTTCCAGCGCGACACCGGGTACTTGTTGCGGATCGGCGCGTGGTCGGCGTTGATGAAGCCGCGCTTCTCGGGCCCGTTGACATGCACGAACATCTTCCAGCCCGGCAGCGGGTTGTTGCACTTCCAGTAGTGGGTCAGCTTGAACTGCTCGCCCGGCTTGATGACGTCCTTGTCCACGTCGAGGCCGAGGTAGACGACGTCTCCCTCCAGGTCGGCGTTGACCTTGAACTTGATGTCATCCGGAGCCTTGGTGAGGATATGCTCCTTGATGATCTTCTTGTCGTCCTCGCTGGGACGGTAGGGCTCCTGCTCGACACACCCCCAGAGAACCGCACCCATGGTGACCAGCACCGCCAGTCGTGATCTGACCATTTCAATCACTCCTTATTCCAAATGAGAACGTCGAACCGTGTAGCTCAATTGCCGCAGCTTTACAAGGATGCGGCCGTGTCCCTATATCAACAGCTCCTGCTCATCCAGCGCGATGAGCGGCCCTGAGGCGATGCGCTGGTTGGCGCTCTCCCGCTCCATGGCCACCTGGTAGATGTGGCTCAGCACCTCCGGGTACTCCGCCACGTGGGCGTTGAACGCCTCCTTGGTCAGGCTGAGCACCAGGGTCTTGTGCTGGGTGGTCACCGTCGCTGTTACCGGCTTGCCCTGGATCATCGAGATCTCGCCGAACAGCTGACCCGGGCCGAGCTCCGCCAGCACCAGCTCCTCTGCGCCGTCCTGCCGGGTCACCGACACGCCGCCGCTGAGCACCACCCGCAGCGCGCTTGAGGTCTCCCCCTCCTGTAACACCACCTCCCCTGCGCCGTAGATCTCGGTCTCGAACAGCTGCCGCAGGCCCACCTTGCGCTCGTCGTCCAGAGGCTGGAACAGCGGCGAGGTGGACATCAGGTTGCGCAGCATGCGCCGGCGCGTGTAGCCAACGAGCACGTCGGCCACGCCGGGGTTGCGGCCAGCGAGCTTCTCCATGTCTGTCTTTCGGATCTCGAACAGCAGCGACGGGCGGATGGTGGCCACCCTGGCCACCCGCGGCGAGTCGGTCAGCAGCGCCATCTCGCCGAAGAACGCCCCGCTGCCCAGGTTGGCCAGCTGCTTCTCCTCGCCGTCGGCGCCCACGCGGCTCACCCGCACGGCGCCGCGCACGAGCACGAAGAAGGAGGCCCCCTCCCCGCCCTGCTTGATGACCGTGGTCCCCTCTGCCAGGGAGTGGATCTTCAGCAGCGGCACCAGGGAGCGCAGGTCGGCCGGGATCAGGTCGGAGAACAGCGGGTGCGCCGGCACCTTGTCCATGCCGCCGGCGGCCTGCTGCTTGCGGAAGTGGCTGGCCGCCTTGACGCAGGCGTCCAGCGCCATGTCGCACAGCATCTCGGCGTCGTCCAGCTCGATGCCCATGGCGTCGTCGTCTGCCCTCCCCCCGGGCGGCGGCGGCGGCATCGGGTTGATGCGCCCCTCCAGGCGACGGGACCCCTTGCCATAGACCATGGAGACCTCGCGCAGCCGCTGGATGCAGGCCGCGGCGTCGAAATCCTCCAGCTCGCGCAGCGCGGCCAGGGCGAGGTGCAGCCGCCCGCTGCGGCTGAACGCGTCAGCCACCAGCGCCAGGGCCGTGCCGATCTCCTTGCGCCGGCTGAAGCGGCCGGCGATGAGGGCCGCGCGGTACCAGGCGAACAGGTGCCCCGGATCTTCCTGAATCAGCTCCACGTAGCAGTCGAGGGCTTCCTGCAGGTTGCCCCGGGCGAAAGCCTCGTCGGCAGAGGCGCTCAGGATCAGGTCGTCGATGGAGCTGGTCTTCATGGGCAATCCTATCTCCCGAGGCGCCGCGGCTGCCAGGGAGCCGATAGTCGAGGTTCGAGAGTCCAAAGTTCGGCGCCAAGAGTCAAGTGCGGGTCGGCGCGCCGGCGCCATGCAGGGCGCACCTGGCGTGGGGTGTTCAGTCGGCGTACGGGTCGAGCACCTCTTCGTCCGTCGCCTTCTTCTGGCGCTCCCGCTTGAGCCGCAGCTGGCGGCGGCGCTGCTGCTGCTGCCGCTTCCGGCGCGCCGCGCGGCGGGCCTTGCGCTGGGCGTCCGTGAGCTTCGGCTTGGTGCCAGGATCGTCGTGGCTCGAGCGCGCGGCGGGGTCGGCAGACGCCTCGTCCGGGTGGCGCTTCATGTTCACGGTGACGGTCCGGCTCCGGTCGCCGTTCAGGGTGATGCGCTTGTCCAGGTAGCCCTCGCAGAGGATGACCACGGGCAGCCGGGATCCCCGGGCCACGGGCACCGACAGCGGCGTGTTGCCCAGGCGCTCCTTGCCGTCGGTGACCTGGCACCCGGTGGGCGGCCTCGTGACCACCTTCACCTTCACGAGCGGGATGGGCGGCGGCGCGGCGGGCTCGATGGGGGGCGCGGGTACCGGATCGGGCGGCGGCGCAGGCGCAGGTGCCGGGGCTGGGGCGGGCTTGGGCTTGCTGGCCGCCTTCACCGGCTTGCGCTTCTTCTTCTTCCTGGTGGTCTTCTTCCGCTTACTGGGCGAGGGCTTCGCCGACGGTGGCAGCGGAGGCGGCTCCTCCACCTCCGGCTCCTGCTCCGCCGGCTCCGTCGGCTCCTGCTCCGGCTGCTCCGGCTCCTCCGGCTCCGTGTCGCCAGGCGTGGTGGCGGCCAGGCGCTCCCCGCCCCTGTCGCCGTCGCCGCCCATCATGGTCCAGGCTAGCGCGCCGCCGCCGATGAGGAGCACGACCGCGCCGATGATGCCGAGCAGCATGCCGGTGCGCTTGCCCTGCTTCGGCTCGGCAGGAAACAGCTCACCAGCGGTGGCAGTCACCCCGCCGCCCGCCGGCGTGTCCGCCTGGGGCGCGACAGGGGGCGCAGAGGGGCGCGCCGCCGGAAGTGACGCAGTGTCTGGCACGGACGCCACCGCGGCCGGCGCCGGCTCCACCGTGCCCTGCCCCGTGGCCTCGCCGATGACCGTGGGCCCCAGGGAGTCGAGCGCCGGGTCCCCGTCCCCGGTGCTGACAGACGGCGCGGGGCTCTCGGCCGAGACCGCGCCGGGCACCACCGTGGGCGGGATCACCATGTCGGGCAGCTCGGCCGTCGCGGGGGCGGCGGCCAGGTTCGACTTGGCCTGCTCCAGGGCAGCCACGAGCTGCCCCACGTCGTCGAACCGCTCCTCGGGCTTCTTGGCGATGGCCTTCATCACCAGCGCCTCGAGCTCATCGTTGATGCGCCGCCCCGGAGCGATCTGGCTCGGGGGCAGCGGGGTCTCGGTGACATGCTGGGTCAGCACCGCCAGGAACGATTCGGACTGGAACGGCACCCTCCCCGCCAGCATCTCGTAGAGCATAATCCCCACGGCGTAGATGTCCGCGCGGTGGTCGACCTTCTTGCCCAGGGCCTGCTCGGGGGCCATGTAGTTCGGCGTGCCGAAGATGGCGCCGGTCTTGGTCAGGTTGGTGCTGTCTGCCGAGCCGGTGACCTTGGCGATGCCGAAGTCGAGGATCTTGACCTTGGTGTTCTCCTCCACCAGGAAGACGTTCTCCGGCTTCATGTCCCGGTGGACGATGTCCAGCTCGTGGGCCGCGGCCAGGCCCTGGCAGACCTGCAGGATCAAGTCAACGACCTGGACGATGGGCATGGCCGCCTGGTTGAGCACGGCGTTGAGCGGCGCGCCGTCCAGGTACTCCATGGTCAGGTAAACCTGGCCGTCGTCCAGCAGCCCGAAGTCGTCGATCTTGACGATGTTCTCGTGGCCGATGGTGCTGGTGGCCATGGCCTCGCGCCGGAAGCGCTCCACCGCCTCGGAGTTGCTGGTGATCTCTGCCCGCAGGAGCTTGAGGGCCACGCGCTTCTTGATGAACGCGTGCTCCGCCTCGTACACGGTGCCCATGCCGCCCTTGCCGAGGCGCCGGACCACCCGGAAGCGGCCAGCCACCACCTGCCCCACCAACGGGTCCACGTCGGCCGCGCCCTTGCCGCCGTCGTCGGGCATGAGCAGGGTGCCGTCCTTGGGACAGTACTTCCCGGCAGGAAAGGTTCCGTCACATGTGGGGCAGTGCGGCATGGTCCTGGTTCGTCTCCCGATGGCGGCGCCCGGCGCGCGCCCGTGTTCCTGGTACGGCAGGTTGCGGCGCCACTTCCCCGGGCCACCTGTACCCGCCTATACTATATAGCGTTCGACGTGACGGGTCGGCCAATAATTCGTGGCGCTGCGTGGACAAGGAGCCTCCTTCATGAGTGATCGAGACGGCGACGGGCTGGTGCTCGTCTTCACCGGAAACGGCAAGGGCAAGACCACCGCCGCGCTGGGGACAGCCCTGCGCGCTGTGGGCTACGGCTACCGGGTCTGCATCATCCAGTTCATCAAGGGGACCTGGCACTCCGGCGAGCTGGACGCCATCGAGCGCATGGGCAACGTGGAGCTGATGCGCTCGGGCCAGGGCTTCTACAAGATGGGCGGGGACGACCTGCCCGAGGAGGTGCACCGCAAGGCGGCGGCCGAGGGCATGGCCGCGGCGCGCAGCCGCATGCGCTCGGGCCGGTACGAGGTGGTGATCCTGGACGAGATCAACAACGCCGTGCACGCCGGGCTGGTGCCCCTGGAGGACCTGCTGCTGTTGATCGAGGACCGGCCCCTCGGCGTGGACCTCGTGCTCACCGGACGGGACGCTGCTCCCGAGGTGATCGAGCGGGCCCACCTGGTGACCGAGATGAGAGAGATCAAGCACCCGTTCCAGCAGGGCATTACCGCCCGCAAGGGGATCGATTACTGATCCGCAGGAGGAGCCCCCATGACCGTTCGTAGAGCCGCCTTCGCGGGCACCTGGTACCCCGGCCAGCGAGACGAATGCCTGGCCGAATTTCAGCAGTTCGAGGCGGCGTGCGTCTCCCATGACCGACCCGACGCGCTGGTGGGCGGTCTGGTGCCCCACGCCGGCTGGGTCTTCTCCGGTCAGCTGGCCTACAACACCATCCTCGCCCTGAGCCGGGCGGCGCAGGCCCCGCAGACGGTGGTCCTGTTCGGCGGGCACCTCGGCCCCCGGAGCCAGGGCAGCGTCATGGCCCGGGGCCAGATCTGGACCCCCATGGGCACCATCGAGACCGACCACGAGCTTGCCGGCGCCATGGCCGCGCGCTGCTCCGTGCCAGCCCTGGGTCCGGAGGATTGCCCGCCGGATAACACGGTCGAGCTGCAGTTCCCCATGCTGCGTCACCTGCTGCCCGACGCCCGCATCGTGGTGGTCCAGGCGCCGGCCAGCGACACGGCCCTGGCCCTCGGTGAGGCGGCAGCCGTGGAGGCGCGGCGGCTCAAGCGGCGGGTGGTGGCCCTCGGCTCCACCGACCTGACCCACTACGGCCCGAACTACAGCTGGAGCCCCAGGGGACAGGGCCCCGAGGCCGAGCGGTGGGTGCGCGAGGAGAACGACCGGCGCCTGGTGGACCTGGCGCTCGCGCTGGAAGACCAGGGGGTCATCGACGAGGCGCTGGCCTGCCAGAACGCCTGCTGCCCGGGCGCTGCGGCGGCGGCCATCAGGTGCGGCAAGACGTTGGGCGCGACTGAGGGTCACCTGCTCTCCTACGCAACGAGCTCTGACGTGCGCCCGTCCGACAGCCTGGTGGGCTACGCCTCGGTGGTGTTCTGATCCAGGCCTAGTGGTGGTGATGGTGGTGGTGCGCGCGGTAGCGGTACCACCGGCCGTGGTGGTGGTCGTAGTACTCGTAATGTCCGTCGTACTCATAGACCCAGCGGCCCTGGCGCCAGTGGCGGTGGTGGCCACAACGGGCGGTGTGGTGATGTGCGTGGTGCACTGCGATGGCAGTGGCCGCCACAGCGCCGGTGACCACGGCGCCTGCAACCGCGGCCCTGCCGATGTGGCGCATCATGCGCGGCGCGCAGCCGGGGAGAACTACAAGACCCATCACGGCGAGGGCCAGGAGCATCATCTGAGCGGTTCTTGTCATGCGTCACCTCCTTGCGCTGGCCAATAGAGCAAGGGCCGGGCCAGGATCCTTGCAGGAGCGGAGCTTTTTAATTTCGGCGGGTTGGAAAAACCACCGGTTGGCTTCGCCCAACGGCGGGCGTGAATTTATTGCCACACCGTGAAGCTAATTTCACCGGCAGGGCACCTCGGGGGTATGATCGGGCTGGATCCATGCCAACCATTCCCAGGACCAGGATTCTGCTCACCCTGGGCGGCCTCGAGCTGCTCCTGACCGCGCTGGAGGCAGCGTTGGTGTCCGCGCCCTTGCACCTGCCAGGGGTGGCGGTGGCGCCGCTGTCCCTGCTGCCCTGGGCGGCCGGCCTGCTGCTGGTCTGGTGCGCCATGGTGCTGCGATGGATGAGGCCGCTGCTGTCCGGTCCGGCAGGAGCCGGCGAGCAGGAGGTGTACCGGCGCGGGCGGGCCCTGCCGGCTCGCGCCCTGCTGGCGCGGCTCGGGTGCTGGGGCCTGCTGGCGGTGTTGATGGTCGAGCAGCTGACGCGGGCAGGTTCGCCAGGGCTCCAGACGGTGGTGGCCATGGTGGCGGTCTGCCTGCTTCACCCGCTGTGCGTCGGGCTGGCGCGCTACGCCCTGTGGCAGCGCGCCCTGCGGCGGTTTTTGGCCAGCGCTGACCTGCTGCCGCCGCCGCTGACGTTCCAGGCTGACAGCTTGCGCAACAGGTTGGCGGAGGTGGGCCTGCTGCTCGGCGTGGCCGCGGGCATACTGCTGGCGCTGCTGGTCAACCTGTTCGTCCCCCTGTCGGCGAGCCAGATCCTGGCCATGGAGGCGTACCTGAGCTGGCCCTGCCTGTTGCTGGGGGCTGGCTGGTACTTCGTGGTGCTGCCCACGCAGACCAGGCCGCTGGAGGCGTACCTCCGCGGGGCCAGCCGCGGCGAGGAGCCGCGCCCCAGGCAGCTGCTGGAGTCTGTGGCGCGGACGCACCGCCTGCCCTACCTGCTGGCCCTGACCAAGATAGGGTTCATGGGGGCCATGGGCGCGGCCCTGATGTTGATGGCCCGACCGCTGCTGGGGCTCGACCCTGGGCAAGCCTGGCTGCTGCTGACGGCCCTGCTCATCGTGGCCGTGGGCGCGGGCGTCTACGAGATGATCTGGAGCCGAGCCGAGCTGCGGCCCGTGGTCACCCACATGGTCTCCCGACCGGGCGCCGAGGAGCGGGGCATGCGGGCCACGCCGATCCGGATCAAGATGCTGCTCAACCTGGGGGGCTCGGTGATCTTCACCGTGGCGCTGGCGCTGTTCTGGACCGTGCTGCCGCAGCAGAACCCCATGGGCCTGGCGGTGCTGGTGCTGCTGGTGCTGCTGGCCTCCCTCGGCGTGGTGTACCTCACCGCTGCGGACGTCACCCGCCCCCTGGCCGCGCTGGAGCGGCGGGCGGCGGAGGTGGTGCGGGGATCGCTGGACCGCGAGGTGCGCCACGACGGCGAGTTCGACACCAGCGCGCGCATCTCCAGCGCCTTCGAGAAGATGCGCAAGGACCTGCTGCGAAAGCTGCGCACCATCGAGCAGCTCAACGAGGAGCTGGAAGAGAAGGTGCAGCTGCGCACCGCCGAGCTGGAGCAGTCCAACACCGAGCTGGTGCAGGCCATCGACGCGCTCAAGGAGGCCCAGGCGCAGCTGGTGCGCTCGGAGAAGATGGCCTCGGTGGGCCAGCTCGTGGCCGGCATCGCTCACGAGATCAACAACCCGATCAACGCGGTGGTCAACACGGTGGGCCCCCTGGGCGAGACGGTGCGCGAGCTGGCCGAGGCCGAGGGCGCCGAGACCGACGCCCGGCAGGACGCGCTGGAGATGCTGCGCGTGATCCGTTCGGGCGTGGAGCGCACCCAGCGCATCGTCGGGGCGCTGCGCAACTACGCCCGCACCGACGGAGAGATTCCGGCGGAGGTGGACCTGCACGCCGACCTGGACGAGAGCCTCGCCCTGCTGGCTCACCAGCTTCGGGGCGTGGCGGTGGAGCGCGAGTACAGCTTCGATGGCAAGCTGACCGCCTACCGTGGTCAGCTGAACCAGGCCGTGCTGAACCTGATGTCCAACGCAGCCCAGGCGCTGGAGGGGGTGGACTCGCCCTGCCTGACGGTGCGCACCCGGGCCCGGTCCGGCGGGGTGGAGCTGGAGGTGCAGGACAACGGCCCGGGCATCCCGGACGATGTCCTGCCGCGCATCTTCGACCCGTTCTTCACCACCAAGGAGGTGGGCGCTGGCACGGGTCTCGGGCTGAGCATCACCCACGGCATCGTGGAGCGCCACGGCGGCGAGATCCAGGTGGCGTCGGAGCCGGGGCAGACCCGGTTCACCCTGCAGATCCCGGCCGCCCCGCCCGAGCAGGCCTGACCCGTTCGTTGCCATTTTGTCACTCGGGACTGTGTCCCGTGGTCCAATTCGTCACAACAGGCGACGGCACGGCGCGACGGCAATGAACAGAACTCCTTGAATCCTCGTCAGTTGTAGAAGCGGGGGCCGCTCGCGGAAGGATGGCACGGCATCTGCACGTAACAGGTGCAGGAAGGAGTCGCACATGAAGAAGCTGATCGTACTGATGGCAGTCCTCGTGGCCCTGGCGGGCTTCACCCTGGTGGCGTTGCAGAGCGGGCCGGCCGACGCCGAGAGTCTGGATACGCCGGCGGCTGAGAAGTCGGAGAAGTCCGGCTCGAAGCGAGGCTGGAAGAGCTGAGCGCCATAAAGTGTCAAGTAGCGGGGTCAGACCCCTACACTTGACATTTTAGTATTCCTCAGAACAAGAGTCTCGCAACCACCCCTCGCCCCACGACCACTGACAACTGCGCTTGCTCGTCGCGCCTCCGGCGGAGCCCGCCTTGCTCGCCTTCCTTCAGAAGGCTCCGCGATGAAGGGGCGGGCTACCTCACTGCCTTCCACCCCCCCCAACTAACCCTGGCGATGACCGGCGGCTGATTGCCCAGCATGTACAGCGCGCGGCGGTTCTTCGGCTCGTCCACGTTGTCCGCGGTGCGCACGCTGAGCGCCTCCTCGCCGTAGCCCCGGTACATGATCGGGATCTTGACCCCCTTCTTGCGGAAGTAGCGCGCGATGGCCATGGCGCGGTTGGTGGACAGCGTCCGGTTGTGCGCCTTGCCGCCCACGGTGTCGGTGTGGCCGCTGACGTAGCACGTCACCGTGAAGTCGGAGGGCGTGTCCTTGAGCGCCTTGTGCAGCTGCTTGATGGCCGCGTCCAGCTTGGGCGCCTCGGTGTCGCGGATGGCCCACTTGTCGGTCTCGAACTCCACGTCCTCGTGGGGGATGGTGATGATCCAGGGGGTGACCGCCATGCCGACCCACGCGCCGTCAGTGTCGTAGGCCTTGATGTCCATGCGCACGATCTCGCCCTCGAACTCGTCCCAGGTGATGCCCAGGGACGTCCCCGGCGCGGCGCCGTCATAGGTCTCGGCGGTCTGCAGCAGCACCTTGCCGCCCCTGCCCCGGATGACGATCTCCACCTTGTCCGCGGGGTGGTTGATCTGCAGCGACAGGGTCCGCTTCAGGATGTCGATGCGGTCCTTGGTCAGGTGCATCTTCAGCGGCGGCAGGTAGCTCAGCTCCAGCTCCGCGGAGCTGTTGCGCTTCTGGCCTGCCACCTTGCAGCTCATGTTGACGATGTACTGGTAGATGCCCGGCTTCTCCTTCCAGCAGAAGCGCTTCTTGGTGCCCTCCGCCAGGCGCCCCACCGTCAGCTTCTTGCGCATGCCGTCCCGCGAGACCGTGACCTTCAGGTTGCGCATGCTCGCCTTGGCCGTGAGCACCATGCAGGGGCGCTCCTTGCCCACGGTGAGTTTGCTGCGGAAGTCGATCTCGATGGGCACACCCTCGGCGAATGCGGCGCCGCTCCAGGCGAGCGCGGCGAGCGCGGCGAGGGTGGGCAGGGCTGGGTTCTTGGTCATGGCTGCTCCTCGAGCTGCGGGTCACGTGGACGCACTGGAAGGATATTTCAGACAGACGCGCGGGTGACAGTGTTTATTTGGTACGCGGCCTGGTGGTGTAACATGGAGCGTCGAGCCATGCGCCCGCCCACGCCCCCCGCCCTCCGCTGCTGCGCCGTCGCCGCCCTCACCCTGTGTGCCATGGTGGGGATCGCCATGGTGGGCATCTCTGGCTGCAGCTTCGACACCGGCGGCCCCCGGCTCAGGCCCGCCCCTCGCGATGGCCTTTACCCTCCCGGCGACGCCAGCAAGGCCCCTGACCGGGGCGGGCCGCAGGACCTCGGCCCGCGGGACAGCTGGTGCGTCAAGACAAAGGAGGTCTGCGACGGCAAGGACAACGACTGCGACGGCAAGGTGGACAACGGCGCCACCTGCAAGGGCTCCTCAAACCTCTGCTGCGATGGCAAGTGCGTGAACATCACCGTCAACCCGAACCACTGCGGCAAGTGCGACAACAAGGTCAACACCGCCACGGACAAGAAGAACTGCGGCAAGTGCGGGCATGACTGCCTGGGGGGCGCCTGCGCCAAGGGCATGTGCGCGCCGGTGAACATCGCCGCGGCCCGCGATCCCTTCGGCATCGTGGTGGACAAGACCACCGTCTACTGGACCAACACCGACGCCGGCGCCATGGCCTCGGTGCTGGCGGCAGGCGGCAAGACCAAGGTGATCATCACCGGCCTGTCCGGGCCGCGCAGCCTCGCCACCGACGGCACCATGCTCTACTGGATCAACAGCGGCGACAAGAAGGTGCTGCGCTCTTCAAAGACCAACATCAAGGTGGAGAGCCTCGCCGTGGCCACGGGCTCGCCCAGCGGCATCTCCGTTGACGCCACCCATGTGTACTGGGCGGACTTCTCCGATGGCGGCGGCATCTGGCGCGTCAAGAAGGACGGCAGCGCGCCGGCCCAGCAGCTGGTGGCGAAGCAGGCCTCGCCCTGGGCCACGGCGGTGGACGGCAAGCATGTCTACTGGACCGCCACCAAGTCTGGCACCATCGGGCGGGCCGACCTGGACGGCAAGAACGCCAAGGTGATGGCGACCAATCAGTCCGACCCGCGGGCCATCGTGGTGGACGCCACGGCGATCTACTGGACCGACGCGGTGGACTCCGGCAAGGTGATGGCCCTGCCCAAGGCGGGCGGCGCGCCCACGGTGCTGGCGGCCAGCCAGGGCAAGCCCTCCTTCCTCGCCGCCTCTGGCTCCACGCTCTACTGGACGAACCTGAAGTCGGGGCAGGTGATGAAGGGGGACATCAACGGCTCGGCGCCGAAGGTGCTGGCCGGCGGCCTGTCCCAGCCCTTTGGCCTGACCCTGGACGCCAAGGCGCTCTACTTCACCACCTTCGACAAGCCCAACGATCCCAAGGACGGCAGGGTGTGGCGGCTGGCCCGGTGAATCAACCCTTGTTGTGCCCGGTCAGCCCGTCGAACTCATTGACGCGCCACAGCTCCACGTAGTCCTCGAAGCCCTCGCGCCAGATGCGCGTCAGGGGATCGATCTCGCCGTCCACGAACCGCTCGAACACCTCCGAGGTGGGCATGGGCCCCACGGCGCGGCCGCCGATGGCCAGGTACCACTCTGCGCGCTGGGGCACCTTCTGGGGGATGGACGGCGCCCGGCGCAGAGCCCCCTCCACCACCAGCACCTGGCCGCAAGCCCGGCACCTCACCTTGAAGGTCTTGCCCTCCGCTGTGCTATCCGGGATGACGAGGATGTTATTGCAACGGCTGCAGGCGATCTTCATGAAGCGCCTCGGTTAGTCCAGGCTCAGCGCCCGGGAATCCCAGTATGCCACACGGTGGGGGTGTTGCCCCACCGCCGGGGGCGGTCGCCCCCACTGCGGCGCTGGCCAGGAGCCGTAACCCCACGAGATCCGGTGCCGCGAGGCGGGATCCGGCCCGGATCCCGCGTGGCACAGCCCTTGCTTAATAATGGGGCGGCCTACTTTGGGAGCTTGTCATGAATACGCGAACCATAATCTCTCTGCTGCTCTCCTCCCTGCTCATCGCGGCTGGCTGCGTGGGCGACCTCGGCGCCGACCGCGCCGCTGATCCGGGCCTCGGGGGTGGTGCAGGCGGCGGCAACACCAGCGATCCGGAGAACGACCCGGCCACCAAGGACTGCTGGAAGACGCCGGGGTCCAAGCTGTTCGACGGCGGCACCGCGCTGTGCGTGTGCGACGATCTCAAGGACATCGGCATGATCGCGGTGGGCGGCGGCCCCGGGTTCAAGGGCGGCAACTTCGGCGCCAACGGCAAGGTGGAGCTGGCAAGCCACACCCGCGTGGACGGCACCTTCACGCCCTACCGCGGGCTCGCCGCGGCGGGCAACGTGGACGTGCGGGAGAGCGCCTTTTCCAACCGCGACATCAACATCACCGGTCGGCTCAACGTGGGCAAGGACCTGTCGGTGGGCGGCAAGCTGTTCGGCATCGGCGCCGTGATGGTGGGCGGCACCCTGCGCGTGGCGGGCAGCGAGGCGGTGCTGGGCTACAAGGGGGTCAAGGCGCGCGGCCCGTTCAAGGGCCAGGCCACACCGTGCCCCTGCGGCCCGGGCAAGACCTTCGACGTGCAAAAAGCGGTGGCCGCGGCGGCCAAGGCCAACGACAACGCGGCCAAGGGGCTGCCACGCAACCTGGCGCAGATCGGCGGCACGGAGCTGCGGCTGAAGCAGGGCAAGTACTACTTCGAGAACATCGCGTCCATCGGCATGCTGCGCATCTCGGTGGAGGGCACCGTGGCGCTGTACCTCAAGGGGTCGGTCAACTCCATCGGCTACAAGAACATCCGCATGGCGCCGGGCTCCACCCTGGACGTCTACATCTCCGGCTCGCTGAACCAGGTGGGGCACATGGTGCTCGGCCCCAAGGACTCCCCTGGCTCGTTCCGGCTCTACATCGGCGGCGACAAGCCGCTGTCCATCAACATCGGCAACCAGGTCTTCAACGGCGTTGTCTACGCGCCCAAGGCGAAGATCAAGTACATCGGCCGCACCCTGGTGCGAGGCGGCCTGGTGGCCCGCACGCTGGAGAGCACCGGCCTGCTGGAGGTGTACTACGTGCGCCCGGTGAGCACCGTACCGGAGAAGAAGATCTGCCCGCCCAAGAAGTCGCCCCCCAAGGGCGGAAAGCCGCCCAAGGACCCGGGCAAGCCGTGGGGTGATCCGGACGATATCTACCGGTAGATAGCGGCCGGTTCAGGCGGCCTGATAAAACAAAAAATAAGGAACAAGAAACAAGAAATGAAAAATGGCGAGGCCTCTGGCCTCGGTGGGGACCATCTCATTTTTTGTTCAGTATTTTTTGTTCCTTGTTTTTTGTTCCGGCGCCAGCCGGCACCCCACCCCGAAAATCGTAGATATTGATCGAATATCCCGCCTTCTCCGTCGGCTCGAACCGCTCCAGCCAGTCCATGCGCGCGTCTTTCTTGACCCGCTCGTCATCCTTGAGCCGGATCTGGTAGTGCACGCCCAGGGCGTAGACGGCCCGGCGGGGCTGGCGTAGCTCGTTCCACTTGAGCTGGCGCGTCTTGATGCCGTAGCTCTCGGGGCGCTCCACCGCGCTGCCGAGGTAGGCCACCTCTCCGACGCCTGCCTGGACCATGTAGGCCTTGAGGCCCGGCAGATCCTGGCCCCAGTCTATGTTGGCGTCGTCGAGGTATCGGTGGCCGTTCTGGGCGCCGCCCACCAGCAGGTTGAAGAAGGAGAGCTGGTGCGGGTGGATGCGCCAGGCGGACCAGGCGGAGCCGAGCAGCAGCGCCACCAGGGCGGCGGCTTGCCACCTGCGGTGCCCCCTGCCCACGCGCCAGGCCCAGGCCAGGCGGCCCACCAGGATGAACAGGAACGGGTAGATGGCCAGCACCCGCCGCTGGCAATGGTTCACCTGGTCCTGGGACGCCACCACCATCAGCACGATGACGGGCGCCAACAGAAAGAGCCGCGCGCGCCAGCGCATGGGCCGTCCCCAGGGCAGCAGCGCCAGGGCCAGCAGGGCGATGGCGCTGGCCGGGGCCTTGAACACGCTGGCGTACAGGTAATAGTGGGCCAGGCTCTCGGGGTGAAACTCGCCCAGCAGGTAGAAAAGGTAGCCCGGGTGGCGGGTCTGGTAGACATATTCGAGCCCCTGAACATAGGCCAGCGGCGCGTCCAGCCGCTGGTACAGCGGCACCGAGAGGACCACCGCGGCCGCCAGGCCCGCGCCCAGAGCGGCGGCGCCGCGCCGCACCAGCCACAGGCGGGCCGGGCCCTGTTCGGCACCGCCAGGTCCCTGCGGGTCAGGCCAGGCCAGGTGCACCAGCCCCACCACGGCCAGCGCCGGCAAGACCAGCATGCCGGTGTATTTCACCAACAGGCAGCCTGCCAGGGACAGGGCGAACCAGGGCAGCGCCCGCCAGCGCGCCTCGCCCAGCAGGCGATGGAAGCACAGCAGCGTGGCCACCATCATGGCCGACACGGGGATGTCGGCGGAGACCACGCGGCTGTGGCCGATCATGTTGGGGTCGAGGCAGAAAAGCGCCAGCGCGAGCAGACCCCCGGCATCGCCGAACAGGCGCCGGGCGAAGGCGAACACCAGCCAGCCCAGCAGCAGCCCGAAGCCGAGGATCGGCAGCCGCCCCAGCTGGAGCATCAGGAAGCCGTCGTTGCCCTTCAGCTCGAACATCTCCCGGGAGAACTTCCACTCCGCGCCCTGGCCCCAGTTCAGGCACTGCTCCCACCGCTTGCCCGGGATCGGCGTGTTTATCTGTACGCCAAACAGGCGGCCGAGGTGCAGCGAAGCGCCGGCCAGGGTGGACAGCAACGGCGGGGCGTCCCGCTTGAGCCGGAAGTCCCCCCGGTCCAGGTAGATGTAGCCCGCCGCGATGTAGACCTGCTCGTCGTAGGTGGCGGACTTGACCGCCATGCTGGACATCACCTGCGACGCGAAGATGGCCAACAGGGCCGCGGCAGCGAGGGTGACGCGGGGGTTACGCGCGGGCATGGCGGAGACGCCCCCGCGTCCTGTCATTCCGTCGTTCTGTCATTCTGTCATTCTGTCATTCGCCGACGGTGCCGGCGCCGCGCCAGGGCCACGGCGCCCCAGGCGAGCAGGGCCAGCACGGTCAGGGCGTAGACCGCCAGCCCGGCCAGCACCTTGCCTGGCCGGTACACCATCTCCACCCGGTGCTTTCCGGGCCCAACCAGCAGCCCCCGGAACATGTAGTTGACCTGGAACAGCTGCGCCGGCTTGCCGTTGACCCTGGCCTGCCAGCCGGGCATGAAGGTCTCGTTGATCACCACCACCCCGCGGCGAGGCGCGCGTATGGTGAGGGACGCGCTGTTCTGGTCCAGGTCCAGGTCGGTGGCCGCAACCTTCCAGCCGCTGTCCCCGGCGGGGGGCTCCTTCTTGATACCGAGGGCGCGCAGCTCGGCCTGGACCTGCCCCCCTGCGTCCACCATCGCCACCAGGGCGGCGTCCCTGGCCTCGCCCCGGTCCATGGCGTCGAGCACCTGCCCTTCGTCGGGCAGCAGCCGCACGCGGTCGGTCCAGAAGGCGAACGGGGCGTGCTCCTTGAAGCGCAACACGCCGGGCAGCACCTCGGCGGCTCCCTCCCCCGCCTGCTGCTTGATGGTCTCGATCTCCTGGCCCGCGAAGTAGCGCGCGTTGGCCGCCACCTGCAGGTGGTAGCTGGTCTTGACCCGGTTGACGTAGCCCCAGTACCGCTTGAGCGACAGCAGGTTGGCGTGGCCCAGGAACTCGCGCACCCTGCCCCGCATGCCCACGCGGTAGCGGAAGTGGGCGCGGTCCACCAGCCGCGCCTCCCGCTTGATGCCCTTGAGGCGCGGCAGATCGCGGTCGCTGCTCGTGCCGTGGTACCCCTCGAGGATGCCAGCCACTGGCCGCAACTGAAGCCCGATGTCCGTGACCAACAGGGCCAGGGCCAGCCAGGCGGCCGTGGCGCGGGTGCGCGCGCTGGTGGAGCTGAGCGCCAGCAGCACCGCCCCGCAGGCCGCGGTGATGAACAGCGCGGTGCCGGCGTTGGCCACCAGGTTGCCGTTGACCTGCTCGCGGGCCAGCAGCGCGGCGGCCTGGCCCACCAGCACCACCAGCCCCGCGGCGCCGGTGATGTACAGCGCCCTGCGCCGCAGCAGCCCGAGCTGTTCGGACCGCGCGGCGAGCAGATCGGCCAGCCCTCGCGCGGCCAACAGCGACAGGAAGAAGTTGGCCACGAACAGGTAATTGGTGGGGATGCGCCACAGCTTGAACAGCGGCACCGACTGGGCCAGCGCCGGCAGCAGGAAGGCGTTCTCGCCGCAGGAGAGCAGGAAGAAGACGCCGGCCAGGCAGGCCCACAGGATCCGGTCTCGCGACGGCCGCCAGGCCAGCGCCAGGGCCGCCAGCAGCGCGGCGAGGGCGCCGAGGTACGGGTAGCAGAAGGCCATCGGCTTGAGCATGCCGGGCATCACCAGGTTGGTGACGTGGTACGGGTGGATCGGGGAGTAGAGCACGTCGGCCATGGACAGCTCGCCGCGGGTGCTCAGGGGGAACAGGTCGACGGTGGCGAGGATCCCCGGCAGCGCCAGGCCCACCATCACCGCCAGGCCGATGCCGAGGCCCGAGAGCAGCTTGCGCCAGTATGCCGTGACGCCGGGGTCGCGCCGCCAGGTGGCCCACACCACCACCAGGAACACCGGCGCGACGCCCACGACGTTGCGGAAGAAGTTGGGCGTGTAGCCGGCGGTGAGGCTGAGCGCGCAGACCAGCCCGAGCAGCGCGCCGGACCGGCGGGTGGGCCGGCGGGCGTGCTCGTCAGCCGCGATGAAGATCCAGGGCAGCCAGGCAGCGGACCAGATCCAGGAGGTGTCCTTGGCCTTGATCCAGCGCGCTGACAGCGCGTAGGACAGGCCGCCCATCCACTGCGCCTGGGCGGGCATTCCCATGCGCTGGATGGCGTAGTGGATTCCCACGGCGGCGATGGCCACGTGGGTCAGTAGGTGAGCCACGATGACCCATTTGCCGTTGCCCAGTACCAGCACCAGGGCGTGGAAGATGAAGTTGACCGGGTACAGCGCGCCGGTCTGGGGATCGGCCAGGAAGGGGTAGCCCCCCCGCTCGTGGGGGCACCACAGGGGCAGGCTCAGAGTGCGCAGGTACTCGGCGCCGTAGCCGATGGCGGCCCAGTGCTCCCACACGGCGTCCCAGCCGAGGAAGCGGGCCTTGCTCCACATGCCCGGGTTGACCAGCATGAACGCCGCCGCGTAAGCCAGGGCGATGAGCGCCCAGCGCACCGGCCTGCTCCTGACTATGTGCAGGATCTTCGAGCCCATGGGGAGGACCAGAGTTTACCCGGTGGGGGCCCGGGATCGCAAAAACCGATGGGTTGGAGTTTCAGGGCGTCTTGCCGAAGCGCAGTCGGGTGCCATAGATTTGCAGCTTCGTCAGCCGCTGGTCCTGCCACACCACCAGGAACTGGCCCCCGCCAAACGCCGCCGCCGGCCCGTACTCCGCCTTGCCGCCCGCTGTGCTGATGTCAAAGGGCGCAGGATCCACCACCTTTCCCGTGGCGCTGATCCGAACCCCGCGGACGTTCCCCTGGCAGTACAGCCCCTCGGCCCATACCACGAGGAAGCGATGGCCGTCGAAGGCCAGCGAGGGCGTGCACTTCTGGATGGTCGACACGTTGATCCAGCTGGCCTTGCCCATGACGCCCGCCTGGCTCACACCGACGCCGTTGATATCCTGGCCCCCGGCCTGGCCATCCTCCCAGGCCACCATGGCGCCGCCACCGCCGCCCGCCGCCACCGGGTTGTTTTGTACGCCCGCCCCGGAAGAGACGACGATGTCCTTGCTGTTGAGCACCAGGCCCGCGCTGCTCACCCGGCCGGCGATGAGGTCCTTGGTGTTGGACCACGCCACCATGAAGTTCAGCCCGTCGTGGGCCATCCCGGGGCTCCTGAGCTGATGAGAGACGGCGCTCACGATGGCCTTGCTCAGCTGGAACGACGAGCCCAGGGGCTTGGCGCCGGGGCTGACCCGCCGGGCCCACAGCTGGCGGTGGAACGAGGATCCGCCCGAGTTCAGCCAGTGCGCCACCAGGAAGCTGGTGCCATCGAAGGCGAGGGAAGGGAGGCGAACGCCCTTGAGGCCGCTGACCAGGGCGGTCCCCACCGCGCTGCCAACCACTCCCGCGGTCGTGACCGTGGTGCCGAAGATGTTGCTGGTCTGGTCCCAGACCACGAGGTAGTCCTTGCCGCCGAAGCCGACGTCGTGGCTCTCCTTGGTGGGCGCCGTATTCACGATCTTGAGCTGGCTGGCGACTTGCCCCTTGGCGTCCACCAGGGCGCCGTCGACCCACGAGGACTTCTGTCCCACCCAGGTGACGAAGAAGCCCTTGCCGTCCGAAGCCAACCTTGGCCGCAGGGTATTGACCGTCGCGTGGGCGCCGATCTTGAAGCCGCCGGGGTCGCGCACCTCGAAGCAGAGCAGGGTGTCGAGCTTGCAGCCCGAGCACTGAAGCTTGCCGCCGGTGAAACCCTGGGTCTTGCATGTCTTGCCGCCGAGCAGGCTCCCGTCGCAAATCTCGGTGGGGTCGAGCTTGCCGTTGCCGCACAGGCTGGCGTCCGGCTGGAGCATGTCAGGAGGCGTCAGATCGGGCTGCGTCTGGTCTGGCTGCGCCTTGTCTGGCTGCATAGCGTCAGGCAGCGCCTTGTCTGGCTGCACCGAGTCTGGCGAAGCCACGTCCGGCCTGGCGCTGTCCGGCGGCCGCGTGTCCGCGCTGGGAGCGTCCGGCGTTCCGCGATCCGGCGCAGCCTGGTCCGGCGCCCCGGCGTCCTTGACCAGCTTGCCGCAGGTGCCCAGGTGGTTGCAGTACCCGCCGAGGCACTCCTCGTCACCGAGGCACCCTTTTCCATCCGGCGATCCGCCCTTTCGGCAGACACCGCCGAGGCAGTTGAAGCTCTTGCAATCGCCGCTGCCCTGGCAAGGGGCGCCTTCGTCACTCCTGCTGCGCGCCGCGCACACGCCAGCGTGACACACCCGGTCCGCACAGTCCTGGTTGCGAGTGCACGGCGAATTGGCGGGCAAGCCAGCCGGCTCGTCACTGCACCCGACCAGCAGGACGGCCGCGACCCAGATGATGGGTGGGATCCTCATGGTTCCTCTCACATCTGATCGATCAAGAGATCGAGTGTAAACCACATTGGAGAGAGATTGGCGCTGCAGATGCCCGCCTACCCAACCATCCAACCTGAAGCCTGAAGCC
>CAZEFW010000005.1:94033-128329 GCA_964511535.1 uncultured Myxococcales bacterium | reverse complement strand
CGCCCTATCAGCCCCACGCCAGCGTCTACACGAGCACAACGAGAAAGCAGAGCGCGATGGTCACGAACCACGCACAGGCCCACCACAGGCCGCGACCGGTCGAGCGAAGCGAGACCGGAGCGGCCCGCCGTCGACCGTCAGCCGTCAGCCGCCCGTCGCTGGCGGCTCACCTCGTAGAGCAGCACCGCGGCCGCGTTGGCCACGTTGAGCGAGTCCACCGGGGAGGCGGTGGTGGGCAGGGTGATCTTCAGATCGCACGCCTTGAGCACGCCCCGGCGGATGCCCTTGCCCTCGCTGCCGAGCACCAACGCCAGGGGGCCGGTCAGGTCCATGGCCGCGGGGTCGTCGCCGCCCTCGGCCACGGCGCCGGCCACCCACAGCCCGGCGTCCTTTGCCTGATGCAGCGCCCGGGCCAGGTTGGTCACCCGCGCGCAGGGCAGATGCTCGGTGGCGCCCGCAGACACGCGCACGACGGCGGGGGTCACGCCGGCGGCCCGGTCCTGCGGGATCACCAGGCCCGTGGCGCCGAGCAGCAGCGCCGAGCGGAACATGCTGCCCAGGTTCTGAGGGTCCTGGACGCCGTCGAGGAACAGCAACAGCGGGGCCGCGTCCTGGCCCTCCAGCAGGTCCTCCAGCTCACGGTAGGGGTAGTCGCCCAGCAGGGCGGCGACGCCCTGATGACCCGCGCCTTCGCACAGCCCGTCCAGCTCGGCAGGGGCCACCGACTGCACGGCCACCTGCGCCTCGTCGGCCAGGGCCCGGATCTTGTCTGCCCTGCCCCGCCCGGTGACGAACACCGCCCGCACCTCCCGCCCGTGGCGCCGCAGCGCCGACTCCACCGGGTGGTAGCCGAAGACGACCCGCGGCAACGGTCACTCCCGCCCGTGGAGCTGAGCCAGCTCCTCTTCCAGGGCGAAGGCCAGCTCCTCGGTCATCTCGTCCTCGCCCAGGCAGATGCGCTCCAGGTTGCGCTGGTACGCGAAGATCCGCGTGGGGGCCAGCGGGACGTCCGCCGGGAGGTGTCGGTCTCCGCCGTCCGAGGGCGGCCCGGCGCGCCGACAGCCGAGGAACAGCACCGTCCGCGGGTCTACCCCGTCGCACACCAGCTCCGCCGGGGGCAACCCGGAGACCACCCGGGGCAGGCGCGCGATCTCATGCGCCGCCTCGGGCTCCAGCAGATCCAGGGCCCGATCCAGGGCGCGCTCCACGGCTTCGGCAGTCACCGCCCAGGGGGCCTGCGGGGCGTCACGATCCAGGTCGAGCACCGCCAGGAACTCGGCCTCCGCGGTGACCGGGTCCCCGTCCAGCTCGGCGGCCACGGCGAGGAGATAGCGCGCGTCCGCCTCCAGCGCCCGGTCCTGGGCCGCGTGCAGCAGGTGATCCCGCGCCCGCTCCAGCTTGCCCAGCTCCAGCAGCACCCGGCCGATGCGCAGAGAGCGGGGCGGAGGCTCCAGCGGGATCCGCGCCAGCTCGGAGCCCAGGGCGGCCGTGGGGGGCGGATCTCCGGTGACGAGCTGGCCCTCCAGCCGCAGCAACAGCACCTCGAGCTGCTCCTCCGGGTCGTCGTCTGCCAGCTCCTCTGCCTCCAGACACAGGGCCATGCCCAGCTCGAGATCACCGAGCTGGTGGATGCAGATCTCGGCGCCCAGCAGCACCGGGCGGAGGTAGCCAGCGTCCAGGTCCATGGCCTGCTGCATCAGCTCCAGTGCCTCCTCTGGATCCCCCTCGGCCACGGCCAGGGATCCGAGCAGCACGCGGGCGCCGGCGCTCTCGGGAGCCAGCTGGATCGCGGCATCGGCTGTGGACCGCGCGGCCTCGAGTTCGCCCGCCTCGAGCTGCTCCCAGCCCCGGGTCAGGCGGGAAGCGATGGGGGATCTTCCGTTGCCCGAGTCGGGCGGTTCCTGGGGGGACATGGCCGCAGTATAAATGGATTCTCGCGGGCCGGCCCGGGGTATCTGGCAGGGGAATTCATCACTTTCTTTAAATGCAGTTGAACGATCCGGCTTTTAGCTCAAACTAACTCATGTAGTCAGCAAAAAACTCCAATACAACCTGGCACACAGGAGGGCGAAGAATGTCGTCGACCATTAGCATCAGGAGATTTTTCACACAGGGCCGCCCCGCCATTCTGACGGTGGCCTGCGCAGTGGCCGCCCTCGTCGCTGGCTGCAACGCCGAGCTGGTGGATGACGCCAACATCACGGTGGAAGGATCCTCGGACAGGCCGCTGCTGGGCAACTGCACCACCACCGTGTCGGGCATACCGACCGCAGGGTCCGTGTCAGCAGGGACCACCATCAACCTGACCGCCGCGGGCAGCTGCACCAGCGGCACCCCCGAGTACGCGTTCCTGGTCCAGGAGCCCACCGGGCTTTGGGGCACGCTGCGTGGCTACAGCGCCACCACCACCTACGCCTGGGACACCACCAACGCCTTCCGCGACGGCCACAAGGTGATGGTGCGAGTGCGCGCTCAGGGCGTCAACGACGCCTTCGAGGGCTTCTCGACCAAGGCGTTGTACACCATCACCGGCGGCCGCCGGTACTGCACGGGCGGCACCGTGACCCCGTCTGTCTCCACGGCCGCGGCGGGCACGACCGTCACGCTGACCGGGGCGTCCACTTGCCCGGCTGGCGCCGCCCCGGAGTACAAGTTCATGGTGTTGGACCCCGCGGGCCAGTGGCGCTTCCTCCGCGACTTCGGCACCGGCACCACCTATAACTGGGACACCACCGGCTGGCTGGACGGTGCCTATACTCTCTACACCTTCATTCGCAGGGTGGGCAGCAAGGCCATCGCCGGCTACGACGTCAAGTCGAGCGGCGCGTTCACCCTCACCGGCGGCGCCGCCTACTGCGGCTCGGCAACCCTGAACGCCACGCCGTCCGGGGCGGTCAGCGCCGGAACGTCAGTGAGCCTCACCGCCGGCTCCACCTGCTCCTCGGGCGCCACCGCCGAGTACAAGTTCGTGGACAAGCAGCCCACCGGTCGCACCACCACCCTCCGTGACTGGGCCGCCTCGGGCAGCTACTCGTGGGTCACCTCGGCCAGCACCACCTTCAACGGCCTGCACAGCCTGCGGGTGCTGGTGCGCAGGCAGGGCAGCTCGCTCAACTTCGAGGGCCGATCCGCGTTCCAGTACGCCACCATCTCCGGCGGCGTGAATTTCTGCACCGCGGCCAGCGCGTCCTTCGCGCCCACCAGCCCCACCGCGTCGGGCACCAACGTCACCATCACCGGCAACCCGACCTGCCCCGCGTCGTCGGAGCACCGAATCATTCGCAGAGGCCCCGACGGCCTGTGGCGGCAGATCAAGGCCTACGGCGCCACCACCAACTACACCTGGGACACCAGCGCTTCCCAGACGGGCACTCACACCTTCTACTACTACGCCAGGCTGGCGGGCAGCTCCGAGCCGTTCGAGGCCGCGGGCGGGCCGTACACGCACACCATCACCGGCGGCACCAACTACTGCAACGCGGCCACCATCTCGCCCTCGCCGGCGTCCCCCGTCACCGTGGGCGCCACCGTGACCATCACCGGCGGCGCCACCTGCACCGGCGGCGCCACGGCCGAGTACAAGTACCTGGGCTGGCAGCCCAACGGCCAGTTCCGGCTGCTGCAGGACTGGACCAGCTCCACGAGCTATGCCTGGGACACCACCGGCGAGCCCACCGGCGCCTGGACCCTGCGGGTCTACAGCCGGCGCTCGGGCAGCACCCTGTCCGCCGAGGGCATCAGCAGCGCGGCGGCCTACACCATCAACCCGTAGGTCAGCTCCTCCCCCGGGGCCCTCCGCGCCCCTCCCTTTGGCGCCCAATCGGGCGCCGGGGCCATCACTCCCCTCCCCGGCCGTAGAATGAACAGCCGGCCCCATCCGGTCTAAAGCTGACAACAGCTCCAGCATGGCCGATAAATGAGGGAGACATGCGCGCGAACTTCAAATTTACCCTGGCCACTCTCGCCGGAATTTGCGTCCTGAGCGGCTGCCCACGCCACTTCGATCCCGCGGCCGCCCCGGCGGTCAAGACCGAGGACAAGGCGGCCGAGCAGAGCTTCTCGGTGGCGCTCAAGGCGTTCCAGACCAGGAAGCCGGACGCCGCGGACCGGGCCTTCGAGGCGTTCATCCAGCGATACCCGTCGGATCCGCTGGCGCCCCTGGCCCGGGTCTACCGCGGGCGGCTGGCCCTGCGCGCAGGACAGCTGGCCCGGGCGCGGGACCAACTCGCGACCCCTGCCAGGCGGCCGGCAGGCGACACCGTGGGGCTCAAGGCGCGCTACTACCTCGGGCTGGTGGCGGTTCGACAGGGCAACTACAAGGAGGGGCGCTCCCTGCTGCTGCCCTTCGCTGATCTCATGGAGGAGAAGGACCAGGCGCCGCTGCTGGCCGCCCTGTCCCTGGCGTCTGCGCAGCTGGAGCATCCCCGGGCCGCCGCCACCTACCTCCATCGCTGGTACAACATCACCGACGAGGCCGCCGAGCGGGCGCTGGCCAGGGCGCAGCTGGAGGAGGTGGTGGACCGGCAGCTGAACCGCGAGGCGCTGCAGGCGCTGCTCGAGGGGGCAGCGGACGGCTCGCTGCTGGCCGCGTTATGTGCCCGCCGCCTGGCGGGCCTGGCCCGCGGCGCCGGGGCGACGGACGAGGCGGCGAAGGTGCTCGCCCGCTCCGGTGGAGCCATGCGCAAGCACGGCCTCGCCCCGGGGGCAGATGGCGCAGCAGCGCCGGTGGGGCTGCTCGTCCCGCTCAGCGGCCGGCTGAAGGCGGCGGGTGAGCAGCTGCTGGCGGGGGCGCTCGAGGGGGCCGAGCCTGGCGCCGCGGGAGGCGTGCAGCTGGTGATCCGGGACAGCGCCACCAACGCGGCGAAGGCGGCGCGAGAGCTGCTCGAGCAGCGCGGGGTGCGGGCCCTGGTGGGCACCCTGAACCCGGCCGCGGCCCGCGCGGTCGCCGCCGAGGCAGCCGGACATGGGGTCCCGTTCGTGGTCACGGCGCCACGCATGAGCGGCACCCGACCTGCCCCCACGTCCCTGCGGCTGGTGCACCCCAACCGGGATCGGGTCTCGGCCCTGCTGGGCCACGCCGCGCGCACGGGCGGAGCGCGCAAGCTGTGCATCCTGGCGCCGACCCACAAGTTCGGCGCTGCCATGGCGCGATGGGCCAGGGCAGCGGCCCGGGACCTCGGCCTGAAGGTCATCGCGGAGGTGACCTACCCCGCGGGTACGCACTCGTTCACGGCCCAGGCCAGGAAGCTGGCGAAGCTGCGCTTCGACGCGCTGCTGGTGCCAGATACCGGTCGGGCGCTGTCCCTGCTGGCGCCAGCCCTGGCGCGCGAGGGGCTCTGGGCCTCCGGCCAGACCATCTCCTCGGGCAAGGACCGCCGGCGGAGGGTGTGGCTGCTGGCCACCGCTGACGGGCTCGGCAGCCGCGACCTGGCCACCGCGTCGCGTTACCTGGAGGGGGCGGTCATGGCGCCGGGCTTCCTGCCCGACCCGGGCGACCCGGCCACCGGGGCGGCGGCAGCGGCCATGGCGGCGAGCCTCGGCCGGCCGCCCACCCTGCTCGAGGCCTTGGCCCGGGATGGGGTGGTCCTGCTGCGCGGGGACCTGAAGCGGGGGCCAACGGGGCTGACCGGGCCTCTGCGGTTCGACGACAAGGGGGCCCGGAGCTCCACGCCGAACCTGTACACGGTGAAGGACGGCAAGGTCAGCCTGCTCAAAGAGTAGGGGGCACCAGCCCACAAGTGGGGACCTGACCCCCTGATCCGCCAACTCCGCAACGGCCCCAAGCAACTGCAATCATTTGCAATGACAGGCGGGGGTTCGCCCCCCACCCCTGGCACGGAGGCTGCAGTTGTTCAGGGCATGGCCTGCAAACCCAAAAACCACCAGTTGCTCATCATCGCCTCGCTGCTGACCCTGGCCTGCGGCCCGGTCGAGATCGGGGGCGGGATCCTCGGCGAGGACCCGGCCGTTCAGCCGGGCGCCGGCGGGGGCGCCAGCCTCTCGCCTTACATCACCAACGGGCAGATCGACTCCGGCCACCCGAGCGTGGGCAAGCTCTACTCCAGCGGCGCCGCGTGCACGGCCACCCTGGTGGGCAAGCGCACCGTGCTCACCGCCGGACATTGCGTCAAGTCGGGCACCACCCACTTCACCCTGTCTGGCGGCCAGAAGTACTCCGCAAGCCAGGTGATCCGGCACCCGAGCTACGGCGGCGGCAATCGCAACGACATGGCGCTGGTGATCCTGAGTAGCCCGCCCCAGGGCGTCAGCCCCTCCCCCATCGCGACCCAGGTGCCCCAGGCTGGCCAGGCCATCACCATGGTGGGCTTCGGCAAGACCTCTGAGAACGCCAGCGACTACGGCACCAAGCGCTTCACCACCAACACCATCAGCAAGGTCTCCAGCTCCATCTTCTCCTTCTACGGCGCCAAGAACATCTGCAACGGCGACTCCGGCGGCCCCACCTTCGCCAAGTACGGCGGGCAGGAGGTGGTCATCGGCGTGCACTCCACCAAGTCGGGCTGGTGCGGCAACGGCGGCAACGACATGCGCGTGGACAAGTATGTCCAGTGGATCAAGCAGAACGCTGGCGGAGACGTGGTCCTCCAGGGACAGGGGGGTGGGGGCGGCAACCCGGGCGGCGGTGGCGGCAACCCGGGTGGCGGCGTGCCCTCACCCCCGCCCGGTCAGAAACCTCCAGGCGGCGGCGCGCCCGCCCCTCCCGGGGCCGACCCGAGCAAGGCGTACGAGGGGCAGGCCTGCTGGAAGCGGCCCTGCGCCAAGGGCCTGGCCTGCGTGCAGATCTGGCAGGGCCAGAAGGTGGCGGGCAAGTACTGCCTGGAGCAGTGCTCCACCCTGGGCAAGGACAAGAACTGCGACGGCGCCGAGGTGTGCACCAAGTCTTTCAAGAACGGCAACGTCTGCTTCGCGGCGAGCAACCCCTCGGGCGGCTACACCTCCAATAGCCCTGGCGCCTCGAAGTACAAGCCCCAGGGCAGCGGCAACGGCGGCAACGGCGGCAACGGCGGCAACGGCGGCGGCGGCAGCACGGGCGCCTGCGGCTCGGCGGAGGAGTCGGCCGTGTTCAAGCTGCTCAACCAGGTCCGGGCGAAGTACGGCGCCGGGGCGGTCAAGTGCGACCCGGCGGCGGCCAAGGTGGCCCGGGCCCACAGCCAGGACATGTGCAACCGGGGCTACTTCTCCCACACCAACAAGCAGGGCCAGAAGCCGTGGCACCGCCTGTCAGCGGCGGGGGTCAAGTACAGCTCCGCGGGGGAGAACATCGCCATGGGCTACCAGTCACCCCAGTCGGTTCACACCGGCTGGATGAACAGCTCCGGCCACCGCCAGAACATGCTCAAGCCGTCCTGGACCCGGGTGGGCATCGGCATGATCCGCTGCAACGGCAGCAAGCCGTACTGGACCGAGGTGTTCCTCAGGTAAAGGGCGCCCGCCGGGGTGTTCCACATGTAGGCGAGCGCCAGAGCTCGACCTGGCGCTTTGTTCGTCGCGAGGCTGAGGACGTTTCGATGCGCCGCAAGGCGACCGCCGGCTTTTTGGCGCAGGCGTAGCAGCGCTACGTCGAGCACAAATAGCCAAGGGCAACGCAGCGCCGCACGAAACGGGCCAGCCGCAGCAGAACAAAGGGCCAGCGTCGAGCTCAGGGTTTGGAGCAGAACAGGCAGCCGCCGCTGGCCTGGAGGCACTTTCCGCTGGACTTTCCGCAGGCCGCCCCCTTGCTGCTGCACACCGGCACGCAGGTGTAGCCGCCGCTCCCCACCTTGGCGCACACATGCTTCTGGGCGCAGAAGTAAGTGCCGCTGCACGACTTGCCCGGCGCGCTGCCCGGGATGCAGACCCACAGCCCCTTTTTGCTCGTCTCCACGCACGCGTCGGTGGCCGGGCAGTTGGAGATGGCCTTGCAGGCGTCGGTGGGGGCGTTGCACTTGGAGCGGCAGGCGTTGTTGACGCAGTACAGCCCCACCGCGCAGGGGCACTTGCCGCCGGTGGGGAGGCCCTGATCGGCCGGGGTCGTGGCGGTATCGGGGGCCAGCAGATCGGGCGGCGGCAGGTCGGGCGCGGCGCCGGTGTCCACCGCGGCGCCGGTGTCCACGCCGCCCTCCTGCGAGGGCACGGTCAGAGTGTCGCCCCCGCCGATGACCAGGGTGTCGTCCTGGGGCAGGTCAGGTGCGCCGGCGCCCTGGTCCGGCAGGATCTCCAGGTCACCGGGGCATCCGCAGGTGAGGCCCGCGGCGAGAACAACAGGGATGACGCGCGAGAAGGTCATGGAGTGAGATGAGCATATCATCCGTGGTGAGCCGTCGACAGTCGACAGTCGAGAGTCGACATTTGACAGTTGACAGTTGATGGGTCCGGGCCGGCAGCGTGCGATGTGAGAAAACTCAACCCTCAAGCCCCAAGCCTCAAGCCAGGCGAGCGCAGCGAGCCCCAACCATCTCCCCTCAAGCCTCAAGCCCCAAGCCTCAAGTCAGGCGAGCGCAGCGAGCCTCCTCCCTGTCGGTTGAGGTTCCACGCCCCCCGGCATATGCTCGTGGGATGAAAAAGACCTGCTTTGTGCTCCTGGCCTGCGCGAGCCTGGCCCTCTCCTGCTCGGACGACTCGTCGAGCAACAACGGCAACAAGGACGGCGGCGCCGGCGGCGACGCCTCGGTGGAGCCGCTGGTCTCGGACGACGACCTGATCAAGGGGTGCATCATCTCCACCTCTTGCGGCGTGCAGAGCTACCCCAGCGTGGTTGGGTGCATCGACAACTACGCCAACGTGCTCAAGGTCAACCGCACGGCGCCCGCGTACTCCAAGATCTACCGCTGCGCCATCAAGGCCAACGGCGACTGCGAGAAGGTCAAGAAGTGCTGGAACATCGGCCAGAGCTGCACCTCCAGCTTCGCCGCGCGCTGCGACGGCACCCTGGCCGTCAGCTGCGACGTGGTGGGCAACAGCAAGACCTTCGCCATCGACTGCGCCGCCGCCGGGATGAAGTGCGGGACGCGCAAGTCAGGCGGCGCCACGGCCTACTGCACCCCGGACAGCTGCTACGGCGGCACGGCCCCCGCCTGCGTGGGCAGCCAGGTCCAGTCCTGCAACGAGGGGATCGTCGAGATGCAGGACTGCTCGGTCAAGGGTCAGCTCTGCGGCAAGGGGGGCAAGAAGAGCGGCATCACCTGCATCGGGGCAAAGAAGGACAGCTGCAACCCGGAGTTCTTCGTGCCCCAGTGCAAGGGCGCCTCGGGCAACATCGCCAACCAGTGCGCCTCGGGCAAGGAGCACCAGGTGGACTGCTCCAAGCTCACCCTCCAGGGCAGCAAGTGCAAGGAGGGGCTGTGCGTGTCCAAGGGCGCGGCCTGTGACAAGAGCTTCAACCGCTGCGCGGGCGACGATCTCGAGGTCTGCTTCGACGGCAGCTGGAAGAAGTACACCTGCGCCAGCATGGGCCTCGGCAAGTGCAAGACGAAGACCTCCGGCTCCAGCACCTGGGCCACCTGCGGGGACCCTGCCTACCCCTGATCCGCGCCTGCGAGATCACCCATTGAGGCCGCAAGAGCCCCGCGGCGCGTTATTTCGGGGGCTAAGAGCATGATCTGCCTGGGCGCGGGGGGGCAGTGGGCTATACTACCGGCTTAATCCTGAAAATCAGCGATGGGGGCCTTGGCCACGGAGGAGAGTTCTATGGATGAGTCAGGCAAGTCTGTGCAGGGAGTTTTGGATGATACGAAGGGGCTGCTTGCCCGGGAGGATGAGCTCAGAAAAAAGCTCAGGCTCCTGAGCATCTGCGTCCCGCTGGTGATCATCCTGGTGTTCGTCATCTACTCATGGATGTTCTACAGCAAGGTCAAGAACATCGAGACCGACAAGTTCATCGCGGTGCTGCAGGACCGCTCGGTGAAGGTGTGGCCCAAGCTGAGCGAGGAGCTGTTGCGCATCGGCGAGAAGGTCTACCCGGTCTACGCTCACGAGCTGGACAAGGCCCTGAGCCGTCCGGTGCCCGAGCTGACCGACAAGATGGACAAGGAGATCGCCGCGCTGCAGACGAGCGTGGACGAGCAGCTCACCGGGAAGCTCAACGAGTCGCTCAAGAAGATCGAGAAGAAGCAGGAGAAGTTCCTCGAGGAGCAGGTGCCCGATATCAAGGGCGACCCGGCCAAGAAGCAGGCAGTGCTGGCGCTGAGCCAGAGCGCCTCCCGGATGTGGATCAAGGCCCGGGTGGACAAGGCCTTCGCGCGGCACATCGCAGTCTTCCGTGACCTCAAGATCACCCTCGACCGGAGCTTCAAGACGAAGGACTCCAAGCCGCCCGAGACGGAGGAAGTGCTCCACACCTGGCTGCTGCTGATGAACGAGAAGTTCGAGCTCGAGGGGGAAAACATCATCAAGCCCGCCAAGGCCGGCAAGAAATAAGGGAGGCGACAATGAGCGAAGAAAAAACTCCCAAGCGGGACGACGAGCAGGAGCTCAAGCGCGCGGGCGAGATCAACGGTCACCTGGAGGAGCGGATCCAGGATCTGAACAAAAACATCAAGGTCACCATGTGGGGCGGCCTGCTGATCATCGCGGTGATCATCGCGTACCTCGGCTGGCTCTACGGCGAGTTCTCCGAGGTGATGAAGGCGGAGACCATGGCGGAGTTCGTCTCAGCCGAGGTGCGCAACCGGATCCCGAAGTTCGGCAAGGAGATCGAGGGACAGCTCAAGGCGGAGGCGCCCAACGTAGTCAACACCATCCGTCACACGGTGGTCAACGAGTCGCTGCCCGCCATGCGCAAGACGCTGCAGAAGCAGTTCGGCGACCTGGCCGACGAGTTCTTCCGCACGGCGCCAGACCTGTTCATGGAGGAGGTCTACGTCAAGATGGTCCAGGCCAACAAGCAGGAGCTGGTCTGGGCTTACGCCATGGACCCGGAGGCGTACAAGGCGGGGGACAAGCGCAAGGAGCTGATCAAGAAGCTGACGGCCAACTTCGACAAGTCCTTCCCCGAGGGGGAGCAGGACGCGCTGACCAAGAAGCTCAACGAGTCGGCCAAGGCGCTGCGTAACATCCAGAAGGGGCTGAAGGTCCTGGGCAAGAAGGGCAGGCTGGACCGCGAAGAGAAGCTGATGAAGCGGCTGATCACGAGCTGGTGGTCCATGCTGGGCGGCGGCGAGAACCTGGCCAAGGGCGAGTGGAAGGAGATGGTGAAGAAGGCGGGCGGCGCCACCGAGGAGCTGCTGGGCGACCCCGAGCCCAAGGAGCCCAAGGAGGAAGAGAAGGAGAAGAAGGAGAAGTAGCAGCCCCGCCTCGAGCGGGGGCATGCCCGCGCGGCGCGCCCCCGCCCTTCCCCTCTCAGTCTACCCTTATCAGGTCTGCCAACCTCGTGTTCCGCTGCATCAGGCGGTTGTTGCGCACGGCCATGCCCACCGCCTTGGCGCTCCCCACCAGCACGACGATCCGCTTGCCCCGGGTGATGGCGGTGTAGAGCAGGTTGCGCTGGAGCATGGTGTAGTGCTGGGTGTGTAGCGGGATCACCACCACCGGGTACTCGCTGCCCTGGGACTTGTGGATGGAGCAGGCGTATCCGAGCACCAGCTCGTCGAGGTCGCTGTACTCGTAGGTCACGTGGCGGCCGTCCACGCGCACCGCCACCTGGCGCTCCTGCTCGTCGACGGAGATGATGCGACCGATGTCCCCGTTGAACATGTCGAGGTCATAGTTGTTCCGGATCTGCATCACCTTGTCCCCAACGCGGAAGGTGCGCTCGCCGCGGCGCAGCTCCTGGCCGTGGGGGTTGAGCAGCGCCTGAAGCTCCACGTTGAGGTTGCGGTCGCCGAGGATGCCCCGGTGCATGGGGGAGAGCAGCTGGACATCCTCCAGCGGATCCACGCCGAAGCGCCGGGGCAGGCGCTCGGACACCACCTGCTTGATCACCGCCAGCACGTCCTCCGCTTCCTGGCGCTCGATGAAGAAGAAGTCGGGCAGCTCGCCCTCGCCCGCTCCGGCGGGCGGCGCGGTCTGCGGCACCTGCCCCGCGTTGACCCGGTGCGCGTTTATCACGATGAGGCTCTCCTGCGCCTGGCGGAAGATCTCGGTGAGGCGAACCACGGGCAGGGCGCCGGAGCGGATCAGCTCGGACAGCACGCTGCCCGGCCCCACGGACGGGAGCTGGTCCACGTCGCCCACCAGCACGAGCTGGCAGCCCCGGGGCACCGCCTTGAGCACGGCGTGAAACAGCTGGGCGTCCACCATGGACATCTCGTCCACGATGAGCAGGTCGGCCGGCAGGGGGTTCTCCTCGTCGCGCATGAAGCTGCGCTGGCGCGGGTCGAACTCCAGCAGGCGATGGATGGTGGCGGCCTCCCGACCGGTGGCCTCGCTCATGCGCTTGGCGGCGCGGCCGGTGGGGGCGCACAGCAGGGCGTTGCGGCCCTCCCGCTCCAGCACCGTGAGGATGGCGCGCACCAGGGTGGTCTTGCCCGTGCCGGGGCCGCCGGTGACCACCAGCCCCTGGCCGCGCCCGCTCTGCAGCACCGCCTCTCGCTGCTGGCTGGCCAGGGTGACGCCGGCGTCCTGCTCGAACCGGGCCAGGGACGCGGCCACCGAGGCCGCCCGCTCCTCACCATCGGGGGGCTGCTGCTCGCCCTGTGGGGCCAGCAGCCGCATCAGCAGGGCGGCCGCCCCCTGCTCCGCCTCGTGGAGCCAGGCCAGGTAGTAGAGCTCCTCCGCCGCGCCGCCCCCTGGGTTGACCTCCACCAGGTGCTGCTCGGTGACCAGCTCGCCCAGGCTCCCCTCCAGCACCGGCCGCTCCATGGAGAGGATCTCCGAGGCGCGGGAGAGCAGCTCCTCCCGGCGGCAGTACATGTGGCCGTCGTCGGCGAGGGCGCCGAGCACATGCAGCAGCCCCGCGGCGGCGCGCTGGGGGGAGGACGCGGGCAGGCCCATGTTCAGGGCGATGCGGTCGGCCGTGCGGAAGCCCACGCCGAAGATGTCCACCGACAGCCGGTACGGGTTCTCCTTGAGCAGGGCGATGGCGCGGTCACCGTAGCGCTTGAAGATCTTGACCGCGAAGGCGGTGGTGACGCCGTGGGCCTGCAGGAAGACCATCACCTCCTTGATCACCTTCTGCTCGGCCCAGGCGGCGGTGATCTGGGCCTTGCGCTTGGGGCCGATCCCCTCCACCTCCGTCAGGCGCGCGGGCTGGCGCTCGATGACGTCGAACGCCTCGAGGCCGAAGTGGCCCACCAGCCGCTTGGCCAGCTCGGGGCCGATCCCCTCCACCATGCCCGAGCCGAGGTAGCGCTCCATGCCCACCAGGGTGGAGGGCTGCACGGTGAGGAACGACGCCACCTGCAGCTGCCGCCCCCACTTGCGGTCCTCCACCCAGCTGCCGGTGAGGCGCAGGGTCTCGCCCGGCTGCACGCCAGGCAGGCTGCCCACGGCGGTGAATCCCTGCGGGTCCCCCGCCGCGCCGCCGCGGATGCGCACCACGCTCCAGCCGTTCTCGGGGTTGAAGAACGTGATCCGCTCCAGGACGCCCTCCAGCGTGACGGGGGCGTCCCCGTCGCCGGCGCCCCCTTTGCTGAGGGAGAGCTGTTTCATGGTGAGCTTTCTCGCGTTGCCGCCACCATACTATACTCGCCCCATGAAACGTGTGGTGTTCGACATCGAGACAGTGGGCGTGGACCTGAACAGCCTCGGCGACCAGCAGCGTGAGTACGTGGAGCGTCGGGAGCTTCAGGAGCGCCTCGGGTTGTACCCGCTGTTCGCGGAGGTGGTGACCGTGGCCATGGTGAACCCCGACTCCAACCGGGGGCGGGTCTTCTTCCAGGCGCCGGGCGAGCAGGTGGAGCCCTTCGAGGAGGACGGGGTGCGCTACCAGGTGTGCGACGAGCGGGGACTGCTCGAGCATTTCTGGGACAACATCAGCAGCTACGGCCAGTTCATCACCTACAACGGCCGGGGCTTCGACGCGCCCTTCCTGCTGGCGCGCTCGGCCAAACACCGGGTCCGGCCCAGCGTGGACCTGATGGGGTACCGATACATCAGCGGCAGCAAGCCGGGCCACCTGGACCTGATGGACCAGCTGTCCTACTTCGGCGCCAACCGGGACTTCTACAGCCTCGACATGTGGTGCCGCTTCCTCGGCGTCAAGAGCCCCAAAGAGGAGGGCGTCAGCGGCGGGGACGTCAAGGACCTGTTCGCCGCGGGAAAGTACCTGGACATAGCCCGCTACTGCGCCCGCGACGTCCACGCCACCGCTGAACTGTTCCGCATCTGGGAAGAGTACTTCCGCCCCGGCTAAAATGTCATATAGGGGGGTCTGACCCCACCACTTGACATTTTATTTCTGGCTGCAAGATCGTTCGCGAAAAAATGTCATGTAGGGGGGTCTGACCCCTACACTTGACATTTTATTTGTTGCGGCGGCGGTGGGTCAGGAGCTGGTAGGTGAGCAGGCCGTAGATCCCTGCGTACTCCAGCCAGAGCAGGTGGGTCGGCAGCTGCCACTTGCCGCCCAGGGCCTTGACCAGGAAGACGAGGTCCGACAGGGTCACGAGCAGCGGGCCGGCGGCCACCAGCGGGCCGCCGTACAGGGCGCCCAGGCCGAGGCACCCGAGCAGGTACCAGGGGTAGACCGTGGGCGCCAGCATGAAGTAGGCGCCCAGCGCTGCCAGCATGCGCCCGTGCACCCCCACCGGCAGCCATGCGGCGCCGAGGCTGGCGCCGGCCACCACGCCGTACAGCGACCGCCGCACCACCCGCCGCCGGCCGAACAGGCCCTCGGCCAGCTGGAACAGCGAACCGTTGAAGCGCCAGTGGTTGGCGTACACCAGCAGCGACTCCAGCATCAGCGCCCCGGCGCGGGCGTATGGCAGCAGCAGCAGGGAGAAGGCGGCCACGAACCCGCAGCCCGCCAGCCAGGTCTCACGCAGAGGCCGTCGCAACGCCAGGGCGGGCGCGGCCAGGACGGCCACCGGCCTGACCTGGGTCGCCGCCCCCAGCGCGGCCCCGGCCCAGCCCAGCTTGTCCTGCTCTGCCATGAGCACGCACAGCAGCAGCCAGGGCACCATCAGCCCGTCGAGGTGGCCGCCGGCGAACAGCTGGACCACCGGCAGGGGCGACCAGGCGTAGCCCGCGGCTCGCAGGGGCGTGATCCCCCGGCGCCGCAGCAAGGTGTAGAGCAGCCACACCGCCGCCAGGTCGTTGAGCAGCAGCACGAGCTTCAGCCCGATGAAGCCGCCGGGGTGGACCAGGTAGGCCACCAGAAACCAGAGCTGACTCAACCCGGGATACACGGTGCGCATGTCTGGCCGGTAGATGTTGGGCCAGAACCGCTCATCCCGCAGCGCCTCCAGCGCCGGCGCGTCGGGGGCATGGGCGAAGGGGTTGATGCCGCTGGCCTGCACCCGGCCGTCCCACAGGTAGCGGTAGGCGTCGTCGGTGCCGGCGAGCCCGTCCCAGGGCAGGCAGAGGCGCAGCGCGGCGGCGCCCAGCAGCAGGAGCATCAGGCAGTGCCGGTGACTCAGGCCCTGCCCCATGCTTGCCCGCTGCGACCTGAACAGCATGAAGGCGAAGGGCAGGCTGGCGGCCAGGGTCGCGGCCAGGTTGACCAGCTGCCCCAGCTCGGCGCCAAGGGCCGTGCGATAGATCAGCAGGTACGCCGCGCAGCTGGCAGCCAGTCCGGCCATGAGGCTGGTCCCCATGGAGGCATTCTTTCACACCGGTCGAGGATTACCAGCCCTTTGCCACGGGTGTGCCACCTGTGCCAGGAAACATGGGCGCACACGCATCATGGCACACGATGGCACATAGGGCGATTGTCAATAAAACTCATTAATTCCTGATCGTTACCATTCTGATCCCCCATGGAACGCTCCTTGCTAGGTTCATTGCGCAAAGAGAAGCGAACAAGGAGGAAGCCATGACCCACAATGTGAAAGGATCGTTGCTTGTTGTCGCCCTGCTCGTCGCCGCCATCGGTTGCGGAGAGGAGGACAAGGCGCCCCCCGAGGTGACCGAGGGGTACGGCGCGAAGATCGACGAGGCCCAGATCTCTGCGTCGCTGAACAAGGGCAAGCTGGAGGTCAGCTTCCCCCTGCAGCGCACCACTGCCAACTCGTTCGCAGGCACGCTCACCCTGGAGACGCGCCAGCTCGGCGAGCTCAACGCCGAAAAGTCAGCCTCGGCGCCCTTCACCCTGGACAAGAACAAGAAGACGGTGATGGTCACCATCGACGCGCCCGGCGTCAGCTCCATCGGGCAGCTCGGGGGGTGGGTGCTGCGCTGGCGTGCTGCCCTGCCCGAGGGCGAGCTATACGGCAGCCGCTCGCTGTTCATGGCCCTCAAGCGCAGCGGCCTGACCGTCATCGGCAACAACCGCTTCGCCGCGGGCGAAAAGGGCGCCATGCGGATCCTGCTGACCAACCCCACCACCGGGGTGGGCGTCTCGGGCGGCGAGGTGAGCGTGGAGTTCAAGTCGGACACCACCAACAAGACCCGCATGCTCAGCGTGGGCAAGACCGACGAGGCGGGCCTGCACCTGGCCTCCTTCAGCTTCACCGCCCTTGAGAAGGGCAGCGGCTCCATCAACGTCACCGCGGGTGGGCACAAGAGCAGCCACCCGGTGCTCATCGAGCAGGAGCGGCAGGTGCTGGTCACCACGGACAAGCCGCTCTACCAGCCGGGGCAGACGGTGTACATCCGCGCCCTGGCAATGCGGCAGCCCGCCGTCAAGCCGGTGGCCAGCGAGGCGATCCTGGTGGAGGTGGAGGACCCCAAGGGGAACAAGCTGTTCAAGAAGACCACCAAGACCGACGCCTATGGCATCGCGTCGTTCCGCTTCAACCTGGCCCGGCTGCTCGGGCTCGGCAAGTACACCGTGCGCATCACCATGGGCACCACGGTGCGCACCAAGACCTTCCGCGTGGACAAGTATGTCCTGCCCAAGTTCAAGGTGAGCCTCAGCACCACCCAGGGGTACTGGTCCCCTGGCGCCACGGTCAGCGGCTCGGTCAAGGCGATCTACTTCTTCGGCAAGCCGGTCAAGGACGGCGCCGTGGTGCTCACCGCCGCCGATGTCTTCGGCGCCAAGATCGCCGAGCTGCAGGGCAAGACCGACGCCAGCGGCAAGTTCAGCTTCAAGGTGCTGGCGCCCAGCAGCGGCAAGCTGATGACCCTGTCGGCCAAGGTCAAGGACGCCTCCGGCGCCGAGGCCATGGGCTCCGCCGGCGTGACCCTGACCAGCGACACCTACCGCCTTCAGCTGATGGCGGACCGCAAGACCGCCGCCCTCGGCGACACAATCTCCTTCTTCGCCCTGCTCACCGACCCCGTGGGCAAGCCCAAGGCCGGCACCCTCGACGTCAGCGGCGGCGACAGCGCCGTGGCGGCGGCCACCATCAACGGCGCCAAGTCCGCCAAGGTCACCGTGCCTGGCAGCACCGGCCTGGCCCAGATCGACGCCAAGGTCACCCGCTGCGACTCCGACGGCCTGGTGGGCATCTCGGTGGTCTACGACGGCCTCGAGCATGGCGCCTACATCAACTGCGATGCCGACGGCCAGCTGCTGCGCCTCGGCACCGACAAGGCGCTTTACCGCGAGGGCGACACCGCCAAGGTGAGCATCACCGCCCCCAGCAAGTGCGCCCAGGCGGGCCTGGAGGTGGTGCGGCACAACGCCGTGGTCCACTCCAGCAGCGTCAAGCTCACCGCGGGCAAGGGCACGGCCAGCATCTCCCTGAGCGGCGACATGCGCCGGACCATCGAGATCAAGGCCTCCTGCCTGGTCGACAACAAGGTGCTGTCCGACCAGCGCCTCGCCTTCGTGGCGGGCCAGGACCAGCTCACCGTCAGCGTCACCACCGACAAGAAGACCTACCGTCCTGCGGGCAAGGCCAAGGTGACGATCCAGCTCAAGGACAACAAGGGCAACCCCGCCCCCGGCGCCATGGGCGTGCACGTGGTGGACGAGGCGCTCTACGCCATGACCGAGTTCAAGCCGGGCCTGGAGCGCAAGTACTTCTTCCTGGAGCAGGCGGTGGTCACCGCCAACAAGGAGCTCAAGTTCGTCAGCCCCGACGTGGTGCTCAAGGCGAACCCCACCGCCGCCGACCAGATCCGCGCGCGCATGCTGTTCAACGCCGCCGGGCAGAAGACCACCTACCCCATCAACTACCGCTCGGCGGACAAGGACTTCACCGCCGCGCTGTCGGCCAGCAAGACCGGCATCAACGCCTTCGTCAAGGCGCTGCGCCAGAGCTTCGCCGACAAGTTCGGCGACGATCAGTACATCGACGCCGACGACGAGGAGGAGGCCCAGAAGTGGATCGAGGCCAGGATCAACGACTCCGCCGACGACTTCGGCACCCTGTACAAGGCCACCATGAACGGCAACTCGGTGAAGGTGCGGGGCGCCGGTATGGACGAGGTGTGGGGCACCAAGGACGACCTGTCCCGCTGGATGTACTGGTACGTGGGCCATGGCTACCCCGGCATGGACAGCGGCGCCTCGTACGCCGACGCGGCCATGTCCTCCGACGGCGGCGGCTGGGGCTACCCCGACTCCGGCGCTCTGCCGAAGTCCGACAAGGGCGCCACCAGCGGCGACGCCGGCCCGGGCAAGGACAGCGGCAGCAAGAGCGTCACCATCCGCCAGGACTTCCCCGAGACCCTCTACGTGGACCCGGCGCTCATCACCGACAGCGCCGGCAAGGCCACCATCGACCTCGACCTGGCCGACAGCATCACCACCTGGAAGCTGAGCACCATCGCCCACACCGTGGCCGGCCAGCTCGGCTCCACCACCGCCGGCATCACAGTGTTCCAGGAGTTCTTCGTGGACGCGCTGCTGCCCAAGCACCTGCTGCAGAACGACGAGGTCGAGGTGCCGGTGCCGGTCTACAACTACACCGGCACCGCCCAGACCGTCACCGTCACGGCCAAGGCGGCCTCGTGGTTCACCTTCCTCGGCGCCTCCACCCAGCAGCTCACCGTGCCGGCCAAGTCCGTGACCCGCGCCCTGTTCAAGGTGCAGGTCAACAAGGTTGGCACCTTCGGCTTCACCGTCACCGGCGTGAGCGCCACCGACTCCGACGGCGTCAAGCGCTCGGTCACCGTGCTCCCCGACGGTGAGCGCAAGGAGATCATCTTCGCCGGCCAGCTCAAGCCGGGCACCGTGTCCCACACCGTGGACATCCCGACCAAGGCCATCGACGGCGCCAGCGAGCTGTTCGTGCGCGTCTTCCCCGGCCTGCTGTCCGAGGTGGTGCACGGCTTCGAGTCCCTGCTGCGCAAGCCGTACGGCTGCTTCGAGCAGACCAGCTCCAGCACCTACCCCAACGTGATGGTGCTGAGCTACCTCAAGGCCGCCGGCCTGGCCAACAAGAACCTGGAGGCCAAGGCCAAGGCGTACATCGACTCCGGCTACCAGCGCCTGATCAACTACGAGGTCTCCGGCGGCGGCTTCTCGCTGTACGGCTACCCGCCGGCCAGCAAGGTGCTGTCCGCCTTCGGGCTGATGGAGTTCTCGGACATGGCCAAGGTGCGCTACGTGGACCCGGCGCTGCTGGCCCGCACCCAGAGCTGGCTCGTGGGCCAGCAGCTGAGCGACGGCTCCTTCCCGGCCCAGAGCTCCAAGTACTACGGCTACACCGGCGACTCCGCCACCGCCACGGCGCGGGCCACGGCCTACACCGGCTGGGCCCTGGCCAAGAGCGGCTACACCGGCGGCGGCCTGAGCAGCGCCCTGGGCTACCTGCGCAGCCACGTGACGGCCAGCTCTGACAGCTACACCCAGGCGCTGGCGGCCAACGCCCTGCTCACGGCCAGCTCCTCCGACACCGACGGGCAGGCCCTGCTCGCGGCGCTGAAGAAGGCAGCCACCAAGGAGGGCGACGCGTACAAGTGGACCGGCAAGGGCGCCAGCGTGACCTACGGCTACGGCAAGTCCATGGAGGTGGAGACCACCGCCCTGGTGGTGGGCGCCCTGCTGCTGGCCAAGGACAGCTCCGCTTACACCGCCGGCGGGCTCAAGTGGCTGGCCGGCGCCAAGGGCAGCTACGGCGGCTACGGCACCACCCAGGCCACCGTGCTCGCCCTGCGCGCGCTGCTGCTCTCCCTGGCGGCCAAGGGCGGCGACAAGGCCCTCGGCACCATCACCGTGACCCACAACGGCAAGACCCAGGGCACCTCCCAGGTCTCCCCCTCCACCAGCGACCTGACGCGGCTGTTCGACCTGAAGACCAGCCTCATCGAGGGGAGCAACAAGGTCTCGATCACCTTCAGCGGCAGCGGCGCCCTGGCCTACCAGGTGGTGGGCGTCTACTACCTGCCCCACGGCACGGCGGCCGGCAAGGGCCCGCTGACCTTCAGCCTCAAGTACGACAAGACCGCGCTCAAGGTGAACGAGACCGTCGCGGTGACCGCCACGGTGGGTAACACCGGCTCGGGCACCATCCCCGCGGTGATGATGCGCGTGGGCCTGCCCCCCGGCTTCACGGTGAAGCTGTCAGACCTGTCCCACAGCAAGACCAACGGCGTGGTCAACATGGTGGAGCAGAAGAGCCCCTACCTGGTGCTCTACCTGGGCAACCTCGACGGCGGCAAGTCCGAGGCGGTGACCTTCAACATGACCGCCACCCTGGCGGTGAAGGCCAAGGCCCCGGCCTCGGAGGCGTACCCGTACTACACCCCCGAGTACCTGCAGCTCGCCGAGGCGCCGCTGGTCACCGTCACCCACTGACGGCGCCCCCCCCTCCCCTCAGCGCCCTCCCTGGGCGGCCATCTTGAAGATGGTGAACAGGATCTTGTAGGACGCCATCACCACGCCCTTGACCGTGCCCGACACCTTGGAGGTGCCGATGCGGCGCCGGTAGCTCACCGGCACCTCCACAACGCACATGCCCGCCCGCGCCGCCTTGACCTGCATCTCGATGGTCCAGGCGTAGTCCATCTCCCGCAACCGCATGTCGTCCAGCGCCTGCCGGCGGAGCGCCCTGAACGGGCCGAGGTCGGTGCAATGCCCGCCCCAGAACAGGTGCAGCAGCGCGCAGGCCAGCAGGTTGCCGTAGTAGGCCTGGGGGGTGAGCGATCCGCGCTCCCGCTGCCCGCGGGCGCGCGAGCCGATGACCATGTCGGCGCCCTCCAGCAGGATCGGATCCACCACGGATCCCATCTCCTCCGGGTGATCGCTGTAGTCCCCGTCGAGGAAGACCACCACCCCGGGATCATCCATGACGTCCATGGCGGCGGTGCAGGCCCAGCCGTAGCCCCGGCGCGGCTCGTGGACCACCCGCGCCCCGTTGCGCGCGGCCACCTCGGCGGTGGCGTCGGTGGATCCGTTGTCAGCCACCAGCACCTCGTCCACCCACTCGGGGATGTCACGCAGGACGTTGCCGATGGCCCGCTCCTCGTTGAGGGCGGGGATGATCACCGAGATGCGGGTGCCGTGGCGCATGAGGGGAAAGTACGCCGGGAGGGGAGATTGTTACAGGGGGGAATTGGGGGGTTTTTTCAGAGCTCGCCGTCGATGGCGTCGAACAGGATGCCGTCTTCCCGCTCGTGCGCCTCCTCCTCGGCCTCTTCCATCAACATCTCGTTGACGGTCTCGCCCACCGAGTCGTAGAGGGTGTCCAGCTTGCGCAGCTCGAAGGTCTCAAACTCTTTGAAGTCGCTGTAAACACGGGGAAATGCACTGGCCATTATCGTTCTCCTGTGGGGCATGGCCCCAATGGGTAGTTGTCCTTCGGGGTCAGGCGGGCACCAGGCCGGTGGCCACCGCCAGCGAGCGCATCCAGCCGAGAGCCCGGTCGAGGCGCTCCTCGCGGTCCTGCTCCCTGCCCATCTCGAGCTCCAGCTCGAGGGCCTGCATCGGCTTGCGCTCGCAGAAGTTGTCTCCCTCACCGAACCACTCGTCCACGAAGGGAGCGTCATCGCCCCAGACGTTGTCCTCTGCCTGCTGGGTGGCCGTGGCCAGGGTCTGATTCCTCTTGGTGGTCTCCATGGTGCTCTCCTTGAACGGGGGCGGCTCGGATCCGAGCAGCCACTCCTGGTAAAGGTCCTGAAACGGCATGGGCGCGGGGACGGCGCGGTTCATGATCTGCCACCAGCAAACCGGCGCGTTTGCCGGCCTGCTGGTGCGTCTCCTACAGAACTCGGGCTGGTGCTGGATCATCGAGAACTCCTGTGGGGTGTCGCTCCGCCTGGGGTCCGCTGCTGCCGTGGTATCATTTTTCCATACATGAAAGTGTTTATCCTACATCTGAATACAATGTAGCCACGGCACTCACCCCCTGTCCAGAAAGTTTCGCGGCTTTCTCTCAAGGAGCCGTCATCACCAATTTTTTCGTCGGAACGCTGACCTGGCGGGAGGTTGTATGGTACTCAGGTACCACCATGGCGCGCATCATAACGGTGGCCAATCAGAAGGGCGGCGTGGGCAAGACCACTACCGTCGTCAACCTCGCCGCCTCCCTCGCTGCAGCCGAGTACAGGGTTTTGGCCGTGGATATGGACCCCCAGGGGAACCTCTCCTCCGGGCTGGGGTACCCGAAGACCGATGTGGGCGACCATATCTATCATGTGCTGATGGGGGAGCTGCAGCTGAGCGAGGTGCTGCTGGAGACGGAGCTGGAGTTCCTCAAGCTGGCGCCCGCCACCCCGGACCTCACCGGCGCGGAGATCGAGCTGGTGGACATGGCGCGCCGTCACGCCCGCCTGGCCGACGCCCTGGAGCCGCTTGCCGACGAGTACGACTATGTCCTGGTGGATTCGCCCCCTTCCCTCGGGCTGTTGACCCTCAACGGCCTGGTGGCCGCCGGCTCGGTGCTGGTGCCGCTGCAGTGCGAGTACTTCGCCCTCGAGGGGCTGAGCCACCTGATGGAGACGGTGGAGCTGGTGCGCCAGAGCTTCAACCCCGACCTGGCGCTGGAGGGCATCCTGCTCTGCATGTATGACGGGCGCCTCAACCTGTCGCGGCAAGTGGCCGAGGAGGTGGAGCAGCACTTCGCGGGCTCCCTGTTCGAGACGATGATCCCGCGCAACGTGCGCCTCGGCGAATCGCCGAGCTTCGGCAAGCCGGTCATCCTGTACGATATCAACTCCACCGGAGCGCAGAGCTACCTGGAGCTGTGCGAGGAGCTGCTGCAGCTGCACGGGGAGGAGGCGGCATGAAGCGCAAGGCGCTGGGTCGAGGCCTCGGGGCGCTGATCCCCGACGGCAAGCAGGCTGAGGGCAAGGGGAGCGCGCGGCGGCGCGGCAAGGGCCGGGCGGCTGGCAAGGCCGGCTCGGGCCCCGGCGGCGACGGCTCGCGGGACTACTTCAACTGCCCCATCGAGCGGGTCCACCCGGCCGGTTGGCAGCCGCGCCAACACTTCGACGACGAGCGCCTGGCCGCGCTGGCCGACTCCATCCGCGCCCAGGGGGTGGTCCAGCCGCTGGTGGTGCGCCCGGGGGATGACGGCGACTACGTGATCATCGCCGGCGAGCGGCGCTGGCGCGCGGCCCAGCGGGCCGGGCTGCACGAGGTGCCGGTGGTCATCCGCGAGGTGAGCGACCGGGTGGCCATGGAGATGGCCCTGGTGGAGAACCTCCAGCGCGAGGACCTCAACCCCATCGAGGAGGCCGAGGCCCTGGGCCTGATGCTCGACGAGCATGGCTACACCCAGAAGCAGCTGGCCGAGCGGCTCGGCCGGGACCGCACCACCATCACCAACACCCTGCGCCTGCGCAAGCTGCCTGGCCAGGCGCGAGAGGCGCTCGTGGCGGGCAAGGTGACCGCCGGCCACGCCCGCGCGCTGCTGGGCCTCGAGAATCACAACCAGCTGCTGCAGGCGCTGCGCAAGGTGATGGACGCCGGCCTGTCGGTGCGCCAGACCGAGAACCTGGTCAAGGCCATGCGCGAGCGGGGCGGCGGCCGCAAGAAGAAGTCCAGCGGCGGTCAGAAGCAGTCGGCCAACGTGCGGGCGCTGCAGGACCGGCTGACAACCTCGCTCAAGACGCGCGTGCGCCTGGTGGGCAAGGGCAACCGGGGCAAGATCGAGATCAGCTACGGCTCGCTGGACGAGCTGGACCGGATCCTGGAGGTCTTGCTGGAGGAGTAACGCTGCGGGTCAGAGCTTGGCGGCGCCGGAGGTATCACAGCGCGCCACGGCCCCGGTCTTCAGCCCGGTCTTGAACCAGCGCACCCGCTGGGCCGAGGTGCCGTGGGTGAAGCTCTCGGGCGTCACGGTGCCGCGGGCCTGGCGCTGGAGTCGATCGTCGCCGATGGCCGCGGCCGCGCCGAGGCCCTCCTCCACGTCTCCCGCCTCGAGGACCTTGCGCGCCTTGTGGGCGTGGTGGGCCCACACCCCGGCCAGGCAGTCGGCCTGCAACTCCTGGCGCACCGACAGGGCGTTGCGCGCCGCCTTGGACTTGCCGCGCTTCATGCGCGCGAACGCGGCGGAGTAGCCCAGCAGCTTCTGCACATGGTGACCCACCTCGTGGGCCACGACGTAGGCCTGGGCGAAGTCGCCGGGCGCCTTGAACCGGCGCCTCAGGTCCGCGAAGAACGAGAGGTCGATGTACACCTTCTGGTCGGCGGGGCAGTAGAACGGCCCCACCGCCGCGCCCTGGATCCCGCAGGCTGACCTGACCGAGCCGGTGAAGAGCACCAGCTTCGGCTTGCGGTACCGCTCGCCTTGCTTGCGGAACAGCTCGGTCCAGGCGTCCTCGGTGTCGGCCAGCACCACCGAGACGAAGTCAGCGAGCCGGTCCTCGGCGGCGGGGCGCTTCTTCGCCCGGGTCGCGCGCCCGGTCTTGCCTCGCTCCCGGGTGGACGGGCGCTCCACCGTGGTCGGGCTGCCCTGTCCCTGCAGCAGCGACAGGATGGCCCGGGGATCCTTGCCCATGAGCAGGGCCACCACCACCACCACCAGCGCGGCGCCGCCTCCCAGCTTCAGGCCGCGGCCCCCTGCCCTGCCCCGCGCCGGCCCACCGCCGCGCCGGTCCTCGACGTTGCTGCTGCGCCGGCCCTTCTCCCACTTCATCCCAGGGTCCTGGCTGCCGCCCTGACCGTGTTGGACAGCAGCATGGCGATGGTCATGGGCCCCACGCCGCCTGGCACGGGGGTGATGGCGCCGGCGCGTTCGGCGGCGGCGTCGAACTCCACGTCACCCACCAGCTTGTCATCCACCCGGTTGATGCCCACGTCGATGACCACGGCGCCCTGCTTGATCCAGCTCCCCTTGACCAGCTCCGGCACGCCCACCGCGGCCACCACCACGTCGGCGCGGCCCACCACGCCGGGGAGGTCCTTGGTGCGCGAGTGGCACATGGTCACCGTGCAGTGCTCCGCCAGCAGCAGCTGGGCCACCGGCTTGCCCACGATGGTGCTGCGGCCCACCACCACGGCGTCGGCGCCCTTGAGGGTCACGCCGCTCTCCTGGATCAGGCGCATGATCCCGAGGGGCGTACAGGCCACCGTGGCGTCGGCGCCCGACAGCAGCCGGCCCAGGTTCACCGGGTGGAAGCCGTCGGCGTCCTTGTCCGGGTGGATCGCGCCGATGACCTTCTCCTCGTTGATATGTCCGGGCAGGGGCAACTGCACCAGGATGCCGTGCACCGCCGGGTCCGCGTTGAGCTTTTCCACCAGCTCCAGCAGGGCCTGCTCCGAGGTATCGGCCGGCAGCTTGTGGTCGAACGCGGCCACGCCCACGCGCTTGCAGGCGCGGGCCTTGTTGCGCACGTACACGGCAGAGGCCGGATCGTCTCCCACGAGCACCACGCCCAGCCCGGGTCGAACGCCCCGCTCCACCAGCCCCTTGACCTCCTGCTTCAACTCACGCCGGACCTGCTTGGCCAGCGCCTTACCGTCCAAGATAGTAGCCATCCGCATCTCCTTGTGGCGCTGAACATAGCACGCTGGCGCGCGTTGACACCCGGTCGCTGGCGACCCTATTATGCGCCTCTTGGCCGGGAGCCTGCGGGCGCCGGCTCCAACCATAGATTCCCAGGGATTCAGACCCATGCATGTCATCTTCATCACCCCCGAAGTCGCCCCCTACTCCGGCACCGGCGCCGTGGCAGAGTACTGCTCCGCCATGCCGTTGGCCCTGCGCCGCGCCGGCCTGCAGGTCACGGTCATCGCGCCGTTCTATGCCAACATCGAGCCGTCGCGCCATGGCCTCGCCCGCCGGCTGACGCGGATCCCGGTCCAGGTCGGAGACCAGACTGTGGAGGTGGGGGTCATCGACGGCAAGTTCCAGTCGGCCGACGTGTCGCTGCTGATGGTGGATCACAAGGACAGCTTCACCGACCCGGCGGCGCTGGCCGGCGACGCGCGCGCCTGCCTGCTGCTGTGCGCCGGCGCCCTGGGCATGGTGCGGGAGATGGACCTGGCGCCGGATCTGATCCACGCGGTGGGCGGGACCGCCGGGCTGGTGCCGCAGCTGCGCGGCGACCTGAAGGCGCCTGTGGTCTACAGCCTGCTCGACGCGGGCGATGCCGCCAGCTTCGCGGCCAAGGACCTCGCCGCCCTGGGCGTGGACGCCCCCGGCGGGTCGCTGGCTGCGGCCGGGCTCGCGGGCGCGGCCGGCGTGACCACCGCCTCTCCGGCCTACGCGCGGGAGCTGACCGCCGGCGATTCTGGCCTGAAGGACAGCTTCGCGGACCTGGACGACCGCCTCACCGGGGTGCTGCCCGGCGTCGAGGCCAGCGCGTGGGATCCCTCGCGGGACCACCGCCTGGCGGCCACCTTCGGCGCGGACGACCTGTCCGGCAAGGCTGCCTGTAAGGCCGCCCTGCAGGAGGAGCTGGGCCTGGCGTTGGAGCCTGCCCGCCCGCTGCTGGCCCTGGTGGACAGCGCCGGCGCGGGGCTCGCCCTCGAGGGCCTCGAGGCCCTCGCCCCCGAGGAGGCGTACCAGCTGGTGCTCGTGGGCGGGTCAGACCCGGAGCGGGCCAGCGCTGCTGCGGCGGCCAACCCCAAGGCGGTGGCGTTCATGCCAGCGCTGAAGAAGGGCGGCCTGCGGCGGCTGCTCGCGGGCGCCGACGCGTCGCTGCACGCCGAGGACGCCGGGCCGGGCTCCAGCCTGGTGCTCGCGGCCATGCGCTACGCTGCGGTCCCCGTGTGCCACGCGGTTGGCCTGTACCGGGACGCGGTGGTCAACTTCGACGATCCCACCGCCAGCGGCACGGGTATCACCTTCGGCGAGGCCGACGCCGCCTCCTACACCGCCGCCCTGCAGCGCTTCATCGACCTGTACAAGAACGAGGCCGCCCTGGCAGCCCTGCGCCAGAACGCCATGCGTCACCCGTTCACCTGGGATCGCGCGGCCGACCTGACCAACCAGATCTACGCCACCCTCCTGTAATAAAATTTGCCCGGGGGTAGGGTTTAAGCCTACTGTAACCTACAATGTAGGATAAAGGCTTACAGGAGGCCCCCATGGGCATGGTCAATCGCCGCGGCAACTCACGCATTCCACTGCAGATCTTCCTCAACCAGTACATCAAGGACGATCCGTTCCGCTGCATGTCGTACAACCTCAGCCCCAAGGGCATCTACCTCGGCGGCGTGGTCAAGGCGGTCGAGCGCCCGAGCACGGTGATGGGGCTGGAGTTCGAGCTGCCCGGCACCGCCGAGGTGATCTGGGCCCGCGGCGAGGTGCGGTACGACGCCAGGGACGCCTACCTGCAGGGCACCGGCGTGGAGTTCACTGGCATGGCTGGTTTCCACGAGCGCCTCGTGCGGGACTACGTGGCCGAGCAGAAGGCCCACAAGCTCAAGCGGCTGTTGCAGAACATCCGGTACAACCGGATGCAGTAGCGCCGAGCAGGCTCCCCGCCTCGCCGCCCTGCTGACCTGTCACGCCCGCTCCCGCTGTCGCCCACCAAAGATTCCCCTGGCTCGCTCCGTATCCTGGTTGTGTGATGTGCCACCGCCTGGGTCATAATAAATGGGTGCGCCTCTTCGCTCTGACGCTTTGCGCCGCGCTGCTCGCCGCGCCCCTGCCCGCCGACGCTGACGACTGGTCCGTCAAGCGGTCGGCCTTCGATCCACGGGCCGTGGCGCGGTTCGACAGGATGCTCGCGGCCAGGCCCACCGACGGGTACGCCTTCAGGCAGCTGACCCGGCTGTACAGCAAGCACCGCTCCCTGGCTGCGTTGACCCGGAAGTGGGAGGCGCGGGCCAGGGCGGCGCCGCGCAGCGCCGGCCCGCGCATCGTCCTGGGGCGGCTGATGATGCTGAGCCGGAGCTGGCCCCGCGCGGCGGCACACTTCGCCGCGGCAGCCGAACTGCAGCCCGGCCGCGACTGGGCCATGGCCGGGCTGGCCAGCGCCCTGGAGAAGCAGGGCAAGCTGACCGAGGCCGCGGCAGCTTACAAAGTGGCCCTCACCCGGACCCGCAAGACCTCACGCAAGAAGCGCTACCTCGCCGCGCTGGCCCACCTCAGCGCATCAGCCGGGGACCACGCGGCGGCGGCGGAGCATCACCGCGCCCTGGCGACCCTCGAGCCGCGCAGCCGCGCGCACAAGCTGGCCCTCGCCCGGGCGCTCTCGCGTGCCGGGAAGAACGCCGAGGCCCTGGCGACCCTCGAGCCCCTGCTCGCCAGCACCCGGGACAGCACCCGGCGCGTGGAGCTGCTCAAGGAGCTGGGTCGGCTCCAGGGCGCCATGGGCAACCTGGACGCGGCGGTGGCGCACTACCGCAAGGCCATGTCCCTGACCGCCCGGGGTCACTGGCTCCGCCGGGAGCTCACCGACGCCATCATCGACATCCACCGCAAGCAGGAGAAGCTGCCCGACCTGATCAAGGACCTTGAGCGGCGCTGGAAGCGCAGGGGCGCGTTCGAGGATGAGGTCCTCGGCAAGCTGTATGACGAGACCGGCGACGAGGAGCGCGCCCTGGCCGCGTACCGCGCGGCGGTGCGCAGGGCCCCCCACCTGGTGCAACTCCGGCTGCGCATCATCGCCCTGCTGGAGCGCTCGGGCCGCAGCGAGGAGGTGCTGCTGGAGTACAGGACCCTGGCCCGTATGGCGCCGGGTGAGCCGCGCCACGAGATCGAGCTGGCGCGGCGCCTGCACGCCGCCGGCAAGCAGAAGGAGGCCGTCTCGCGGCTCGACCGGTGCGGGCGGCGCTTCCCGTCGGACGCCTCGGTGCAGTCAGCCCTGGCAGACATGTTCGCCCGGTGGGGCGAACAGAAGCGGGCGCTGCTCTGCTCCAAGCGGCTCGTGCGCATCGAACCCCGGGAGCCGGGCCACATCATCAACCTGGGCGAGCAGTACTACCTGGACGGCAAGAAGGCGCTGGCCCACAAGACCTGGGCGCGGCTGCTGCGGGTGGTCCCCGGCAAGGCGGCGGCCCTGGCCAAGCTCGCCGAGGTGTACGCCCAGCACAACCTGCACGACAAGGCCATCAAGCTGTACCGCAAGGCGGCGAAGATGGCGCCCAAGGTGGCAGCCTACCAGCGCGGCATGGCCTTGCTCTGGGAGAGCAAGCGGCAGACCAGCAAGGCGGTGGCCGCCTGGCAGAAGGTGCGGGCCCTGGGGCGCGCGCAGGGAGGCATCGCGGGGCGCAGGGCGGAGCGGGAGGCCCGGGCGCACATCATCAAGGTGACCCACCGCACCTACCAGCTGCGGCGCCTGGTGCGTAAGCTCGGGTTCAAGCTGAACCGTGGCAACCTGGACCCGTCGGACCAGCTGCTGCTGGCCGAGGGGCTGGAGCGGCTGGAGAGCTGGGAGCAAGCCGCGCGTGTCTACCTGATGGTGCTGGAGCGCACCCCCTCCAGCGTGGACGTGCTGCTGGCGCTGGAGCGGGTGTACCGCCGGCAGCGCAAGCTGGATCTGGCCCTCGACACGCTCAAGAAGCTGGCGCAGGTCCAGCCCTCCGGGGCCCGGGAGTATTACCAGCGCATGGCCGACCTGCTGCTGCAGCTCTACCGGGACAAGGAGGCGCTGGAGTACGCGCACAAGGCGGTGGAGGCCGGCTCCAGGGACGCGCCATCCCTCGAGCGGCTCGGGCGGCTGCTGGAGAACAAGGAAGACTACGCCGCAGCCGCGGCGGCCTACCGCAAGGCCATCGCCATGAACCCGGACCATGTCCAGGCGCACTTCGCGCTGGCCCGGCTCCACTCCCGCGGCGGGGAGCCGGCGCGGGCCGACGCGGCCTACCGTCAGATCATCAAGCGCGCCAGCGACCCGGAGCAGGTGCGGCGGGCGTTCCGCCTCGGCGTCACCACCGCGAGCTACGCCGGCACCCTCGAGCAGCTGGAGCGCGTGTTGCTGCCCCGCACCCAGCGCGGCGCCAACCGGGAGGTCTACCGCGAGCTGCTGGTGCGGGTGTATCGGCGCACGCTGCCGCCGCTGGTCCAGCGCGCGCGGCGGGGGGACGCCCGGACCAGGCGTCAGGCCCGCCAGGCCCTGATCAAGATCGGCCGTCGAGGGCTGGCGCCGCTGCTGGAGGAGCTGGCCGCCACCAACTGGTCCAGCCAGGATCTGGTGCAGCTGCTCGGCTACATGGGCAACCCCAACGCGGTGGCGCCGCTGCTTCGCATCGCCCTGAAGGAGCCCGAGCAAGTGTTCATCATCCGCGGGCGCGCGCCGAGGAGCCTGCGGCGCATCCTGTGGAACACCCGATCATCCTCTCTGCGGAGCTGGTCCAGCTCGGCCCGCCAGGCCAACCTGCGGGTGGCCGCGGCCGCAGCGGCCGGGCGCCTGGCCAGCCCGCGCGCGGTGGAGGGTCTCGGGCGGTTGCTCGGGAGCCGTGAGGGGCCCATGCGAGACGTGGCCGCCTGGGCGCTGGCCCGCACGGCGACCCCGGCGGCGGCCAGGGCGCTGTTCGCGTCCCTGGGCGACCGACGCGTGGCCGTACAGGCGGCCGCCTGCGTGGGCCTCGGCGCGGGCGGCGACCGCCAGCTGCGTCCCGTCCTGGAGGAGGTGATGCAGGACAGCGCGCGCTCTAGCACGGTCCGCGCGGCCTGCGCCTGGGGCCTGGGCGCCCTCGGAGATCCGGCGGCCCTCGACCGGCTCGAGCAGACCATGCGCGCCGGCGACGGAGACCTGCAGCGGGCGGCGGCCTGGGCCATGGGCGCCATCGGCGACCGCGCGGCCATCGATCCCCTGCTGCGCGCGCTCTGGCTGCAAAAGGGGCCCCGGGTGCGGCGGGCGATGCTCTGGTCCCTGCGGCGGCTCGCGGCGACGAGCAGCAGCCCCGCATCGCGCCCGGCGGTGCCGGACATGCTGCTGCACGACGGCCGGGTCGACCTCGCGGAGTTCATGCGGCGCCTGACAGAGCAGGCCGACGCCCCGCGGCGCGGCGCCATGGACGCGCAGGACCTGGCGCTGATCAAGGGCCACGGCGAGGCCATCACCGCGGGCATCAGCCTGGCGCTCTCCCGCCACAGGGACGCGGTGCTGCGGGTGCTGGGCGAGCTGGACGGGCACCACGCCCACCTCACCCTCGGCCCCCTCACTGCAGGCGCCCAGGACCTCGCGCCTGCCTCGCGGGCGCGCCTGGCGCGCGTCACCGCCGCCGCGCTGGCGCCCCTGGCCCGGCCGCTGGCCAGGCTCTGCGCTCACCGGGAGCCGGCGGTCCGCGCCCGGGCCCTGCGCCTGCTGGCCAGGCTCTCGCCGACGGACGCCGCGGGCGGGACCTTGCTCCGGGACGCCATCAGCGGCGGCCCGTGGCAGGTGGCGGTGGCGGCCCTCGACGCGCTCAAGCGCTGCCATCAGGCAGGCGCCGTGACTTCCTCGCGAGCCACGCGAGAGGCCCGGGCGGCGCTCTCGAGCCCCGCCTGGCGGCTGCGGGAGCGCGCCGTGGGGCTGCTGGCAGCGCTGGCGGCGCAGACGCCGAGCCAGGCCACCGTGCGCCTGTTGGCGCGCACGGCCTCCCGTGACCGGGACGGGTTCGTGCGCCAGGCGGCGGTGCGAGGCCTGGCCGGGGTGCGCGACGAAGCCGCCCGGCGGGCCCTGCAGGGGGCCCTGCAGGACGAGGCCCCGGCGGTGCGTGCCGAGGCGTGCCGGGCGCTGGCCAGCAGCGCAGGACCGGGGGCGACGAGCGGACGCGATGGGCCCAGGCGCGCCCCTGCGCCCGCCACGCCTGGTGCATGTCAGGAAGCCTCGAAGTCCCGCCAATAATCGACGCTATATCTTGTATCTGCCTGTTTTGCCCTGCTAGACTCCGTGAAGATCAAGGAGTGGCTTGAGATGAGAAATTGCCCTCAGTGCAACACTGAGCTGCCGGAAGGGTTTCAGTTCTGTGGGAACTGTGGTCACAAGCTTGAAGCGGCTGACCAGCCCGAAAATCCCCAGCCCAAGACCATGTACTTCGGTGGTCTCCAGACTCCGAGCAAAGCCCGCCTGACGCTGATCAAGGGGGACACCGGCGAAGGGATCACCTACCACCTGACCGGCGAAGAGCACCTCGCCGGCAGAGAGGACGGGGAGATCCTCTTTCCGGAGGACTTCTTCCTCTCGCCGCAGCACGCCCTGTTCTACTACCAGAACGACAAGCTCTGGGTTCGGGACGAGGGCTCCGCCAACGGCGTGTATGTTCGGATCCGGACCCCCATGCCCCTCAGCCCTGGCGCGCGCTTCCTCGTGGGAGAGCAGCTCATCCAGTTCGAGCCAGCCTCGGAGCAGGAGTTCGCGCACACGCCCACCGAGGACGGGACCTACTTCTACTCCAGCCCGCGCCGCCCCTGCCAGTTCAAGCTGATCCAGGTGCTCCGGGGTGGTGACATCGGCATGATCTACCGCGCCCCCACCGAGGAGGTGATCATGGGCCGCGACGGGAACGACATCAACTTCCCGGACGACCCGTATATCTCAGGGCGACACGCCAAGGTCTACGCCATGGGGAACGACTGCTTCCTCTCCGACCTCGGCTCCAAGAACGGCACCTTCCTCATGCTCACCGAGCCTTACGAGCTGTCCCACGGCGACTACGTGTTCCTGGGACAACAGCTCCTGCGCGTCGAGCTGGCCAGCTAGGTCCAGGGAGAGTCAAAGTGCAAGTCTGCAGCAAGTGCGGCAAGGAAAACCAGAACCACTACAAGTTCTGCCTCGGTTGCGGCAACGAGATGCCGCCGGAGCTCGAGGCAGCTCAGCCGGATCCGACCCCGGCGCCCGCGCCGACGCCGACCCCGGCGGCCACCCCGGCGGCCACCCCGACGCCCGCCCCGGCGCCTGCGCCCATGGCGCCCGCGCCCCCGGCGTCAGTGAGCCCCACGCCGCCAGCCGGCGTGCCCCGCGTCAGCGAGGAGCCCACGCCCCTGGTGACCCCTCGGGATGAGCCGCCCGGCCCTGCCCTTCAGCCCGTGGGAACCGAGCTGGCCACGCCCAACGTCCAGGAGGGCCTGCGGCCGTCACGTCCCAGCGGCGTCCAGATCGCGCCTCCACAGGAGCCGGCAGCCAAGGGGTCCCAGAGCGGCGCCGCCGTGGCCCCGGTGGCCGCCCAGAAGGAGCCGGCAAAGATCTATTGCACGGCGTGCGGTGCCGCCAACCCGCGCGAGTTTGTATTCTGCGGCGGCTGCGGCGCCAAGCTGAAGAAGCCCATGGCGTCCACAGACTTCTACGGCGGCGCGGCGCCGCCCGACGCGGCCGCTGATCCCCAGTGGGGCAGGCTCTGCCTGATCAAGCCGGACGGGTCCATGGGCGGAACCTTCACCCTCCAGGGGGACGAGGTGGCGCTGGGCCGAGAAGCAGGCGAGCTGTTCGCCCACGACGGATACCTCAGCCCGCTGCACGCGCGCCTGGTCCGAGAAGGGGGCGAGGTGATCCTGGAGGACTCGGGCAGCCTCAACGGCGTCTTCATCAAGATCACCGGCGAGGAGACCCTCGCCGACGGTGACATCTTCCGCCTGGGCCAGGAGCTGCTGCGCTTCGACGTGGTGCGCGAGCCCGAGGTCCTGGAAGACGGGACCGAGATCATGGGCAGCCCGAACCCGGACTACTGGGGCCGACTCAGCCTCATCGCAGGACCGGACATCGACGGCAGCGCCTTCCCGCTCATGGGTGACGAGGTCATCCTCGGACGCGAGCGCGGCGACATCCTCTTCCCCGATGACGGCTATGTCTCGGGCATCCACGCCAAGATCAGCATCACCGAGGCCGGCTTCATCCTCAGCGACCTGGGGAGCTCCAACGGCACCTTCCTGCGCCTCATCGAACCCCGCCCCGTCAGCGCCGGCACCTACATCCTCATGGGCCAGCAGCTGTTCCTGATGGAGATGGACTAGGGAAACCCGGTCAGATGTAGCCCCCCCACATTGGAAGAAACCTCTCACGGAGACACGGAGGCACTGAGAGGGCGCGGAGGTTTTTGGGGGCCCGGGC
>CAZEFW010000005.1:74956-93933 GCA_964511535.1 uncultured Myxococcales bacterium | reverse complement strand
TCTCACGGAGACACGGAGGCACTGAGAGGGCGCGGAGGTTTTTGGGGGCCCGGGCTTTGCCACGCCAGACACTCCTCTCCAGCTCCGTGTCCTCAGTGGCTCTGTGAGACTAGAAGAAACCTCTCACGGAGACACGGAGGCACTGAGAGGGCGCGGAGGTTTTTGGGGGCCCGGGCCTTGCCACGCCAGTCACTCTTCGCCAGCTCCGTGTCCTCAGTGGCTCTGTGAGAGATGCAGTGCTCAGGCGTCGGGTCTTCGGGTGTTCCAGACTAGTTCGACTCTCGCCGGTAGGTAAACCCCGCAGGCAGGCCCATGGTTCTGCCGTCCTCGCTCGTGACGATGACGTCCACCTTGCCCTCGACCCCGGACGGCGTCTTGACCCGGATCTGCTTGCCTGCGGTGTCGATGACCACCGACTTGGCCTGGTGCTCACCGAAGTGAACCGTCATCCCGGGTTTGAACCCGCTGCCGACGATGACCACGTCGTCGTTACCTGAGATGTTGCCGAAGTTCGGCTCGATGGCGGTGACCTTGTCGCCCCCCTTCTCGCAGGCAGCGAGGGCGAATACGGCGGAGACCAGGATCAGGATGATTCCGAACTTTCGCATGGATCAATCTCCTGCAGATGGAAGGTGCCAGGTGTACAGGAGACTATAGAACTGTCGACTGTCGACTGTCGACTGTCGACTCAGTCGAGGGGCACGTTCCGACGCTGCAGGGCGCGCCGGATCTTGCCCAGGGCTTGCTCCTGGATCTGGCGGATCCGCTCACGGGACAGGGAGTAGCTCTCGCCGATCTCCTTGAGGGTCTGCTCCTCGTTGCCCGACAGGCCGAACCGCTTGCGCAGGACATCCGCCTCGATGGGCTTCAGGTCGCCCATGATGGAGCCGACATGCTCGGTCATGGACTGGTCCACCAGCAGGTCGGTCGGGGTGGTGGCGTCCGGATCCTGCAGCATCTCCACGAACCGGCGGTCGTCGTCGTCCGAGACGGTGCGATCCAGCGAGAGCGACTGGTCCATCAGGTACCCCTGGATCTTCTCCACCTTCTCGGTGGGGATCCCGGCGCAGCAGCCGATCTCTTCCTTCGTGGGCGGCCGCCCCAGCTTGGAGCTGAGCTCGCGGGTGGTGCGCGCCACCTTGTGGTACGCGTCGAGCATGTGGACGGGCAGCCGCACCGCCCTGCCCTTGTCTGCCAGCGCGCGGCTGATGGCGTGGCGGATCCACCAGCTTGCGTAGGTGCTGAAGCGGTAGCCCCGCCGGTAGTCGTAGCGCTCCACCGCCTTGATCAGGCCGATGTTGCCTTCCTGGATCAGGTCGCTCAGAGGCATGCGCCCGTGGTTGAAACGCCGGGCGATGCTCACCACCAGCCGGAGGTTCGCCTTGACGAACTCGTTACGCGCGCGCTGGGACTTGTTGTACCTGATGCGGGCGGCCCGGTAGTACTCCTGAAACGTCTTGGAGCGGATGTTCACCGGGATGCGCTTGCCGTTTACCTGGCCGCGCTGGCCGTAGGAGATCAGCTTGAGCTCCTCGATGATGGCCATCAGGGCGCGGCGATCCGTGTCAGCGGGGTGGAGCACCCCTGCCAGAACCGCGCCCTGATCCTTGAAGCGCTTGCGGGTGCGGGCGGCGCACTTGCCGCGCGCAGCGTTGGCGAGCCGGCGGAACGCGGCCATCTCGTCCGGCATCTCGCTCAGCTCGCGGTCGCAGATGGTAACCAGCACCTCCACCATCTGCGGGTAGCTCAGCAGGTGGGTCCAGAGATCCACCTCGATCTGCTCGATCCCACGAGCAGACGCGAACTCCTCCTCCGGCTTGAGCACCGACAGGGCGGCCATCTCGCGGAAGTAGAGCGCCAGGAAGTTCTCTGGCTGGTCATCATCCGACTTGGACTTTGCACCCGCGGTGCGCGTCGCTTTCTTGGGGTCGGTCTTCCTTTTGCGCCCCTTGGTCTTGCTCTTGAGCTGAGAAATACTTTGAGCCTTACGGCGGCCTTTATTGGCGACGATTCTGGTGGTCTTGCGCGTCCTGGCTGCAGTCTGAGTCCTGGCCATTTGCTAGGCTCCTAAGTCGCTGAGTTTCTAAGTGCCTCGTTTACCGACAAAGTCGTTGGACCCTCGGTCCCGATCATGGTAGTCACCATGTGAATTAACGTCTATAGGCAACATAGACTTAGTTGCCTATATTCCATTGCAGTTGATCGGTCTCCCGGGCTCCATCTCATTGTCAGCGGCTTGTGCGTCTCGCGTCTCATGTCCAGATCGGGCGGGCACGACCTGTCTGTTCATGGATTGGCCGGGATGTATGAAAGAACCGTACCATCTGCTCCGGCAAATCGGGGATTTTGCAAATCCCTTTAATTACAGATGGTTGAAAATTCCGGCCCAAGATCCTCTCCAGCCAGAGAGTCTCTGTTGACCCTGTTTTGTTTCACTGTGTTGTTCACTAACGAAACACTGTCTCACAGAGAGATGAGACGATCCGGCGAACCCGGGACATGAGACGAAACTTCTCGCAGGGTCAGAAAGGGGGGGGTGCCGGTATCAGGAGCGCTTTTCGGCCAACAGAACCAGCGAGGCCGATTCATCACCAAAGAAAGATCCCCGGTGAGCCATGTGACCGGAGACCTCCAGCACACGAAAACCGTTGCGGTGGAGCAGCTTGCCGATCTCGTGCAGGCTGTAGACCCGGATGGAGATCTCCTGCTCGGTGTGGCGGCCATCTTCGAAGGCCACCGTTCGCTTGCTCATGATCCGGCTGGTGAAATAGTCGAATTCCACCTCTTCGAGCACCAGGCAGTCCTCCCCGTCTCTCCAGATCCGGGCGGGGAGATCCCTGAGCATGTAGTCCCGGTTGATCACCTCCAGCAGATACCTGCCTCCAGGCTTGAGCGCCCTGTTGACCGATTTGATGATCAGCTGGTTGCTGTCCTCGTCATAGAAGCCGAGGCGCGTGCCGACGCAATACACGGCGTCGAACCTCTCATCCTGGCCGATGTCACGATAATCCGCGTTGAGGAAGTTGGCCTTGATGCTGAAGCGGGTGCTGATGTCTGCCGCCCTGAGCAGCAGGGGCAACGAGCTGTCGAGGGTGGTGATGTTGAAGCCGCGCCTGGCGACCTCCAGCAGGTGGCGGCCATCGCCAACGCCGAGCTCGAGGATGTTGCTCTGGGCGGTGACGCCGAGGCTGTCCAGGATGAAGCCGACCTCCTTTTCGGTCTGCTCCAGGGGCGGTGAGGGAATGGTCCTGAGCCAGTCCTGGTCGAAAAGATCCTGGTACCAGGGGCGGCTGCGGCGCGGGGTCATGGCGCGCGCCTGCGGCGCAGGGGCGCCCGCAAGCGACGGCGTCGGCGGCTGCTGCTCTGCCTGGGGCGACGGCGGCTGTTGCTCCGTCTGGGGCGTCGGCGTGGGCGTGGCCGCGGCCATGGCGGCCGCCTCGAGGTCCTCGGGGCTCGCCTCCTCCACGTCCTCCAGATCGAGCTCCTCGTGGACCTCGTGGACCTCTTCCAGCAGGTCGGCGCTCTCCTCCAGCAGGTCGACGCTCTCCTCCGGCAGCTCGCCGTGGTCCTCGGCCTGCTCGGCCGGCGGCCGGATGAGGTCCTCCTGTCCCAGGGGCGGCGCCGAGGTCATGACGTCGTCTTCTTCCGCGGCAGCGGCGGCGGCTTCCTGCGCCATGGCCGCCACCTCGTGCTCGGGGATGGGGGGCGGCGTGCGCTCCTCTTCCACCTCCGGCGGTCCGGGCGCGGCCTCCTCCGGCAGGGGCTGCTCCTGCTTGGCGGCCTCCCTGGGCGTGGCCTCTTCCGGATAGAACGGGTTGTCCCCGCCCTCGTCCTCCATGTCCATGTCGAGGTCGATGTCCACCTCCACCTCGGCGGACGCTTCCTCCATCACCAGCCGCCCGAACGGGCTCGGCTGATCCGGATCGAAGTACGGGCCGGCCAGGGGATCCGTGGAGGGTGGCGGCGCTTCAGCCACCGGCGGCACGGCGACCTCATCCTCGGCCGGAGCCGGGAACGGCACCGTGGCGCCCAGGTCGAGCTCAACCCCTTGCTCCTCCGGCTCCACCGCCGGCATCGGGTCGGTGGTGGCCTCCCTGGCCCGGATCTGGATCGGCGGCGGGATGGTGGCCCCTTCGTCGTCGTCCGACAGGGGCTCCACATCCTCGGAGGCCAGGGTCTCCACCGTCCCCTCGTCGGGATCCCTAGGCTCTTCGGAGACCGGGAAGGGCGAGCTGAGCGTGCCCTCCGCGATGGTCGCAGCGGCCAGATCCTCGGCGGGGGCCGGCGCGGCGGGGGCTGGCGCGGCCGGGGTCGGCACGGCCGGGGCCGGCTGCTCCGCGGGCTCCGGGGCAGCCGCCGGTGCCGCTGCACCGGGCGGCGCCGGCTCCGGAATCGGCTCGCCCGGCGTACTCTGCTCCCGTCGCATGGCTGGCGCCAGGTTGTGCTCGGGCATGATCCGGCGGGCGGACGAGGAGCGCTGCAGCGGCCCGTCGCTCTCCTGCACTCGCTTGTGCTTGGCCGTGGCCGACTTGCCCAGAGCAGCCATCAAGATGGCCATTCGGTCGCGCGGCTCCTCAGGCTGCAGCTCCCCCGTGGGCTCCGCCCCGGGCGCCGGGACCTCCACGGTGGACATGCCGTCGTCTTCCAGCTCGAACGGCCCCGTGCCGGGGTTGGCCCACTGATCGCCGCTGGGGAGCGCACCAGGTCCGGGGCCCTGCATGGTGGACTGGGTGGATGGCGCGGTCTCGGGCTGCATCTCGATGGTCGCCCCGCCGTCCGCGTCGTCGCCCCAGTCCGGGCTGGTATCGCTGCTCGGGTCGTGGGCGGCGCTCGACGGCGGCACCGCAGAGTGTCCCACCGGGGTCGGCTCGGTGGTAAAGACCGGCCGCTTCATGATCACCGTGGCGGCGTCCAGATCTTCGTCCGGGTCCTGCCCCGAAGGCCCCTCCAGCTCCACGTCGGCGCCCACGGCCCTGTCACGGGTCACCCTGACCTTCCCCCGCCGGGCCGCCCGGTGGCGCGGCTGCCCCTGCTGGCTCACGCGGGGCCGGTTCTCCAGCTCGCGCTCCAGGTCGGAGATCTCCTCGTCGGAGAAGTCGAGATCGTTATTTTCTTCCCGATCGCTCAATCAATCCTCAGTTGCTGCTCGCCACATCTGCTCCAGTCAGAGCGCCGATGCGCTGGCCTACCCGGATCTCCTGGCCCGGGCTGAGCCCCTCAAGAGACACCGCGCCGGCGGCGAAGACCAGGATCACCGTCGATCCAAGGTTAAACGCCGCCACCTCCTGGCCCCTGTCCACCTTCTGCCCCCCCGCCTTCACCTGCTCCCGGTCGAGGGCGAGGCTGATATTTCCAACCCCGCTGGCCGCCACGCAAACGAGGGCCGCCTTGCCTGCGGCCGTGTCCAACTCGAGCACCACGCGCTCATTGCGGGTGAAGAGCCCTGCCAGGCCCCGCACCATGTAAGGCTGCACCGGAAAGAGGGTCCCCGGCACGTGACGGATCTCGCACACCGTAGCATCCAACGGACTGTGAATGCGATGGTAATCCCGCGGTCGCAAATAAAGGGTGGCGAAGGTGCCGCCGTCCATCCGCGCTGCCAGGGCTTGATCCTTGAGCAGCTCCTCCACCGGGTACTGGATCCCCTTGGCCTGGATCAGGCAGCCGCTGTGGATGGTCCCCATTTCGCTGATCTTGGCGTCCACCGGTGAGGTGACCGCCTCGGGGCTCGGGTCCTGAGGCCTGCGCCCGGCCTGCAGCCGCCGCACGAACAGATCCTGAAAGCAGGGATAGTCGCTCAGGGCCAGCTCTGCCTCACGCAGGTCCATGCCGAACCGGGCGCCGAGCCAGCTGTACACCGCGCGGCGGGCGCCGCGAGGGACAGGAATCCGGGCCGCCAGGTATATGAGCCGGGTGTAGCTGCGCAGGGGCATCACGCGCAGCATGTTGACCAGTAAACGATCCATCAATAATCACCGGGGGCAGTGGCTGCCCCATGTGCCTGAGTATAGGCCAACCCACCGTACCCGGGCCACTAATCCCACCGGTGTACTGTACGCGACTCGCCAGCAGCAGTACCTCAGCAGTCGTAGTACAGGGAGAACTCGTGGGGCACTGGCCGCAGCAGCACCGGCTTGACCTCGCGCTCCATCTTGTAATCGATCCACTCGGAGATGACGTCCTCGGTGAAGACGTCGCCGCGCAGGAGGAACTCGTGATCCTCCTGCAGGGCATCGAGGGCCTGATCCAGGGAGAACGGCGTCTTCGGCACGCCCTGCAGCTCCTCCGGGGACAGGGCGTAGATGTCCTTGTCCATGGGCTCGCCCGGATGGATGCGGTTTTCGATGCCGTCGAGGCCCGCCATGAGCAGGGCCGAGAAGGCGAGGTACGGGTTGCAGGAGGGGTCGGGGGTGCGAAACTCCACGCGCTTGGCCTTGGGCGACACCGTGCCCACCGGGATGCGCACGGCGGCCGACCGGTTGCGCGACGAGTAGGCCAGGTTGATGGGCGCCTCGAACCCCGGCACCAGCCGCCGGTAGCTGTTGGTGCTGGCGTTGGAGAAGGCGCAGATGGCCCTGGCGTGCTTGAGCACGCCCCCCACATAGTGCAGCGCCGTCTCGCTCAGCCCGGCGTATCCGTCACCGGCGAACAGCGGCGCGCCGTCCTTCCACAGGCTCATGTGCACATGCATGCCCGAGCCGTTGTCGTTGAACAGCGGCTTCGGCATGAAGGTGACGGTTCGGCCGTTGCGCCGCGCCACGTTCTTGATCACGTACTTGAACCACATCAGCATGTCCCCCATCTCGAGCAGGGGGCCGAAGCGCATGTCGATCTCGCACTGTCCCGCCGTGGCCACCTCGTGGTGCTGGGCCTCCACCGGGATGCCCAGATCCTCGAGCGCGAGGGTCATCTCGGTGCGCAGGTTGGCCAGGCTGTCGGTGGGCGGCACCGGGAAGTAGCCCTCCTTGTAGCGCGGCTTGTAGCCCAGGTTCGGGCCCTCCTCGCGGCCTGTGTTCCACTGGCCCTCCACGGAGTCCACCACGTAGAAGCCGGAGTTCGGCTTCTGGTCATAGCGCACGTCGTCGAACACGAAGAACTCGGCCTCGGGGCCGAAGTAGGCGGTGTCCGCGATGCCGAGGGAGCGGAGGTAGAGCTCGGCCTTGCGGGCCACGTTGCGCGGGTCGCGCGAGTATGGCTCCCGGGTCACCGGATCCACGATGTTGCAGATCAGGCTCAGGGTCGGCACCTCGTAGAACGGATCCATCCGGGCCGTGGAGGGGTCCGGGATCACGAGCATGTCCGAGGCGTGAATCGGCTGCCAGCCGCGGATGGAGGACCCGTCGAACCCGATGCCGTCCTCGAACAGGTCCTCCTCGAGGTGCGAGATGGGCATGCCGAAGTGCTGCCACAGCCCGGGGAAGTCGAGGAACTTGAAGTCGAGCATGCGCGCGTTGTTTTCCTTGGCGAACTGGATCACGTCACTGGCTTTCATCAGGGATCTCCTGTTTGTGCATGAGCTTGTCTTGCGGTTCTGAAGCGCCGGGTCTCCTACAGGGCGCCCTCTCCCGTCTCGCCTGTGCGGATTCGGATCACCTCCTCCACTGGCGTGACGAAGATCTTTCCGTCTCCCACGCGGCCCGTCCGGGCCCCGGCCACGATGGCGTCCACCACGAGCCGCACCAGGTCGTCGGGCACCACCACCTCCACCTTGACCTTGGGCACGAAGTCCACCACGTAGGCCGAGCCCCGGTAGACCTCCTTCTTGCCGCCGGTGCGGCCGAACCCCTTGACCTCGGTAACGGTCATGCCTGCCACGCCGATGTCCGCCAGGGACTCCTTGACCTCGTCAAGCTTGAACGGCTTGAAGACCGCCTCGACCTTGCGCATCTGAGCACTCCGTGGGCCCGTGTTGGATTGGACGATTTATCTATAGCAGGAAAAAAAACTGCAACAACACGTGAAAGCCGCCCAGGGGTGGCGCGCTCCAATCACATGGCAGGAGTGATGATTTTGGCCAGCCGTCGCCAATGACAAAACGGCGAAAGGACGAAACGACGAAATAACAAGATGAGTTGGCTGTCACCGGCGCCATGGCCCGGGGCCGCCGGCCAGGGATCAACTCAGGATCGCGGCCTCCGCCGCACGCCGGGCAGGCCGCCCATCAGCGCGCTGATGCCGGCCATGGGCGTCTTCTGGCCCGGGAAGGAGCCGGTGCGATCCTCCACGTGGATCGGCCCGGCGTGGGCCCCATCGCCCCGGACCTGGGGCGGGGTCAAGGCGTCCATCAGGCGCTTGAAGCGCTCCTTGTTCCGCTCCCGCTCCCGCGCCGGCGCCTCGGCGCGCTGGCGGTGCTGGGTGTGGACCTCGTAGGCGAAGTTGTCCAGCACCTCGGTGTCCTGGGGATCGCCGTTGAGGGAGATGGTCAGGGAGGGCAGGCCCTCCTCCTCGGCCACGTGGAAGAACTGCGCCTCGTCGATCTTGTTGGGCATGCACTCCAGCGGGCCGACGCTGACCACGCCGTCCACGTGGCCCTCGCGCCACTCGTGCAGCGGCCCGCCCAGGGTGAGGGCGGCCTCGCCGTGCAGGTCGGGGCTGATGTACTCGTGGGACGCGGCCAGGGTGTCCTTGACCGAGGTGCGCGCGCCCCAGCCCATCTCCTTGGCGGCGATGGCGTAGGTCCGCTTCTGCACATGGGCCTGGATGAAGTTGCGGGCGCGGTCCCCGAAGCCGCTGGCGTCGCCGGTCTTGAAGTTGATGTAGTCGGCGTACTCCAGCCACTCGGAGAAGGGCGCGAAGGTGCAGCGGATGCCGCGCTCTTCCAGCCGCTTGATGGTGAAGTCGTTGGCGAAGGGGTCGCACCGGACGTAGATCTCGCCCACCACGATGACCCTGGGCATCTCCTTGCCTTGCTTGATGGCCGACATCTCCTGGCAGCACTGCCGCAGCAGGTCCGCGCAGCCGTAGAACCGGCCGCTGGCGATCTCCATCAGCGCGCCGGCCAGGGACAGGTCTCCGCCGTCCTTGGAGAGCCCCTCCACGTGGGCCAGCAGCTTGTCGCGGTACCGGTCGTAGATCTTGTCCGCGGCGCCCTCCTCAGCCTCGTCCGGCCGCGCGTCGTACAGCGCCTCCAGCATCATGTCGATGGTCATGATGGAGCAGAACAGCGCCACCACGAACCCCTGGGGCAGGTCGGCGAAGTAGCCCGAGTCGGCGGGCGACCAGACGCGCACGCGGTCCTTCCACTCCAGCCGCTCCAGGATGATCTTGTGCAGCACGTTGTACATGCCGAACCGGCACGGCCCGGAGGAGCGGGGCATGAACAGGCAGAACTTGTTGTCCTTGTGCGCGTCCTGCTCCAGCCGCTGGAGCATGCTGCCCGTGGTGATGGTCATGGGCACGCACTCCTTGCCGGACGTGTGGCGCCGACCGAGCCTCACCGCGTCGCGGTCCGGCATGGGCAGGCACTCGGCGTCCACGCCGATGCCCCGCAAGCTGGCCGCCAGCGCCTCGGCGGCCGCGCCCATGCGCGGCATCAGCAGCGTCTCGCCATTGCTGCGGATGGTGGCCAGGCTGGAGGTGTCCTCCTCGATGGACTTGAGCGAGTTGGGCTCGGTCTCCCGCCCGATCCCCTTGAGGTCCTCGCGCACGCAGTGCAGGAATGCCTCCACGCGGGTCTTGGTCCCTGCGTCGCCGGAGTGCCCGTCGGTCTCGATGACCGAGAACGGCTTGCCCTCCATGATGTAGGTGTAGAAGTGGATGATGAAGCTGTCGGGCCCGCAGGAGTAGTTGCTGCAGAACAGGCTGTAATGCCCGGGGGTGCGGCGAACCTTGTGCGCCGCGCGCAGGTTGCGCTGGCCGTAGCCCCAGTAGATGTCCTGAAACACCGGCACCCCGTCGTCCACCGGGTAGCAGTCCACCGGGATCGGGATCGCCCCCTGCTCCCGCATGATGGCGGGCACGTTGGAGTTGAGCACGGTGTTGTAGATGGTGTAGGCCCGGCCCAGGATCACCACCGGGATGACGCCCCGCTCCTCGCAGTACGCCACCGCCTTGCGGCCCAGCTCCAGGGTCGCCTCGTCGAAGCGCGTCTGCACGCCCCGGGCGTCCTCCAGCGCCGCGCGGACGGTGGCCTCGTCGCCCACCCCGAGGTCGGCGGCCATGCGGTGGCAGCTGCTGATGAACTCGGGCGAGTGCAGGTTGTCCGGGCCGAAGTCCACTACGGTGCGCACCACGCGCGCCCCCATCTCCTTGCCCAGGTCCCAGCGCATGATGTCCGGGCTCCCCTGCACGATGGGGCACACCCGCGCCACCCGCTCGTCGCCCACCCTCGGCAGCGAGCGCAGCATGGGCGACAGGATGAAGTCCGGCGCGGTCTCGGCCAGGTTGGAGATCACGCCGTGGTACTGCTGCATCGGCGCGCAGAAAGGTACGTTGGCCTGCTCGATGCCGCGCTTGAGCGCCTTCTGGTCGGCGCCGGTGTGGGCCTCCACCTGGAAGCCGAGCTTGTGCACGAAGGTGGCGTAGAACGGGAACAGGCTCTTGAGCAGGAACTCGTCGGTCATGGCCACGCGCGCCCTGCCCTTGCCGTCGCTCACGCGGCGCACCACCTGCGCCACGAGCTCCTCCCGCTCGCGGAACGGGTCGGGGGCCAGATCGGGCAGCTTCACCTTGCCGGTGCCCCGGTCGTACAGGGAGCAGCCGCCCCCCCAGGTGAAGCGCTTGCGCTTGCCCGCCACCTCGGTGGTCAGCCGGTCGATGCGGCACTTGTTGCCCGCCCCGCCGCACCCCTTGGTGGACTTGCACACGAAGGTGTCCTTCTTGAGCATCTCGGCCTGCAGGAAGCGCCCGCAATCAACCGCCTCGGCGTCGGAGAGCTCCAGCCCCTTGAGGGAGAGCAACGCGATGCCCAGGGCGCCGACCGTGCCCGGGTTGGGCGGGATGATCACCTCGCTGCCGGTCTGGTGCGCCACCGCCGCCGCCAGGGCGTCCGACGAGAAGGGCATGCCCTGGCAGAAGATGTACTGGCCCACGTCCCGGCTGCCCTTCACCCGGTTCAGGTAGTTCTGGATGATGGCGTCGTAGATCCCCGCGATGATCGCCTGCTGCTGCTCCCCTGCCGCCACGGCGCCGTCGATGATCTCGGCCATGAACACCGAGCAGTGCTGCCCCAGTGAGATGCCGTGGGGCGCGGCCAGGGCCTCCTGGCCCAGCTGGACGACGTCCTCGATGCCGGAGAACTTGCGCCCCTGCTCCTCGATGAAGCTGCCGGTGCCGGCGCTGCACGCCTCGTTCATGGCAGCGTCCACCACCCTGCCCTCGGCCAGGCGGATGTACTTGGCGTCCTGGCCGCCGATCTCGAAGATGGTGTCCACCCGCGGGTCGTAGTGCATCGCCCCCTCGGCGTGGGCCGCGATCTCGTTGAGGATGTAGACCCGCTCCACCCCGTAGCAGCTCGACATGAGCGAGCCCACCACCTCGCGCCCGCTGCCGGTGACCGACAGGCCGAGCACCGGATAGCGACTCGCCTTGTGATCCACCCACTGCTGCATCAGCGTCTGGGCGGCGCCCACCGGGTTGCCGTTGGTGTTGATGTACCCCTCCCACACCAGCTCTCGCGTGCTGGCGTCCAGGGCCACCACCTTGGAGCCGGTGGAGCCGATGTCGAAGCCGAGCACCACCTCGCGCTGCACGCCGTTGGGCTCGGGCAGGGGCGCCCGCTCCATGCGCTTGACCCGCGGCAGCGCGTCGGCCAGCGACGGCACCCGCTCCAGGTCCTCGGCGCCGGCCGGCGCCAGCAGCGCCTCCAGGGCGGGCAGCTCCTGGTGGGCCATCTCGGCGGCGGCCACCGCGCTGCCCAGGGCCTCGAAGAAGAGCGCGTCGTCCCCGTCGGTGTAGTCGAGGGCCATCTCGTGCCGCTCGAGGAACAGGCGGAAGTTATCCCGGATCCGCTGGGCGCGGGACACGCCGCCCAGCAGCACCACCTTGGGCGGCGAGGTGCGCGGTTTGAGCAGCACCTGCACGTTCTCGCACACCGCGTCGTACAGCCCGGCGAGGATGCGGGCCCGGCTCTCGCCCTTGTTGGCCAGGTGGGTCATGTCGGTCTTCAGGATCACGGGGCAGCGGCCAGACAGCGGCGCCGGGTCCTCCACGGTGGCGCAGATGTCGCTCGCCTCATTGATGTCCAGGTCGAACCGCTCCACCAGCTGGCGCAGGAAGTTGCCTGTGCCCTGGGAGCAGCGGGAGTTCTCACGGAACACCTCCACGCCGCTGGGGCGCAGCTCGAGCACCGAGAAGCCGTGGCTGCCGATGGACACCAGGGTGGCCGACTCGTCCGAAAAGAGGAACCGGTAGCCCCCGGCCTGGGCCTGCTTGACCGGGATGCGCGGCAGCCGGGTCATGGTCCCCAGGCGTCCGCTCACCGCGGCGCCCGTCACGCCGTCCCACCCCGCCTCACCCAGGGTGTCCAGCAGCCCTGGCCCGGGCTCCTTGTGATGCTCCAGGATCCAGCGCCCGGTCCAGCGCAGGTCCTCTCCGTCGCGGGTGAGCTCCACCACCTTGATGGTCTCCGCACCCATATCGATTCCGATGTACCGCTGTGACATTTATTCGCTCCAGGCCCTGCACCAGAGATTCAGGCGCAACTGGCCGATCGGTTTCTTAGCTAGACTGACGTGTCAGTCTAGGCAAGAAAGCCTCCGAGTCAAGGTGGTGATTCACGGGTCGACAGTCCGCAGTCGACAGTCGACAGTTTCTGTGTCCTGCTGATATGGTCTTGAATCGCCAAACAATGGCTCATGTCTCTGAAAATATGGAGCATCCCGGGGAGATTCGGCGGATCCAGGTCATCGGAGTACCGGTGGCCCAGGTGACCTACGACTCCCTGCTGCGCTGGGTGGGGCAGCAGGTGGACCGTACGCCCCCAGGCCCCACGCGTACGGTGGTGCTGGCCAACGTGCATGTGCTGACCGAGGCGCACCTGCACCCGGAATACCGGCAGGCCGTGCTCGACGCGGACATGCTGGCGCCGGACGGCATGCCCCTGCGCTGGGCCAGCGACATGCTGGGTGGAGGCGCCCTGCCCGACCGCTGCTATGGCCCCGAGTTCTTCGCCCGCGCGCTGGCCGCCTCCGAGCAGCGCGGCTGGCGCCACTACCTCTACGGCGCCACCACGCCCACCCTGCAGCTGCTGCGGGGCGAGATCGAGCGGCGCTGGCCCGGGGCCCGGGTGGTGGGCGCGGCCGAGCCGCCCTTCGGCCCCCTGGATGACCGGGTGGAGCTGGACAACATCCGCGCAATCAACGACGCCGGGGCCGACCTGGTGTGGGTCGCCATGGGGTGCCCAAAGCAGGAGCTGTGGATGGCGCGCTACCGCCAACACCTGACCGCGCCGGTGACCTTCGGCGTGGGGGCCGGCTTCGACTTCGTCGCGGGCACCAAGGCCCAGGCGCCCGGATGGATGCAGCGACGCGGCCTGGAGTGGCTGTTCCGCCTCGGCGTGGAGCCCCGCCGCCTCTGGCGTCGATATCTGGTACGCAACCCGCTGTTCATCTGGCTGCTGGCGCGGCAGCTGCTGGCCGGGAGGTGACGGTGGAGCCCGCCCGCGGCGGCGGCATCGGCCGCCTTATGCTCCTGCTGGACGGGGCGCTGGTCCTGGCGGCCATGGGCCTCTCCTTCCTGCTGCACGGCGCCCTGCGCGGCGCGGTGCCTTACCTGAAGGAGCCGCCCGACCCGGCCCACTACGCCACCCTCGCCTACCTCGTGCTGCCGCTCTGGCTGGCCCTGGCCGCCGCGCTGGGACTGCACCGGGTGGCCCTGCGGCCGCCGGGCCGGCTGGCGCTGCTCTGGGCCATGATCAAGCTGCACCTGGCCGGGCTGCTGGGCCTCACCGCGCTGCTCTTTTTGACCCAGTCGGTGATCAACCGCAGCCTGGTGGTGCTGTTCCTCGGCTGCTCGTTCTGCCTGCTCTACCTGGAGCGCTCCCTGGTGGCCTCGTGGGTCCGCTACCAGCACCGAAAAGGCATCGGGCGCCTCTCCCTGCTGCTGGTGGGAGATCCAGGCCCCCTGATGGAGCGCTTCGTGCGCGACGCAGACGCCGACCCCCTGCCCCCGATCCTGGTGGGACGGCTGGGAGACGAAGCCGAGGCTGAATCCGAGGCTGAAGCTGAAGCTGAAGCTGAAGCTGATGCTGAAGCTGAAGCTGCCGCTGACACCGACCCGCCTCACCCTCAACAAGATCTACCACCCCACCTCGGCGCCCTGTCCGACCTGCCCCGCGTGCTGCACGAGCAAGCGGTGGACCGCGCCATCTTCTTCCCGCCCTACAACCGGCCCGCCTCCGCCCACGACGCGCTGGACACCTGCCACGAGCTGGGCGTGGCCTCGGACTTCGTCATCGATCTCGAGGCCGCCGGCGGGGGCGCCCCCCGCGTGGAGCCGCTGTACGGCGCGCCCGTGATCTGCCTCGACGCGGCGCCGCGCTCCGCCGAGGCGCTGGCCGTCAAGCAGGTGCTCGACATCGCCCTGGCCCTGACCGGGCTGCTCCTTCTCTCGCCCGTGCTGTTGCTGGTGAGCGCGGCGATCATGCTGAGCATGGGGCGCCCGGTGCTGTTCACCCAGCGCCGCAGCGGCCTGCACGGGCGGCCCTTTTTCATGCTGAAGTTCCGCACCATGGTCCAGGGCGCCGAGGCCGACCGGGACCGCCTGGCCGAGGCCGGCAACGAGATGTCCGGCCCGGTGTTCAAGCTGAAGCAGGACCCGCGGGTCACCCCCCTGGGCAAGCTGCTGCGGTCCACCTCTCTCGACGAGCTGCCCCAGCTGCTCAACGTGCTGCGAGGCGAGATGAGCCTGGTGGGCCCGCGCCCGCTGCCAGTACAGGAGCAGCAGCAGATCAAGGGCTGGCAGCGTCGCCGCCTCTCCATGAAGCCGGGCATCACCGGGATCTGGCAGGTGAGCGGCCGCAACGCGGTGGACTTCGAGGACTGGATGCGCATGGACCTGGAGTATGTGGACAGCTGGTCCCTGCGCCTGGACGCTCGGCTGCTGCTGCTCACCATCCCGGCGGTGCTGACCCGGCGCGGGGCGCGATGATCCGCACACCCCAGGCCCTGGCCCTGGCTCTGGCGCTGGCCCTGGCGCTGGCGCTGCCCCTGCCCCGGGCCGCGGCGGCCCCCGGGCCTGGGCCGGTGAAGCTCACCGGCATGCTGCTCGACGAGGAGCCCAAGCTGCTGCGCGCCCTCGGCGCCGTGGCCGGCACGCCCCTGCCCGACCGCGACGGCGAGGCGCGGCTGGTGCGCAACCTCGACGCCCTGGGCTACAAGACCGTCAAGGCCACCCGCACCCGGGGGGGCCGCCTGGTGCTGAAGCTCAAGCCGTACCGGGTCATCCGCAAGATCTACATCAAGGGCAACTGGCCCATCTTCGAAGAGGAGATCCTGCGGCAGCTGAGGTTCCGCCCGGGCCAGCGCCTGCCCGAGGGCAAGGACCTGGAGCGGGCCATCGAGCGGCAGGAGGCGCGGCTGCAGCGGTTCCTCTCCAAGGAGGGCTACTTCGAGGGGCACCTGCAGATCTGGATCGAAAAGACCGACGAGCCCCACGTGGTCAACCTGCAAGTGCGCGTGCTCAAGGGGCGACAGTACAAGGTGGGCGACGTGGAGGTGGTGCCGGTGACCACCACCATGGGTCTGCACCAGGGGCTCTCCTCGAGCAAGGGCGGCGACGCGCCCCGGGCCTCGTCGGGCGCCATGGCGGTGACGTCCGGGCGCATCCGGGAGGAGTTCAATCAGAAGCTGTGGTTCTACAAGCGCACCTTCAACACCGAGCGCTTCAAGGAGGACGTCACCGACCTGGAGAAGGAGTTCCACGGGCTGAGCTACCCCGGCGTGCGCATCAAGGAGAGCTTCAAGGTCGACCGGGATCAGCCGGCCAGCCAGGCGGTGCGCATCACCCTGCGCATTCAGCAGCGCAAGCGCATCCTGGTGAGCTACCGCGGCCTGGATCACCTGGACGAGGATGACCTGAACGGGGCGCTGACCATCTACAATGAGGGCGCCTACGACGACTACGAGCTGAGCCAGAGCGTCAAACAGATGATCCGGCTCTACCAGAGCAAGGGATTCCTGCTGGCCCGGGTGCGGTTCACCCGCAAGGTGGGCAAGACCGAGGACCGGGTCACCTTCCATGTGCATGAGGGGCCCCGGTTCCGCGTGCAGGAGATCCAGTTCCGCGGCAACCGCAAGGTCAGCGCCGACGAGCTGGAGGAGGTGATCAAGACCCGCACCTTCCCCTGCCTCGGCTACATCGGCCTGGGCGAGGGCGGCTACCTGACCACCATCCAGCTCGCCCAGGACGAGGACCGCATCGAGGAGTACTACCGCTCTCTCGGCTACCCGGCGGTGAAGGCGGTCGGGGAGGCGGCGCCCCACCCCGCCCTGCTGGGCAAGCCGGGCGCGCTGGCCGCCACGCTGGAGGGCAAGGTCTCCAGCCAGGGGGACCTGTACGTGCGGTTCACCATCCAGGAGGGGGACGCCCTGCAAGTGGAAGGCACCGTGCTGCACGGCACGAAGGCGCTTGGCAAGGGGCTGCTGCTGCGCCAGCTGTCGCTCAAGAGGGGGCGCCCATTCACCGAGAAGGCCCTCGCCCTGGACAAGGCGCGCATCGTGCGCATCTACAGCGAGCGCGGCTACCCCTACGCGTCGGTGCGCTCCATGGAGGAGCTGGACGAGGCGGGCAGCAAGGTGACCGTGCACTTCTCGGTGCAGGAGGGCCCGCTGGTGCGCTTCGGGCCGGTGTTCGTCCGGGGCAACTTCAAGACCCGGGACAGCGTGATCCTCAACGACATCGAGTTCGACGAGGGGGCGGCCTTCGACATCCGCGAGCTGGAGCAGGCCGAGCAGCGCCTGCGCAAGCTGGCGATCTTCAACCTGGTGCGGGTGCAGCCCCTCGGCCTGAAGGACCAGCTGCGGGTGCTGCCGGTGGTGGTGCAGGTGGAGGAGCGGCATGACAACTGGGGCGGGCTGGAGTTTTCGGTGGGCGGCAGCACCGACAACCTGCTGTTCGGCGCCGTGGCGTACACCAACAAGAACCTGCTCGGCTTCGGCACCCAGCTGTCGCTCAAGGGCGAGTACGGCTGGGAGATCTGGAGCGGCAGCCTGACCTACCGCGACCCGCGCCTGTTCGGCAGCCAGTTCGTCATGGACCTGCAGGGCTTCGCACGCAGCCAGGACACCGAGCGGCTGGGGGAGATTCTAACCTTCGGTGGGTCGCTGTCGTTCAGCCGGGAGCTCAAGGAGCTGGCCAGGGGGCTGACCGTGCTGGGTCGCTACGAGATCCGGCAGGTCAAGCACCGGGAGCTGGTGGTGCGCCCGCCCGGCGTGGACGAGGCGGCCAGGGTGGACGTGCTCACGCGGGTGGCGGGCTTCGGCCTGGCCATGGAGTGGGACCGGCGCGACAGCAAGCTGAGCCCCACCCGGGGCTGGCGGCTGGCCGCCTCCATGCTGGCGGCGTCCAAGTACTTCGGCGGCACCGACCACTTCCTCAAGTTCAACGTCAACGCCCAGTATCTTCAGCCGCTGCCCCTGGACATGACCATCGCCCTGAGCCTGCGCTACGACCACGGCGTGCCCCTGGGCGACCGGGTCCTGCTGCCAAAGGTGGAGCGCTACTACGCCGGCGGCGACACCACCATCCGCGGCTTCGAGGAGGACATGGCCTTCACCGAGCGGTTCGAGATCCCGGCCATGCCGCTGGGGGGCGCCACCCTTTACCATGTGCGCCCCCAGGGCGGGAACATCCGCATGCTGGCCAACCTGGAGTTTCAGTTCCCGATCTGGAAGGAGAGCATCATCTTCGGCTGGCCGCTCATGGGCGCGGTGTTCTACGACACCGGCGTGGTGACCAACGCATACGAGGCGCTGGAGGGAGCCGACCTGCGCCACGGCGTCGGCGCCGCCCTGCGCCTGGTCACCCCCGTCGGGTTCACCAGCGTGGCCTGGGCCTTCGCCCTGGATGACGAGATCTGGGATCCAGGCCCGACCAATCTCGGGCGGTTCCACTTCAACTTTGGGTATATCTTCTAGGTGTAGCGAAAAAACTGAGGTCGTTAGCTGACTGATCGATAGTCCACAGTCGACTGTCGACAAGCGGAAGGATCAGGGTCCATGAAGACATTCACCATCAAATCCAAGGACGGCACCAACCTGCGCATGGCGCGCTGGGGCGAGGGGGACCGCAACGTGCTGCTGGTGCACGGCCTGGCCGAGCACGCGGGGCGCTACGAGCATGTGGCCGCCGCGCTGGCGACCCGGGGCTGGAGCGTGTTCCTCGTGGAGTTGCGCGGCCACGGCGAGAGCGAGGGGCGCCGGGGCCACGTGGTGGCCTGGCAGGACTACCTGGACGACCTGCAGGCGGCGTGCGCCGAGCTGGGTGACCGCTACGCCGTGGTGGGCCACTCCATGGGCGGCCTGGTTGCCATGAGCGCCCTGGCAGCCGGCGGCGTCATGAGCCCCACGGGCGTGGCGGTGAGCAACCCGCTGCTCGGCACCCGGGTCCAGGCGCCCGCCATCAAGGTCAAGGCCGCGCGCCTGCTGGCCACCATCCTGCCCTGGCTGCCGCTGTCCAACGAGCTGGACACCAGCAAGGTGTCGCGCGACCCGGAGGTGGTGGCAGCCTACGAGTCAGACCCGCTGGTCTACTCCACCATCACCCCGCGCTGGTACCGCGAGATGAACGACGCCATCGACAGGGTCAAGGCCTTCGCCCCGCAGGCCCAAACGCCCCTGCACCTGATGGTGAGCGAGGGGGACGTGATCTGCGATCCGCCGACGGCGCGGGATATTGCCGGTGCCTGGGGCGGAGAGACCAGGGTCACGGAGTACGGCGAGCTCTTTCACGAGCTGTTCAACGAGCCGGAGAAGGAGCAGGTGCTGGGGGACCTGGGGGACTGGCTGGAGACGCTGTAGGTCGACGGGGTTGAGGGGCGG
>CAZEFW010000005.1:0-74856 GCA_964511535.1 uncultured Myxococcales bacterium | reverse complement strand
GAAGCTGATGTTGGTCGGATTTGGCCTGACCGTGGCCTTTGTCCTGGCCAACCTGGCGGCGGCCTCCATCTACGCCGACCTCCGGTCGGTGATCATGGGCGACTCCGATCTGTACTACCGCACGAAGCCGCGCTCCCGCGCCTATACCATCTCTACCCTGTTCCATGACGGGAGGATCGTTCGATACGATATCGGTGAGCATGGCGAGCGGGTCGTGGACCACGAGCAGGCCAGCGAGTATGGCGGCCGCATCATCCTCTGCGTAGGAGATTCCAACACGTTCGGGCATGACGCCGAGGGAGACGAGACTTATCCACACCAGCTCGGCCAGCGCCTGGGGCGAGGCTTCACCGTGCTCAATTTTGGCCTCTCCAGCTACACCACTCACCAGGCAGCCATCCAGCTGCGCAGGAAGATGGCGAGGTTCCCACCGGACCTCGTCATCTGGCAACTGGACGAAAACGACGACGACCCGATCCTGCCCGCCGGCCTGGCTGTGAACAGCTGGTTCTTCAGCAGCTCTCCCCTGGGACTGGTCCTGTTCAACTTCCTGGCCGACGAGCGGATCGGGATCGTGGACCAGGTAGAGGTCCCGAGCGCGGCGGTCACCCTGGAGGCTGCAGCCAGGATGCTCAAGAGGAGAGGTATCCCGGTCATATTCTCCTATGAGACGGTCCCCCCCTCTTTGAAGGGTGGGAAGCTCGAGGCGATAGTCCGGCGATCTGGCCTGCGCGCCGAGTTCTACACCATGAGCTACATGGAGCGATACCAGCTCGCCTGATCGGAGCATCTCAACGCCGCAGGGAACGATCGGCTGGCCGCGGGGCTGGCCCGGATCGTCCGCCAGATGTTGGGGGATGGAGCCCCGGGTCGATAGCACAGGCAGGTGCGAAGGCCTTGCCGTCGTGGCGCAGGATGGTGCCGCCCTTGCCCACCACCCACAGATCCGACCCGGAGGCAGCGCGAAAGCGGCAGGATGCCGCTTGTACCGTAGACGCGGCGTCCCGCCGCGTTTCCACGGGGGTGCTTCAGCGGAAGCGGTAGGCCGTTCGCGCGGCGGCTCTGGAATTCGCCTGAAGCGGCAAGATGCCGCTTCTACTGATCTCGCTTTCAAGTGGAAGCCGCGCCCCGCCTTGTGAGGGCGTCAGGCTGGCAGCAGCTCATCTTTGACATGGGCCCATGCCTGGCTGAAAATTGGCCCGCTTTCACAGAACCAGAGGTGGTCATGAAACGATTCAAGCTCCCGTTATTGGTCGCCGTCCTGTCTCTCGCTGCCTCGGGCTGCATCAGCGCGGCCCAGGTGTCCACGCTGCAGTCGGTGTCCAACGCCGAGGCCGCGGCAACCGCCAAGCAGGTGGCCGAACACGTGCGGTTCGACGCGTACACCGGCAGGCTGGTGGTGGACCGTGGCGCGCCGCCCGCGCAGAGCGGCAAGGGTGACCTCAAGGCCCGGCTGGAAAAGCTGGAGCAGCTAAAGGCTTCGGGCGTGATCACAGAGGCCGAGTACACCGAACAGCGCAAGCGCCTGCTCGACTCGCTCTGAGCAGAGTCCACGTCACTGCTGCGCAGCACCACCGGGAGGCAGCGAGCCAGAGATCCGGAGGCCTGCTGCAGGGCCCGCTATTGGAGGGATCCTGTGCCCTGATCCCTGGGCTTCATCCATCAAAGATCAAGAAGTTGATAACATCGCTTGACATCGTGCTCGTTTAGTCCCAGATTCGGCACACTCTCCGTTCCAGTGACATCCGGAAAGGTTCCCATATGTCATAGAGAGACATCATGGACGGCTCATGGATCTAAGCGCCGCCCGAAGAAAAAGAGTAGGTTTGTCATGACCAAAGGTACTGTGAAGTGGTTCAACGATTCCAAGGGCTTCGGCTTCATCGAGCAGCCAGGCGGCGAGGATGTCTTCGTGCATCACTCGGCCATCCAGATGGAGGGGTTCAAGAGCCTCACCGAGGGTGACACCGTCGAGTTCGAGATCACCGAGGGCCCCAAGGGGCTCCAGGCAACCCAGGTCCGTCGCGTCTGACGCCTGGATCTGCGTAACGTTCTAGGGGCGGGTCTTTTGGCCCGCCCCTGTTCATTTTCTGGCCGGCAGTACACAGACCGCACCACCCGACAACCGGGGATCCGGCGGCGGCGCTCAGGGGGTATACTGCCACCCATGGGATCCAAGAAGACCGTCATCCTGCTCGCCTTCCTGGTGCTGGTGGCCGGGGCGTTGATGATCCGCAGCCTGCGCGGCACGGCGCCCGAAAACGAGGAGCAGGTGGTGGCCGCGCTGGTGGACGCCATGGCCAAGGCCGCCGAGGAGCGGGACATCAAGGTCATGCGGTCGCACCTGTCCCGTCGCTACAAGGACCCGTCGGGCAGGGACTACGCGGGCATCAACCAGATCCTGCAGTACCACTACTTCCGCAAGGGCAAGATCTCGGTCTACGTGGCCTCCAAGGAGGTCACCGTGGACTCCGACGTCACGCCCCCGCGAGCTGAGATCAAGGCCAAGGTGGTGCTCACCCGCGGCGGCGCGGCGGGTAAGCTGTCCGATCTGGTGCCCGAATCGGGCGATGCCATCACCTTCGACGTCACCATGGAGAAGGAGGACGGCACCTGGATGATGGTGTCGGCCCAGTGGAAAGGGATGCGCGACCCGAAGGAACTGTTGGAGTAGTATCGGCGTTGAACATGAAGACCATGATCCGATCTCACCGCGCCCTGCTCGTCGCTCTGTTCATGCTGGCCCTGCCTGTCCCGGCCCTGGCCGAAGCCGACAAGAAGGACGGCAAGCCGGGGCCGCAGCGCTACAACCTGCGGCAGCTGGTGGCCATGGCCCGCCAGGGCTACCCCGGCGTGGAGGCGGCGCGCCAGGCGGTCAAGATGATGGAGGCCAAGGCGTACCGGGCCAAGTGGGCCTGGCTGCCCCAGGCGGAGATCAAGGGCCTGGTGGCGCCCGCGCCCGAGGTTCGCTGCCTGCCCAGCGAGGACCAGTGCATCGAGACCACCGCCCACGAGCTCAACTCCCTGGACATCGCCGGGGCGCTGCTGCGCGTGACCATGGACGCGGGCATGCCGCTGTACACCTTCGACAAGATCGGGGCGGCCAAGCGAGCCGCCGCGGCGGGGGTGGACATGCGGAGAGGACAGCTCCGCGCGGCCGAGGACAGGCTGGCCATGGACGTGGCCCGGGCCTACTGGGGCCTGAAGCTGGCCCGGGAGCTGATCTACACCATCGAGGAGGGCCGGGAGCACCTGGTCAAGGCGCGCAAGATCGTGGTCCAGCAGCTGGAAGACGATGACGAGGACGCCACCCTGGAGGACAAGTACAAGCTCGACATCGCCTTCGTGGAGGTGGACAGCCGGCTGCTGCAGGCCAAGAAGCTGGAGCGGCTGAGCAAGGCCGGGCTGGCCACGCTCACGGGCCGGCGCGGCCGCCCCTTCGACATCGACGAAAAATACCTGGAGGTGATGCCGGGCAAGCTGCTGCCGCTCTCGGTCTACCAGCAGCTGACCCGCAAACACCGTCCGGACATAGACGCCCTGCGCGCCGTGCTGCGCGCCGCAGACGCCCAGGTCGACCTGGAGGTGGCCAAGTTCTTCCCCAACTTCATGCTCGTGGCCAGCGCGGGGGCCGGCTACACCTCCAGCGCTGACGAGCCGAAGAACGCCTTCATGAGCGACCCGTTCAACTTCCTCGGCGCGGGGTTCGGCCTGGCGCTCTCCTGGAAGTGGGACCATGTCCAGCAGTACGGCCGGCTCAAGGAGGCCCGGGCGCAGGCGGCCCAGGCGCGGGCCAAGCGGCGCGAGGCCGTGGGCGGCATCGAGATGGAGCTGGAGAAGGCTTACCTCGATCTGAAGGGCTCCCTGGATCAGCTGGCGCTGCAGGAGAAGGGCGCCAAGACCGCGCGCAAGTGGCTCACGGCCAAGTCCCAGAGCATGGCCGCCGGGCTGGCCAACACGGAGGAGCTCAAGGACGCGTTGACCGCGTTCTTCACCACCGAGCTCAAGCGGCTGCAGGCGATCTACGAGGTGAACGTGGGGTGGGCCGACCTGGGCAGGGTCATCGGCCTGCGCGCCCCGCGCAAGTAGGCGCCGGTGTGAACTCCTGTAAATGACCTGTTGCGAAAGCGACACACCCTGTCAGGTTTCCACCGATACATACTGATACAGAGCCCCGTGAATGCAGGGAAATCGCCGGCCGTCTTTATGGCACGGAGGCTGCAAAGCAGATTGAATAGCAGGCTTGAGCAGCAGATTTTCACGGGCCAGAGGCCGTTTTGACCGCTGGTCATGGTATAGAGACAGAGCACCGGCCTCCAGGAGGCTTTGACCATGAAGAAGAGAAACAGCACCATCGGCGGCGTCATCCTGGCCGCCCTGATCCTGGCCTGGGCCGCCCCCGCGCTGGCCAACGGCCCCATGTCCACCCTGAAGCGTACCCACGCTGACATCGACAAGCTGCTGGCCAAAAAGGCCGCCAAGGGATCGCCGCAGGAGGCGGTCCTCGACGACAAGATCAAGGCGCGGGTCAACGCGTTCCTCGACTACCAGGAGCTGGCTCGACGCTCGCTGTCCAAGCACTGGGGCAACCGCACCCCGGACGAGCAGCAGGAGTTCGTCAGGCTGCTCAAGGGCCTGATCGAGCGCAACTACGTCAAGCAGCTGCGCAAGGCTCACGGCCAGGAGCTGGCCTACAGCGGCGAGAAGATCAACGGCGACAAGGGTCAGGTGACCACCACGGTGGAGGTGAAGAAGAAGCGCGGCCGCAAGGCCACCGTCGAGATCACCTACAAGATGAAGAAAGTCGGCGCCGACTGGATGGTCTATGATGTGGTCACCGATGACGTCAGCATCGTGCGCAACTACAGGGCCCAGTTCAACAAGATCATCAAGAAGAAGTCTTATGAACACCTGGTCAAGAAGATGCGCAAGAAGGTGGCGAAGCTGGAGGCCAAGAACTCCTGACGCCGCCCCGGCCTTCCTGGCCATGCTGCTGGCCCTGCCCCTGCTGGCCGGCTGCGACGAGTTCCGCTACGAGGGTTTCCAGAAGCCGTTCCGCTTCGAGCTGTTCCAGGACATCCCCATCGTCTACCTGAAGCTGGGTGACGGCCAGACCTTCCGCGCCGGCGTGGACACGGCCTCGCCGTTGATGATCTTCGACCGCCGCAGGGATGGCTCCAAGGAGAAGACAAACCTCCGCCTGTTGGAGCCCGTGGAGTGCCTGGGAGACGGCGACTGCGCCGCCGATACGGCCAAGCCGCGCTGCGATCGAGCCACCGGGCGATGCGTCCCAGTGACCGCCGTGTGCACCATCGACAGCGAATGCCTGGGCAAGGATCCCACCAGGCCGGTGTGCGACAACGGCGCCTGCGCGGCCAGCGCCACGGAGTGCACGATCAACAGCGACTGCAAGAGCGCGCGGCGCCCCAACTGCTCGGGTGGCAAGTGCGTGCTGTTCAACCCGCGGTTCATCTTCCACAACCTGGAGCACTACGACCTGCCGCTGCAGTCGGTGGGCCTGGACCAGTCGCGCACCCTGGGCGGCCTGGTGGGCGCCCCTCTGCTGCGCAACTTCGTGGTGCGTTTCTCCTACTGGCCCCTGCCGACCCTGACCTTCCTGGACGAGATCCCCGACTCCAACGAGGAGCTGGCGGACGACTGCGGCCACAGCGACCTGATCAACGGCGACGGCACCAAGCTGGCCGGGTGCACCGCCGTGCTCGGCACCCCTCTGCACGGCGGGGGGTTGCTGCAGGCGGGCGAGGAGGTCACGGATCTGCCGGCCACCAGGCTGGTGGTGGACCTGTGCATGATGCCGGACAAGTTCGACCCGAAGAAGGCCACCGCGGGCGTGGCGCCGGAGCGCCAGACCCACGGCGCGGTCAAGACCAGCGGCGTGGACGTGCAGGCGGTGGTGGCCACGGGCATGGGCGTGACGGTAATCTCGGCGTCGCTGCTCGACCGGCTCAAGCCGCTGCTCGGCTCGCTGCCGGCCCAGGTGCCGCGCACGCTGCACCTGCCCTACGGCACCGAGAAGGTCACCATGGTGAGCATCCCGCGCACGGCGCTGGTGTCCAACGAGACCCGCACCCTCGGGCCGTGCGGCGAGCTGGCCCTGCGGCGGCGGCTGATGGTGGCCGCGGTGGCGGGGCAGACGGCCGAGGACGGCAGCCTGCTGGCGGACAAGAAGATCAACGGCGCCGGCTTCGCGCTGCTGGACCAGGACCTGAGCTTCGCGGTGGTCGAGGAGTCGAGCCGGCTGATCCAGGGCCTGCGCAAGGAGCTGCGATCGTCGGTGGCCAACATCGACATGGTGCTCGGCGGCAGCCTGCTCAAGAAGCTGGAGATGGAGGTGGACTACCCCGCCAGCCGGACCATCCTGCGCTGCGCCGCGGGCACGGCAGGCAAGGGCTGCCTGGTCACGCCCTTCTGCGCGCACCCGAATAACAGCAACCGGACGGAGATCCAGTGTCCGCAGCCGCCGGGCAGTTAGCACGCCCTTCGGGCGCGCAGGCCTCAGACTTGAGACTCCAGACTTCAGGTTGAATGGTCTGGGACACTCGCCCCTGAGGCCTGAGGCCTGAGGTCTGAAGCCGCAGCCGCGTAGCGGCTGCCTACGCGCGCTTCGCGCGCGAATGCCAGAGTGCCAGAACGCCGGAATGCCAGAATGCCAGAATGAATGGCTTGTGCCGAATGACAGGACGACGAAACGACGAAATGACAGAATGACAGAACAGGCGGCTGAAGCTGGGGCTGTTGCTAAAGCTGTTGCAGTGCCCCCAGCCGCCAGGCAGCTGATGCGCCCTTCGGGCGCAAGTGTTCGAGAGCTATTCACCCTCAAGCCTCAAGCCTCAAGCCTCAAGCCGCAGCCGCGTAGCGGCTGCCTACTCGAAGGTAACTGACCGCTCGAAGTCTTCCGGGTTTGTGGCAGCGGCGCGGGCGACCTCCAGCTTGAGGTGGCCGGCCTTGTACAGGCCGAGCAGGTGCTGGTCGAAGGTCTGCATGCCGTACAGGTCCCTGCCCTGCTCCATGATGGAGGTCAACTCGTGGGTCCGATCGCCGCGGCGGATGTACTCGCGCGCGGTGCGTGTGGCGCGCAGGATCTCGGTGGCGGGGATCAGGCCGAGCCCGGACTTGTTGACCAGCAGGCGAAGGGAGATCACCGCAGTGAGGCAGTCGGCCAGGCGCACGCGCGCCGTCTCCTGGGCCTGAGGGGGGAACAGCCCGACGAAGCGCTCGATGGTCCGGATGATGTCGCTGGTATGGATGGCGCTGACCACAAGGTGGCCGGTCTCGGCCGCTTTGAGACAGGTGTCGGCGGTCTCATACTCGCGCACCTCGTCCACCATGATGACGTCAGGATCCTCGCGCAGGGCAGCCACCAGCGCCTCGCGGTACCCGTCGGTGTCAGCCCCCAGCTCGCGCTGGCTGATGATGCACTTGCCCTGGCCGTAGAGGAACTCGATGGGATCCTCGATGGTCACCACGTGGGCGTACCGCGTCTCGTTGATATGCTTGATCATCGAGGCGATGGAGGTGGACTTGCCCATGCCCGTGGGGCCGGTCACCAGGATCAGGCCCCGGCGCGCGCTGGCGATGTCGGCCAGCACCGGCGGGAGGTTCAGGGCGTCGAAGCTGCGCACCTCGTAAGGGATGACCCGGATCACCACGCCCACCGACCCACGCTGCAGGAAGATGTGGACCCGGAACCGGCCAATGCCAGGGATGCTGTACGACACGTCCCGCTCGCGCTCATTCTCCGCAGGGTTCCAGTTGGGATCCCCGAGCAGGATGCGCGCGATGCCGAGGGTGTCCTGGGGCGTGAGCTGACTGTGTTTGGCCGAGAGGAGATCCCCCTTGATGCGGAAATGGGGGCGATAGCCGGCGGCCAGGTGGATGTCTGACACGCCGCGCTGAATACCGAAGGTCAGGAGCTTGATCAGCTGTTCCTTGTCCAAAAGTGGCCTCCGTGGATGGTCTCTCAGGCGTAAAGGGACAGTAGCAAACTTTCCCTCAAACTTCAGAAGATTTCAACATCTTTGCTTGATTCGCGGGGTGAGCATGCGGCGTCAGATGCGGGATCGATCCAGCTTCTTGACCACGATCCGCTTCACCGCGGCGCGTAGCCGGCCGGAGCGGACCAGGCGGCGCAGATCCTGTGCCCGCAGGCGCTCCACGATGCGGGTGACCACCGGCAGGGGCAGTTTGGGGTGGCAGACCAGGTTGCGCGCGATGGAGGCGTGGCGCGTCCACTCCGGGCTGTTGGCGATGCGCCGCACCAGATCCGGATCCAGGCCCGGGTTGTTGGCCAGGGCGGCCACCTCGTCCACGGAGATGTGGGGGTTGAGCATGACATGGTGCACCAGCTGCTTGTCGTTCTTCTTCATGATCATGCGGCGGGCGGCCTTCTTGCCGTGGCGCGCCACCTGGATCTTCTGTGGCTGGCTCAGGTTCTCCCACTCCTGGCGCAGCTTCTCGATGGGCCAGGACTTGGGGCCCATGCCCGGGGGCAGCTGGTGCCCCTTGACCGGGGCGGGGCCATCCTCCGGCGGTGCGTCCACCGGGTCCTCTTCCGGGGCTGACGGCGCCCCGGCGGCGGGCGCGTCCGGTGCCCAGCAACAGAGCGGCGCGGAGGCGTCCTGCGATGGCGTGGCGTCGCCGACCAGCGCGGCTGCCGGCGCCGGATCCAGCAGGCGCACCACCAGGCCGGAGGGGCCGAGGAGCTGCAGCGCTTCGGCCTCCACTGCCGCCGCAGCGGCGCCGATCTCCAGGGACAGGGAGAGGCGCTCGAACTGTTTCGGCGGCTCACCGTCGGGGGGGAGCGGGATCATCACGGCCTGCTGAGCCTGATGCTGAGCGAGGTGCGCGGCCAGGTCCGCTGCGTCGGCGTAGATCAGCTGGAGGGTCCTCGGCATGGGACAGAGGATATCAGATCCGCCGGCGCCGGCAGGCCGCGAGCAGCAGGGCGAGCAGCAGCGCCGGGGCGCCCGCCGGGGCTGGCCCGCCCGCGGCGCAGCCGTCGCAGCCGCCCCCGGCGACGGGCGCCGGGGTGGCGCTGGCAGCGTCCGCGCCCGCGTCACGTGGCGGCCCGGCGTCGGTCCCGTCGGGCCAGGGCGGCTCCCCCTCCACCTCGAAGGTATAGGTCGCCCGCCCCTGCCCTGCCCCGGGGCCGGTCACCGTCAGGGAGAGCGCGTACACCCCGGGGAGGTCCGGCGCCAGGCTCTGCTCAATGGCCGAGGCGGAGGCGGCCGGGAGCTCAAGGCGCGACAGCTCCGGGCGCCGGGTGATCCGCCAGGCGCGTGACAACGTGGGGCCCGCGCCGCAGCTGGCGGCGCTGGACAGCTTCACCCGCTCCCCCAGCCGGAACAGGGCCGGGCGCCCCTCGAGCAGCGCCGGCGACACCACGCTCGCCACGGGCAAGGTCAGCCGCGGGGCGGTTACGAGGGTACCCGGCGCGGGGGCCTGGACCTGCCACCGCTGCTCCGTCGCTCCTCGACCGGTGGTGGAGTACTTGCACGCCCCGGCTGGCTCCCGCCCGACCACCGCCGGCAGGTCGAGGGTGGCCACCGGGGCGCCGGCGCCGGCGCGATGGATCTTGAGCTGATATGCGGCCGCCCGACCCGCGGCGTCCAGGGCAAAGCGCCCGGTGAGCATCGGCCCGCCCGCCTTGCCCACCTCATCGAACAGGCCCGACAGGTGGCGACCCGAGCGGCAAAACGCGCCCCCGCCCGCCTGGAGCAGTGCGGCGCCGCCCACCGCGCCGCGCACCTCGCGCCGGGCGCCGCTCCAGGCCGTACAGGAGATGTCGGGGGCCGTCCAGCGCAGGCAGGGCCCGGGCCGGCAGGTGGTGACCGCGTCCCGTCCCGCGCTGTCGGCCACACGCTCCGGCGCCAGCAGGGCCAGCAGCTCCACCGGCTCTCCCCGGCGGGCCCTCACCGTGCCGTCCAGGGCCACATGAGTGTGGGGCTTGCGGTTGCCCGGGTCATGCACGGCCAGCCGCGTGTTCAGGGCCAGGGGCCGGCCTGCGGAGAGGGTGGCGCGCAGCCGCGCAGCCGGCCGGGACCAGAGGCCCCCGCCCGGCACCCGCGCGAAGGTCCCGCCGCTGGTGCCCCCGCCGTTGCCGTGGAGCTGGAATGTGTAGCTGTGAATCGCCGTGGACATCCCCGGGCCGCTGTGAGGGGTGACGGCCCGGTCCAGCAGCACCAGGTAGCGGCTCGCCAGGAACACGGCCCTGCGGCGGATCTCGGTGCGCGGCACGTTGACCGAATAGGTCGTGACCACCTCGGCCAGGTTCACGCCGGGGCTGCTCATGTCGGATGCCGTCAGGTATGCCATGCCGTCCAGGGCCGGCGCCCACCCCCCCTCCTGCTCCGGCCGCTTGAGGGTCACCTTGCCCAGCTCAACGTCGGTCTCCGGGATCACCAGCCGATATATCTGCGGCCCCTTGCCGTCCACCAGCAGGATGTTGTGGTTGTGCGCGTCGTTGACCAGGGAGTGCTGATCCCACCCCATGTAGCCCGAGTCAATGGCCAGCCGCTCGCCATGTGCTGTCAGCGAAAACGCCCCCGGGTCCGGGTGCTCGTGGCCGGCGGCGCCGTCCACCTGGTCGCCCCAGCGGGTGCGCGCCCAGCCCGCCGCCTTGCCATGCTCGGCCAGGACCATCACGTGGGTGTCGTCGGCACCCCAGCCGGAGCGCATGATCACCTGGCCCGCGTGGGGCATGGCGCTCGACCGGGCAACGCCCGCGGCCGCGGGGGGCGTCTCCTCCACCCTGTCGTCGAAGGTGCTCAGCAGGAAGGGCGCCTGGTCCACCGAGCCGGACGAGGGGTAGCCTGCGCGGCGCCAGGTCCAGCGAAAGAACCCGGCGGAGGCGACCCCGGGCTGCACCAGCGCGCCGAAGAAGAACGGCCTGCCCCCGGGGCTGTTGTCGTCGTAGCCGGGCATGGTGCCGTCGGGCAGGGCCAACGAGGCGGCCCAGCGCAGCTGCCCCTCCAGCCAGGGCGAACGCCACAGATTCGGAACCACCACCGGGCCGCTGGCGTGAAACCGGTAGTACGGCACCACCCCGGGGGACCAGTCCACCTGCGCCGCAGCGCCGCCGGTGTAGTTGTGCCAGGCCCAGAGGAAGGAGAGCAGGTCGAGGTGGCCGTAGGCCAGGTAGGCGGGCCCCTCCTGGTAGCCGTGATCCGCGTCGGTGAGGATGTCCCGGCCGCACAGGTCTGCGTAGCGCAGGGCGAAGTCGAGCCAGCGCGCCGGGTCGTACCGCCCGTCGGTGGCGCGGGCCTCGAACCGTTCGCCGTGCAGCGCCAGGGCGGCCAGCCCGAGGGCGCCGGCGCTCTTGGTGCGGTGGTTGTTGATCAGCGAGCGGGTCAGCAGGTAGTTGGGGTCCGCGGTGAAGTCGCCGTAAAAGTCGGCCGCCAGGTCGGCCAGGTTCTGCGCCGCCCTGGCGCGCTCGGCGGCGGTGAACACGGACGGCGTGACCCCGAGCAGCAGGTCGAGGGTCTCGGCCCACATGTGCAGCTCCTGGGCGGTGTGGATGTCCTTGATGTAGCCGAGGGCGCCCTTGGCCCGGGAGGTGATCTTCATGGCCAGCAGGTAACTGGCGGCCTTCCGCCCCATGGCCTGGCGGGCGTTGGCGTCCGCGAAGGCTGCCGGGGCCCCGCCGGCCCCGACGGTGCGGTCGAGGTAATGGAGGAACGCCGCGGCCCGGGCGATGTTGGCCGTGCGCTGCACCTGGTTCAGCGTGTGATCCGACGGAGCGCCGGCGCGCGCGGCCCAGGCCGCGGTGCGCTTGAACAGGGTCAGGTACGGCTCGCGGCCCAGCCGGGACTGGATCGCCTGGCGCTGGCCCGGGAGCAGCAAGGTCCTCGGGTGGGGGCCGGGCGTGCGCGTCAGCGCGCCGGGCGGGCCCTGGGGCGCGGCCAGGAGGCTGGCGGGCCACAGGGCCAACAAGAGCAGCGCGATTCTCGACGTGCAGCACATGATCCAGGGGATATTATGTGGGCCGTGGCCACCTCCAGCCCAGACATATTCCTGCTCCACCCGCCCGCGGCCCTGCCCTGCCAGCCGGCCCCCGCGCCGGCGCAGCTGGCAGGGCGGCTGCGCGCGGCCGGGGCCAGGGTCCAGGTGGTGGACGCCAACGTCGAGGCGCTGCACCACCTGATCCAGGGCGTGACCGAGCAGGACGCCATGGACACCACCAGGCGCCGCGCCCTGGGCCAGCGGGAGCGCTCGCTCTCGTTGTTGCGCAGCGCCGAGGGGTACACCAACCGCGATCGGCACCATAACGCCGTGAGCGCCCTGCGGCGGCTGCTGCTGGTGGCCGCTGACGAGCAGAGCGACCACCGGCCGGACCTGGCCCAGTACACCCACTTCGTTCGCAGCCCCATGCGCAGCGGCGACCTGCTCGCCGCCGCGGCGGATCCGCAGGACAGCCCGTACGCCGACTATTTCGGGTGGCTGGCCGCGCGGGTGGCTGCCGAGGCGCCGAAGGTGGTGGGGTTGTCGGTGGGCTATCTGCACCAGGCCCTGCCGGCCATGGCCCTGGCGGGGGCCCTGCGCCGGGCGCTCCCCACGAGCACGCGGGTGGTCATGGGCGGCGCCCTGCTGACCTGCTGGCAGGGGCGGCTCGACCCGCTCGGGTTGAAGCCCGCCGTGGACCGGGTGGTCTTCGGCGACGGCGCGGCGCCCCTGCTGCAGGAGGCTGGCATCAACGCCGATCCGTCGACGTTCGCCGGCGCGGCGCCAGATTTTTCCGACGCGCCATTTGATCTGTATTTGTCGCCCGGCCCCATCGTCCCCATGGCCACCAGCGAGGGGTGCTTCTGGGGCCGATGCAACTACTGCCCCGAGGCCACCGGGCGGCGCCCGTTCTCCCTGCTGCACGACCAGCAGCTGCCCGACGTGATGCGGGACCTGTGGCATCGCACCGGCGCCGCGCTGGTCCACCTGAGCGACAGCGCCATCCCGCCCCAGAGCCTGGAGCTGCTCGCCCGGCAGCGCTGGCCCCTGGCGTGGTACGGGTTTTCACGCTTCCACAAGCTGCTGGCGCAGCCCGGGGTGGCGGCGGGGTTGAAGCGCTCGGGCTGCAAGATGCTCCAGCTCGGCCTGGAGTCCGGCTCGCCGGAGGTGCTGCGGCGGCTGAACAAGGGGCTGAATCTGGACCTGGCCCGGCGGGTGCTGGCCAACCTGAGCCGACACGGCGTGGCGGTCTACCTGTACGTGATGTTCGGCGTGCCCGGTGAGACCGAGCAGGACGCGGAGATGACCCTCGACTTCGTCGCCGACAACGCGCCACACATCAGCTACCTCAACACCAGCATCCTCAACCTGCCCCTGGCCTCGCCGCCCGAGCAGGGGCTCCAGAGGGTGCCCTTCCCCCAGGCCAAGGACCTGACGCTGTACAGCGACTTCCTGGAGCGCAGCGGCATGGACCGCAAGGAGGCGAGGCATTTCCTGGAGCGCCGCTTCGCCCGACACCCGGAGGTGGCCGCGCTGCTGCGCAGGACCCCGCTGGTGTTTGGCGCCAACCACGCGCCGTTCATGGTGGACAATCTACCCTGAAGCCTGAAGCCTGAAGCCTGAAGTCGGCGCCGGAGGGCGGCCCTCAGGGTTTGTCCGGAACCTCGCCTCCGGCGCAGCCCATCCACTGGCCGGAGTGCCACACCGGCTTGCCCGCCGGTGAGTTGCTGCACTTGTCCTGGGCGTTGGCCACGTTGTCGCGGTCCTTGTCGTCGGCGTCCTTGAGCTGACCCATCGCGCAGCCGATCCAGGCGCCCTGCATCCAGACCAGCTTGGCCTTGGGCGTCCTGCTGCACAGATCCTGCCCGTCCTTGACGCCGTCCCCGTCGCTGTCCTTGCCCGGGCTCGGGTTCGGCTTGGGACCGGGGTTCGGGCTCGGGTTCGGGTTCGGGTTGGGATTGGGGTTCGGGTTGGGGTTCGGGTTGCCCGGCTGCCCGCCGCCGCCCTTCTTGCCCATGATCACCTCGTCCAGGAACGCCTGGCCGAACAGGTCCTTGACCTCCTGACGCAGCTTGGCCGCCGAGGCATCGCTCTGCAGCGCCTTGAGGAACGCGTCCTGCTTGGCGTACTTGAACTGGGACATCCTGGCCCCCTCACGGAAGATGGCCATGCCCCGGCGCATGTTCCAGGCCAGGAACTGCCTGAACTGCTTGTTCTGCTTGTAGTACTGCGGGTCGTACTGCTTGACCGCCAGGGAGGTGGCGATGGCGTACGCCGTGAACTCGACGATGCCCGCCACCCCGTCACGCCAGCTGCCGGTCCACTTGCCGCTCTTGACCAGGTCCACGCCCACCGCCCCGCCGTTGACGTAGGCCACCCACTCGTCCCAGATGTAAAGGGGCCGGTCATCCCACGACATGGATCCGCTGATGTACAGCGAGAATCGGCTGCCGCGCAGCACCTGCGGCACGAACTGCGCCACCCGGGACTTGCGCATGTTCGGCTCCACCACGAGGACCCCCTTGTTGTTGAGCACGTAGAAGCCGTTGGCCTTCTTGCCGGTCTTGTTGAAGTAGTTGCGGATGTGGCTGTTGATGCCGTGGGTGGTCTCGTGCCCCCAGGTGATCTTGTCGCTGTCGCGGTAGGTGGATCCGTACTTGGAGGGGATGTGCTTCTCGATGTCGGTGAGCACGGTGCCCCAGCTGGACTGACCCGAGATGTTCTTCTGCACCGGGAAGTTGATGAACGTCACCCCGCCCCCGGAAACCGGCTGGTTCGAAAGCGGCGCGCGCTTGACCCCGGCGGGCGTGGAAGGACGCTGGTCCAGGGGCGGCTCCGGGGCACCGCCGATCTCGGCGAAGCATCCACCGGCGATGAAGGTCAGGGCAATGAGGAGTAGGGGCAGTCGGATCATGCCCCTACAAAGAGCAACAAGAGTGCCAGGATTCACACACGGAATTATTGGATTTTAAGATACGCCACGGGGGGGGGAGAATCCCCAGGTGGGGGTGAGGGACCACAGGAACAAAAAACAAGGAACAAGAAATTCCGAATAGAAAATGACCCGGATCTTCTGGCCCGGGGCTCAGCTTGCACCCGCCAGGCAGCAAACCCGGGCCACCATTTTTTATCTCTTGTTCCTTGTTCCTTGTTTTTTGTTTCGGGTGCGCAGCGCCCGCTAGATCTTCTCCACCTTGTAATCCACCTTCCCCAGCCCCGCCTTCTCCGCCAGCTTGAGCCACCCGTCGCTCACTGTCTCTGGATCCTTGCCGGTGGTGCCTCGGGCCTCGTCGCGCACTGCCCGGCCCCGGGCGTCCAGGGCCACTGGATCCAGGCTCGCCAGCAACCGGTTGGGCGCGCAGTCTGGTGGCGACTCCGTGCCCCCCTTGCACACGCCGATCACCGAATCGAGCAGCCAGAGCCGCGTCTTGCGGTGCACCTCGTCCAGTGCGTTGATGCCAGGGATCGCCAGATCGAACCGCCGCTCCTGCACCGCCTGGGTCGGGCCCAGCTGGTCGTGGAACTCCCCCGGGTTGTCGATGGTGCCGTAGTGGTTCTTGAGCACGCCGGTGTAGCCGCTGAGCCCGTGCCGCTTCATCACGGCCAGGTTGATCAGGTGGTCCACCCGCCGGGTCATGATGTTGGACAGGCGGGTGTTGCGCCCGCCGATGCAGGTGTAGCTCAGCTCGTAGCCCCGGCCGCTGCCCTTGGCGTCGGCGTCCTGCCAGGTGCCCTCCACCGCGGCGCCCATGGTCTGGGCCGTGATGCCGGAGCTCGTGAGCTCGTCCAGGCGGCGATCCCAGACCACGACGCGGTCCGCGCCCAGACCGGTCCCTTCCTTGAGCAGGTCCACCACCGCCCGGATCACCTCCGGGTGGGTTGGCACCCGCTTGTTGAGCGTGTTGACCTTGATCCCCACCACCTGCCCCGCCTGCAGCGTGGGCAGGATCGCCCCCCACGCGCCCTTCATGTCCGCCTTGCCGGTGAGCGCCAGCAGCAGCTTGCGCATGTTCGCCGTGGCCGAGGTCTGCTGGACCCTGGCCCCGATTGAGAGCGCCGCGTCGTGCAGCTCCACCACCCGCCGCGCCGCGGTGGGGTCGCCGGGGGTCACTGACGGCTCGGACCAGGAACAGAGCGCCTTGCCCGCCTCGGGCCACTGGCCGTCGACGCCCGGCAGGCACCCGGCTGCGCCGCCCACGCCCAGCGCGGCGCCTCCGATCATCAGCCCTCTTCTGGAGATCTTCCTGCTCAGGTCAGCACCTCATGGTCCTGCTCTAATGTTGCCGGGCGCACGCGCAGGGTCAAGGTGGCAGCCACCGCCCGGGCACTTACTTGCCTAAACCAGAGCATATCTTTATGCTCAGGAGGATTCTCAAAGCCTCTGCGAGGAGAGGGCATTAGTATGAAAAAGACTAAACAATACCTTGTCATTTCAATCATCGGCGTGTCCCTGGTGGCCGCCGCGTGCAGCGACGACGAGGGGGACTCACTCAAGTCAGTCAACTCTCCCTGCAAGACTGATCAGGAGTGCAAGACCGGCCTCTGCTGGGACAAGATCTGCTCCCACAAGAACCCCAAGGGCGCCGGCGGCGACTGCTTCGGCAAGGGAGAGTGCCGCAGCCAGAGCTGCGCCAACGGCGCCTGCGTTGCGGGCAACAAGGTCGCCGGCTCATCTTGCCGGTTCAACGAGGAGTGCAAGAGCGCCTACTGCGTGCCGGGCGTCAACAAGTGCGGCGCCGCGGTGCTGCCTGACAGCGGCCCCGACCAGGGCGTGGACGCGAGCCCGGACGGACCGGTGCCGGACGTGGCGGTCCCCGACCTGCCGAGCCCCGACCTCCCTCCGCCGGACCTGGGCAAGCAGGACGGCGGCTGCACCCTGGACACCGACTGCAACGACAACAAGTCCTGCACCGACGACAAGTGCATCAAGGGCAAGTGCACCTACACCGTCAAGAAGGACGAGTGCCTCATCGACAAGCTCTGCTTCGCCAAGGACAAGTCCAAGAAGGGCAACAAGTGCCTCAAGTGCGATCCCACCAAGTCGCAGACCAAGTGGTCCAACAACGACAACCAGACCTGCGACGACAACATGCTCTGCACCTGGAACGACACCTGCAGCGCCGGCAAGTGCAGCGGCACCAACTACAGCTGCAACGACGGCCTGGTGTGCACCAAGGACACGTGCACCGGGCTCGGCCCCATCCCGGGCGGCTGCAAGGCGGAGCTGATCACCGGCTACTGCCTGGTGGGCGTGACCTGCTACGCCGACAAGGCGGTCAGCCCGATCAACGGCTGCCACAAGTGCGACGCGACCTACTCGTTCGGCTGGACCGCGGTGAAGGGCAAGGGGTGCGTCACCACCTTCGCCGGCTCCGGGACCGCCGGCAGCATCGACGGCGACGCCCTGTCAGCCGCCTTCAGCGGCCCCAAGGGCATGGCGCTGGACGTGGCGGGCAACATCTACATCGCCGACTCCGGTAACAGCGCCATCCGCCTCATCACCCAGTCCAAGCTCAAGGGCAAGACGATCATCAAGGTGAGCACGCTGGTGGGCAAGGCCGGCTCCGGCTTCGTGGACGGCAACGTCAAGGTGGCCAAGCTCAAGGGCCTGTCCGACATCGCCGTCGACCCCAAGGGCTTCATCTACATTGCAGACACCGGCAACCACCGGATCCGGGTCTACAACAACGGCCTTGTGACCACCCTCGCAGGCAGCGGGGTGGCCGGCCTGCTCGATGGCCCGAACCTGACGGCCAGGCTCTCCAGCCCCGGCGGCATCGCCATCGAGGGGAACAGCCAGTATGTCTGGGTCGGCGACACGGGCAACGGCGTGCTGCGCAGGATCAAGGTCGCAGGCGGCGTGGTGAGCACCCCCAAGGGCGTGGACGCGGCCGCGAAGCTCACCAGCCCGGCGGACCTGGAGATCGTGGGCGCCACCACCCAGGAGATCTACTTCACCGACCTCGGCGGCGGCAAGATCTACAAGTTCACCAACGGCACGCTCACGGCCCTGGCGGGGGACGGGTCCAAGGGCTTCCAGAACGGCACGCCAGCCACGGCCAAGTTCAGCTCGCCGTGGGGAATCGCCCTGTACACCGGCCGGATCTTCATCGGTGACGCAGGCAATCACATGATCCGCGAGCTCAAGCAGACCGGCGTGACCACCTTCGCGGGCAGCGGCAAGGCTGGCAAGAAGGACGACGTCTCGGCCAGCGCGCGCATGAGCGGGCCGTCGGACATGGTCATGGACAGCTCCGGCAGGGTCTACATCGCCGACACCTTGAACAACGTCATCAGGCTCTACACCCCCTGACGCCTCAGCGCCGGGCCGCCAGCGCCCGGTGGATCACCCCCGCCAGCTTCTTCGCCACCTCCACGCCGGCCTGCTTCGTGATGTGCACGAAGTCCCTGTCATCGGGCGGGCCCATGAACGCCTCCGCTCTGGTGAGCAGGTCTTGCACCATGTCCAGCAACGGGACCTTCGCCTCCCGGGCCAGCGCGCGGGTCGCCTCGTTGTAGCGCCGGTGCAGGACCAGCCAGCGTTCGTCGTCATCCGCGGGTTTGAGGTATGGCGCCGTGACCAGCACCGGCATCCCGCCTTCGGCGCGCACGCCCTGCACCAGGCGCCGGAGGTTGGCGCGGTAATCCTTGAGGCTCACCCGCAGCACCTCGCCCTCCCCGCCCGTGGCCTGGTAAGAGGACCGCCGGACCCGCATCATGCCCTGGGCGAGCACCCCGAGCAGCCGGGAGGAGCCGGCCAGGCCAGTGCTTGAAGCAGAGGGCGGCCGCTGGTCCCGATCCGCCTTGCCGTTGTGCGCCGCCCAGTGGTCGTTCCACCCGTAGTTGATCACCACGACGTCGGGGCGCAGCGGCGCGATGTCCCGCTCGAAGTAACGCACCCCCTGGAAGGAGGTGTACCCCGTGACGCTGGCGTCCACGCCGACAACCTTGCGCGGGGCCAGCAGGCGGCCCAGCTCCTTGAACAGCGCGTGCGGGTAGCCGCTGACCATGCCCACCGAGTCTGACAGGACCACCACCCCCAGCGAGCCGTCGGGCCGGATCACCAGCGCCTCCTCGGGCACCATGGTTGTAGCGCCAGAACCGGTGGGCGTCGAACTCCGCCAGCTTCTCGCCGGCCACCTCGAGCTGGAAGTTGTCGTAAGGGCCGGGCGCGACGCCGGCCAGGCGCAGGGCGCCCTCGATGATGACAAGGCAGAGCAGCACGGTGACGACGGAGAAGACGAACCGCTGTCGGCTCCGCCGTGGCATCAGTACGACTTGATCAGGATCTGGTTCTCGGCGGAGCGGCTCTCGCCCACGCTGCTCACCCGGATGGCGGCCTTGGCGCCCACGGGACAGCGGTTCTGACAGATGCCGCAGCCGATGCAGCGCTTCGGGTCGAGGTGGGGCAGCTTCACCTTCAAGGTGGTGCCGTCGCTACGCTTCACCTCGGCGTCCTCCAGCCAGATCGCCTTGGGCGAGGTGGGGCACACCTCCTCGCACACGATGCAGGCGGTGCCCATGGCCCAGGGCAGGCATCGCCCGCGGTCGAAGAACGCCATGCCGAGGCGGATCGGCTCCTTGTCCGGGAGCGCGCCCACGCGGTCCGCGGGGGTGATCGGCTTGATGGCGCCGGTGGGGCAGGCCTGGCTGCACAGGGTGCAGCTGTGGGTGCAGGCGTTGATGTCGTAGCGCAGGATCGGCGTCCAGATCCCCTCGAAGCCCGCCTCCATGCTGGCCGGCTGCAGCACCCCGGTGGGGCAGATGCGGATGCAAGCGCCGCACTTGACGCACTTGGCGGCGAAGTCCACCTCGGCCAGGGCGCCGGGGGGGCGGATCACGTCGTGGTCGGCGCCCCGGGCGACCCCGTGGCTGGCGCGCAGGGTGGGCGCCATGGCGACCCCGCAGGCCACCGAGGCGATGATCTTGCGGCGGGCCAGATCCGGGGCGCGGACCTCGGCGTCGGTGGTAGGCAGGAAGCCGACCCTCAGCCCACCCTGGTCGCAGGACTCGGTGCAGTTCAGGCACATGACGCAGTCGCTGACCCGCAGGTCGCCGTGGGGGTCGCAGCCGCCGTGGCACGCCTCGGTGCACTTGTGGCAGCCGATGCACGCGCTGGTATCCCTGTGCACGCGGAACAGGGAGAACTTGGCCAGCAGCCCCAGCAGCGCGCCCAGGGGGCAGAGCAGCCGGCACCAGAGCCGGGTCACGAAGCGGTTGGCGGCCAGGATAAGCACGAAGATGAGGCCGATGAACCACCCGCCGAGGTAGTACGGCTGGGCCGCGTAGACCGGCGCGCCGCCCAGCTGCAGCCCGGGCAGCACCGTGACCGCGAAGGACCGCATGGTCAGGGCGATGGGGTCCATCAGGCCCGCCTGCAGCACGCCGAAGGCGCTGAGCACCAACATGGCCACCAGCACGTAGTACTTGGTCTGGTACATGGGCCGCCACTCGTTGGACAGGATGCGCGCCCGCTTCTTCAGCGGGGACGGCAGGGCGCTCATGAAGTGGTTGAGCACCCCCAGGGGGCAGACCCAGGAGCAGAAGACCCGGCCGAAGATCAGCGTGGTGATGACCACCACCAGCGAGAGGGTCAGCCCGCCGAACAGCACCCCCCCGGCCAGGGTCGAGGTGAGGGCCAGCAGCGGGTCGGCCTCGAGGAACAGGTCCACCGGCACGATCAGCACCGAGGCGTACGAGGCGCCGTACAGCAGCGCCACAAAGAGCAGCAGGAAGAAGACCTGGTACAGACGACGAATGTTGCGCCAGCGAGTCACCGGTCTCTCACACCTTGATCTCGACGGGGTTGATGGACGTGTAGTCCACCACGCCGAGCTTCTTCTGTTGTCCCAGCAGCAGCCATTTCTGCTCCTCCGGCTTCGCCCCGAGCAGCTCGCAAGCCCAGGCATCCACTGCCACCGGATCCAGGCTCACGGCCACCGTGTCCAGCTGCTTGACGTCGGCCAGGCTGCCCCCGGTGGGCCCGTTGCGCAGCAGCACGCGGGTGGCGTCCATCACCGTCAGGGTGGGCCGCATCAGCGCCGCGAGCTCCGCGACCGAGTCGTCGATGCGCTGGTGAAGCTGGTTGCGGCGCCCCCCCAGGATGCCGTACCAGTTCTTCATGCCGAGGGTGGCCCGGGTCAGCGAGTGGTGCTTGGCCACGGGCATGTTGATCACCTTGTCCGCCTGGATGAACGGCATGTAGACCGGCCAGCGGCCCAGCTTGCCCGGGATGGTGACGAGGTGGAAGTCCCGGTCCCCGGGGATGTCCACCACCCCTCCCGCCTTCTGCACCGCCTCGGTGATGCCGCTGCGGGCGAAGCAGCGCGCAGGGTCGTTCACCGGGTGGTCGGTCACCACCACCTTGCCAGCGCCGGCCTCCAGGCACGCCCTGACCACCGCGCCCACTGCCAGCGGGTTGGTGTTGGCCGCCTGCTCCGGGCGGCGGTCCCAGCCGATGTTCGGCTTGACCACCACCAGGTCCCCCTTGCTGATCAGGGCGGTAAGCGCGCCCATGCGCTCGAGCGCCGCGCGGGTGTTGGCCGCCGGATCGGCGCCCCGGGCGATGACCAAACGCGGCGTGGCGGCCGGCACCTCCACCCGGTGGTCCTTGATGGTGCGATCCACGACCTTGCGCCGGCGCACGGGGCGCTCGGCGTCGTGCAGGGCGTAGGCCGCGGCCCCCGAGGCCCCGGCTATGGCCGCCGCGGCGCCCAGCCGCTGGAGCACCCGGCGACGGCCAGGATCGGCCGGCGGAGATGGCGCTTGCTTCTTGCTCACGGCTTCGCTCCTCCCTTGGCAGGCGCCGCCGGGGCTTCCCCCAGCTTGCGCAGCAGCGCCCTGGCGCGCGCCAGGGGAGCATCCCCCGTCAGGTCCACGGCGCCGCCGAGCAAGGGGCCGCGCTGCACCAGCACATGGGCGGCTCCCTCGCCCCGGATGACGATCTCCTCGGCGCCCTGCCCCACGGCGGCGCGCTCCACGGTGGCCTCGAACCCCTTGAAGTAGGCCAGGGCCTTTTTCACGCGGGCGCTGACGGCCCCGGCGTCCTTCTCCTTTACCGCGAACAGGGTCACCGGGTCAGCCGCGCCGTCAGCCGCGGCGGTCCCGGCGTAGAGCCGGGTGAAGACCCGCTCCAGCCCGGTGACGTCGGCCAGGGCGGCGTGAGCGTACCCCGCGCCCCGGGGCAGCTGTCCCTCGGCAGGCAGCGACGCCAGCCCCTCGTCCAGCGCCCCGCGATCCTTGGCCGCTGGCAGGGCCCCTGCCAGCTCCACGGCCAGCTCCTTGAGCGCCGCGTCCATGGCCTCGCCCACCTCGAACCCGGCCAGCTTGACGTAGTACCGCCCCAGCCACATGTTCAGGCTGCCCGAGGCCAGATACGCCTCGTCACCCGCCTCGCAGAATTTGTAGCTCGGGTCCCGCTCGGTGGCGTACATGCCGAGGGCGCGGGCGGCGCTGCCCATGTCGTAGACATCCACCATGACCGTGTCCTTGAGCCCCTCCCGGCCGTACTCTGCCCCCTGAGAGCCGACGAAGCCCGCGCGCAGATACGCCGGCGCCGCGCCGTTGATCCGGTCGTACAGGGTCTTTCGGTCGTAAGGGGTCGGGGTCCCCTTGAGCTTCCAGCCCGACGGGAAGCTGGCGGGCAGCTTCGGCGCCGCGCCCGCCCCACGGGCCGAGCTCGCCCCGTGACCCGCCCCGCCCCCCTTTGGCACCGGCGCCACGGGCGGCCGCTCCGATTCCAGATAGATCCACGCCACCACCAGCGGCAGCGGGATCAGCGCTAGCAGCTGCAGCAGCGCTCGCCTGGCGTTGAACCGCTGCCCCATCCTCTACCGCTCGCCCCACCCCTTGGGGTCGTCCGGGAGCCCGCCGGGGTGGCGCTTGCGCAGGGTGATCTTGAGCGTTCGGTCCTTATCCGGGCGCACCGGGATCCGCGCCAGCCGGTGGCCCCGGCGGCGCAGGGTCAGGGTCAGCTCCTTGTCCCCAGCCGGCAGGGTGATCCGGGCCGGAGTCGTACCCAGGGTCTTGCCGCCCGGGCCGGTGATCCGCGCGCCGGGTGGCGTTGACTTGATGATGATGACCACTGTGGCCTTGCGCGCCTTGCTGTCGGGCCGGGCAGGCGCAGCCTGATCCGCTGGCGGCGCGGCGGCGTCGGCGCGCGGCGGCGCGATCACCCGCTGGTCCGGACGAGCAGGCACCGATCCGTCCGGCCCCCCGCCAGCCACGGGCCTCGCCCGATCCCGGGTGTAGCTGGCCACCACCGCCCCTGCGATGCCCACCAATGCGGCGATGGTGAAGATCAACCACAGCGGCATGCTGCGCCCCGACGACAGCCGCCGCTGGCTCAGCCCGGTCGCCGTTGTGAGGATCGACGGCGGGTCAGCGTCGGGGCTGAAGCCCACGGCCACCGCGGGATCCACGCCGGCCAGGGCGTGCACCAGGGCGGCCTCCATCTCGGCCATGTCGGCGTATCGGTCCTCCGGGCGCTTGGCCAGGGCCTTGAGGATGATCGTCTCCACCTCGCCAGGGATGTCCAGGTCGGGCCGAACCTTGGAGGGCGGCGTGGGTGGATCCGACGCGTGCTGGGCGATGATGCCGAGGTAGTTGACGGCTGTGAAGGGCGGCTGCCCGGTCACCATCTCGTACATGATCACGCCGAGGGAGTAGATGTCGGCCCGGTGGTCGATATCCTCCTCGCCCATGGCCTGCTCGGGCGACATGTACATCGGCGTGCCGATGATCTGCCCGGTGCGCGTCAAGCGGCTCCCGTCATCGTCCATCTCGGTGAACTTGGTGATGCCGAAGTCGAGCAGCTTGACGAAGTCCACCATGGAGCCGCGGGCCGTGAGGTAGATGTTCCCCGGCTTCAGGTCCCGGTGGATGATCCCCTTGTCGTGAGCGCACTCGAGCCCCCGGCAGACCTGCACCATGATGCCCAGCACCCGGGCCAGGCTGATGCTGTCACCGGAGCGGATGATGGCGCCCAGGTCAGTGCCGTCGAGGAACTCCATCACCAGGAAGTAGTGACCGCCAGCGGTGCGGTCGAAATCCGTGATGTCGATGATGTTCTCGTGGCCAACCTTGCTGGCCGCCTCGGCCTCCTTGCGGAAGCGCGACACCATGGACGCGTCGCCCACCAGGTCCCGGGCCAGCACCTTCACCGCGACCCGCTTGCGGATCTTGGTGTCCTCGGCCTCGTACACCGCCCCGAAGCCGCCGGTGCCCACCCGCCGCAGCATCCGGTATCGGTTCACCAGCACCTTGCCCTCGAAGGGGTCGTCTGCCGGGCCGCCGCCCACGCCCCGCGGAGGATCGGCCGGCTCCACCCCTGTGTCCGGACGGGCGCCGTCGAACCAGCGCTGGCTGTCGCCGGTGTAGTCGAACTCCATGGTCTCGAACTCGCCCGGACCGGACGCCTCCGGCCGCGCGGCTTCCCCGACGCCGTCGTCGGACGCCCTGGCCTGGTTCGCCACTGGCGTCACCGCCTCGCCTGTCGGGACGGACTCCTCTCCCTGGCTCGGTGCGTCCTTGTCGGCGCTATCAGGTCCGGGCTTTTCCACAGATCACACGGAGGCAGCGTGGTGGAAGCGCGGATGGCGGTCGGAGCAGGGAGGCTCCTGCACGCACACCCACGCTGCAGTCGAGGTGTCCATAATAGTCCGATACTCTACTACCAACCCGGGAGCCCAGTCCATGGTCGGGTGGGGGGTTGGTGTACGGTTCTGCAGCCGCAGTCCCGGGCCAGGGTTTCCGTTTAACCCTTGACCGGTTGGCTGTAAACTGTGAACAGTTAACCGTTTTCAAATAGCCACCCATGTTTCGCGCCTCCCATAACTCCCAAAAGAACTGGCACCCATGGCTGGCTGCTTTGCTGTGGGCGATCTCATCAATGTCCCCGGCGCCTGCCCGGGCGCAGAAGGCCCCACCGACCAGCGCCAGCGCGGAGGCGACGCCCCGCAAGAAGCCGAGCCGCGCGGTCATGGCCGAGGCGCGCCGGCGCTTCACCCGGGCCAACCAGTTCTACCGCCAGGGCAACTACCGGGAGGCGCTGCTGGTCTACCAGGCCGCCCTCGACCTGTTCGAGGAGCCGGTGATCCTCTACAACATGGCCCAGACTTACGAGAAGCTGCGTAACCCGGGCATGGCGGCGCACTTCTTCGAGCGATACCTCAAGCTGCGTCCCAAGGCGCCGGACCTGGCCAAGGTGACGCGCCGCGTCGAGGAGCTGAAGAAGCAGGCGCGGGTCTCGGTGGCCGTCACTTCCTACCCACCAGGGGCGGCCATCTACCTGGGGGATCGCGCCAGCGGGGTTCGCGGCCGGACGCCGTACAACCTCAAGGTGCCCCTGGGACCCCAGAAGATAATCCTGGAGCTGGCCGGGTTCCTGCCCGAGGAGCGGAACATCACCGTGCAGCTCGGGCAGCAGAACAACGTGGACCTCCAGCTCCGCAGGCGCACCAGCATCCGGGTCAGCGCCGACGTGCCTGGCGCGCGCGCTCGAATCGAGGGCCCCGGCGAAGGGGAGCTGCTCCGGCTGCCCCACTTGTTCGCCGTGCCGCCGGGCAAACACCAGGTGCGCGTGGAGCGGGACGGGTACCACACCTCGACCCAGGAGGTGGAGGTGGAGGAAGGCCAGCAGGTGGCGCTGCAGGTGAACCTGCGGGCGCTGCCCAAGTATGGCCAGCTGCAAGTGGAGGGGGTCAAGGGCGCGGCCGTGATCCTCGAGGGCCGCACCGTCGACCACCTGCCGATGAAGCCGCACCGGGTGGCCGAGGGGACCTACGGGCTCAAGGTGACCCGGGAGGGGCACCGCGACTGGGAGGCGCGGGTGAGCGTGAGCCACAAGCGCCTGACGGTGGTGCGCGTGAACCTGACCAAGTATCGCAGCACCGCGGCCACGACGGCAGTGTACGGTGGGGCCGGGCTGGCTGCCGCGTCCCTCATAGCCGGCGCGGTGATGGGCGCCCTGGCCTACCGCACCGAGCGCGAGTACCGCTCCAACCCCACCAAGGACGACCAGGAGACCGGCAGGACCCAGGCGATCATGGCCGACGGGTTCATCGCCGGCGCCGCCGCGGCCGGGCTCGTGGCCGTGGTGACCTACTTCGTGACCGCCCGGGGGCCGTCCACCGCCCAGGTCAACCTGGTGGAGGCGTCTCCGTGATGCGCCGCCGCCCGGCCACGGCCCGCTGGCGGCGAGGGGCCGTGCTGGTGAGCGCGCTGCTCCTGGGCGGCTGCTCGGTGCTAACCAACTTCGACGACGCGACCCAGACGGAGGACAGCTTCCAGCACTGCCGGGACGACTCCGACAACGACAACGACGGCCTGGTGGACTGCGATGATCTGGACTGCGTGGCGTTCTCTTTTTGCGAGGAGCTGACGCCGGCGGCCTGCAGCAACGGCAAGGACGACGACGCCGACGGCGCCGTGGATTGCCAGGACAAGGGGTGCAAGGTGCACGAGGCGATCTGCAGCGAGCGGACCCTCGAAGCCTGCACCAACGAGCAGGACGATGACGGCGACGGGCTCGCCGACTGCAAGGACCCTGACTGCCGCACGCTGAAGGTGTGCCAGGAGGCCACCGCCGCCGCCTGCGCCGACAAGGTGGATAACGACAGCGACGGGCTGGTGGACTGCCTCGACTTCGACTGCTTCGACAGCCGCGAGAGCTGCTGCAAGATCCCGTCGACCGGGTTCACCGGCGACAAGTTCACCTTCAAGGCGACCTGCAAGAACGATCCCTGCCCCGGCGGGCCGGCCTGCTGCTCGGGGCTGCCGGCGGCGTGCTGCAAGGGCGTGTTCGATTGCAGCGCCTTCGATCCGGCGCGCTGGGTGGTCTGGGGCTGGCCGCGGCCGCGCCTGGAGCAGTCGGGCTTCACCGTCAACGAGCCGTGCAGCTGTGAGAGCTCCGGCATCGTCTCGGTGGACCAGGTCCACCTGTTCCCTCAGCCTGAATCGGTCAAGAAGATCGCCAAGGGCGCGCCGGTCCTCAGGCTCAAGTTCAAGCTCTCCACGCCTTCGTCAGCGACCGCGCAGGAGCAGGTCTGCGCCGGCATCACCACCGACGAGATCTACCCCAACACGGCCAAGCAGTGCTCCACCACCAACAGCGGCCCGAGGCTGCTGGCGGGGGTCTGCCTTCGCCTGCTCGCCGGCTCATCGCCTGACGCCGGCCCGCCCGACGCCGGCCCGCCCGACGCCCGCCCGCCCGACAGCGGCTCGCCCGATGCGGCCGCGCCCGACAGCGGCCCGCCCGATGCGGCCGCGCCCGATGCCATCGCGCCCGACGCGGGGGCTGACGCTGGCGTGCCCGATGCGGCCGCGCCGCACATGGCGGCGGACCTGGGCACGACAGGCAAGCGTACGGTGCGGGTGATTATCGACGGCCAGGTGATGCTGGAGTCGGCGGCCGCCAGCGCCGGCGCCATCAGCGGCACGGTGGAGATCTCCCAGGCCGGGATCATCACCGCCACCGCCGGCGCCACGACCTACAGCAGCCAGACCGGCATCAGCCCGACGCTGACCACGGCCAAGGTCGTGGTGCTGGGCCACGGCGCGGCGGCTCGCCTCACCGACCTGGAGGTGCTCGACAACGGCGCGCCGGACAAGCGGTGCCAGGACCCGCGGGCCTGGGACCGACACCTGGCGCGCGGCGCCCCCGTGATCCAGGCGGCCGCCTCCGCGGCCGAGACGCTGGTGCTGGTGGAGGCGCGGGAGCCCTCCGTGGTGCACAACGCCCTGAGCGGCAAGTACCTGATGGCCTTCGCTGGCCGCGCCGAATCGCGCAAGGACGCTGGCGGCGACGCCGGCGTGCAGGTCACCACCGAGTCCGGCATCTTCTGGGCCAAGAGCGACGACGGCGTCAGCTGGGTGGTGCACGACACGGGCACCCCCGGAGGCACGGTGGCGCCCGTGGTGCGGGCCAGCTCGCCCTCCGCGCTGCTGGGCTCCCCCGACATCCTGATCGACAACAACACCCTGCACATGTGGTACGGCGAACAGTCCCCGGCCGGCACCGGCCCGTGGACCATCCGCCACGCCATCAGCAACGACGGCCTGACCTGGACGCTGGACCAGTCCGCCGGGGCCGGCCTGGCGCCCGCCGGCGGGACAGCCTGGGACGCCTACTCGGTCAACGCGCCGTCGGTGGTCAAGCGCCCCGACGGCGCTGGCTTCTACATGTGGTACGCGGGGACCGCCCGGGCCACCGGGGCTCGGCCGGCCATCGGCCTGGCCACCTCCACCGGCGGCAGCGTCTGGAAGCGGGTGGGCAAGGCGGCGCTCATCGCCCCGAAACCTGGCGGCATCGACCTGGCCCTGGAGGACCCGGAGGTGATCTGGGACTCCACCCTGCGCCTCTACCGCATGTGGCACACCTACCGCTCTTTTTCGGCCACGCCGACCCTGCGCTACGCGGTGAGCGTGGACGGCACCACCTGGGTCCCGTGGCCCAAGGGGGCGGCCCTGAGCCCGGGGCCGGCAGGCTCCTTCGACGAGCGCGGCGTCTCGGCGCCAGCGGCGCGGGCGGTGGAGAGCCGGGTGAAGCTCTGGTACGTCGGTCTGGACGCCAACAACAAGCTCCACATCGGCTACGCCGAGAACCGGGGGAGCCGATGACCCGGGCGCGCTGGCCCCGGTCCCGGGTGTGGCTGCTCCTGCTGGTGGGGGTCGCCTCGTGCAGCCTGATCACCGACTTCAACCCTGAGCGCTACAAGGAGGAGAGCGAGGAGAACTGCTCGGACAGCCTGGACAACGACGGCAACGGCCTGGTCGACTGCGCCGACGCCGGCTGCTCCCACTTCGACTTCTGCCTGGAGAACAACGAGGCGCGCTGCAGCGACAAGCTGGACAACGACCTCGACGGGCTGACCGACTGTAAGGACACCCAGTGTTGCCCCTACGCCAAGTGCTACCTGGAGCCCACCTGCGGCGAGTCCACGGCGTTGGCCTGCGGCGATGGCAAGGACAACGACGGCAACGGCCTGACCGACTGCGCCGACTTCAGCTGCGAGCTGCCCGGGTGCTGCCAGCGGCTCTCCACAGTGCTGCGGGAGACCTTCTCCCACGCCGGCTCGGGCTGCGCGGCCAAGGATTGCCCCACCGACACAGCCGCCTGCTGCCAGACGCAGCTGCCGCTGTGCAACATGTTCGAGCCGAGCCGGTGGATCGCCTGGGGCCTGCCCCGGCCGCGCCTGGCCGGCGGCCGCCTGGTGGCAAACCAGCCGTGCGCGTCATGCCCGGCCAGCGGCATCACCTCGGTCAAGGACATCGAGCTCGGCCCGGGCCTCTACCTCGAGTTCCTGTTCAACCTCAAGGGCGACAAGGCGGCGCGGGTGGAGGTGGGCCTGGTGGAGAAGGCGGTCATCCCCCAGTCGGACAACCTGTGCGGCGACATCACGGCCGCCTTCCCGATGCTGCTCGGCGTGGCGGTGGCCCAGAAGAAGGTGCAGGCGGTGGTGGGCGCCGCGGCCCAGGCCTCCACCGTCGCCCTCGAGGAGGGGGACCAGCTGGTCGCCATGGAGGTGACCACGGCCGGCACAGTGACCTTCAGCCTCGACGGCGCCGAGTTCCTCAAGGTGCCGCTCAAGGCCTCCACGCCGTACCCGAAGGTGCGCCTGGTCATCCAATCCAGCGGCGGGTCCGCCACCGTGGACAACGTGGCGCTCGGCAGCCGCCGCGCCTGCGACACGCCGACCTCCTGGGCCTCCGGCCCCACCGGCCCGACGGCGGTGCTCGTGCCCTCAGGCTCACCGGTCGACTTCGACCAGTCCTCGGTGAGCAGCCCGTCCGTGCTGCACGACGGGGCGCGCTTCATGTTGTATTACACCGGCCGCAAGGCCAGCTCCTCGGCCAGCCGCATCGGCCTGGCCACCTCCCTCGACGGCCAGGTCTGGACGCGGGCCGGGGGCGGGCCGCTGGTGATCACAGGAGACAGCAGCCCGTCGCAGGGGGCGCCCCACGTGACCTTGCTCCGGCAGGGGAACTTCCTGATGGCCTACCGCCGGGTCAGCTCCGCGGGGGCCCCGGAGATCGCCCTGGCGACCTCCTCCGACGGCCGGGACTGGACCTACGGCGTCACCGCGCTCGCCGTGGGCGCAGCGGGCCAATGGGACGAGGTGGACGTCACCGAGCCGGCCCTGATCCAGCACCAGGCCAGTGGGGACACGGCGCCTCAGTTCTATCTCTGGTATACCGGCCGCGGCAGGCTCACCAGCGGCGGCGCGAACAACCTGCTGCGGGCCCTGGGGCTGGCCAAGGCGGCGGTCTCGCCCAAGATCAGCGCCATCAAGTTCGCCAGGGCGGCGGGCAACCCGGTGCTGCTGCCCAAGAGCGGCGCCAACGACGACCGGGGCGTGGGCGACCCGTGGGTGCTGCTGCACCGGGGGGCCTTCCGCATGTGGTACGTGGGGTACACCTGGGGCGGAAAGACCGAGATCAACCTGGCCATGTCAGAGGACGGCGTTCGCTGGATCCGCTACCCGGGCAACCCTGTACTGCGGGCGGCGTCATCGAGCTACTTCGGCAGCGCCGCCCTGCGCGGTCCGTCGGTGATCAACCGCTGGGGCGACCTGTACATGATATACGGCGGGCAGGACACCGGCGGCTTCCCATCCATGGGCCAGGTGGTCAATCGAGTGAGGCGCTGAGCGTTGGCAGGCCGAGAACCTGCAGGTCGCCAGGGGGGTAACGTTGACATGAAGGCTCATAACAGGTAATTCGCCAGCCGTGGTCAAAGCGCTCGTAAAGTCTCTTCGTCCCCACCAGTGGTTCAAGAACCTGTTCGTGGTGGCCCCCCTCGCCTTCTCCAAGCACCTGTTCGAGCCGGAGTACGTGGCCCTCTCCGCCCTGGCGTTCGGGATCTTCAGCCTGCTCTCCGGGTCGGTCTACCTGGTCAACGACATCTTCGACATCGAGAAGGACCGGGCCCACCCGGTCAAGCGCAAGCGGCCCATCCCGTCCGGCGCGCTGCCGCTGGGGGCCGCGCGTACCGCCGCGGCGCTGCTCATCGTGTTCGCCCTGGGCGCCGCCCTCGCCTCGTTCGGCGTGCCGTTCTTCGCCGTGGCCGCCAGCTACCTGCTGCTCAACCTGGCCTACTCCATGGCGTTCAAGCATATCCCGTTCCTCGACGTCATCAGCATCGCGGGGGGCTTCCTGCTGCGCGTGGTGGCCGGGGCGCTGGCCCTGTCGGTGCCGGCGTCGCCCTGGCTCCTGATCTGCACCTTCGTGCTGGCCGCGTTCCTCGGCTTCGGCAAGCGGACCCATGAGCTCGCCACGGCGGGGGAGAAGGCCAAGAAGCAGCGCGCGGTGCTGTCCAAGTACAACCTGCGGCACCTCAAGATCATCCTCTGGGTGCTTGCCCTGGCGACCACCGTGGCGTACCTGCTCTACACCATCTCGCCGCAGACGGTGAGCTTCTTCGGCACCAACCGCCTGATCTACACCACCCCCTTCGTCCTGTTCGGCGTCATCCGGTTCCTGCGCCTGATAAGCAAGAGCACCACCGCCGACAGCCCCACCGACGAGATGCTGCACGACATCCCCTTCATGGCCAACCTGGCGCTGTGCGCGGGGGCGGTCATCGCGATCATCTACTTCCTGTAGCGGTCCACGCCCTACAGGCAGCAGCCGACCACCGGCAGTCGGTGGCGCGGCTTCAGCGGTGCGAGAAGGTGCGGCGCTCCCCCGTCACTCCTCGCACCCGCAGTCCTCGTCCGCCTCCTCCTCTGCCCCTTCCCCGCGCCAGCCGTCCAGGCGCGCCTTGATCTCCGCCTCGGCGCCGCTCTCGGACGGGGTGTAGTAGATCCGGCCTTCCAGCTCGTCGGGCAGGTAACGCTCGGGCACGTAGTTGCCGTCGAAGTCGTGGGGATATTTGTACCCCGTGCCGTATCCCATGCCGCGCATCATGGAGGTGGGCGCGTTGCGCAGCTTCATCGGCACCGGCAACGCGCCATGCTCGCGCACGTCACGGCGCGCGCGCCCGTAGGTCGTCAGGGCGGTGTTTGATTTGGGCGCGCAGGCCAGGTAGGTGGCAGCCTGGGTCATGGGCAGCACCCCCTCGGGCAGGCCCACGAGTCGCACCGCATCCAGGGCCGCCATGGTCAGCTGCAGCGCCTGGGGATCCGCGTTTCCCACGTCCTCGGCGGCGAAGATCACCAGGCGGCGCAGGATGAAGATCGGGTCCTCACCCGCCTCGAGCATGCGCACCATGTAATAGACGGCCGCGTCAGGATCCGAGCCGCGCAGGCTCTTGATCAGCGCGCTCACAACGTTGTAGTGCTCGTCCCCCGCCTTGTCGTAGGTCAGGGCGCGCCGCTGCCCCGCCTCCTCCACCAGCTCGGGCGTCAGCGCCCCGCCCTCTCCGGCGAGGTCCGCGGCCACCTCGAGGGTGGTCAACGCCCGGCGGGCGTCACCGTCGGACCACTTGACGATGAGCGCCAGGGCGTCGGCCGGGGCGTCCAGCTCCAGCCGGGCCAGCTTGCGGTCCTCGGCCAGAGCCCGCTCGAGGATCGCCAGCAGGTGGGCCTCCTCCAGCGGCTCCAGGGTCACCACCCGGCAGCGAGACAGGAGCGCCGAGATCACCTCGAAGGAAGGGTTCTCGGTGGTGGCCCCGATGAGCACCACCGTGCCACCCTCCACGTGGGGCAGCAGCGCGTCCTGCTGGGCCTTGTTGAAGCGGTGGATCTCGTCAATGAACAGGATCGAGCGGCGGCCGTACTGGTAGCGCTGGACCTTGGCCTCCTGCATCACCCGGCGCAGCTCCTTGACCCCGGCGCCCACGGCGGACAGCTGGTGGAACTGGGCGCCAGTGCTGTGGGCCACGATGCGGGCCAGGGTGGTCTTTCCGCTTCCAGGCGGCCCCCACAGGATCAGCGACGGGAGCCGATCGCGGGAGATGGCCCGCTCCAGCAGGCGGCCGGGGCCCACCAGGTGCTCCTGGCCGAAGAAGTGCTCCAGGGCGGTGGGGCGCATGCGCTCGGCCAGGGGCTCGCCGGCGCCCGATGCCCGGGCCTGGTGCTCGAACAGGTCCACCGGCTCACCGCTCCAGGTAGGTGACCAGGGCGGCGGCCACGTCGTCCAGCACGGCGCGCCCCTTGCCGACCTTGCCCTCGGGCAGGTCGTTGATGAAGGCCGCGAACACCATGGGGCGGCGCGCGCTGCCGCCGGACATTCCGGCGAGGGAGACCACCCCGCTCAGGGTGCCCGTCTTGGCCCGCACGTAGCGCTCCGCGGCGGTCTCTCGCTGGCGCCGCCGCAGGGTGCCGTCCACGCCGCCGATGGCCAGCGAGGCCGCAAGGTCCGGGCCGGTCTTGAAGTCGCGCAGAGCGTACCGCAGCACCGTGACCACCTGGACCGGCGACAGGGAGCTCGCCTCGTACAGGCCGGATCCGTTCTTCAGCTCGTAGGAGCCCGGGGCAAGGCCCACCCGGGCCAGGTACGCCTTGACCGCGCGCAGCCCGCCGGCCGAGCTGCCGGGGAGCCCCACCGTCTCGGCGCCCATCACCTTGAGCAGCTGCTCGGCCATGAAGTTGTCGCTCTTCTTGTTCATGGTGTGCAGCAGCTCGGTCAGCGGGGCCGAGCGCCACCACGCCAGCACCTGCGGCTTCTTCTTCGGGATCGCGGCGCGCTTGATCCCGGGCCGGCCCAGGGCGATGCCTCGCAGGGCCAGCGCGTCGAGGAAGGCGCGGCCGGCGGCCATGCCCGGGTCCTCCACCCTCAGCCGCGCCACCTGGCGCAGGCCTCGCGGGCGCACCTTGCCCTTCACCGAGACCTGCATCACCCCGCCCTGGTCAGCCAGCACCGCGGCCTTGACCCGGATCCGGCTCCGCCCTCCCCGGGAGGTGGTGGCCACCTTCCCCGCGGCGCGGAAGTGGCTCGACCGCGGCTCCAGCAGCACCATGGCGGGGTCTCCCTTACGGGCGCCGCCGCGCACCATCACCCGCAGGATGTTGCGCCCCACCGACAGCGCGCCGGTGGTGGGGCGATAGTACATGTCGGTGTCCCGGGTCTCGAACAGCGGCGGATCGCGCAGCGCGTCCAGGTGGCTCTCGTCGATGACCAGGCCGCCGGTCACCCGCCGCACGCCGCGGTCATACAGCTGCTGCACCATCTGCCAGATGCCGCCTTCGGCCAGGGTCGGGTCGCCGAAGCCCTTGACGTACAGGTCCCCCTGCACCGCGTCACCTTCCACCTTCCTGGCGTACATCACCGTCTTGAACCGGAACTCGGGCCCCAGGCGTGAGAGCGCCGCCGCCGAGGTGAGCAGCTTGGTCACCGACGCCACGTTGAACTTCTCCGTTGGACGCATGCGGATCACGTCCTTGCCCGAGTCCAGGTCCCTGGCCACGATGCCCAGCCTGGCGCCCTGGATTCTTGGGTCCTTGGACAGCTCTCGCAGGGTTGTCTTCAGGTCGGCCAGGCCGGTGTCCCGGGCCTGGGCCGGCCACGCGAGCAGGAGGGTCGTCAGGATGAGCGCGGATCGGATCATGGGCCTCACAGTGTACCTAACCTGAGCCCTCGGAGGGCTGGATAAGCCTGGATATTGCCGCTGACGTTTCTGAAAAGCGTCCCCTTTTCTGAACTACTGAACTTCTGAAAAGCGTCCCGTTTCGGGTTTTCAGTCGGAGGCCCACAGGCGCAGGGCGAGGCGGCGCAGGGCGAGCTCGGTCTTGGCGTCCTGGATCTCGCCGCGCTCACACAGGGCCAGGGCCTGCTCCATGGTATAGAGCTCCGGCGCGGATCCTTCCTCCAGCGGCGTGCCGTCCCCCTCGGGATCTTCCAGCTCCTCCAGCGGCGCCGGCACCGCGCAGAAATAGATCCGCTCCGCCATGATGCCGAGGGAGTTGAACACCGGCGGCCCCAGGCTGACCACGTCGGTGGGGGGAACCCGCAGCCCGGCCTCCTCGAGCAGCTCCTCGGCGGCGCGGGCGTGCAGCCCCTCCTCTCCGCGGTCGTCAGCCTCGAGGATCCCGGCCACCGCCTCCAGCTGCATCAGGTCGGGGACCTCCCCCTCCCGGGTGGGCTCCCCTGACCTTCCCAGCCGCGGCACCGGGCGCAGGCCGCGGCGCAGCAGCACCCGCACCGTCCCGTCGTCGAGCCTGTCGTGGGCCAGCACCACCACGGCGTCCGCCCCCACCGGCCGCTCCAGTATGTCCAGCAGGTACGGATCCGAGCGGGAGCCGTCCTCCCGCAGGTTGCGCACCATGCACCGCCGAAGCCGGGCGAACCCGCCCTCGCCCATCACGGTGCTCTCCAGGATCTCAACATCTTCTACCGGCTGACCCATCGTTCCAAGCTCCCCTGCTTTGTGCTAGCGTTTGATGTTCACTCGTACCTGTCGAAGAAGGCCGTCTCCTCTGCCCGAGAGCGTGTACCTCATGAGCAGCGAAAAGAACAACCGTATGGTGTGGGACCGCAACAAGCGGGGCCACTACGAGGTCTGGTATAGCACCTTCAACCACCGGGCCACAGCCACCGGTTTCTGGATCCGCTATACCCTGGAGTCCCCGCTTGGGGATCACGGCGAGCCGTACTGCCAGCTCTGGTTCGCCTTCTTCGACGCCCGCCACCCGGAGCGCAACTTCGGTATCAACCGCAAGTTCCCGGTGACCGAGCTGGCGGTGAGCGAGGACCCGTTCTCGCTCGAGATCGCCGGCGCCTTCATGCGCCACGGCGAGCTCAAGGGCCAGCTGTCGGGGGATACCCACGAGGTGACCTGGGACCTGGCTTTCAAGCCGACCCTGTTCACCCACCGCCACCTGCCCGACGCGGTGTACAGCGGCAAGTGGGCCGACAGCCGGGTCCTGTCGCCGAACCTGATGATCTACATCAACGGCGAGGTCACGGTGGACGGCGAGATCTACGAGCTGGACGGAGAGCCGGGCTGCCAGAGCCATGTGTGGGGGCGCAAGCACGCCCACGCCCACGCCTGGAGCCACTGCAACGCCTTCCGCGAAGATCCCACGGCCTGCCTGGAGTCCACCACCGTGCGCCTCAAGCGCGCCGGGCTGGTGACGCCCCCCATGACCTTCGTCTCGCTCTACCTGGGCAGCGAGGTTTACCACTTCAACCGGTTCGCCACCCTGCCCCTGACCCGGGGGTCCTGGGAGACGGGGCTGTACGAGCTGAAGGCCACGGGCCGGCGGATGAAGCTCCAGGGCGAGCTGCGCTGCCGCCCCGAGGATCTGATCACCACGCCCTACGTGGATCCGGACGGCGAGCCGAGCTTCTGCCACAACACCGAGGTGGGAGACGCCTCGTTCACGGTCTGGACCCGGCGGTCCCTGCGCGCGCCCTTCCGCCAGCTCTGCCGCCTCACGGCCCACCGCACCGCCCACTTCGAGTACATGACCCGCAGCCCCGACGGCTTCATCAGCCGGCGCCACGTGACCGTACCAGGCTAAAACGCTCCCGGGGCCCCAGGCCATCTGCCCTGAAGCTAGAGGCCTGAAGCCTGAAGCCCGCGAGCGCCAGCGAGCCAGCCCTTGATCTCTCGCGCTCCTGGTTTATGCTCCTGACCGGACTGGCAGCCCGAGGTCAAGGATGAGCAATTCCGCAGACGTCAAGCAGACCCCGCTGTACCCCCTGCATGTTGAGCTGGGGGGCCGCATGGTCGAATTCGCCGGGTACATGATGCCCGTGCAGTACAGCGGCCTGTCGGCCGAGCACGCGGCGGTGCGCACGGCCGTGGGGCTGTTCGACGTCAGCCACATGGGAGAGGTGGAGTTCAAGGGCCCTAGCGCGCTGGACGCGGTGCACCGGCTGGTGACCAACAACGTGCTCGGGCTGGTGGACGGCAAGGCGCTGTATACCCCCATCACCTACTCCGACGGCGGCATCGTGGACGACTGCCTGGTCTACCGCCTGGCCGAGGACCATGTGCTGGTGGTGGTAAACGCGTCCAACATCCAGAAGGACTTCGACTGGTTCGTGGAGCAGACCGGCGACCGCTGCGTCGTGGAGAACAACAGCGACGACTACGCCCTGCTCGCCCTGCAGGGGCGCGAGGCGATGGGCCTGCTGTCGGAGCTGTGCGGCGAGGACCTGAGCGCGCTCAAGCCGTTCTGGTTCCGCGAGGTCACTGTGGCCGGGGTGCGCTGCACCGCCAGCCGCACCGGCTACACCGGCGAGGACGGGTTCGAGATCCTGTGCGCCGCCGACGACGGCCCCACCCTGTGGAAGGCCCTGATGGCGGCCGGGGAGCCGGCGGGCATCTTGCCCTGCGGCCTCGGGGCCCGGGACACGCTCCGCCTTGAGGCGCGGCTGCCGCTGTACGGCAACGACATCGACGCCACCACCAACCCCATCGAGGCCGGGCTCGGCTGGACCGTGAAGCTCAAGAAGGGCGAGTTCATCGGCTTCAGCCCGATCAAGGCAGCAAAGAAGAAGGGCGGCATCTCGCGCAAGCTGGTGTGCATGGAGATGCGCAGCCGCGGCTTCGCGCGTCAGCACCACACCATCCACCTGCCCGGCCCCGACGGCGGCGTCGGCGAGGAGATCGGCGTGGTGACCAGCGGCACCAAGTCGCCCACCCTGGGCAAGGGCATCGCCCTGGGCTACGTGCCCGTGGCGCAGGCGGCCGCGGGCACCGCGCTGGTGGTCGACGTGCGCGGCAAGCCGGTGCAGGTCGAGGTGGTGCCCGGGCCGTTTTACAAGCGTGAATACTGAGGACTCTTCACCTTCAGGTACAGGAGCAGCGAACATGGACTTCCCCAAGGACCTCCGCTACACCAAGGACCACGAGTGGGCCAAGGCCGACGACGGCGGCTACGTCATCGGCATCACAGGCTTCGCCGTGGAGCAGCTGGGCGACATCACCCTGGTGGATCTTCCCGAGGAGGGCGACGAGGTGGACGCCGGTGAGGCGTTCGGCACCATCGAGTCGGTCAAGTCGGTCTCCGATCTCTACGCCCCCATGGCCGGCACCGTGGTCAAGGTGAACGAGGCGCTGGAGGACGCCCCCGAGCTGGTCAACGACGCGCCCTATGGCGACGGCTGGCTGGTGGTGATCAAGGCCGACGCCGGCGACTTCGAGGCGCTGATGGACAGCGCGGCATACGAGGCGCTGGTGGCCGAGCAGTCCTAGCCCCTCGCACCCTCCACATCGGCGGCGACGGTGACTCGGCGGGAAGCGGCCCCGCGCACCACGAGGAAGGGTTCCATGCGATATATTCCCCATACCCCTGACGACATCCAGCGGATGTTGAACGTCATCGGCGTCGACAGCGTCGAGGCCCTGTTCCAGGTGATCCCGGAGGCCCAGCGGTTCGGCGACGATCTGCCGCTGCCTGCGCCCCTGTCCGAGGGTGAGCTCATGGCCCACCTCGAGGAGCTGGGCGGGCGAAACGTCACCGCCGGCGCGGCCACGGGCAATCGGGCCTTCGTGGGCGCCGGGCTGCACGCCCACCAGGTGCCGCGGGTGGTGGACCACCTGTCCCTGCGCAGCGAGTTCTACACCGCCTACACGCCGTACCAGCCCGAGGTGTCCCAGGGCACGCTGCTGGCCATCTTCGAGTACCAGACCATGGTGTGCGAGCTGTTCGGCATGGAGTTCTCCAACGCCTCCATGTACGACGGCGCCACCGCGGCGGTGGAGGCGATGCTCATGGCCCGGCGGCTCACCCGGCGGGACCGCGTGCTCGTCTCCGGGGGCGTCCACCCGGAGTACCTCGAGGTGGCGCGGACCTACATGGCCGGCCTCGGCCCGCTGGAGGATCAGCTGACCAGCCTTCCCCTCACGCCCGAGGGTCGCACCGATCTCGCGGCCCTGGACGCGGCCCTGGGCAAGGACGTGGCGGCGGTGGTGGTGCAGTCGCCCAACTTCTTCGGCCTGCTGGAGGACCTGGCGCCGGTGTGCGAGGCGGCCCACGCCCACAAGGCGCTGGTCATCGCCGTGTGCGCAGAGCCCCTCTCACTGGCGCTGGCCCGCGCTCCTGGCGCGGCCGGCGCTGACATCGCCGTGGGCGAGGGCATCGGCCTGGCCGGGCCGCCCAACCTCGGCGGCCCCGGCGTGGGCATGCTGGCCGCCAGCGGCAAGAAAGCGCGCCGGGCCATCCCGGGTCGGCTGGTGGGACAGACCAGGGATCTGGACGGCAAGCCCGGGTTCGTGCTCACCCTCTCCACCCGGGAGCAGCACATCCGCCGGGAGAAGGCCACGAGCAACATCTGCACCAACCACGGCCTGATGGCGCTGCGCTTCGCAATCCACCTCTCCCTGCTGGGCAAGGGCGGCTTCGACGGGCTGGCCCGGCTGAACCTGGCCAAGGCCGAGTACGCCAAGCAGCGCCTGGCCGCCCTGGACGGCTTCGCGCTGCGCTTCCCGGGCCATACCTTCAACGAGTTCTGCCTCGACGTGCCCGGCGGCGATGCTGCCGCGGTGGTGTCGGCGGCGGCGGCGCGCGGCCTGGTGCCGGGGGTCGCCCTGGGCCGCTTCGCGCCGGAGCTGAACGGCGCCCTGCTGGTGTCGATCAACGAGGGACACCGCAAGGAGGAGATCGACGACCTGGCCCGCATCCTGGCGGAGGTGACCGCATGAGCAGCCCCGAGACCCGCGCCCTCCTCAGCGAGGAGGCCCCCATCTTCGTCCAGAGCTCTGCCGGTCGCAGCGGCGCCACCCTGCCCGCCATGGACGTGCCGGCGGCGGACCCGGCCGCCCTGTGGCCCGCCGAGCTGGTGCGAGACGAGCGCCCCGGCCTGCCCGAGGTGAGCGAACCCGAGGTGGTGCGGCACTACACCCGCGCCTCGCTGTGGAACCACCACATCGACAAGGGGATGTACCCCCTCGGCTCCTGCACCATGAAGTACAACCCCAAGAGCGCCGACGCCGCGGCGGGCATCGCCTCGCTCAACGCGCTGCACCCGTACCAGCCCGAGGAGCAGCTGCAGGGCGCGCTGGAGCTGATGTGGCGGCTGGAGCAGCTGCTGTGCGGCGTCTCCGGCTTCGAGCGGGTCACCCTGCAGCCGGCGGCCGGCGCCCACGGCGAGCTGTGCGGCCTGATGCTGATCCGCGCCTACCACCTGAGCCGGGGGGACACCGGGCGCACCAAGGTGCTGATCCCCGACACGGCCCACGGCACCAACCCTGCGTCCTGCTCGCTCAACGGCTTCTCCACGGTGCAGCTGGAGACCGGCGCCGACGGCGTGCTGCCGGTGCAGGCGGTGGCCGAGGCCCTGGACGACCAGACCGCGGGGATCATGCTCACCAACCCGAGCACCCTCGGCCTGTTCGAGACGCACATCGGCGAGATCGTCCAGCGGGTGCATGACGCCGGGGGGCTGGTCTACATGGACGGCGCCAACCTGAACGCGTTGATGGGCAAGTTCCGCCCCGGGGACCACGGCGTGGACGTGATGCACTTCAACCTGCACAAGACCTTCGCCACGCCCCACGGCGGCGGCGGACCGGGGGCTGGCCCGGTGGGGGTCGGCGCGTCGCTGGTGCCCTTCCTGCCCACGCCCACGGTGGAGCGGCGCGAGGACGGGACCTTCCACCTCGACTACGACCGCCCCGGCACGGTGGGGCGGCTGCGCTCGTTCTACGGCAACTTCGGCATGCACGTGCGGGCCTACGCCTTCATGCGCGAGCTGGGAGCCAGCGGCCTGACCGAGGCCACCGAGATGGCGGTGCTCAACGCGAACTACCTGCGCCGCCGGATCGAGGGGCTGCTGCACATCCCCTACCCCGGCGTCTGCATGCACGAGGTGGTGGCCAGCGACCGTGACCTGAAGGAGACGGGGGTCACCACCCTGGACATCTCCAAGCGCCTGATGGACTACGGCTTCCACCCGCCCACCATGTACTTCCCGCTGGTGGTGCCTGGCGCGCTGATGATCGAGCCCACCGAGAGCGAGTCGGTGGAGACCATCGACTGCTTCGTGGGCGCGCTCGAGGAGATCGTGCGGGACGCCAAGGAAGATCCGGAGCTGATCAAGGGCGCCCCCCACGCCACCGGGGTGCGCCGAATGGACGAGGCCAGCGCGGCGCGCAAGCCGGTGCTGCGCTGGACCCCGTAGCCCCCCGAGGCAGTTGACGGTCGACAGCCGGCGGCCCCGGCCCGTAACATCTCCAGTATCCACAGGAGGAGGCGTCGTGATGCGCACCACCATCATCTGTTGCGCCCTGCTGGGCGTGTTCGCCCTGGCCGGGTGCAAGAAGAAGCCGGGCCCCGCCCCCGCGGGCAAGGAGCCGCCGCCCGCGGCCGGCAAGGAGGCCCCCGAGCCGGCCAGCGAGCCCTCGCCCGGCAACGCGGCGCTCCCCGCGGACAGCGCCTACGCCAAGGGCAAGGTCAAGGCTGCCACCATGGAGCTGATGACCATGACCGAGGTGCCGGGCGCGAACGCCGGCGAGATCAAGGACGAGGCGCTCAAGAAGGCGGCCGAGGCGTCGGCGCTGAACCAGGCGCTGGTGGTCACCGGCGAGCGGGGCAAGCTGGTGTTCAACACGCCCGGCTGGTACATGCCGGTGGGCACCGAGGTGCGCTACGACGCCAAGCGCAAGCGCTACCTGCTCATCGACCCGGGCGAGCAGCGGTACTGGGGTATGGGCGGATCCGAGCTGGGCAGCTTCCTCGAGGGTGGGCCCGTTGCCGCGCGGCGGGAGTACCAGGTGGCCTTCATGCCCGACGCCCCCGCCCCCCAGAAGGTGCTCGGCTACGAGACCATCGTCACCGAGGGTGAGCTCGGCTTCGACTGGCGGGTGAAGCTCAAATCGTCGGAGAAGAGCGGGCGCGTCAGGGTGCGGCTGACCATCATGCACACCAGGGACGAGCGGCTGCCCAAGGCGTGGAAGGAGACCTTCATCGACTTCCTCACCCTGCCCTTTCAGGACAAGAACGGGGCCGAGACGGTGGCCAAGATCAAGGCCCGCATCGGCTTCCCGTTGAGCTGGCAGATGGAGGTGATCAACGAGGGCCAGAAGCGGCAGAAGGGGGACCAGCCGCCCACCATCGCGACCCGGGTCATCGCCATGGATCTGGAGGAGGTGGAGCGCGCGGACCTCGCCTTCCCGCCGGCGGGGTTCCACCCGTCGCCGGAGCCGTACAAGCTCAAGGCGGACGGCCAGACCGTGAGCGATGCGGTGATGGGCAAGCTGCCCGCGCGCAAGGGCGTCGCCCCCGAGGGGGTCGAGCCGCCCGGGGAAGAGGGCAAGCCCGTGGAGGACAAGCCCGTCGAGGGCAAGCCCGTCGAGGGCAAGAAGCCCCCTGGGGCGGACAACAAACCGCCCGCCAAGGGCAAATAACGGGGAGGAAAGAGCGATGAAAAAAGCGTTCGTGACCGTGGGCGTCCTGGTTGGCGCCATCCTGCTCTCCTCCGCCCCGCTGGCGGAGCCACCTGCCCCACGGGTGCAGGCGCCCTCCCTCGCTGCGGATGGAGCCTGGACCCCGGGAGAGTCCCCCTTCACCGTCGAGGAGATTGTCCGCGATGGCGACCGCGCCCTGCTGCGCGTGCGCAACCGGACGCCCTTCATGGTGATCATGCACATCGGCGGCGTGCGGGTGGGCTGGATGCGCCCCTACCGCACCGGGCTGCTGCGGGGGCTGGTCCCCGGCTACCACAAGCTGTACGCCCACAGCCGGTTCGGCTCCATGTCCTGGGGGCCGCGGGAGATCTGGGTCCCCGGTACGTGGAACCTGCTCTACTGAGACCCACCCTCTTCCTGCTGCTGTTCAGCCTGTGGCCCGCAGGGCTGCGGGCGCAGGAGGCGCGCGCCCTGCCCGCGGCCCGGTGCGACCGGTGCCCCACGGTGGACGGCCGCCTGGACGACGCCGCCTGGGCCGCGGCCAGGGTGGAGCGCGGCTTCGTCCAGCGTAACCCCCGGGAGGGCGAGGCCCCCGGCGCGCCCAGCGAGCTGCGCGTCCTGTACGACGCGGGCGCGCTCTACATCGGCCTGCGGCTGTTGGACCCGGAGCCGCACCGGATCCGGTTGGGGCTCGGCCGGCGGGACGCTCCGCCCGACTCCGACCGGGTGCGGATCTACCTCGATCCTGTGCTGAGCGGGGACCGGGGGTACTGGTTCCAGGTCAACGCCTCCGGGGTGCTCTCCGACGGCGTGATCTACGACGAGAACGTGGTGGACAGCTCCTGGGACGGCGTCTGGGACGCCAGGGCCCGGGTGGACGAAAAGGGGTGGACCGCCGAGTTCCGCATCCCCCTGTCCGGCATCGCGTACCAGGACGTGGACCGTCAGCAGTGGGGCATGCATGTGGAGCGCTACATCCAGCGCACCCAGGAGAAGAACGGCTGGCCCGCCATGCCGCGCACCTCGGTCACCTTCGTCTCCCGGTTCGGGCGGCTCACCGGCCTGCAGGGGTTGAAGCGCGAGGCCTCGCTGCGGCTGCTGCCCTACGTGGCGGGCGAGCTGAGCCTGCAGCAGCCGGCCGGCTCAACGCGACCCGATGAGCGGTTCCGCCCCAACGCCGGGCTCGACCTGCGCTACAGCTTCAGCGGCGGCTCCGCGCTGAGCGCCGCCATCAACCCCGACTTCGGCCAGGTGGAGGAGGATCCCGCGGTGGTGAACCTCTCGCCAGACGAGACGTTCTTCGGCGAGAAGCGCCCCTTCTTCCTGGAGGGGGCCACCCTGTTCCGCACCCCCATCAGGTTGCTGCACACCCGGCGCATCGGCGCCCGCCCCGTCGCCCCGGACGCGGCGTTCGGCGGAGAGATAGAGGAGGTGGACCCTGAGGCGCGCATCATCGGCGCGGCCAAGGTGATCGGCCACCACGGCATCGTCTCCTACGGCGTGCTCGACGCCGTGGTGCTCCCCTCGTCGGCGGTGGAGCGCAAGCCGGACGGCGGCAAGGCGGACCGCGTGGCTCACCGCGGCGGGAACCACGCCGCGGCGCGGGTGCTACTGCGCCCGAAGCGGTGGGCCAGCGTCGGGCTGCTCGCCACCGGGCTGACCCGCTTCGGCAGCGAGGAGCCGGGCACCGACGACACCGACGCCTACAGCGGCGGCCTCGACTGGGACCTGCGCAACGACGACGGCTGGCGCGCCAACGGGCAGCTCGCCGTGGCCGGCGACGAGGACGGCGCCGGGTACGCCCTGCAATTGCGCGCCGGGCTGCGTGGCGCGCCCCGCTGGCGCTACTGGCTCGACGTGGAGTCGTTCTCCCCGGACTTCGAGATCAACCACCTCGGCTTCCAGTGGCGCACCAACATGGCCCGCTTCGCGGCCAGCGTGCAGCACCGCCTGCCGAACCCCACCGGCTCGCTGCGCGAGCTGTACGTCACGCTGTGGGGCCGCTACGCCTTCCGCCACGACGCGCCGAAGCTCTCCTTCGACCGGCGGGTGGAGGTGAACACCTGGTTCATGTTCAACAACCTGTGGGAGCTGTGGTGCGGCGGCGGCCATCGCTTCCCCGTGGACGACGATCGGGAGACCCGCGGGGGTCCTGCATACCCGCGCCCCGAGGAGACCTACGTCTACCTGGGGGGCAACACCGACAGCAGCAAGGCGGTCTGGCTCGGGGGCACCAGCTCGTTCACCATGGAGGGATCGTCCCCCTATTTCCGCGTGGACATGACCCTGACCACGGCCCTGCTGGACCGGCTGAAGCTGTCGCTGTTCGTCAAGTACCGCCGCTGGTGGGACCGGCCGCGCTGGGTGGAGACGGCCGACCGCCAGGGGCGCCCGGGCTACCTGTTCGGCGATCTGAACCGCGACGCCATGGAGGCGCGCCTCTCTGGCGTGCTCGGCGTCACCCGTGACCTGACGGTCTCCCTGTTCGGTCAACTGCTGTACGACGTGGGCCGCTACAGCCACTACCGTGAGCTGCTCCCGCTGGACGACGGGCGCGTGCTGCTCGGGCAGAGCGCCAGCGCCCCGGACGCCGACTTCTCCCGCCTGTCGATGATCATCAACACGGTGCTGCGCTGGGACCTGAGCGGCGGCGCTGCCGCCTACCTGGTCTACAAGATGTCGGCCACCCTCTCCCGGGACGGGGCCAGCGCTGTCTCCTTCGATCCGGGCGGGGACCTGGAGGCCATGTTCGACCAGGATCAGAGCCACCTGCTGCTGACCAAATTGTCGTACGGCTGGGACCTGTAGGCGCGCCCGTCGAACGTTTGTCGCGCAGGGGGACACCAATGATGCATGGACCGCGCCGTCATCCTGTTGCTGGCCGCCCTGATCGCCTGGGCGCCGGGGCGTGGCTTCGCCGCCCTGGGACATCTGGTCAGCGGTGAGCCCCGCACCGCGGGGAGGCTGGCCACCCTGGAAGGGCTGGGCCTGGCCGCGGGCGGCGCCGGCGCCCTGACCCTGGCCCTGTCCCACGGCTCGCGGCACCTGTCCGGGGTGGGCGTGGCGCTCACCGCCGCCGGCGCGGGGGTCCTGACCAGCTCACTGCTCGGCGACCTGTACGGCAGCTTCACCGACGGACGCCCGGGCGCTCGCGCTCCGGGCAGGGCGCCGTCAGTGTCGCTTCAGGCCGGGTACGCGCATGTCCATGACCCGCGCTTCGAGCATGGCAGCTTCTCCACCCTGGCGGCAGACCTCAGGCTGGGGCCGGTGGCCCTGTCCGGCGCCGCCTGGCTCGCCCTGGACGCCGAGACCCGGCGCTACCAGGGCGCGCTCGCCTACCGCTTGACAGGCCCTCGCGCCTGGCCTGCCCGCCGGACCCTCGAGGGCTCGTTCGTGGAGCTGCGCGGAGGCGTGAGCCAGCTCCGGCTGCCGGCGCACGGCGTGAGCGCGCTGGGCTTCGAGGCGCACCTGGCCGGGCGGCTCGACCTGGCCGCGCTGGGCCGGACCCTGCGCGGCGCCTTCGCCACCCTCTCCCTCGGGTACGGCCTGGTGCGGGACAGCTACGACGGCCCTGACGGCGGGCGGGTGGACGACAGCGCGCACCAGCTGCTGGCCCGGTTCGGCTTCGGCCTCTACCTGGGCCACCCCGGCGGGATCCACGGGGAGGTCCTGGCCTACTACGATCACCGCAGGGACGGCCTGGTGGGCGGGCTCTCTCTGGGCAAGAGCCGCGAGGGCGCCGTGGGGCACGCGGGGATCCAGGGGCACCTGACGCTGTGGGGGCCCTGGGGGATCCAGCTCGGGCTGGCCTACGGATCGGCGGTGGTGGCCCGGCTCGGGCTCCGCTACGCGCTGGTGGTGGGCCAGTGACCCGGGGCGCCGTGGCCTGGGGGGCGCACGCCGCGCTGCTGGCGCTGCTGTGGTCCGGGCTCTGGGGCTGCCTGAGCCCTGCTGACGAGCGGGCGCTGCTGGACGAGACGGTGGGCCAGGGCCAGACCAGGGGCGCGCGGGTGGCGGTCAGGGGCGGCCTGGCCCTGGTCACCGCCCTGGAGCCGGGGTGGCTGCAGCTGTGGGCCCAGGCGCCGTCGCTGGAGCTGGAGATCACCCTGGCCCGGGACGCCAGGCCGGACTGGATCATCGCCGTGGATAACTGCCCGCGCGGCAGCGTGCTATCCGTCGCCACGCCGGGGGCCGAGCGACCGGCGGCCCGGGCGCCCGTGCCGGTGAAGTCCGGCACCTCCGGGCGATGGCGCGTGGTCCTCGCCCGGGGCGCGACCCACCGCCTGCGCATCGCGCCCCCCGCCCCCGCCCGCCCTGGCCCGCTGCGCTTCGCCGTGCTGAGCGACACCCAGGATCCGCCCGCGCGGGTCAGAGAGATCTTCCGGCGCATCAACCAGGAGCCTGAGCTGGCCTTCGTGCTCTCCACCGGCGATCTGTCCGAGGAGGGGCAGCGCGCCGACCTGCTCGCCTTCCGGCAGGCGCTGACCGCGCTGCAGGTGCCGTTCTACTCCACGGTTGGGAACCACGAGCTCAAGTCCGACGAACCAGAGCTCTGGCCCCGGGTCATGGGCCGACACAGCCTCCACTTCCACTTCGGCGGCGTCGCCTTTTCGCTCCTCGACTCGGCCAGCGCCACCGTGTCGCCCCTGGTCTACTCGCGCCTCGAGCAGTGGCTGGCCCGGGGCGCCGGGCGGCTGCATGTGGTGCTGACCCATATCCCGCCCATGGACCCGGTGGGCGCGCGGGGGCTCGCCTTCCGCTCGCGCGCCGAGGCCGCGCGCCTGCTCGCGGCCCTGGCCCGGGGCGGCGTGGACCTGACCCTGTACGGGCATATCCACACCCACCACAAGTTCACCAACGCGGGCATCGAGGCCCACATCTCCGGCGGCGGCGCCACCTCCCAGGAGAAGCTGGACGGCGTGGGGCGACACTTCCTGGTGGTGGAGGCGGACGCCATGCTGCAGCGCCTCGACGTGCGGCGGGTGGACGTGGACTGAGGGCGCGGGTCAGCCGGGCAGCGACGCGCCCACGCGGCGCGCCTCGGCCGCCATCATGGCCTGGAGCTCGGCCTCGAGGTCTGGCTCCAGCGGGGCCGGGTTGCCGCGGCCGAGGATCTTCTGCACCTCCGACTGCGCGGCGGACATGGCGTCGTCGCCGTGCTTCTCCCACTCGCCGTAGGAGCCGCGGTCGATGACGCCTGAGGGGAAGAACAGCTCCTGGCGGAAGTGCTTCATGGTGTGCGGGTTGGACAGGAAGTGCTCGCTGGCCACGACCTGATCCAGCAGGTCCACGGTGTCAGCGTCGGAGCGCGGCTCGATGCCCCGGGCCAGCCGCAACGCCATGCCGCACGCCTGGTCGTCGAGCACCAGCTTCTCAAGGCTGAGGCAGTTGACGAAGTCGAGCAGCCCCGCGCCGGAGACCATGTTCACCCCGGCCAGGGCGGCCAGCACCATGCCCACGCCAGACTCCATGCCGGCCTGCCAGTCGCCGCTCTTGGCGTCGGACAGCCCCATGTAGGCGTGGGTCGGGAGGCCGAGGTGCCGCCCAACCTGGGCGCTGGCCATGTCCACCATCATGGTCTCGATGGCCCCCATGGGCGTGGTGCCCTTGCGCATGTCCATGGCCGACGGGCAGCCGCCGTAGATGATGGGCGCGCCGGGGGTGCACAGCTGGTGCAAGGCGATGCCCGACAGGTTCTCGGCGCACTGCTGCACCACCACCTCGCGCAGGGTCACCGGCGCGGTGGCGCCGGCCATGGGCATGGCCACCAGCTCGGCCGGGATGCCAGCCCGCGCGCAGTCGAGCAGCGCCTGGCAGGTCAGGTCGCTCCACTTGAGCGGCGGCGTGGGGCAGCAGTCGAAGATGGCCAGGGGCTTCTGGCGCAGGGCGTCGGCGCCGCCGCGCACCGCGGCCAACATGTCCCGCATCACCGCGAAGCCGTCCTTGAGGAAGGTGCCGGTGATGATCGGCTTGGTGCAGTTGCGCAGCGCCACCATCAGCCGGTGGCGGTCAGCGATGTCCCGCGGCACGTCGTCGGGCACCAGCCCGGTGGACTGGGCGGCCAGGTGCTTGCACGCCTGGGCGACCCACGCCAGGTCGCGTCCGTCGTCGGAGGTGGCCAGGCGGCGGCGCCCGGTGCCGGGGTCGAGCACGAAGAGCGCGGCCGAGCCAGGGTCGAAGTGCACGCGCCTGCCGCCCAGGTCCAGTGCGGGCTCGCCGTCGCGGTCGTACACCACCACCCGTGATGGCGCGGTCTCGAGGCCGCGCCGCACCAGCGCCTCGTCCAGCAGCACGCGGCCCTCGCGCTCCTGCTGGCCCGCGTCGCGCAGCAACGCCAGCGCCTCGGGGTTCTCGCAGAAGATGCCCACCTTCGCCAGGGTGTCCATGGCATGTTGGACCACGGCTTCGAGCTGACGGCGGTCCAGCAGGTCGGTCACGGGGTTCATGGTTCCTCCTCCTCCTCGCGGAAGGCGCAGTCGGTCATGGCGCAGCGAGCGCAGCGGCGGGCGCGGCTCACCTCCGACGGGCCTCTGCCCGGGCGAAGGCGCGCGGCGAAGCTCACCGACTTGCGCGGGATCATCAGCATGCTGTCGGTGAGGGAGACGCCCAGCTCCGAGGCCCCGATGAGCTCCAGCAGGGGCGCCTGGCATTGCATGTCCCAGGAGCCGTAGCCAGGCGATGACCGGGCGCCGGCGTGGTGCCCGAGATCCCGGGCCCGGTTGCAAAGCCGGAAGTTCAGCGCGTCGGCGGCGGCCTCGGCCGCGGCCGAGCCGTAGGCGTCCAGCACCAGCGCGTCGAGCAGGTCGTCCTGGCTGTCGCGCCGGGCCTGCTCCGCCTCCAGCGCCGGGCCGAGGGTCACCAGCCCGAGGCCCACCAGCGGGCTGCGGGCCTCTATGCCCGCCGCCTCGGCCTCCTGCGTCTCCACGATGCGGAGCAGCCCCGCCGGCTGGATCAACCCGGCGGCCAGGGCCACGCCGCGCTCCACCCTGCCCACCACCTGGGGCGCGGGCTCCCTGCCCTTGGGGTAGCCGAGCCGGCGCAGGATCTGGCGCCGGCTGACCTTGATGGAGAGCGGGATGGGGCCCATGCGCTTCAGGGGTTTCGGGCGTGGAGCAGCGGCCGCGCCAGGCGGATGAACTCCGGGGTGGTGCCGCAGCAGCCGCCGAGGATGTTCGCGCCGGCGTCGGCCATGCGCTCCAGGAAGGACGCGAACGCCTCCGGGTCGGCGTCGTACACCACGCCGTCGGCCGTGGCCCTGGGCTGGCCCGCGTTGGGCTGGGCTTCCAGGTATGCCCCATCCGGCAGCGCCGCGCGCGCCACCTGCACCAGCTCCAGCATCTGCTCCGCCTCGAGGCTGCAGTTGAAGCCCACGGCCGTGGCGCCCGCCTCCACCAGCGCGGGCAGCGACGCCTCGACCCGGTCGCCCACCATGGTGAAGAAGCCGCGCTTCTTGCGGTCGAAGGTCATGGAGGCGAGCACGGGCAGGCCGGTGCGCGCCGCGGCGCGCACGGCGGCCAGGGCCTCGCGCAGGTCGTACATGGTCTCGATGGAGATCAGATCCACGCCCGCGGCGGCCAGGGCCCGGACCTGCTCGTCGAAGGCAGCCTCGAGCTCCTGCTCCGTGGCGTCACCCATGGGCGGGAAGAGCCGGCCGGTGGGCCCCACGTCCCCGGCCACCAGCGCGGCGGTGCCTTCGCACGCCTCGCGGCACAGCGCCGCCGCCCGGGCGTTCACCTCGGCGCAGCGGCCGCCCAGCCCGGCGTCCTCCAGCTTGGGGGCGGTGGCGCCGAAGGTGCAGGTGTGCACGATGTCGCTGCCCGCCTCGGCGTAGGCGGCGTGGGCCTGCTTCACACGGTCAGGGTGCTCCAGCACCCACCACTCGGGGGCCTTGCCCGGCTCCAGCCCCTGCACGATGAACAGCGCGCCGAGGCCGCCGTCCAGCAGCAGGGTCTCGCCCGCGGCCAGCCGCTCTCTCAGGTCGGCCACCGGGTCACCGCTGGACCAGGGTGCGCGCCAGGTCCACCGCCGCCACGGCGTTGTCGGCGTGGCCCGCGGCGCCGATCTCCTCGGCCCACTTGGCGGTCACAGGGGCGCCGCCCACCATCAGCCTGGCGCTGACGCCGGCCTCGCGCATGGCGTCGGCCAGCTGCTTCTGCATGGTCATGGTGGTGGTGAGCAGGGCCGAGGCGCACACCAGGTCGGCGCTCAGCTCGGTGGCGCGCTCCACGAACTGCTCCACAGAGACGTCGGCGCCCTCGTCGACCACGGTGAAGCCGTTGGCCGCCAGCAGCGTGGCCACCAGCGTCTTGCCGATGTCATGGATATCGCCCTTGACCGTGCCGATGACCACCATACCGAGAGAGGCGTCATTGGCGCCCTTGGCGAGCTCCGGTTGCAGCACCGCCATGGCCCGCTTCATCGCCTGGGCTGCGGTGACCAGCTCGGGCAGGAAAAACTCGCCCTCCTCCCACAGATCTCCGGCCTCGCGGATCCCCTTGACGAACCCCTTTTCGATGACCTCCAGGACGGGCAACCCTTCTGCCAGGGCTTGCTCGGCCAGCTTGCCCGCAGCGTCCTCGTCACCGTCGAGAACAGCCTGCCGCATGGCCGGGTAGAGTTGGGCCTTGTCGCTCATCTAATGTCTCCTTTGTTGGCGTCCCCGCTAACCTTGACCCACCTCGGGGTGGATGTACACCTCCACCTCCGGGATCTGCTCCCGCAGGTGGTCTCCGAGGTGGTCCAGGACCCCCTGGATCTCCTTCACCGTGGCGGACGCGTCGAAGGCCATGCGCATGGCGATGTGCACGCCGCCGTTCTCCTCGTGGGCGTGGAGGTCGGAGTAGCTCAGGAACAGCTCCAGGTGCCCGTCGAGCACCCGGCGCGCCTGGTCCACCGCGGGGGCGGTGCGGTCCAGCTCCACCATCGGCTCCGGGTGCACCAGCACCTGGGCGCCTGGCAGGGCGCCGCGCACCGCCGCCTCCAGGGCATCGCACATGGCGTGGACCTCCTCCACCGTGGCCTTGGGCGGCACGTCCAGGTGCAGGTCGATCTTGCGGGTGGGGCCGGACTTGCGCGAACGCAGGGCGTGGAAGCTGTAGCCCTGTTCCTCCATCACCTGGTGCAGGAGGGCCTGCTCCTCCGGGGGCAGCCCCTCGTCCAGCAGGTCGCCCACCGAGCGGCGGGTGATGCGCCACGCCTCGAGCACGATGAGCAGCGCCACGGCCAGCGCGGCGGCCGGGTCGAGCCACCCGATCCCCGTGAGGTATACCAGCGCCAGCCCCACCAGGACCCCGGCCGAGGTGTAGACGTCCGTGCGCAGGTGGGCCGCGTCGGCCAGCAGCGCCATGGAGTCGGTCTCCCGGCCCACCTTGCCCAGGTACCAGGAGACCGCGAAGTTGATCACGCTGGAGGCCGCCATCACCACCACGCCTAGCAGCGGCTGGGACACCTCGCCACCGGCCACCAGCCGGTGGATCGCCTCGTAGCCGATGAACGCCACGGCGGCGAAGATCAGCAGCGCCTCCACCGCGCCCGAGAGGTCCTCGATCTTGCCGTGCCCGTGGGGGTGCGTCTCGTCGGGTGGGCGCGCAGAGAGGGTCACCGCGGCCAGGGCGATGACCGCCGCCACCAGGTCCATGCCGGAGTGCACCGCCTCGCTCATCACCGCCACCGAGCCGGTGACCATCCCCACCGCGACCTTGGCCGCCACCAGCGCGGTGTTGGAGACCACCGACAGCGCGGCCGCGCGCTTCTTGCGCGTCACCTCGGCCGCCATCAGACCCTGCGCTCCCGAAACCGCAGCGCCACGCAGACCAGCACCAGCAGAATCAGGTTGTAGGTCGCCTGGACATAGAGCCCGATGCGGCTGTGGTGCGCATCGCGCGCCTTGCCCTTGCCGTGGGTGGAGGGGGGCGTATACAGCCCGTCCTCCACCACCTGCACGCTCTCGGGGAAGTCAGTCATCTGGGCCACCACCGGCAGCACGGCCAGGCAGCGGCTGTCGTCGTCCTGGGCCTCCTGCTTCAGGCGCCGGTGGCGGAACGGGTCGTACCCGTGCAGGCAGTCGGCGCACCCCTTGCCTGGCGCGCTGCGCGGCTTCTCCTGCGCCGGCGTACACATGGCCACCCGCTTGGCCTGATCCAGGGACCAGTTGAGCGCCATGGCGTAGCCCACGCTCCGCTTCACATGCTCGTCCGGGGCGGGCACGCCGAAGCTGCCCGAGAAGAGCACCTGCGGGATCAGCACCAGGGGCACCAGGCTCATGGCCTTGTCGCTGTTGCCGGCCAGGGCGCTGATGAGCAGCCCGAGGCCCACCCCCCCGACGGCGGTGAGGTAGAGGTTGAGCAGGTGGAGCCAAAGGTTGCCCGGCACGCCGGGCAAGATCAGCGCGCTGCACGCCTCGATACCCCAGCGCGCGCAGGCGGGGGGCGGCTCGGTCAGGACATACCCGCCGCGCAGCCAGTGCACCAGCAGCAGCATGGCGGTCACCTGCAGCAGCGAGAGCAGCTGGAGCACCAGGAACTTGGACGCGACGTACGGGACGACCCCCAGGTTCACCATGCGCTCCCGGGCGAAGATGGACCCCTCCTTGCTGATCTCCCGCGCGGCGTTGCTGCAGCCGAACCAGAGCGCGGACAGGGACATGATCAAGAACATGGTGGAGGTGGGGCCGCGGTCCGGCTGATCCGTGCGCATGGCCAGCAGGATGAACATGGCCACCAGGGGCGCCTGGAGCAGCAGGATGGCCGTGTTGCGCAGGTCCCGGGTGATCAGCTCCAGGTAGCGGCCGGTGAGGATGGCGAGCTGGCGCAGGGGGCCGGGGCGGCCGCGGTTGCGGCGGGGCGGCTTGCGGGGCGGCGCCTGCGACGTGGCGCGGCCCGGCAGCTGGCTGGCCACGTGGCGGTGGAAGATCTCCGACGCCTCGTACTCGCTGCGCAGGGCCTCCAGGTCGCCGCGGCGCTCGTCGAACCGCTTGTACACCTCGGGCAGGCGCTCCACCTCGAAGAACGCCCTGCCCTCCTCGGGCGAGCCGAAGAAGGCGAGCTTGCCGTCCACCATGAACAACACCTTGTCCGCCAGGTGGATGTTGTCCAGCGTGTGGGTCACCGCCACCACGGTCTTGCCCTTGAGGGTCATCTCCCGGAACAGCAGCATCATCTTCTCTTCCAGGTTCGGGTCGAGGCCGCTGGTGGGCTCGTCCAGGAAGATCACCGCCGGGTCGGTGAGCAGCTCCACCGCGATGCTCACGCGCTTGCGCTGCCCGCCGGAGAGCTTGTGGATCGGCTTGTCCCGGTGATCGTACAGCTCCAGCACGCCGAGCACGTCCTCCATGCGGGCGCGGCGGTCGGCGCGGGAGGTGCCCCGGGGCAGCCTGAGGCGGGCGGCGTGGTGCAGGGTGCGCCACACCGTCAGGTGCGGGTGGATGATGTCGTCCTGGGGCACATAGGCCACCTGGTGCTTGAGCTGCTCGTGGTGCTCGTAGAAGTCGATGCCGTTGAGCAGCACCTTGCCCTCGTCGGCCGGGGAGGAGCCCGCCACCGCGCGCACCAGGGTGGACTTGCCGCAGCCCGAGGGGCCGAGCACGCAGACGAACTCGCCGGGCTGGATCCGCAGCGAGACCCGGTCGAGGAACGCGCGGCCGGTGCGGGCGTCGACGCGGGTCAGGCCGTGGGCGTCGATCCAGGTGCGGGTGCGGGCGTCGAACACCAGCAGGGAGCGGCCGCTGTACTTGAGCAGGTACGGCCCGATGGCCAGCTCGGTGCCGGGCGCCAGCTCCGCCGAGGAGACCGGATCTCCGGCCAGGTAGGTGCCGTTGGCGCTGCCCAGGTCGCGCAGGCGGACCCGGTCGCCTGCGTGGCGCTCCACCACGGCGTGGTGGCTGGAGACGAACAGCGAGTCGAGGACGATGTCGTTGTCGCCGGCGCGGCCCAGGGTGAGGCGGTCGCCCAGCTGGTGCTCCCCCAGCAGCTGGGCCTGCCCGAGGCTCAGGTCCACCAGCTCGCCCCCGGCGCTGGCGAACACCGTGGAGCCCTGCTGCTCCTGCGTGGCGCGCATGGTGGAGCGGTTGGTCACCTGCTGCAGCCGCACCGAGGCCACCTTCAGGCGCGGGCCGCCGAGGCCGAGCTCGATCACCTCCCCGGCGGCCAGGTCATGGCGCACCACCTGCTTGCCGTCCACGAAGGTTCCGTTGGTGGAGTCGGAGTCGAAGAGCACCGCGCGGCCCTCGAGGGCCATGATCTTGGCGTGGCTGAAGCTCACCAGCAGGTCGGACTGGGCGTCGAAGGCGAGGTCCGACTCCGGCCCGCGGCCCAGGCGGATGACAGGCTGGCTGAAGGTCAGCTGCTCCCCGCCGGGGTCGCGCTCCAGGGACAGATCCAGCTGCCACACCGCTCCGTCGTCCTCGATGCCCGCCACCGTCTCGGTGGACTTCATGCCACCTCTGGCGGACGGCGCCTGCGGCTTGCCCCCCACCTCGGTCCTGGGGGCCGGCTCCGGCGGCCGGGCTTCCGCAGCGAGCGCGCAGGTCAGGCGCGGACCGCCGGCGCCCAGCTCGAGAGTGTCCCCGTCGGACAGCACGGCGGACTTCACCGCGGCGCCGTTGATCAGCGTACCGTTGGTGCTGCTGTCCGTGACGCTGATCTCCCCGGCCTCGGTCCGATCCAGGCGCGCGTGAAAGCCCGAGACGGTCAGGTCCACCTCGGGGTCGAACGCGAGATCGCACCGGGGGTCTCGCCCCAGCCAGAACGGCAGCTTCTCGACGTTGACCACCTCACCGGCCCGGGGGCCGCTGGCGAACAGGAGGCGGCAGATCATGCGCGAATGATAGCGTATGGCGGCGACGAGGTCGCGACCCTTGAAAATGTCAAGTGGTGGGGTCAGACCCCCCTACTTGACATTTTCAAGGATGCGGTCGGCGCGGGCGCGGTGGCGGTGGGCGCGGGTGGGCTCGCCCCGGGCCTCCAGCAGGTCGGCGAGGCGGCGGCTGGCGAAGGCCAGCTCCCGGGCGAGCACGTGGCCTCCCCCCGAGCCGGCGGCCAGCAGCGGCTCGAACTGGCCGAGCAGCTGCTCGAAGCGGGCCTCGGCCTCGTCGCTGCGGCGCATCAGCCGCGTCACCTCGGCCACGCGGTTTCGGGTGATGCACAGATCGTGGCACAGGTCGGTCCGCCCCGGCTCCCGGGCCCACAGCGCCTCGCGCACCTCCACCGCCTCCCGGTAGCTCCTCAGCGCGCGCTCGTACCGACGCCGGGACCGGTGCTGATCCCCGGTCCGCTGCAGCGCGTAGGCCAGCTCTCTGCCCAGGTCCACCCGGTGGGGCTCCGCCTCGAGCACTGGCCGCGCCAGCGCCACGGCTTGCCCGTAGCTGCTGAAGCACCCATCGGCATCCCCCAGCTGCGCGCACGCGTCCCCCACCCGGTTGTGCAGCACGGACAGGTTGAGGCGCAGGTCGGTGCGCCCCGGGTGCGCCAGGTGCAGCCGCTCGCTTATCTCCCGCGCCTCGGCGTAGTGCGCCTGGGCCTGGATCGGATCGGCGCCGGCCAGGCAGATGTCCCCCAGCCGCTGGTACGCGTATGACAGCTCGTGGGCCAGGGGATCCCGGTGGGGGTGCGCCTGCACCAGCGGCCGCGCCACCTCCACCGTCTGCTGAAAGCGAGCCGCGGCCTGCTCCCGCTCGCCGCGCCGCTCCAGCAGGTCGCCCAGGCGGTTGACCGAGACGCTCCAGTCCCGGCACAGATCAACCCGCTCCGGGTTGGCGCGCAGCAGCGCCTGTACCGCGTTGATGGACCCCTCCAGCTGGTGCAGAGCCATGTCGAACTGCTCCATGGCCAGGAACAGCTCCCCCAGGCGGTTGGCCGACACCGATAGATCGCTCGCCAGGTCATCCCGCTCGGGGTGGGCCGAGAGCAACGACTCGGCCAGGGCCTGGCCAATATTGTAGTAGCTCAGCGCCAACAGCTGGCGCCCTGCCTCCAGGTGCAGATCCCCCACGCGCTGGTACGCGAAGGAGACCTCCCGCGCCAGGGCCGGATGTTCCCGCCAGCCCGGCACGGCCTGCCTGGCGACCTGCACGCCGTCGGCGTAGCGCGCCATGGCCCGGGCGGCCTGGCCCAGCTCGGCCAGCATGTCCGCCGCCCGGTTGTTGGCGCTGGCGGCCTCCTGCGCCAGCACCGGATCCCCGGGGCGCTCGCTGGCCATGGCGGCCCGCGCGGCCAGGGAGGATCGGTACCAGCCCAGCGCACCCGGCTTGTCCCCCGCCGCCTGGTGCAGGTCACCCAGCCGGAGCATGGCGTAAGCCCTGGCGCGACGCAGCTCCAGCGGGCCAGAGGCGGATCCAGCGGCCACCTCGTGAAAGCGCGTCCGGGCCAGGACGTCATCGCCGGCCTGGGCCGCCAGGTCAGCGAGCTGCGTGCATGCGGCGGTCAGCTCCAGCGCCTCGTCCAGCGTGGGCTCGCGGGCGGCGGGCTCCGCCTCCACCGCGGCCGCCTTGCGCGCGAGCTCGTCCGCGCGCGAGGTGAACCCAAGCGCCGCGTGGTCCCGGCCCAGGTCCCGGTATCGCTGGGCCAGGCTGCCCGTGGAATCGCGCTCGTCCGGCATGGACCAGGATTCTACCTCTGTCAGAGCGACTCCACACCCTCACCCGTGGTGTAGAGTGAACCCCACACCTGATTGAACTCATAATTCTTGATTGTTTTCTAATAGATAACGGCGAATTTCGAATATTTCACATGAAATCTGTAGGGTGCACCCCACAGGTGGCAGGCGAATGACCGCGCAAACTCCGTCCAAGCTGTTGATATTCAAGCGCCCTGCCCTGCGCTGACATCTGGCCCGGCTTTCGCATTAACCCCTCCTCGAAACGTAATCGCGGAAACCAAATCCGCGGCACTTGAAACGAGCTCCGGCTCAAACATCGAAAGGGGAAACCGATGCCCACATGGCCAAGTACCTGCCGAATCAACTGGATCATCCTGATCCCACTGCTGGCCCTGCACGGCTGCAACGTCCAACAGTCGGACATGGCCGGCGGGACCCCGGATGGCCTCTCGGTCAACCCGACAACCAGCGTGTTGGCCGACGCAGGCGCGCCGGTCTCCACCCTCCCCCCGCCGCGTCCCCCCTGCGCCTCGACCTTCACCGGGTGCGGCGGGCAGTGCGGCCAGATCAAGGATCCATGCACGGGCAAGCTGCACCAGTGCGGTGGCTGCGCCAGTGATCAAATCTGCGATCCCCTGTCCCACACCTGCATCAAGCCGAAGCTGACCTGCGCCGCCCTGGGCGCCCAGTGCGGGCTGATCCGCGACAGCTGCGGCAAGCGCCTGGACTGCGGGCAATGCCCCAAGGGGCAGGAGTGCGATCCTGACAGCAACCGGTGCGTGGCGTGCCAGCAGGTCACCTGCCAGGACCTCGGCTATCAGTGCGGCAAAGCCTGGCTCGGCTGCGGGCCCAGCTCCTCCCTGACCGATTGCGGCGCCTGCTCCAAGGGCCAGGTCTGCAACGCCTCGTTCAACCTGTGCGAGCCGGCCTGCAAGCCCAAGGCCGCGGCCACCCTCTGCGCCAAGGCCAAGGCAGCCTCCGGGGTGCAGTGCGGCTACATCAGCGACGGCTGCGGCGGCACGGTGAGCTGCGGCGGGTGCCCCTCGGGTCAGGGCTGCGGCGTGGCCGGCGTGGCCAACCGATGCGACCTGCTGGTGGGCCGGGACCAGTGCAAGGCCCTGGGCAAGGAGTGCGGCAAGCTGAAGACCGCCTGCGGCGTGGTGGAGTGCGGCGGGTGCCCCAAGGGCAAGGTGTGCAACGCCAACAACCTGTGCGGCCCGCCCTGCAAGCCCAGGGGGTGCGGCGACTTCGCACCCAAACAGTGCGGCGTGTTCAACGACGGGTGCAAGGGCACGGCGGTGTGCAAGTGCCCGGGCAAGGGGGCGGTGTGCCTGGCCAGCGGCAAGTGCTGCGTCAACAAGGCGGCCTGCAAGCCGGGCCGCTGCGGGACATGGGTCACCGACACATGCACCGGCGCCAAGATCCCGTGCGGCTGCCCCTCGGGCCAGGTCTGCGACCCGGCGAGCAAGACCTGCAAGGCGAAGAAGACCTGCGCCAGCTTCGCGGCGGGCGGGACGCGCCCCAAATGCAACGATCACCCGTTCTACAACCAGTCGGACGGCAGCAAGTTCCCCTGCCCCTGCAGCGCGCCGGACTGGTTCTGCATCAACGACACGCCGGCCAAGGAGGGGAGCTGCTGCAAGAACGTCAACCCGGTGTGCCCCTCCTCGGGACCGGGCAGCTGCAACGCCTCGGTGATCAACAGCTGCACCGGGGCGGTGACCCAGTGCAAGTGCCCACCCGGGCAGATCTGCGTGGGCACCACCTGCGTGGCGCCGCCCGGCTGCGGCAAGTACGGCGCCACGGGCCAGGCGGGGGCCACCTGCAGCAACGGAAAGAGCGCCAGCTTCCCCGACGGCCAGGGGGGCGCGCTCGCCTGCCCCTGCGCCCCGGGGCTGGCCTGCGTGGACGCCAGCGGCGCGCCGGTCACCGGCGGGGCCACCGGCACCTGCAAGCTGAAGAAGACCTGCGCGGACCACGGCGCCACCGGCAAGGCGGGGTCCACCTGCAGCAACGACAAGAGCGCCAGCTTCCCCGACGGCGCGGGGGGCACCCTGGCCTGCCCGTGCGCGCCCGCATACGCCTGCGCCGACGGCCAGGACATCCTGGTGAGCGGCGGGGCCACCGGCTACTGCAAGCTGAAGAAGACCTGCGCGGACCACCAGGCCGCGGGCAAGATCGGCGACGCCTGCAGCAACAGCAAGATCTTCACGGACGGCTTCGGGGCGGCGCTGGCCTGCCCCTGCGACATGTCGGGCGGGCTGTTCAACAACGCCTGCGTGGGGGCCACGGCCAGCCAGCCGGGCGTCTGCAAGTGCAGCGCCGCGGCGTGCACCTGCGCCAACTCCGGCCTGCCCGACGGCTGCGGCGGCACCCTCGGCTGCCCCTGCCCGGCGGGCAAGGTGTGCAACAAGAAGAACAACAAGTGCTGCGCCAAGACCAGCTGCGCGGCGCCGCCGGCTGCTTACCCCGCAGGGGCCTGCGGCACCCTCACCGACGGCTGCATGGGCAGCTCGTTTTCCTGCGGCTGCAAGTCCGCCGCCAAACCGAACAACAAGTGCGCGCTCAAGCCGGGCCTCAAGTGGGGCGCCTGCAAGTGCGTCCCCGACAGCTGCGCCAAGCTCGGCGTGGGCACCTGGGCCAACGACGGCTGCGGCAAGCCGATCACCTGCAAGGGGTAGAGACCATGAAGACGATCATCGACCTGGAGACCAAGACCCGTTCATACCTGGCGCTGATGCTCGCCGGGCTGGTGCTGGTGGCCGCAGCGGGCTGCGACGGCGGGCCGGACGCCGGCGGGGAGCGAGCGGCCGACGGCGGCGCCACCGGCGAGGCGGGCGCCAGCCCCTGGGGCAAGGGGCCCGGGGCCTGCGTGACCCTGACCCGGCAGGCGAGCCTGCCCCCGCTGGACATGTTCATCGCCCTGGACACCTCCTACAGCATGGACTTCAAGGGCAAGTGGCCGGCGGTGCGCAGCGCCCTGCGGGTCATGGCCCTCGACCCCCGGCTGAGCCAGATGGGGGTCGGGCTGCAATACTTCCCCTCCCGGGCCCAGTGCAAGGCGGCCGGCTACGCCCTGCCGGCGGTGGCCATGGCGCCGCTGCAGCAGGCCGGCCCCGCGCTGGTGGACTCCCTGGACAGGCAGCGCATGGCGGGCGGCACGCCCATGGTGCCGGTGCTCCAGGGCGCGCTGTCCTACGCCCGAACCTGGGCCAGCGCCAACCCGGTGCGCAAGACCATCGTGTTGCTGGCCACCGACGGCATCCCCGACAGCACCTGCCTCTCGCCGGCCGGCGGGGCGAAGCCCAACACCCTGGCCAACGTGGTGCAAGTGGCGGCCAGCGGCATGAACAACCGGCCCCGGATCAACACCTTCGTCATCGGCGTGGGCAGCGAGCTCACGGCGCTCAACGCCATCGCCAGGGCCGGACACACGAAGAAGGCGTTCCTGGTGGACACCAGCAAGGACATCGAGGCCGCCTTCCTCGCCGCGCTGGACGACATCCGGCGCACCATCGCCTGCGAGTGGGACCTGCCCCACGCGCCCGGCGTGGAGCAGAAGCTGGACCTGACCGATGTTCAGGTGCACTACAGCGACGGCAGCGCGGGCGAGGTGTTCACCAGGGTGTCCGGGGCCCAGGGCTGCGCGGCGGCCAAGGGCGGCCGGGGCTGGTACTTCGACCACGCCAAGGCGCCCACCAAGGTGCTGCTCTGCCCCGGGGCCTGCCAGCGCGCCCACGCCAGCGATGCCGGCCGCATCACCCTGCGCTTCGGCTGCGATCCGGTGATCCTTTGAGGTCAGCGCGAGAGGTTGATGGCCACGGTCTTGGTGCGCCCGGCGGGCACCCGCACCCGCATGGTGCGGCTCAGGCCGAGCTCCCTGTTCTCGAAGTGCAGCAGGTGGCGTCCGGCCGACACCTTCACCCCGAGGTAGGGGGTGTTCCCCTGGAGGCGGCGGCCGTTGAGGCGCACCACCGACCACGGCTCGCTGTTGATGTTCAGCCGACCGCGGCGGCGACGGGGCCGGGCCGCCCGCCGCTCTGCTGGCGCGGCCGGGCCGGCGTCGGGCGCGGCCGCCAGCGGCGCGGCGTCCGGGGCGACCGCCAGGGGGATCGGCACCGGGATCGGGGCCGGCACCGCCGGGGCAGGGAGCGCCGCGACCGGGGGCGCGGGGCGCACCGGGGGGGCCGCGGCGGGTTCGGGGGCGTGGTCGCTCCGCAGGGCCATGACCGCGGCGGCGCCCCCGATCCCCAGGGCGAGCAGGGCGGCCAGGGCCAGGGGCGCCCGGCGAGATCTCCGCGCGGTCGGGGCGGGCTCGTGCAGCTCCGCCTCGGCCGCCGGCACGGCCACGGTGCCGAGGTTGAGCAGCTCCTGGGTGGAGGCCCCCTCCTCGGGCGGCTTGCCGGCCCGGGCCAGCTGCTCGCGCAGGCGACGGCGTGCCGCGCTCTCCCCGTCGCCCGCAGACGGCTCGGCGTCGAGCACCCGCCGCACCGTGGCCCCCACCGAGGGAGCCGAGTAGGCGGGCCACCGGCTGTGCAGGATGCGCGTGATCTCCGACTGAAAGGAGAGCGCCGTCTGGAACCGGCGGTCTGGATCCCGCTCCAGCGCCCGGAGCACCAGCGCGTCCACCTCCTCGTCGATCTCGCTCACCAGCCGCCCGGGGGGCCGCACCGGCTGGGCGCGGATCCGATCCAGCGTCTCTCGCGCGGTGGCGGCGGCGAAGGGCTGGACCCCGGTGAGCATCTGGTACAGCACGGCGCCGAGGGTGAAGATGTCGCTGCGGGGCTCGCCGGTCCGGCCGGCCGCCTGCTCCGGCGACAGGTAGCACGCCTTGCCCCGCACCACCTCCTCGCCCCGGGGCACGGCCCGGGCCGCCGCATGGGCGATGCCGAAGTCGGTCAGCTTCACCTCGCCCGACCGGGATACGAGGATGTTGTGCGGCGTGGCGTCCTGGTGCACCACGGGGCTCGGCCGCCCCTCCTCGTTCAGGCGGGTGTGGGCGTACTGCAGCGCCTTGCACACCTCCGCCGCGATATACAGCGCGGCGGGCACGCGCAGCCGCTCACCGGCCGCATAGAGGCGCGCCAGCAGGCGCCCCAGGTCATGCCCGCGCACCAGCTCCATGGCCAGGAAGTAGGTGCCCTCCACCTTGCCGAAGTCGAACACCTGGGTGACGTTGGCGTGGTCCAGCGACATGGACACCGTCGCCTCGCGCACGAAGAGGGCCTGAAACTCCCGGGAGGAGCCCAGATCGGGCAGCACCCGCTTGATGCAGAGCACCTTGGCGGCGCCCGCCTCCGCCTCGAGGCGAGCCTTGAAGACTTCGGCCATGCCCCCTCGACCGATGCGTTCCAGAAGCCAGTAGCGGCCGAACTTTTCGGGGCCGTTCATACTTCTTATCATGTTACACTATTTTTGTAATTTAGCATTCGTATTTGAATGCATTCGATAACGAATCCCCGCGCCCCGGCGCGTGGATCCTCAGGCCATGTGGAGCTCCCTTGGGCACACACCTCGTCGATCTGGAGCGCTCCCCCCGGCTCTCCCTGCAGCGTCACAGGCTGGAGCTGCTCAACGGCCCCGACGCCGGCAAGAGCTGGGATCTGCCCGACGGTGAGGTCCGCGTGGGCAAGACCGCGGAGAACGACGTGGCCATCCCTGACGCCACGGTCTCTCGCCACCACTTCAGCCTGACCCGGGACCGCCAGGGGATCCTGCTGCGGGATCTGGGCAGCACCAACGGCACGTTCCTCGACGGCGCGCGGGTGTTGGAGGCGTATGTGCACCCCGGCATGGAGATCCGCGTGGGCGAGGTGCTGCTCTGCCTGCGCCCGGTGGAGGAGGAGGTGTCCATCACCCCCTCGTCCAGCGCCACCTACGGGCCGCTGGTGGGCGAGTCCCCTGCCATGCGCCGGATCTTCGCCCTGCTGGAGCGCGTGGCGCCGTCAGACGCCACGGTGCTGATCCTGGGCGAGACCGGGGCTGGCAAGGGCGCCGCTGCCCGCGCGATCCACGGGGCGAGCCCCCGCGCCGACCAGCCGCTGGTGACCATCGACTGCGGCGCCATCTCTCGCAGCCTCATCGAGAGCGAGCTGTTCGGCCATGAGAAGGGCGCGTTCACCGGCGCCACAACTCGCCGCCGCGGCGCCCTGGAGATGGCCCACGGCGGCACGCTGTTCATCGACGAGCTGGACGACCTGCCCCGGGACCTGCAGCCCAAGCTGCTGCGCGCCCTGGACGAGGGCCGCATCTGCCGCGTGGGCTCTGCCCGCCCGGTGGAGCTGGACCTGCGGGTGCTGGCCGCCACCAAGAAGGATCTGCGGCGCGAGGTGGCGGAGGGCCGCTTCCGGGAGGACCTGTACTACCGCCTGTCCGTGGTCACGGTGCCGCTGCCGCCTCTGCGCGACCGGTTGGAGGACGTGCCCGTGCTGGCCGCGCGCTTCCTCGAGGGCGAGCAGCGGCGCTGGGATGACCTGCCACGGTCGCTGCGGCGCCGGCTGATGTCCCACCACTACCCGGGCAACGTGCGCGAGCTGCGCAACCTGCTGGAGCGCTCCATCTTCCTCGACGGCCCGGAGATGCTGGACCTGGAGCGCCTGCACCCGGGCGGCGGCGCCATGGGCAACGAGATCCGACTGGCGGCCAGCAGCGTGGAGCCGTTCAAGGAGGCCAAGGAGGGGCTCGTGGCGCGCTTCGAGCGGGAGTACCTCGAGCGGCTGCTGGAGCGCACCGGGGGCAACATCGCCGCCGCGGCCCGGGAGGCGAGCATCGACCGCAAGCACCTCTACACCCTGCTCAAGAAGTACGGGCTGCACGATGTGGACTGAGCGCAGCTCCTGGGCGCTGGCGGTCGCCCTGCTCGCAGCCGGGTGCGCCGGGCCGACAGGGGGCCAGCGCGCCCGGATCGTGGTGGTCCTGCCGCCTCAGCCAGCCCGGGTGGCCCTGGTGCAGGAGGTCGTGCTGCGCCTGCAGCGCAGCGATGGCCTGGAGGTGATCCACCCGGGCGCCCTGCACCCGCTCATGCGCCAGGCAGACGCGGCCAACCCCCGCCTGGCCCGGGTGGAGCCGCTCATCGCCGAGGGTCGCGCCGCGCTGCTGGGCATGCGCCACGCCGAGGCCGAGCAGGCGCTGGCAGGCGCGCTGGCCCTGCTGCAGGACGCCTTCGTGCGGCACTACGCGCCCCGGCGGCTGGCCCGGGTCCACCTGCTGCTCGGGGTGGCCGCTCACCAGCGCGGGGCCGAGGAGCAGGCGCGGCGGTCCTTCGCCGCGGCCCGGGCGCTGTGGCCCGACCTGACCCCGGGGCCGCGGTTCAGCCCCCAGGTGCGCCGCTCCTTCGCGGCGGCCCGGGCCCGGCCCGCTGCCACGCCCGCCCTGGACGGCCCGGCCCTGCGGCGGCTGCTCGCCCTGGATCGATCCCGCCAGCCCGCCGGGGGAGAGCCGGTGGCCGCGGTGGTGCTGGACGCGCCCCCGGTGGGGGGCCTTCGCCTGGTGCAGGGCGCTGTCTTCCTCGACGCCAGGGCCGCGTTCGTGGGCGCGGCCGGCCGGGTGGTGCAGCCGGACAAGGCGAAGCAGGTCCGACGACTGGGCCGGCGGCTGGGTGACGAGCTGGCCGGGCTACTGCGGGCTCAGCTCCTCGGCGACGCGCCACCTTCGAGCCCCGCGGCAGCCCGGACACCCGGCCGCTGGGGGCCGCTGCGGGAGCTGAGCGAGCTGGTGGGGGCCGCGGTCTCGGTGCCGCGCAAGGAGCAGCGCAGGTAGCGGCTATTTCAGCAGGGCGCTGTCCACGAAGATGGTGTTGACGAAGGTCCCGCCGCGCACCTCGTACCCCTTCGCCTTGATGAAGGTCAGCAGCTCCTCGTTCTGCGCCCGGGACAGGGTGAGCATGGTCTCGGCGCAGATCACCTTGGGGCGGTGCTTGTTGAAGTCCAGGGTCTTGAGGATCGGCAGATCCAGCCCCTCCACGTCGATGGAGATCAGGTCCGGCGCGCCCCCGGGGAAGTGCTCGCTGATCACCTTGTTGATGTTCACCAGCGGCATCTTGATCACCTTCTCGAGGATCTCCTCGCCGCGCTTGGCGATGAGCTCGTCCACCTGGTCGCGAGAGAAGGTGTTGAGCTGGCTCACCCCGCGGATGATGTAGTAGTCCGCCTCCTTCTGGTCGGTGATGCCGATGCCGATGTTCAGCGCCCTGTCATCCGGCCGCCAGCGCTTGTACATCGGGATGTAGCGCGGGTTCGGCTCCACCAGCACCCCCCTGCCCCCGGCGCGGTAGAGCATGTAGGTGTTGTTGTGCATCAGCGGGTGGTGGGTGCCGATGTCCAGGTAGCTCGGCTTCTTGATGCCGAGGCGGCGAAACAGGTCGTGCAGGATGATGTCCTCGCCCTGCTGGGCCACGGAGTCGCGCAGCCAGGGGTAGCGCTTGGGCTGGGCCGCTTGTTTGGGGGCGGGGGCGGCCGCCGGGGCCGCGGTCGCGGGGGGGGCTGCATCGCGCGCCGCCTCCCGGTTCCAGTGCTGGGCCGCGCGGGCGGCGCCGAAGCCGGCCACCACGCCGATCAGGGCTCCCACAAGGATGTCGCGCCGTGCCATGGCTCTCCTCGGTCGTCAGGGTCGAACTGAGATCACCGGTCAACCTACTCCCGGGTCACCGCTTCGTCCAGCCGCCGTATGCGGCGAAGGGCGCCCAGAAGCGAGGGCTGTCCCGGTCCAGCGATCCCCGGAGCGCCTGCTGGGCCCGGCGCAGGGCCTCGTCAGGCGTGGCGCCGCCCAGGGCACGGTGCATGGCCTTCATCTGGAGCGCGGCCAGGCGATCCTTGGCGATCCAGGAGGCCGCCACCACCGAACCTGCGCCGGCGGCCAGCAGCGCGTCGGACATGGCCACCGGCGCCACCCTGCGCTCGCCATCGCGGAACCGCGCGGCCTGCCCGGCGCTGCAGCTCGACAGCACCACGAGCTGCGCCCGGACCAGCCGGGCGGTGGCGTGGGCCAGGTCCAGGGCCTCGCCGCTGCTGAAGATCAGCTCCGGAGCGCTGCCCTGCTCCAGGTCCGCCAGGCCATGCCCCGAAAAGTGGATCCGCGCGCCGGCCAGGCCGAGGCTCCTGGACATGGCGGCAGGCGTGGCCCGCGCCCCGGTGAGCGCGCGCGCTCCCCGGTACATCCGGCCCAGGGCTTCCATCTCATCCCGGGCACCTGCCAGGTGCTCTGGCCCGCCGCCGTAGTCCGGCCCCACCAGGATCACAGGCCCGGCAGCCGACGGCGCCCGGCCCACCAGGGCCATGCAGGGCGCGCGGGCCACCGCCCGGTGCACCACCAGCGGCGCCTCGTCCAGCTCCAGGGCGTGGAACGGGACCAGCCGCAGCCGCCCGTCAGGCAGCACCAGCAGCCGCTCGCTCGCGCCGATCTCGCGCTTGGCTCCCCGGAGCAGGCGGCGACCCAGCCGCGCCAGCAGCGCCCGCGCCCTCGCCCCGGCGGCATCGCCATGCTCCACCTCGTCCCGCGCCGCCACCACCAGCGGGTCCACCTCGGCGGCCACCAGCGGCCGCAGGCGGGTCACCTCGCCCCCCCGGGACACCAGCCAGCGACGGTACCGGCCCTCCAGGAGGAAGAACGCAAGCGCCGCCTCCCCCTCGCCAACTGGCGGCGGCGAGACCCGATCCTCCACCGGCAGCGCATGAGGCCGCGCGCCCAGCCGCAACAGCCGCCCCCGAAGCCGCCTACACTTCACCGCCTCGGCCACCGCCAGCTCCCCGGCAGCGTCGAGCCCCCCCGAAGCCACCCGCGCCTCCAGCGCGGCCAGCGCAACAACCGGCCGCCGCTGCTCCTCCAGCGGACAGCTACAGCCCACCCCAACCACCGCGAACAGCAGCCCCGGCCAAAAGCCGCTCCCAATCCCCTGCCTCACGCCTGCAGACATCCGACTCCACCCCCCAAACATTCTTTGTTTTTTGTTCTTTGTTTTTTGTTTCTTGTTTTTTGCTTCCCCCACCAGATGCTACACCCATACCCACCATGCCTCCCTCCACAACCTCCCCCGTCCTGGTCGCCCGTGACCTGCGCAAGGGATTCGGCCCGAAGGTGGTCCTCGACGGGGTCTCGGTCTCCATCCAGCGCGGCGAGCGCGTGGGGCTGCTGGGAGCCAACGGCGGCGGCAAGACCACCCTGGCGCGGCTGCTCTGCAGGGAGGATTCCCCGGACGACGGCGAGGTCTCCATCCCGAGGGGCGCCACGGTGGCCTACCTGCCTCAGGTGCCGCAGCTGGATCCCGGGCTCACAGCGCTGGAGGCGGTGCTGGGCGGGATGCAGCGCTGGCGCGAGGCCATGGCCCGCCACGAGCAGGCCAGCGCCGCCCTGGAGCAGCACCCGGACGAGGACGCCGACCTGATCCAGGAGCAGGCGGCCGCCGCCGAGGCAGTGGAGCGGCTGGGCGGCTGGCAGATGCAACACCGCGCCGAGTCGGTGCTGGGCCAGCTGGCCATCCGCGACCACGCGGCCCTCGTGGGCACCATGAGCGGCGGGGAGCAGCGCAGGGTGGCCCTGGCCCGGGTCCTGCTGGGCGCGCCCGATCTCGCGGTGCTCGACGAGCCCACCAACCACCTGGATCTCGACACGGTGGAGTGGCTGGAGCAGTTCTTGACCTCGTCCTTCCCCGGCGCGCTGCTGCTCATCACCCACGACCGAATGGTGCTCGACCGGGTGGTGCAGCGCACCCTGGAGGTGGATCAGGGGGCGCTCTACTCCTATCAGGGCGGATACGTCGACTTCCTCGAGGGTAAGGCCACTCGCCTGGAGCTGGAGGCCCGCACCGAGGCCAACCGCCAGCGGCTGCTCCGCCGGGAGCTGGACTGGCTGGGGCGCACGCCCAAGGCGCGCACCGGCAAGCAGAAGGCCCGCGCCGACCGCGCCCGGGCCGCCGTGGCCGCGGGCCCACCGCCGGAGCGGCGCAAGGTGCGCTCCCTGCAGTTGCAGTCGGTGCGCCAGGGCAAGGAGGTGATCGCCCTGCGCGGCCTCGGCCTGGAGGTGGCCGGCCGCACGCTGGTCTCCGATCTGAACCTGACCCTCACCCGGGGCCAGCGGGTGGGCATCATCGGCCCCAACGGCTGCGGCAAGACCACCCTGCTGCGCTGCCTCACCGGCGCGGTCCGCCAGGCGGCCGGCCTGGTGGAGAAGGGAAAGAACACCCGCATCTCTTACCTGGACCAGGCGCGCGGCGAGCTCGACCCGGCGGCCACCGTGCTGGAGAACGTCTCCGACGGCAAGCCAGCCGTGAAGGTGGGGGAGCGGTGGGTAGACGTGCACCCCTACCTCGACCGGTTCCTCTTCCGTGGGCAGGACCTGCGCCAGAAGGTTGGGTCCCTGTCGGGTGGCGAGCGCACCCGCGTGGCACTGGCCCGGCTGATGCTTCGCCCGGCCAACCTGGTGCTGCTGGACGAGCCGACCAACGACCTGGACATGCCCACCCTGGCCGCCCTGGAGGAGATGCTGGTGGAGTTTCAGGGCACGGCCATGGTGGTGACCCACGACCGCTGGTTCCTGGACCGGGTGGCCACCGACATCCTCGCCTTCGAGGGGGACGCGCAGGTGCGGGCCTACGCCGGCGACTACACCACCTACCGCCGGCTGCGCGCCGCCGCCCGGGCCCCGCAAAAAGAGAGCGCGCCGGAGCGCGCCCGCCGCGCCGAGCGTCCGCGCAAGCGCCGCGCCCTGACCTACGCCGAGCGCCTGGAGCTGGACGGCTTGCTGGAGCAGGTGGAGCAGGCCGAGGCCCAGGTGGAGGTCCTGGAGGCGCGCCTGGCTGACCCGGACCTTTACGGCAAGGGGGGCGCGGAGATCAAAGATCTGATGGCCGAGGTGGACGCCGCCCGCGCCGAGACCGAGCGCCTCACCGCGCGCTGGGAGGAGCTGGAGGAGAAGAAGGAGAAGGGGGGGGAGTGACCACGGGCGCGCTGCCGCAGGCCTGCTAGCCTATAGCCATGAGCGACTCCAACGGGGGGATTCGCACCCCCATCGACGTGACTCCCAGCGTGCCCACCACCGAGGGCGCCGGCGTCAGGCTGCGCCGCGCCTTCGGTCAGGCGAACCCGCGCCTCGACCCGTTCCTGCTGCTGGACGACTTCAGCTCGGATGAGCCAAAGGACTACGTGCCCGGGTTCCCCTGGCACCCTCACCGGGGGATCGAGACCATCACCTACATGATGCGCGGCGAGATGGCGCACCGGGACAGCCTCGGCAACGAGGGGGTGATCCGCCCGGGGGGCGTGCAATGGATGACCGCGGGAAGCGGCATCATTCACGAGGAGATGCCCCGCCCCACCGAGGGCTCGCTGTGGGGGTTTCAGCTCTGGTGCAACCTGCCGAGCAGCCACAAGATGTGCTCGCCGCGTTACCAGGAGTTCGGTCCAGAGCAGCTGCCCGTGGCTGACGTGGGCGCCGGCGCCAGGGGGCGGGTCATCTGCGGCGAGGCCGCCGGCGTCACCGGCCCGATCAAGGGGGTGGCCACCAGCCCGACCTACCTCGACGTGACCGTGCGCCCCGACGGCTACATGCGCCAGGCCGTGCCCGCCGGACACAACGCCCTGGTGTACATGGTGGACGGCTCCGCCAGCTTCGGCGATCCCGACGCCGAGCCGGTGCCGGCCCACAGCCTGGCCGTGCTCGGCCCGGGCGACCGGATCAAGGTGTTCGCGTCCCGGGGCGCGGCCCGCTTCCTGCTGCTGGCCGCGCCGCCCATCGACGAGCCGGTGGCCTGGCAGGGGCCCATCGTGATGAACACGCGCGAGGAGCTGGAGACCGCCTTCAAGGAGTACCGTCAGGACCGCTTCGTGCGCTCCCGGGTCATCGGCTGACCCGCCGCGGTACCACCGCCCAGAGCAGCGCCGCCGCCAGGGCCACCAGCGCGGCCCCCTGCGCCGCCCGCCCCAGGGCGATGCTGCCCACGCCGAAGCATAGGCTGAACAGCAGCCCGCAGCCGCCGAGCCAGCGCACCACCGCCGGGCCGAGGAACGGCTCCAGGGTGATGCCGTGGCGCCGGGCCAGGGCGCCCCAGCCGGGCGAGCCGGGCCGCACCCGCCGCACGAACTCCGCCAGCCGCGCCTCCTCCACCGGCGGCGTGGCGTAGGTGACGAAGACCCACACCGCGGTGGAGAAGCCCACGATGATCAGCAGCCGCCAGGAGTAGATCATCTCCGGCCAGCCGAGCTGAAGCACCGTGGCGGCCGCCGCCGAGGCGAGCATGCCGCTCAGCTCGGTCCAGGCGTTGGCGCGCCACCAGAACCAGCGCACGATGTAGGTCAAGCCGGCGCCGCTGGAGAAGGCGAGCACGAACTTCCACGCCCCGCCCACCGACTCGATCTGCCAGCCCACCAGCGCCGCGATGCCCATGTTGATCAGCATGCACACCCTCGACGCGGTGACGTAGTGGCCCGCCGGCGCGTCGGTGACCAGGAACCGCCGGTAGATGTCGTTGACCATGTAGCTGGCGCCCAGGTTCAGGTGGGTGTCGATGGTGGACATGAAGGCGCCGATGAGGGCCACCACCGCCAGGCCGAGCAGCCCGTGGGGCAGCACGCTCATCATCATGCGCGGGTAGGCGGTCTCCGGGTCGGGCAGGCGGCCCACCAGCGCCAGGGAGGCCAGGGCCGTCAGGATCCAGGGCCAGACCTGGATGGCGTAGTTGGCCAGGGCGAACCAGAGGGTGGCCAGCACCGCCTCCCGCTCGCTGCGCGCGGCGGACATGCGCTGGATGGTCTTGCCGCCCCCGTCGGCGTACTTGTGCGCCCACCACTGCACCATCAGGTAGGTGAAGAAGACCGAGGTGGGCATCCAGCTGCCCTCCCCGCCCGGGTCGGGCGCGAACGCGGTCACCTGGGCCGCGTCGCCGAACCGCTCGCCGATGGAGGCCAGCATCTGGCTCAGGCCGCCCGCCCTGTCCACCGAGTACACCGCCACCGCGATGGAGCCCCCGAGGGCCACGATGTACTGCACCAGGTCGGTGACCACCACCCCCCAGAACCCGGACATCAGCGTGTAGACCACCGCGATGACCGTGAACACCAGCAGGATGGTGAGCCGGTCCATGCTGGTCACCTCCCCCATCACCTTGAGCATTGCGGTCATGACCCAGCCCATGACGAAGCAGTTGATCAGCACGCCGAAGTAGAGGCCCTTGAACAGCCGCAGCCAGGACGCGGCCGCCCCGCTGTAGCGCAGCTCGATGATCTCGGCGTCGGTGATCACCTCGGCCCGGCGCCAGAGCCGGGCGAACAGGAAGGTGGCCAGCATGGCAGCGATGCCGCTGGCCCAGAAGAACCAGACCCCGGCCACCCCCTCCTTGGCCACCAGCCCGCTGATGGCCACCGGCGTGTCGATGGAGAAGTTGGTGGCCGCCATGGAGGTGCCGGCCAGCCACCAGGGCAGGCTGCGGCCCGAGACGAAGAACTGCTCCAGCGAGGCGCTGGCGCGCTTGAGGAAGAACACCCCCACCCCCAGGGCCATGGCCACGTACGCGCCGATGATGACCCAGTCCACCAGGTGCAGCTGGCGCACGGGCCCCTGACCTCCCCTAGCGGTTGAGCACCCGGATCCGCACGAACGCGGACTCGGCGCCGGTGCCCGGCCTGCGGGCGTCAACGATGAGCTTGAAGCGCAGGTTGAACCGCAGCCGGCCGTGGGGGAAGAGGGACTCGTCCACCCGCAATACGCTGGGGAAGCTCACCCTGCCGCATGTGACGCCCAGGGGCTGCTGACGCCGGGTGGGGTCAGCCACATCATCCACGCTGAGCAGCCGCTCGCGCTTGAGCACCTTGCCCGCGCGCAGCTGGCGGAAGGCGTAGGCCGACAGGTAGAGCGGCCGCCGGTTGTACGGGTTGCTCGGGCAGTGCCGCAGCAGCCCGTAGCCGCGCTCGAGGCAGCCGCGCCGGGGCGGCCCGTCGGGGAACAGCGGGATCAGCGTGCCGAGCATCAGCCCCTCGAAGCAGCCGTGCGCCGGCATGCCCACGAAGCGCGAGGAGTCCACCCCCAGCTCCACCGTGACGTTGTCCCGGCCGATCTCGGTGTCCCCGGTGAGGACCACCGAGATCCAGCCGCTCTCCAGGAAGCCGCGGGGCATGGGCCCGCCCTCCCGGGCGCCGAAGGTCTCCCAGTTCACCTTGATGATGTGCTCTGACAGCAGCCGCTCCGCGGGCTCCAGGGGCTCGAGCCAGGGGGTCTTCGGCTTGCGCGGGGGAGGCTTGAGGCCGCCAGGGCAGCCCGCGGCGCCCAGCAGCAACGCGAGGGCCACCAGCAGCGAGGCCGCTGGCATCTTGTGGGCGCTATGTCCTGGCAAACAGGGGTCCATGGTGGTATCCCGACCTTAAAGCTCGACCTTAGCAATTTTTTCGTCGCGAGGCCGAGAACGTTTCGAGGCGCCGCAAGGCGCTTGCTGGATTTTTGGCGCAGGCGTAGCAGCGCTACGTCGAGCACAAAAAGCCAAAAACAACGCAGCGCCGGCCGAAACGGGCTGAGCCGCAGCAGGAAAAAGGGCCAAGGTCGAGCTAAAGGAAAAAGGCCGACATGGGTAGAAGACGAGGACGATACAAGCGCAGGGAGCCGGTGGCGGTCTGCGTATTCTGTGAGGAGCGGATCCCCAAGCCCGCCCACCTGAACGACGAGAGGAGCCCTGACAGCCCCCAGGGGGGCCGCTGCCCCCGCTGCGATGCCCTGTTCCTGCTCGACGCCACCGGGCGCGCCGGCGGGCAGGCCCTCATGGAGGGCCTCACCATGCTGGCGGACGGCGATGAGGACCGCGCCCTGACCCTGCGCGCCGACGTGGACTACGCCCTGAAGGGCGCCGGCTACAACCCGCGCACCCACAGCATGGATCCCAATAGCAGCATGCGCCGCTACGGGGTTCCGAAGCTGTGGTTCTTCAAGGCTCTCGGGGACGAAAAGACCCCCACAGGCTGACCAGCAGCTTCTGTACTGGACAGCCGGAATTGATCCTGATACCCCTTTACATCCTCCGGCCGGATCTGTAGGGTTGCCGGGCTTTTTTCACCAGGGAAGGACCATGAGCGAGACTGAAGACCGTACGACCAAGCGCATTCACCCGGGACGCACCATCGAGGGGCGTCCGCTGGAAGTTGTCGTGGACGATCGCGGCGTGGAGCGGGCCATCCGCCAGCTCAAGCGCAAGATCGCCACCGAGGGCGTCACCAAGGAGCTCAAGCGCCGCAAGCACTACGAGAAGCCGAGCGTGCGCAAGCGCCGCAAGTCCCGTGAGGCCGAGCGCCGCCGCCGCCGCAAGGAGCGCCGCGCCCAGATGGCCTCCCGTTAGGACCTTCCCGGCATCCCCCGCCCCCCGGGGGCCTCTTCTACATCACTGGCCGTAGGCGTAGTAGGTGGCGGAGACCACCCACGAGCCACCCTTTGCCACCTTGTCGATGGCGTAGCCCCAGGTGTGCTTGCCCGGCGTGGCCAGCGCCGCCGTGGTGAACACGATGGGCGGCGTCACGCTGCCGGGGCACCAGTTGGCCCGCGACGCCTTGACGCTCTGGATGCTGCCGCACGGGTTCTCCTTGCAGTACTGGCCGAAGGACGCGGTGGCCAGGGTGCACCCCTTGGCGCAGTCGGTGCGCCAGGGCGCCAGCACCTTGTTCTTGGTCTCGTCCAGCTCGGTCCCGTTGACGTAGATGTGGTGCCGCCGCTGGCAGAACTCGTCGGCGTGGCCGATGCACGCGCTGTCCATGGGCCCGCCGCCGTGGCCCGTGACCCGGTACTCCACCTTCACGCTCTTGGTGCCCGCGGGCGCGGTGAGGGTCGTCTCCATCTTCTTGCCCGTGTTGTCCTTGTAGGTGTGGGCGAACAGCGAGGTGGCGGCCAGCACCTTGCGCGGCGGCGTCCCCGGCGTGTACTTGAACTTGGCCGTGACCCACCAGCCCCCGGCGGCGCCGCTTACCTTGCCCTTTGAGTCGGACCAGGTGGAGATGGTGACGCGCAGGGTGTGCTTTCCGGTGAGGGTGTTGGCCAGATCGGTGAGGTCCACGTCGTACTTCATCGGGCCGCCGAAGGGGGTGATGGCCCGGACCAGCTCGAAGGCGGGCGGGTCGGCGCTGCTCTTGGCGGGATCGAGGTAGAAGGAGAAGTTCCGGTCGTAGGCGTCGCAGTCCTTGGGCCAGTTGTGGCCGGCAGGGGGCGGGTTGGTCTTCCACTTGTCGAACGGGTAACAGGAGGACTCCAGCTCCACCGACATGATCACCTTGCTGTAAGGCCCCTTGTCGAAGGTCACCTCCGCGTCGGCCTTGCGCACGTTCACCGAGCCTGTGCTGTTGATGCGCACCCGGTCCATGGGGGTCGCCGTGTAGGGCGCCGCAAGGTCAGGGGTGACGCCGGCGTCGGGGCCGGCCGTCTGGTCACCAGCGGGGGCGGCGTCCTTGGCGGTGTCCGAGGTGCTGTCGTCGGAACAGCCGAGGGCCAGAATCAGCGCCAGGGCCAGGAGGGTGGGACGTCGGGTCTCTATCATGGGTCGCTCCTGCGAAGGGGGCGGAGCGCGTTGGCGCCACCTCCCCGGATGATTGCGGGGATCGTATCGCTGCGGCCTCGCCTTCGCGACACAAATCTTGGTCCGGGGCTGCCTGGAGCGACGGCGCTAAACCCTCCATTTTCCCGCCATCCGGGATATATTCTGGTCAAATGGCGAGACCGCTCCTGTTGATCTACGCGCTGCTCCTCGGCGGTTGTCTGACGGACGAGGAGTGCCGCCGCTCGGTGGATTGCCAGCTGCGCGGGCAGTGCACCGCGCGCCAGGGACGCTGTGTCCTCGCCAACTCCCGCGGGTGCCGCCGCCGGCCAGAGTGCCTCGCCAGGGGGTGGTGCACCTACCTCGGCCAGGGCAAGGGGTGCGGCCAGGGTTCGCGCGAGGACTGCGCCCGGAGCGACCTGTGCCGGGTGCGCGGCGCGTGCTCCTACGTGGGCAAGCCTGGCGCGGGCGGGCGGTGCGCGGTGGAGACCCACGCGGACTGCGCGAAGTCCACCTGGTGCAAGCGCGGCGGCCGCTGCCGCGCCGGAGACGGCCTCTGCTTGCCAGGGCCCGAGAGCGG
>CAZEFW010000004.1:11261-151873 GCA_964511535.1 uncultured Myxococcales bacterium | reverse complement strand
CCCGACCCGGACAACGACATGGACGAGGTGCCGGACGACTACGACGACTGCCCCATCGACCCCGAGGACATGGACGGGTTCGAGGACGACGACGGCTGCCCCGATCCGGACAATGACATGGACGGCGTACCCGACAAGCAGGACCAGTGCGCCGACGAGAAGGAGACCATCAACGGCCGCAAGGACGACGACGGCTGCCCCGACAGCGGCGCCTCGCAGGTGGTGCTGGAGGAGGGGCGCATCGCCATCCGCGGCGTGGTGGAGTTCAAGGCGGGCACCACCTCGGTGGAGCAGCGCTCCCACGCGCTGCTGCAGCAGGTGGCGTTGACCATCAAGGCGAACCCGCAGCTGAAGAAGGTCCGCATCGACGGCCACGCCGACGTGGCGGACACCGCCGCGAAGGACAAGGAGATCTCGCTCAAGCGTGCCCAGGAGGTGCGCGGCTTCCTGGTGATGCAGGGCGGGGTGAAGCCCGATCGCCTGGTGGCCGTGGGCTTCGGCCGCGACAAGCCGAAGCACAAGGGCAGAGACAAGATCTCGAGAATCAAGAACGGCCGCATCGAGTTTTCCATCCTCGAGCTCAAGGCGCCGAAGAAGTAGCAGGACGCGCGGCGCGCGCCGATCCATCCTAAGGACCCTGAACTGACGGAGACCGCAACATGACTGCACCCCTCATCGTCGTCTCGGGGCTGCCCCGGTCGGGCACCTCCATGATGATGCGCATGCTTCACGCCGGGGGGATGCCCCTGGTGCAGGACGACAAGCGCGCCGCCGACGAGGACAACCCGCGCGGCTACTTCGAGGACGCCCGGGTTAAGAAGCTCAAGGACGACAACGGCTGGCTGCAGGACCCGACCCTCGCCGGCCAGGGCGTCAAGATCATCTCTCTGCTGCTGTACAACCTCCCGCCCGGCCGGCTGTACCGGGTGATCTTCATGGAACGTCGCATGGAGGAGGTGCTGGCATCGCAGAAGAAGATGCTCGAGCGTCAGGGCATGGGCTCGGACGGCATCCCCGACGAGATCATGGACCACAAGTTCCGCGCCCACCTGTCTGGCCTGCGTGGCTGGATCGAGGAGAACCAGGACATCATGTGCCTGCGGGTGAGCTACCACGACGCGGTGGCCGATCCGCTGGCGTGCGCCCGCCGGGTGGCCGAGTTCGTCGACCCGCTGGAGTTGGACGTCGACGCCATGGCCGGCGCCGTGGACCCGAGCCTGTACCGCAACCGCGCTGACCAGGAAAAGTAACGCCGTGATGCAGGGGGACATCGGGCGGGTGCTCGGCGCGGTGCGCCGGGCCGTGGGGCCGCTCGACCTCGAGCCTCGTGATCCCTTCGCCGTGCTGGTGGGGACGGTGATCAGCCTGCGGACCCGTGACGAGGTGACCTTCGCCGCCACCGACCGGCTGCTGGAGCGGGCGCCGGACGCCGCGGCCCTGGCAGGGCTGGCCGAGGAGGAGATCGACGCCCTGATCTATCCGGCCGGCTTCCATCGCACCAAGGCCCGGGACCTCAGGGCGCTGGCGCAGAGGTTGCTGGATGAGCACGACGGGGAGGTGCCCGACACCATCGAGGCCCTGGTGCGGTTCCGCGGCGTGGGGCGCAAGACGGCCAACCTGGTGCTGGTGCGCGGGTTCGGCATCCCCGCGGTGTGCGTCGACACCCACGTGCACCGCATCTTCAACCGGCTGGGCTATGTCCAGACCGCCACCCCCGACAAGACCGAGCGGGCGCTGCGCGACAGGTTGCCCCGACGCTACTGGCTGGAGGTCAACGGCCTGCTGGTGCGGTTCGGGCAGCAGGTGTGCACGCCCCTGTCGCCGCGCTGCTCGTCGTGCCCCGTGGCGCGGCGATGCGCCAGGGTCGGGGTGGAGCGAACGAGGTGATGATGCATTTCAAGATCGTTGTGGCCTGTGTGTGTGGGGTGCTGGCCGTGGGCGGCTGCAAGTCCTCGGAGGAGCGCCGGGTGGCGGCGCCGGCCGCGCCGGCGGCGAAGCAAGCGCCGGCGGCGAAGCAGGCGGCAAATGAGCCCCCGGCCGCGGCGGCGCCGGCGGGGGCTTCCCGACCGGCTGCGACGGAGCCGCCGCCTGCCATACCCGCCGCGCCGGTCCCCGAGGGCAAGCCGGCCTGGGCGCCCGACGCGCCGCAGCTGGTGCGGCCGGCCGAGGTGTTCAGCGCGCTGCAGCTGGCCCCGGTCAGCGGCGACGCGGTGGGCCCGGTGGCGGTGATCTGCCAGGTCAAGGCGAGCGGGACGTTCGACCCGTTCAGCCGCCCGGACATGACCCTGGTGATGCGCCTGCCCGGCGACCGCAAGGTCCGGGCGCGCGGACCGGAGGATCGCAGGACCGCGTATGTCGCCGCGCGCCTGGCCCGCCTGACCAGCGGCACCAAGATCGGCATCAGCGCCTACGACCGGGACGCCATGGGCAGCGATCACATGGGCTCGCGTGAGGTGGTCTACCAGGGCAAGTTCCCGCTGGAGACCGAGGGGCCGCACCTGGCCATCACCTGTCGGGCGGCGTCGAAGAAGAGCGCCGACCTGCTGGTGGACAACGGCCTCAAGCGGCTGGGCAAGATGTTTCGCCGCGCCGGGCAGGAGGGGCTCAAGCCGCAGCCGGGCAAGCGCGGCTGGGGGTACGGCCGCTCGGACCTGCCCGCGCTGAGGCGGGAGATCGCCGCGGAGGCGGCGCTGGTGAGCTGGGCCGACGCGCGGGTGCGAGAGCACCTGGGCAACCTGGCCGGGCTGCAGGCGCGATGGGACGCGCGCGCCCGGGCCTCGGTGAAGGCCACCATGGCCAGGCTCCCGGCCCGGGGCGCGGAGGTCGCGCTCAGCAGCGACAAGATCCAGGTCAGCGTGCAGGACTTCGCCTGCTCGCCGGAAAAGGGCTGCGCGGTGCGGCTGAAGGTGAAGAACGTCGGTGAAAAGCCGCTCCGCTGCTCGTCGTTCATCCCCCGGCTGGGCAAGCTCAAGCGGGCAGCCCTGGTGTTCGACGACGGCCGCATGGTGGAGGCGAAGGTCACCGCCTGCCTGGCCGGCAGCGGCGAGGGCAAGCTCAGCAAGCTGGCGCCCGGGCAGGAGGCGGTGATCCAGCTGGGGGACAAGTGGAAGCGCAATAAAAAGTGGGAGCCCCGCGCCGCGGATCAGTTCAAGCTGCTGTGGCTGTCGGATTTCATCGGCAAGAACACCGACCTGCTCAGGCTGTAACCCGGACCCAAAAAAAAGGAGCATCGCCCATGTCTCGCTTCGACCCCCACTCCTGGTGCGACGACACCCAGCCGCGCCAGCGCCACCTCGACCTGCGCCTCGACGTCGACTTCGAAACGCGCGCGCTGTCCGGCGCCGTGCGCATCGACCTCGAGGGGACCGCCGGCGGCCCCCTCGACCTGGACGGCCGCGACCTGCAGATCTCCGCTGTCACCGACCAGGACGGCGCCGCGGTGCCGTGGACCGTGGCAGAGTCCGAGCCCGTGCGGGGTGACCGCCTGCGGCTCGACCTGAGCCCCGGGACCAGCTCGCTGACCATCGAATACGCCACGGCGCCGGGCGCCCTGGCCCTGGGCTGGCTCGAGCCCCAGCAGACCGCCGGGGGCGAGCACCCGTTCATGTTCAGCCAGTGCCAGCCGATCCACGCTCGCACCATGGTCCCGTGCCAGGACTCGGCCCGTAACCGCGTGACCTATGACGCGCGCATCACCGTGCCCGCGCCGCTGCGCGCGGTCATGTCTGCCGCCAGCGTCGGCGACGGGCTGACCGAGGGGGAGCGGACCACCTGGTCGTTCACCATGCCCCAGGCGATCCCGACCTACCTGCTGGCCCTGGCCGTGGGCAACCTGGAGGCCCGCGACCTGGGCGCGCGCTGCCGGGTCTACGCCGAGCCCGAGACCGTGGAGCAGGCGGCGTGGGAGTTCGCCGAGACCGACAGCATGATCACCTCGGCCGAGCGCCTGTTCGGTCCGTACGAGTGGGACCGCTTCGACATGATCGTCATGCCCCCGGCGTTCCCCTACGGCGGCATGGAGAACCCGCGGCTCACCTTCCTCACGCCCACGCTGCTGGCGGGCGACCGCAGCCAGGTCAACGTGGTGGCCCACGAGCTGGCCCACTCCTGGACCGGCAACCTGGTGACCAACGCCACCATGAACGATTTCTGGCTCAACGAGGGGTTCACCGTCTACGCCGAGCGGCGCATCCTCGAGGAGGTGTACGGCGCCGACTTCGCCGACCTGCAGGCCGTGGTGCGGCGTAACGCCCTGGCGGTGGACATGGGCAAGTTCGAGCCCGACTCCCCGCACACGCACCTGCGCACCGACCTGGCTGGCGTGGATCCGGACGAGGTCTACTCCCTGGTGCCGTACGAGAAGGGGGCCCAGTTCGTGTTGCTGCTGGAGGACGCGGTGGGCAGAGAGCGGTTCGATCAGTTCCTGCGCAGCTACATGGACGCCTTCCGCTTCCAGAGCATCACCACCGCCGAGTTTTTGCAGTTCCTCGAGGGGGAGCTGCCGGGTGTCTACGAGCAGGTGCGCGGGCCCGAGTGGGTGGACGGCCCGGGCATGCCGGACAACGAGCTGCTGGTCAGCGCGCCGGCCCTGGATCGCCTGCGAGAGCTGGGGCAAGGCTTCGCCGACGGGGCGCGGCCGGACGCCGAGACCATCGGGCAGTGGTCCTCCACCGAGCTGCAGCTCTACCTGCAGGACCTGCCCCGGGTGCTATCCACCGAGCAGTGCGCCTGGCTGGACGAGACCTTCGCGCTGGACGGTCAGGGCAACTACGAGGTGCTGGTGGAGTGGCTGACCATCGCCGCCGGCTCCAACCACGCGCCGTCGCTGCCCCGGGTGCGCCAGGTGCTCACCGACGTGGGTCGCATGAAGTACCTCAAGCCGCTGTACCAGGCGCTGAAGAACAACGAAGACACCCTCGCCCTGGCCCGCGAAGTCTTCGAGCAGGTCAAGCACACCTACCACCCCCTGGCCAAGGGCGCCATCGCCCCCCTCCTCGCCTAAAAATGTCATATAGGGGGGTCTGACCCCCCCACTTGACATTTTATCCAGCGCCAATTTCCCCAGTGATTTCCTCACAAAATGTCATATAGGGGGGTCAGACCCCATCACTTGACATTTTATATGGGGGGCGGCGGGTGATCTGTTACCCCGGGGCCGGGGGGGCGGGCAGGGGGGCAACAGCTTTGGTTCGAGTGTCAGAGTCTGGACACGAGATTGCTCAATAATTTTCAGAGACGCTGTGGGCACGCTCCTTGCTCATCCATGGGCGCAAAAAAGGAGAGACGACCATGGCAGCCAATCCATCCAGAGATAACAGACTCGAGATTCACCTCATCAAGCACGCAAACACGCAAATGATGTTTGCCTACGGGCTGCTCGCAGTCCTGGCCCTCGTGCTGGTCGCGTACCTCCAGAGCAGAGGATTCTACATGGGATTGCTGGGTGGGCTGCCGCTTGTGTTCCTGCTGGCGTGGCCGGCCAAGGTCTTGTTTCAGCTAAACCGAAACATCGAGCACATGGAGCTCAATGTTGTCGAAAAGCAAATAAGGATGGCCAAAGTTTTGAGCGTCTTGAACTTTCCGGTGAGCACCTATCTGTACTGGAAGCCGCTCAAGTATCTCAAGCAGGAGCGACAGAGATTGCTCGATGCCGCGGCCTGATCGCTGGTGGTGCGCTGAGCGCATCTGCACTCCAAATTGCTAGCACCAGGCACTTCCATTTGCCGACAACGCAAGGCGAAGAAGGAGAAACCCATGATGGCAAATGCAGATACTCATCAACGACGTGGAGGATGGCACCTGGCCAAGGCCCTGTTCTGGCTACTGGGCGGCCTGGGGATGTTGGCCCTGGGGATCCTCAGCTACACCCACGGCAACGGCATCGTAGACCCCCCGGGGGCGCTGGTCCGAATCCCTCTACCGGGGTGGGCCTCCGTGGGGATCGGCATCTACGGCGTCTGCCTGGGCATCTCCCGTTTCCTGCCTGAAAAGGCGGCGGCTCGAGAGGAGACTGAAACCGGAGCTTGAGGCCTCGGGGTGAAGGGACGCCGCGCTGGCAAGCTGAACTGTCTCGGCCCTACAGACTCTTCAGGATCTCGTTCTTCTTCCGGTCGTAGTCCTTTTTGGTGATCAGGCCCTCCTTGCGTAGCTGGTCCAGCTCCCGCAGGCGGTCCTTGGCGGACTTTTGGCCTGGCTCGGCGGGCGGGGCGGCGGCGCGGCCGGTGGTCTTGGTGGGCAGGGAGGGCGGCTCGGCGGCCTCCTTGGCCGGGGCAGGTTTGGACGGCAGGGCCATTGTTTCGTCGGCCTCGGCGCCCTGGCCTGCGAGGGCCGCGGAGATCTTGGCGTCGGACAGCAGCTCGCCCAGAATCTCGCGGAACGCCTTTTTGCTGCCGGGGACGACCTCCTTGCCCTTGCTGCCCAGGCCTCGTTTGCCCTCGGCCTTGGTGGATGCCACCAGGGCCCCGCTGCCATCGAACACCTTGAGCACCAGGTGGAAGGTCAACAGCGAAGCGGAGTTGCCGTCGAAGATCCACTCCTTCATCTCCAGCACCATGGAGCGATCTGCCTTTGCCGTGCCGAGCGCCTTGAGCACGCGTTTGGGCGAATCGTTGGGCTGGACGAACGTGGCGGTGACGCCAAAGCCCCGCCGGCGCAGGGCCTTGGCCATGGCCTTGTTCATCTCACCCGCCAGCGGCGACTTGCCGTCGTAAGTGCCACGATACAGCGTCTCTCCCAGGAGAGAGCGGAACTGGCCGATGTACGCAGGTGGGGTCTCGCCCGAGACGATGTACTCCCGCAGGTCCTGGGTGGCCACCGCCACCGTCCCCTGCCCGGTGTAGGCCAGCTCTGGCACCATGTTGCGGAACTGCACGATGGGAACCGGCGGCGGACAACCTCCGAGCATCACACCCAGGACTGGGATGGCCAACAGCTTCAGGATCAGATCCCTTTGCATTGCATACCTCCTTTGTCCATCCGGAGCCCCCCGGACGGCGTCGCTACTTCTCCAGCAGCAAGATGATCCCCTGCACCAGCTCGATGAACTTGTCGTCGTCGAGGTTGGCTTCGGGGTTGTTCCAGCCGGCGGACAGGGCGAACCAGGCGCCGTCCTTGCGCTTCGCCAGCCAGGTCAGGTTGAGCACGCCGGGCTCGCTGCCGCCCTTGTAGCCCACGTAGGGCCAGGTCTGCCGCGGCCACTGCAAGCCGCGGTTGATGCCGAGCACGCCCCGCGCAGGCGCGGTCGCTTTGTCGCTCGTGTTCTTGCGCAGCCAGGCCATGGCGCGACACAGGTCCGAGGCGGACGCGAACCACTCCACCGTGTCCACGGCGTTGGGCTTGGCCGCGTCGAAGTCGAGCTCCCTGGTCCAGGGCACCTTGGCCAGCTGCTCCAGGTACGCCCGCTTGCCCTTCGGCCCCTTCGCTGCGAGGTACGCCGCCGTCCTGCCCTTGCCCTGCTCCTTGATGCGGAACATCTCCCGCGTGGATAAAAACGGCTTGTTGCGCCGCGAGTGCTTGTTGCCCATCGGGCCCAGCATCTGCTCCACGCGCTCTCGGCCCAGGTGCAGCAGCAGCTCGTCGGTGGCGGTGTTGTCCGAGATGGAGATCATCTGGCTGGCCAGGGTGTGCAGGGTCACCGGCGCGCCCTCGGGCCACTTCTGCAGTACGCCCGACGGCCACGAGCGCCGCGCCTCGCTCAGCTTCGCCACGTCGCTCCACGAGCGCTTGCCCGCGCGCGCGTCGGCGACAAGCGCGCCGAGGATGTACAGCTTGAAGGTGGAGCCGATGGCCAGGGCCTTGTTGGCGTTGAGCCGCGCCAGCACCTTGTGCCGCTTGTTGCCCAGCTTCCACGCCGAAAACGAGACGGTCCCCGGGAGCTTCTTCAGCGCGGCCACGCCCTGCTTGAGCGACGAAAACCGCGGCGCCAGTACCCCGACCCAGAAGTAGTTGACCCGGTGCGGCGGCTTCGCCTCCACCCCGAGCTTCATGGGGAAGGTGCCCTTCTTTGTGAACACCCGGTACTCGGCCGCCGTGGGCGACAGCTTCTTGACCCGCAAGGTCCGCAGCACCTTGCCGCCCTTCTTGAAGTAGTCCACCAGCACCGGCTTCAGCTTTGCTTCCGGCACCGCCTTGCGAAACACCGGCGCGAAGATCTCCTCGTACCCGGCCGGCTTCTCCGCGAACAGCCCGGTCACATCCGCCAGCCGCCGCTTCAAATTCTCATTGGCCCAGGCCTCCGCCGGAGCAACGAACAGCAGCACAGCGGCGCATGCAGCCACCACCCGCCACCCATTTTTCGTTCCCTGTTTTTTGTTCCTTATTTTTTGTTTCACTCGTCCCACTCCTCGAACAGCACCCGCCAAAGCTCCGGATTGAGCGTCTTGAGATCCCGTCGCGGGTTGGGCAGCTTGTGCACGTCCCAGGGCGAGATCACCTCCTGGTGAACCTCCCACAGGTAGTAATGCGGCTTCTTGATCATCGGCGTGGCGGTCCAGGTGGAGCGGTCCTCCGGGTTGTAGTACACCGACGCCACCCGCACCCGCCGGTGGTCCAGGTTGCGCCGCAGCGCCTCCTTGAGCCGCATGACCAGGTCGTTGACCAGCCGCCCTGCGCGGAAGGTGGTGTCCACGATGAGCACGTTGTCGTCGCTCTCGATGTGGTCCACCAGGTAGTGCAGGCCGATGATGTCCGCCGTGTAGCTGGCGCGGCCCGGGATGGTGTTGACGCTGATGTGGTCTGGCGGGTGGACCGGCTTGCCGTTCTTGCGCAGGGAGTACTTGTACATCTCGTGCACCGGCAGGCCGCACACCACGCCCCCGGGCCACAGCGCGATCATGAAGTCCGGGTGCCACTCGGTGTCCCGGCTGACGATGCCGCCCAGCCGGATGCTGTCGAGGTGCAGCTGCCGCGCGCTCGGGTAGTAGAAGTCGCCCTCCGCCTTCAGCTCGCCGGGGCTGACGTCCGCGTCACGCACCGCCTGCCAGATGTCCTCGCCCTTGGTGCGGATCAGCGCGTCGTCCGGGTCGTCGTCGCTCACCAGGTCCGCCAGCTCGTGGGGGTAGTCGATCCACAGGTGCGGCTCCACGTCGTGCAGCGAGATGAGGGGCAGCTCGTCGTAGCAGCGCCGCTCCACCGGCTTGTTGTGCATGCACGCCACCATGATCTCGCGCGGGGCGTTGGCCCGCGCCTTCTTGCGCAGCAGCTCCACGATGCCCTTGATGGTGCTGCCCGATTCGTAGACATCGTCCACGATGAGCAGCCCGTCCTCTGGGCAGATCACCTGCACCAGGTGCTCGAGGTTCTTGACGATCACCTCCCCCTGCTGGCTGATGCCCTGGTACGAGTCGGTGGCGATGGTGGTGTGGTTGATGCTCAACCCGCGGCTGCGGAAGAAGGCGTCCACGCCGAGGCCCACCGGCGTGCCCCCGCGCCAGATGGAGATGGCGTGCTTGGGCCGGAAGCCGGACAGGTACACCTTGCGGCCCAGCAGGAAAGAATCGATGAGGAAGCTCTCGGGATCGACGTAGGTCAACTCTGGCATGGGCGGGATGATATCAGGGTTTGGCCGCTGGAAAACGGGCAGGCGCAGGGCAATCATCTTCGCTGAACGTTGCCTGTATACTGGTCACGGAGCGGCCTCTGCGCGGTAGTTGAAGGCGGCACCTTCTGGTGGGGGAGTCATTTTGATGAAGCGAGGATTCCAGACCAGCCGGCGAGGAAGCCTTCTCGCGGCCGTCATCCTTGTGGCAGGGGGGCTGGGCGGCCTCACCGGCTGTGACTGGCTACGAGGCGACCCTGGCGGCCAGCATGGAGGCGTGACCCTGTGGGACATGGACGCCGCCCCGGTCAGGGACAGTGTGGCAGATTCGCCAGTGCCGGTAGACCTGCCACCAGCGCCAGACATCGCCCGGCTGGACGGGGGGGGGCAGGATCGGTCGCCTCTCGACAAGTCGCCGCCCGACAAGGCCGCGCCCGACAAGTCGCCGCCCGACAAGGCCGCGCCCGACATGTCGCCGCCCGACAAGGCCGCGCCCGACAAGGCCATGCCTGACAAGTCGCAAGGGACGATCCCGGGGACGTGGAAGAGCGTCCCGGCCGGGACGTTCATGATGGGGGCGCCAAAGTCGGAGCCGTGCCGATACTCCAACGAAGCCCAGCATCAGGTGAAGCTCAGCGGCAAATTCGAAATCATGACCACGGAGGTGACCCAGGGCATGTTCAAGCAGTTGATGGGCTACAACCCCTCCCTGTGGTCCGCCTGCGGCAACAATTGCCCGGTGGAAAAGGTGAGCTGGAGCGAGGCCGCTCGCTACGCCAACGCCCTGTCTGTGAAGGCCAAGCAGGTCCCCTGTTACGCCTGTACCGGCAGCGCCCCCCACTTTGCTTGCACGGAATCCGCTGGCCATGGGGCGAAGAACATCTACAGCTGTCCGGGGTACCGCCTGCCCACCGAGGCGGAGTGGGAGTACGCCTACCGGGCCGGCGTGACCGCGGCGGTTTACAACGGTCAGAGCGTCCCCCCGGCGAGCTGTACCAAGGGCAAGGTCAGCCACCTGGACAAGATCGCCTGGTACAACGGGAACTATGTCTTGAACGCCACGACCAAACCCGTGGGCATCAAGGCTGCCAACAGCTGGGGGCTGTACGACATGGCGGGCAACGCCTCGGAGTACGTTCATGACCGCTATGACGCCTACCCCAAGACGGCCGCCACGGACCCCATCGGTATGGGGAAGGATCCCTGGGTACGAGTGAAGCGAGGCGGGTCTTTCAGGAGCCCTCCCGGGGATTTGCGGGCGGCCCGACGCATCGCTGTCACCATCAGCACCCGGGGCAAAGTTGGGTTTCGGCTGGTGAGATCGCTCCCCTGACATCTGACCACTCATCTCAGATTCCTGAGGGGGTGGCACGGGATCGTTCAGAAAACTGGTCTTCCGGCACAGGTGACAGATCTGCAAAGCTACATGATATCGAATGGTTGCACTGGGGCGCGATCGGGCACACCCCTTGCACCTGATGGCGGCCGAACCTTCGGCTGAGGAGAAAGAGCTTATGAAGACCCTTCGGATCATGTTGATGCTGAGCCTGGCCGCCCTGGTGGCAGGCGCATGCGGTGAGGAGCCGGACATCTATAACCCGCTTACCCCCGGGCAGACCGACTTCACCAACACCGAGCCCGGCTCGAGCTACGGCCGCGGCGGTGAGTACGACAGCAGCAACAAGGGCGGCGCCGGCACGGGCGCGCCCCAGGGCAGCAACCCCTCGACTCCCCCTCCGGGAGCGCCCCCCAGCGGCCGCGAGGGAACGGTTGAAGAGGCCGACATCTACAAGGTGGACAAGGACCGCCTGTTCTACCTGAACACCTATCGGGGCTTCATCATCTACGACATGAAGAACCCGAAGGATCCGAAGCTCATCTCCCGCCTGCCGGTCTACGGCTACCCCATCGAGATGTTCATCAAGGACAACACGGTCTATGCCCTGATCAAGGACGCGCTGTACCTGACCCAGGAGAAGGGCAAGCTCAAGTTCAAGCGCCACAACGTCTCGCAGCTGGTGGCCATTGACATCTCCAACCTGAAGCAGCCCAAGGTGCTGCAGACGGTGGACATCACCGGCCAGCTGCGCGAGGGCGTCAGCCGCAAAATCGAGGACACCATCTACGTCGTGTCCTACATCCCGCGCTACTACTACAGCGGCTGGAATTACTACTACAACAAGAACAAGGCCAAGGAGCAGGCGTGGGTCTACTCCTTCAACGTCAAGGACCCGAAGAACCTGCAGGTGGTGCAGAAGCTCAAGGTGTTCGAGGGCGGCGGCTACAGCAGCTACACCGGCGGCACCAGCGAGCGGCGCTACTTCAACAAGATCACCATCAGCGCCACGTCCAACATGCTGATGGTGGTGGAGAACTGGCGCAAGTACGGCTACGTCAGCGGCGGCTACAAGTGCGGTTCGTACACGTCGATGCAGGAGGCCGTGGTCTCCCTCATCGACATCAGCGACCCGAAGGGCAAGATCGCGCTGTACACCAAGTTCGAGACCTACGGCGAGCTTGGCGACCAGTTCAAGCAGACCTACATCTTCGACAAGAAGAAGAAGACCGGCACCTACCTGGGCATCTTCGCCCGGCGCGAGTGGAACAGCCAGAACTGCACCGGCGGCTCGTTCATCCAGAACAACCTCGAGGCGTGGGACATCACCAACCCGGCCCAGCCCACCCGGCTGGACCGGCTCAGCTTCGGCAAGAAGAACGAGACCGTGCGCGGCAGCGTGTTCGACTCGGACCGCAGCACCGCCTTCGCCATCACCGCGCGGCAGATCGACCCGCTGTACGCCATCTCCTTCGCCGACCCCAAGGACCTGCAGATCACCAGCATGGTGGACAACCTGAGCGGCGACATGAGCGTGTTCCGCTTCATCAACAACAAGAAGTTCCTCATCGGCATCGGCCGGGACACCACCAAGGCGTGCGACGGCTTCGCCGACAACGGCTCGGGCTGGTCCAGCGGCATCGCCGTGAGCATCATCGACGTGCAAAAGCTGGACGACATCCGGCTGGTGCAGCGTCAGTGCGTGGCGGTGAAGAACGCCTCGTGGGTCTCCTCGCAGCTGAGCTGGAACCTGGACCAGGCGCACAAAATGATCGGCATGCACTCCGACGGCTCGCAGAACGTCATCACCGTGCCGGTCTACTACTACACCAAGAACAAGGACGGCAGCTGGTGGTACTACAACTACCAGACCGCGGTGGGCATGATGAGCTGGGACCTGTCGAAGTACGACAAGACCAAGGCCGTGCCCCAGACCGGCGTGCTGACCAACTACGGCACCATCATCCACCCCAAGGGCCAGGTGCGGCGCTCGGTGGTCTTCAGCCACAAGGCGAGCGGCGGCCGGCGCAAGGTGGTCAACCTGTCTGACACCCACGTGTCGCTGGTGGACATCGAGGACCTGAAGAAGCCGGTGACCGATGCCGTGGTGGAGGTCGCGCCTTACCACCGCCAGGTGTTCCGCTTCGGCGACTACATGGTGGAGCAGATCGAGCAGGGCGGCACCGGCCGCTACTACTACGGCAGCTCCTACGGCGGCGCCACGGAGTTCCGCGTCAAGAAGATCGGCTCGGGCAAGCTCGAGGACGCCACCGAGGTCGGCGGCTTCCTGGCGGCCCAGGTCGAGCGCGTGGTCAAGCACAAGAACAACCTGGTGATCTTCCGCCGGGTGTACAACGAGGCGGGCAAGAGCAAGCCCGGCTACTACCCGTACGGCTACTACCGGGTCAGCGCGCTGGTCTACGACATGAGCAACCCGACCAAGCCCACCAAGCGCGGCTCGGTGGAGCTGCCGATGTCTTACATGCCCTACTACTACTACTGGTGCGGCACCGGCGGTTACTGGGGCGGCTGGTGGTTCGACCGCTACTGGAACTACTACAGCTATGGCAACAGCTGGACCACCACCGACGACGGCATGGCCTTCTTGACCCAGCAGTACGACTACCAGCACAAGGGGTACACCAAGAAGCTGGTCTTCCTGAACCTGAGCAACCCGGACAAGCCGACCTACAAGGAGCTGAAGCTGACCACCAACAATGACTGGCACTTCTTCAACCTGGTCACGCGCAACGGCGACGCCAGCAAGCTGTACCTGTCGTACCGCATCAAGGTGGGCGAGATGCAGTACAACGGCAGCAAGATGTACCTGTACAAGTACTACGCCCAGCGCTGGGACCTGCAGGGCGGCAAGTGGAACAAGGGGCCGGCGATCAACTTGCCGGGGCGGCTGATCAAGGCGTGGCAGAAGGGCGCCGAGACGCGCTTTTTGACCTACGACTACACCTACAAGAAGGTCTACTCCAAGAGCGGCAACGGTTACTACAGTTGGCAGCCGGCCTACCGGCTCAACATGCTGCGGCGGATCACCGTCTGGGGCCAGCCGCTGGCCGAGCTGCTGGACTTCCGCGGCTTCAATAACCACTACCTCAACGACCTGGTGATGGACGGGCAGAAGCTGTACGTCAACGCGGGCGCCGGCTACTCCTACACGCCGAGCGGCGACTGGACCAAGGACAGCGACCGGCTGTTCATCTTCGACGTCGGCGGCTACGCCATGAAGGAGGCGTACAACCAGCCCACCGGCACCTACAACGTGCGCCTGATGGGCACCTACCAGGGCAAGCTGTTCGTCAACCTGCCGTCCGACGGCGTGCTGGTGGTGGACACCTCCATCCCGAGCCAGCCGGACGGCCAGCAGTTCATGCGCACCCTGGGCTACGCGACCCACATCGAGTTCGCCAAGGGCACCGCCTACATCGCGGCCGGAAACTTTGGCATCTACCAGCTCGACCTGCTGGGCAAGAAGGCGATCCCCTCGAGCTAGGCCGCCGGGCTGGCACCCCCACTACCCCGGCCCTCCCCCCCTCTATTCGACCATCCGGCTCAACCTTCCGATGAGCCGATCCCTCTCCTCGATGACCTGCCCCTGCTGCTCCGCCACCTGCAAGCGCGTGGGCGGCTCCATGGGCGGCGGTTCGATCTCGAAGACCGCGAGCGCCGCGCGGTAGACGGCGGTCAGGTCCAGGGGCGGCTCCTCTCGCAGGTGGCGGACCACGCGCTCTCCGCAGCCGGTCACCACCGCGGTCTCGGGCCGGTGGCAGGTCAGGTGCAGCAGCTCCTCGGCCAGATGCGGGGCCGAGGGGGCCATGCCGTGGTCGGAGAAGATCAGGATCTCTTCCGGCTCCAGCCGAAGCAGCTGGTCGAGCATGTGGTCCAGGGTGGCCATCAACCGCTGCTCCAGCTCGGGATGGCCGAAAAACAGGTGCAGCAACGAATCGATGTAGCCGGTGTGCAGCAGGACCATGTCCACCGGGAAGCGCCGCATGAGGCCGGCGAGGATCTCGAACTGCCCGGTCAGGTTGCGCTCCATCATGCCCGGCAGCCAGTGGCACCCGGCCATCTCGATGACCTCCCGCGCCTCGGCCTCGGTCAACGCCTCGGCCGGCCCGCTGAAGAAGTCCTCGGCGGCGGGGACGCAGAGCCTGGGCGGGCGCGCCAGGCCCACGCGCTGGCACAGCTCGCTGTACACGGTCGCGGCCTCGGGCGGGTGATGGGTCAGCCCGCGGCGAGAGAGCGCCCGCAGGCCGATGGGGCCCAGCTGCTTGGTCACGGAGAAGCCGTCCAGGGCGGGGGACAGGGAGATCCCGATCATCTCCATCAGCCCCACCCGGTGGCCGCGGCTGTTGAGCTGGTTCCACAGCAGCTCTTGCTGCTGCACATGGGCCAGCAGCGCGTCCCAGTTGACGACACGGTCGCTGGGCGGGATCGGCGCGTGACCGTCAAACTCGAACAGCGACAGGGGCCGGCCGGCGAACAGCTGGCCCAGGCAATCGAGGCTGTGGATCACCCCCTGCACCCTGAAGAGGTCGTCGACGCAGAACAGCCGGCGGAACAGGTCCGAGTGGGCGAAGTTGCGCGCCACGAAGCCATGATCCAGGCCGTCCACGAACAGCACCGCCAGCTCGAGCCCGGGCATCAGGGCACCTCCCCGTGGCCGAGGTACAGCACGATGCAGCCGAAGGCGTCAGGCGATCGGGCCCAGGCGGGGAGGGGCGCGGCTGGGTGGCCGCGGCGGGTCATGACGATGCTCCAGAATGAGGCCATGCCCACCTGCTCGCTGGTCACGGTCAGCGCATGCACCCCCACCCGGCGCAGGCCGGCCTGTCGCAGCAGGTGCTTCAGCCGCCTGCCGAGGAAGCGGTCCTTGCCCTGTTTTTTGAGCCCGCGAGCGTGCGCCTCCACCCGCTCGCGTTCGCGCGGCGGCAGTGGGTGCAACAAGATCGAGCCCTCATCCACCTCCAGCGCCGCGACCTGGCCGCCGGGGCGCGTGACCCTGGCCATGCCGCGCAGCGCGCTCAGCGGCTCGGGCAGGTGCTGCAGCAAGAAGCGCGCGTAGGCCAGGTCCACGCTGCGCGCGGCCAGGGGGATCTCGCGGGCGTCGGCGCGCAGCGGGTGCAGCCGCGGGTGCGGTGTTGGGCTCAGGGGCCTGGCCTCCAGCGCCACGATTCGCAGCGCCGGGTGCCGGGCCAGCAGCTGGCGGGCCACATGGCACCCGCTGCCCGCGCCGAGGTCGAGCATCAGCTCCGCGTCGGCGAGGCGGGTGACCCGGGCGAGCTTGTCCAGCTCCAGGGTCAGGTGCCAGTTCCTTGGGAGTCTCGACGGGTGCATTGGGGTCGAAATTGATGCTATCGATGATCCCTCTTTTTCCCAAGCTTCGGTTTGAAATCCGCGCCGGTATTGTATCCTTCAGTGCGGATTACCGACTGAACTGAAGCTGGAAGGACGCGATGATCGTTGAAATCAAGGTACCCGAGGTCGGTGAGTCCATCACCGAGGGGGTGTTGGTGGAGTGGCTCGCGGAGGACGGCGCGGTGGTGGCCGTGGACGACCCGTTGTTCGAGCTGGAGACCGACAAGATCACGCTGACCGTGGCCGCCGAGGCCGCGGGCAAGCTGAGCCAGGGCGCCGAGGCCGAGAGCACGGTGCAGGTGGGGCAGGTGGTGGGGACCCTCGACACCGAGGCCGCGGGGGCGGGCGAAGGGGCGCCGCAGGGCGAGCCGGCGGCCGAGCCGGAGCAGGGGCAGGACCACGACGGGCTGTCGCCAGCGGTGCGGCGGCTCGTGGAGGAGTACGGCCTCGACCCGACGCAGCTCGAGGGCACGGGGCCCGGGGGGCGAGTGACCAAGGGGGACGTGCTCGCGTTCATCGAGCAGCACGCAGAGGCGCCGGTTGAGGCGGAGTCGGTGGCGAAGCCCGCGCCTGCGGCGGCCCCTGTGCCGGCTGCGGCGAAGGCGCCGGCTGCGGCTGCGGCCGCGGCAACGGCCACGGGGGAGCGGGAGACCCGGATCAAGATGTCCTCGCTTCGCCGGCGGCTGGCGCAGCGGCTGGTGGAGGTGCAGCAGACCGCGGCGCTGCTGTCCACCTTCAACGAGGCGGACATGTCGGGGGTGATGGCCCTGCGCAAGCGGTTCAAGGAGCCCTTCGAGCAGAAGCACGGGGTGAAGCTGGGCTTCATGTCGTTCTTCGTCAAGGCGGTGGTGGAGGGCCTGCGGGCGGTGCCGCGGGTCAACGCGCGCATCGAAGGGGACGAGATCGTGCAGGCCAACTACCACGACATCGGCGTGGCGGTGAGCACGGAGAACGGGCTGGTGGTGCCGGTGGTGCGGGACGCGGGCCGGCTGTCGTTCGCCGAGCTGGAGCAGACCATCGGCGAGCTGGCCAAAAAGGCGCGCGACAAGAAGCTGACCCTGGAAGACCTGAGCGGGGGCACGTTCACCATCTCCAACGGCGGGGTGTACGGGTCGCTGCTGTCGACGCCGATCCTCAACCCGCCCCAGAGCGCCATCCTCGGTATGCACGGCATCAAGAAGCGCCCGGTGGTGGTGGACCAGCGCACAGATCAGCTGGAGGTGCGGCCGATGATGTACCTGGCGGTGTCCTACGACCACCGCCTCATCGACGGCGCCGAGGCGGTGACGTTCCTGCGGCGCATCGTGGAGTGCATCGAGGCCCCCGAGCGGCTGATGCTGGAGGTCTGAGATGAGCGACTACATGTTCGACGTGGTGGTCATCGGCTCCGGCCCCGGCGGGTATGTCGCCGCGATCCGGGCCGCGCAGCTGGGGCTCAAGACCTGCATCGTGGAGAAGTACCCGTCGCTGGGCGGCACCTGCCTCAACGTCGGGTGCATCCCGTCCAAGGCGCTGCTGGAGTCGAGCGAGCTGTTCGCTGTGGCGCGGGACAAGATGGCGGATCACGGCGTGGTGCTCGGGGCCGAGCCCGGCCTGGACCTGGCGGCCATGCAGGCCCGCAAGGCGCGCATCGTCACCGAACTCACCGACGGCGTTGCCGGCCTGATGAAGAAGAACAAGATCCAGATGATCCGCGGGCACGGGTCGCTGCTGGACGCCCACACCGTGAAGGTTGCGGGCGACGAGAAGCAGGACACCGTCACCGCGGCAAACGTGATCCTGGCCAGCGGGAGCAAGGCCGTGGAGCTGCCCTTTTTGCCCTTCGACGACGAGCGGGTGGTCAACTCCACCGGGGCGCTCGCCTTCGAAGAGGTCCCGGCCCGGCTGGCGGTCATCGGCGCCGGCGCCGTGGGGCTGGAGCTCGGCTCGGTCTGGCGGCGGCTGGGGGCCGAGGTGACGGTGGTGGAGATGCTGCCGCAGATCACGCCGTTCGCCGACCGGCAGCTGGCCAAGGCGCTGCAGCGCAGCCTCAAGGGGCAGGGCGTCGACATCCGGCTCAAGACGCGGGTGACGGGGGCCGAGGTGGACGAGGGCGGCGTGACCCTGACCCTGGAGAAGGACAAGGCAAAGGAGCCGGAGTCCCTGCGCTGCGACCGGGTGCTGGTGGCGGTGGGGCGTCGGCCGTACCACGAGGGCATGGGGCTTGAGGCCGCCGGCGTGGAGCTGGAGGACGGGGGGCGGGTCAAGGTGGACGGTCACCTGCGGACCAGCTTGCCGGGGGTGTACGCCATCGGGGATCTGGTGCGCGGGCCGATGTTGGCCCACAAGGCGGAGGACGAGGGGGTGGCGGTGGCCGAGCGCATCGCGGGCAAGCCGGGGCATGTCAACTACGACGCCATCCCGAGCATCGTGTACACCGAGCCGGAGCTGGCGTCGGTGGGCCTGAGCGAGGAGGCGGCCAAGGCGAGCAAGGTGAAGTACAAGGTGGGGCGGTTCCTGTTTCGGGCCAACGGGCGGGCCAAGGCGCTGGGCGCCGAGGAGGGGATGGTCAAGATCCTGGCCGACGCGAAGACGGACCGGCTGCTGGGGGTTCACATGGTGGGGGCGCGGGCGTCGGAGATGATCGCCGAGGCGGTGGTGGCCATGGAGTTCGGGGGGAGCGCCGAGGATCTGGCGCGGTCGGTTCATGCGCACCCGACGCTGTCGGAGATCGTGAAGGAAGCCGCCATGGCCGTTGATGGGCGGTCGATTCATTCTTGAGTTCACCTCCCCTCGAATGAGCCGGGCCTCGAGGGCTCGCGTGAGTCGGGCCCCGAAGATATAGGAGAAGGCTGAGATGAGCAGATCATGGAGTGTCAGGTACCTCGGCGTTTTTTTGTTGGTGGGGGTGGTTGGAGGGATGGGCAGCGGGTGCGCGTCGATTGGGTTGCCGGATACGATCTATCTGGCGCGGCATGGGCAGACCGAGTGGAACCGGCTGTCGCGGTGGCAGGGCAACCCTGACCTGGACCAGGTGGGTTACCTCAACCGGGTGAGCCTGTGGAAGCTGCTCAAGGACGAGCCGATCCGGGACATCTACACCAGCGGCAAGCTCCGCACCCAGCGAACCGCCGAGCTGCTGGCGAAGCAGCATGACCTGAAGGTCAAGGTCCGGCCCGGGCTGGACGAGATCTCGCCCGGCATCGCCAAGGGGGTGTGCTGGAGCCAGATCGCGCCTCACAAGGCGTTGCCGCGGCACAAGAAGTGCGAGGTGTCGGCGCGGGGGTCCAGGCCGGCCCAGGCGCTGGAGGTGATCCAGAAGGCGTACCGGGAGCAGGAGAAGAACCCGGTCAAGGGCAAGATGCCCCTGGGAGAGAGCCTGTACGACATCAGCGAGCGGTCGAGGCCCGTGGTGGACGAGCTGCGGCGCGGCCTGAAGAAGCGCAAGATCCTGGTCATCGCCCACGGGGTGATGAACCGCGCCATGCTGCACCACTTCATGGGCTGGCCGCTCAAGAGCCTGGTTCGCGTGCGGCAGGAAAACGATCAGGTCTACCGGCTGGAGGGGGCCAACTCGGGCAAGCCGAAGCTGTTCCTCTACACCCCGGGCAAGGGCTGGAAGCGCTGCAAGAAGGCGCCGAAGCCCGGCGACCGCCACCTCGACTGCTCGCCTGGCGAAGCGCACGAGAAGCCCGCGCCCAGGCCCGCCCCCGCCCCCGCTCCCGCGCCCGCTCCCGCTCCCGCTCCCGCACCCGAGCCTGCCCCAGCGGCCGCGCCCGCTCCCGAGTCGGCCCCTGCCCCCGCGCCCGAGAAAAAATAGAACCTCACCCCCGCCCGCCGGCTCAGTACCGATGGAACGATGATCCGGAGGTACGAATCATGATCGAGGTTACCGAGGTCGCACGCGCCGAGCTGCGCAAGATCCTGTCTGACAGGCCCGACCACGCCGTCCGACTGTTCATCCAGGGCTACGGTTGAGGCGGTCCCCGCCTGGGGATGGCTCTGGACGAGCCGCGCGATGAAGACAGCGAGCACAGGGTCGACGGCATCACCTTCGTCATCGGTCCCGAGGACTCGGACTACGTCCTGGCTGGAGGTGGTGTGAAGGTGGACCGGACCCGCGGCATCTTCGGCAGCGGGTTTTACGTCTACCAGCAGGCGTCGGCCCGGGCCGGGCGCTGCTGAACCTCGCAGGAAGCGGAGGGGCCCATGAACTGGAAGATCTACCTGGCCGCGGCGGCGCTGATCGTCGCGTTCTTAATCTACAAACAGCTGCGGTCGCGGCTCGGGGCCGAGGAGCTTCTGGCCGTACGCGAGGCCCTGGCCTCGGGCGCGCGCATCGTGGACGTGCGCACTCCCGGCGAGTTTGGCTCCGGCCATGTGCCGGGCGCGGTGAACATCCCGCTGGCCGAGCTCCCCGCCCGGCTGAAGAAGGTGGGCAAGAAGAAGAAGCCGGTGGTGGTCTACTGCCGCAGCGGCAGCCGCAGCGCCCACGCCGCGTCCATCCTGCGCCAGCGCGGCTTCGCCCGCGTGCTGGACATGAAGGCCATGACCAACTGGCAACGCGTCCAGGCCGCCACCCGCTAAAATGTCAAGTAGGGGGGTCAGACCCCACCATATGACATATTCCGTTGCTGTTGCTCTAAAATGTCAAGTAGGGGGGTCAGACCCCACCATATGACATTTTATAATTGGCGCGGGGTGGGTTGAGACTGGGGGCGGTTGGGGCCAGAATCACTGGGTATGGAGCACAGAAAATTCTTTGTCGCGCTCGGGGTGCCCCGGGGCGCGGATGCCAGCGCGGTCCAGACCGCTTACCGTCGCCTGGTGACCCGTATGCGCACGCCGGAGCAGCGCGCGGATCCTCAGGACCCCCTGTCATTTCATGTGGAGCGCTCTTACTCCGAGCGGCGCCAGGCCGCGCTGATGGAGCAGGAGCCCGCCGACTTGCCAGAGGCCACCGAGGAGGTGGACCGCTTCTTCGGCGGCTTCGTCCCCGAAGCGGTGGAGGCGCCGGTCCGGGCGCAGCAGGCAGGCAAGGACCTGTACGTGGAGCTGCGCCTGTCCCACGCCGAGGCGCGCCTCGGGGGGCTGCAGCCGGTGCATATCCCGGTGATCCGCCATTGCCCGGCGTGTCGCGACGCGAGCGAGCGCCAGCGCCTGGTGTGCAAGGTGTGCGACGGGGCCGGCCGCGTCTCCGAGGACCACATGATCGAGGTGGCCGTGCCGCCGCGGGTGCTCAACGGCCAGACCGCGCAGGTGGCCATGGAGGATGTCGGCCTCGGCCGCACCACGCTGCTGGTCTACGTGTCCGTGGGGGATTGAGCGGAGCGCGGGGGGCCTGCTGGCCTCCCCTACAGGTCGATGCGCTCGACCCAGCCGTACTTGTCCTCGATCTCGCCGTACTGCAGGTCCAGGATGTGGTCGTACAGCTTCTGTGACAGCGCGCCGGTCTCGCCGTCGGCCACGCGGGTCTTCTTGCCCTTGTAGAAGATCTCGCCCACCGGGGAGATGATGGCCGCCGTTCCCGAGCCGAACACCTCCTTCAGCTCGCCGCTGTCAGCCGCTGCGATGACCTCGTCGATGGCCAGCTTGCGCTCCACTACCTTGACGCCCCACTGCTTGAGGATGTGGATCACCGAGTCCCGCGTCACGCCGGGCAGGATGGTGCCCTCGAGCGGCGCGGTGATCACCTCGTCGCCGATGGCGAAGAAGATGTTCATGGTGCCCACCTCTTCCACGTACTTGCGCTCCTTGGCGTCGAGCCACAGCACCTGGGTGTAGCCGGCGTTGGCAGCCTCGCGCTGGGCCAGCAGGCTGGCGGCGTAGTTGCCGGCGGTCTTGGCCGAGCCGCAGCCGCCCTCCACCGCGCGCACATACTTGTCGCTGACGTAGATGCTCACCGGGTTGAAGCCCTCGGGGTAGTACGCGCCCACCGGGCCCACGATGATGTAGAAGAAGTAGTTGTTCGACGGTCGCACGCCGAGGAACGGGTCCACGGCGATGATGTTGGGCCGGATGTACAGCGCGCACCCCTCGGTGGTGGGGATCCAGTCCCGCTCCAGCAGCACCAGCTGCTTGAGCGCGTCGGAGACCTGGTCGATGTCCAGGGGCGGCATGCACAGGCGCTCACACGACGCGTTGAGCCGCTCGAAGTTCTTGCGGTGCCGGAACAGGCGGACGCCGCCGTCCTTGCCGCGGTAGGCCTTGAGCCCCTCGAACGCCTCCTGGCCGTAGTGCAGCACCATGGCCGCCGGGCTGACGAACAGATCCTTGTACTGTTGAATCCGCGGATCGTGCCAGCCATCGTCGGGGGTGTAGTCCAACATGAACATGTGATCGGAGAAATACTGTCCGAAGCCGAGCTTGCTCTCGTCCTGGGGCTTCGGTTTCAGCTGGCTCTCTTCGACCCTGGTGATGCTTATGTTCATGTTCCCTCCTCCTTGTATTGGGGGTGGCAGGCGGGGGGAACCATATCAGAAGTCGCGTCAGCTTGTGTAGAGCAGCACTATCTCCGCGGGATCAAGCTGGAAATCGTCACCCTCCGGCAGTGCAGCGGGCTCCTCATCCCGGCAGGGTCGAGCGCAGGTCACCGGCCCCGTGATGAACGCCGACAGGTCGGGCAGGGAGGCGGTCTGGGGGGAGGTCCAGTCCTTGTTGATCAGGGCGAGCACTGCGCCGGGCGCCCGGGTGCCGTGTTTGCACAGCAGGGTGGTGGCGCCGTTCAGGTCGGTCACCACCTCCCACAGCCCCTCGTCGCGCAGCACGGCGAGGTCGCCCTTGAGTCGGTTGACGCGGCCGATGAAGTCAGACAGGTCCACCCCCGTCTCCTCCCAGTCGTCCGGCGTGCTGGTGACCACGTCCATCTTCCGGGTGAAGCCGAACTCGAAGCCCGCCGGCATCAGCACGCCGGAGGAGAAGATGGCCGACAGCAGGTAACGCTGCCTCTGCACCTGCAGCAAGCCGTCGGTCTCGGCCATCAGCCGCGGCGTGTCGTGGGACTCGGCGAAGGAGATGCTCGGCGCGATGGGCCTGAACTCGGCGTGCTGCTCCAGGGCCCACGGGGCGTCGAAGTTCCAGTATTTTGAGCTGTTGAACAGGTAGTCGAACCCGACCCCGTCGAGCTGCTCCACCTCCTCGAGGCGACACCCGAGGGTCTCCGCGGCGAACAGCACCTCGGGGTGTTTGGCCCGGGCCGCCCCGATGAGCCTGGTCCACAGCTCGGGGGACACCATGTAGGCCGCGTCGCAGCGGAAGCCGTCGAAGCCGAGGTCCAGGAAGTACTCGACCATCTCGATCCAGTACGCCCACAGCCCCGCGCGGTCGTCGCTGCCCTCGTGGTCCAGCTCCGCCAGGTCGCCCCATACCGTCACGTTGCGCGCGTCTGCGGGGTCGATGGCCGAGGGCGAGACCAGCTCGCCGGCCTCGTCATGCTTGAACCAGCTCGGGTGCTGCTCCACCAGCACGGAGTCGATGGCGGTGTGGTTGATCACCAGGTCCATCATCACCTTCAGGCCCTGGTCGTGAATCGCGGTCAGGGTCTGCCGCAGCGACTCCATCGGCTCGGCGGCGCCATCCGGGATGAACAGCGGGTTGAGCCGGTAGAAGTCCTTGACCGCGTAGAGGCTGCCGGAGAAGCCGGGGTAGTGAACCGGGTTGAGGTAGATCCAGTTGAACCCCATCTGCTGCGCCCGGGCGGCGTGGGCCGGCCAGCGCGTCATATCTCCCACCAGGCGGGGAAACAGGTTGTATATGATCGGTACGACATGGTTGGACATGGGATGTGCTCCTGCGGGGTCGGGGGGCCCCGAGCAGGGTAGGCTACACCCATAAAACGGGGCCTGCCAGGCAGAAAAGAAGCCGAACCGGGGAGGCGTGCTAGACTCTCTGCCCCATGTCACCAGGCACCACACAACCCCATGAATCCAGCCATTCCTTGACGATCAAGCTGGCGGACAAGGATCTCCGCATTCCTTACGGAACGCCCGTGGGCGAGGTCATCGCCGCCCACCGCGAGCCCTCGTCGCTTCCCGCGCTGGCGGCGCTGGTCCACAACCGCTGCGTTGACCTGGCCTTTCCCCTGTGCGCCCCGGCGGAGATTTTCCCGGTGGACTACCGCATGCGCGAGGGGGTGCTGGTCTACCGCCGCACCGCCGCCCTGGTGCTGCTCGAGGCGGCGCGCCAGCTCTGGCCCGAGGTGCGGGTCATCATCGGCCAGGCCATGGGCAACGGCTACCACTACCAGTTTCAGGGCGAGCGCTCCATCACCAAGGCGCAGGTGGGCAAGCTGCGGGCGCGCATGGAAAGGCTGGTCGCCGCTGACATGCCGCTGGCGCTGGAGCGGGTGCACATCGACGAGGCGGAGGAGATCTTCAACAAGGCAGAGCAGCCGGACAAGGCGCAGCTGCTGGCCAACCACTTCGAGCCCTTCGTCACGGTGGTGCGGCTCGGCGCGTTCCGGGACATTCATCACTACCCGGTGGCGCCCAGCACCGGGCTGATCAAGACCTTCGAGCTGGAGCACTACCCGCCCGGGCTGATCCTGCGCTTCCCGTCGCGCTGGAAGCCGAAGCAGATCGGGCCGTACAAGGACTCTCCCGGGCTGTTCGCCGCCTACCGCGAGACCCGCGAGTGGAACGCCATCCTCGGGGTGGAGAACGTGGGGCAGCTCAACGCCCTGACCGTTGCGGGCGATGCGGGCCAGCTGATCCGCGTGGCCGAGGGCCTGCACGAGAAGAAGATCGCCCAGATCGCCGACCGCATCAGCCAGGAGCGGCAGCGGGTGCGGCTGGTGACCATCGCCGGGCCGTCCTCGTCAGGCAAGACCACCTTCTCCAAGCGCCTGAGCCTGCAGCTGCGGGTCAGCGGCGTCGTGCCGGTGGCCCTGTCGGTGGACAACTTCTACGTCAACCGGGAAGAGACGCCTCTGGACAGCAAGGGCAAGTACGACTTCGAGGCCATCGAGGCCATCGACCTGGACCTGTTCAACGAGACCCTGGTCAAGCTGATGAGCGGGCAGGAGGTGCTGACCCCCAAGTTCAACTTCGAGACCGGCAAGCGCGCCCCGCGGGAGAAGTGGAAGCCGATGAAGCTGGATCCGGGGCAGATCCTGGTGGTGGAGGGGATCCACGGCCTGAACGACCGGCTCACTGCCGACGTGCCGGTGGAGCAGAAGTTCAAGATCTACATCAGCGCGCTGACCCAGCTTTGCATCGACGATCACAACCGGATCTTCACCTCCGACACGCGCTTTTTGCGCCGCATCGTGCGCGACCGGCTGTACCGCGGTTACTCGGCTGCCCAGACCATCGCCAACTGGCCCTCGGTGCGCCGCGGCGAGCTGCGCAACATCTTCCCGTTCCAGGACAGCGCGGACGTGATGTTCAACTCGGCGTTGATCTACGAGCAGGCGGTGCTGCGGCTGTACGCCGAGCGGTTCTTGCTCGAGGTGCCCCGGGACAGCTCGTCCTTCGTGGACGCCTACCGGTTGCTGCGCTTCGTTCAGCACTTCGTGCCCATGTTCGACGAGCCGGTGCCCCAGATCTCCATCCTGCGCGAGTTCGTGGGGGGCTCGGCGTTCAACTACTGAGGGGGCGGTGGGAGAGTTGGGGACGGGGCGGCTTGCGTCCACGTCCATGTTTACGTCCACGCCAACGTTTTGGTTGATGGGTTGCCCTTCTTGAATTCTCTTCTATGATTCGGCGTCGATAGCCCAAGGAGACCCCATGAGTCGCGCTCTGTCCCTGTCTTTGGCCCTGGTGCTGGTTGCGCCGGCGGCCCACGCCAAGCCGATGACCATCAAGGATCTGCTCGCCATCAAGTGGATCAGCTCGGTGAGCTTGCACCCCTCCGGCAAGGAGGCCGCCTTTGTCATCAAGAAGGCCAACTATGACAAAAACGGTCACGGGAAACATATCTGGCGCGTCACCGTGGGCGATGGCCCGGGCAACCTGCGCCGGCTGACCAACAGCCCCGCCGGCGAGAGCAGCCCTGCCTACTCCCCCGACGGCAAGTACCTGGCGTTCGTGTCCGGACGCAGCGGCAAGGGCCCGCAGATCTGGCTGCTGCCCACCTCGGGCGGCGAGGCGCGCAAGCTGACCTCCCTGGCCACTGGCGCCTGGGGGCCGGTCTGGTCCCCGGACAGCAAGCGGCTGGCCTTCGTCTCCTCTGTCTGGCCCGAATGCAAGGGCAAGAAGGCGCAGGAGTGCAACGAGAAGAAGCTCGCCGCCAAGAAGAAGAGCAAGGTCAAGGCGATGGTCATCGACGGGCTGCTTTACCGGCACTGGAACCACTGGCGCGACGCCCGCCGCAGCCATGTGTTCGTGGTCAACGTGGACGGCAGCGGCGTCAAGGACATGACCCCCGGGCCGCATGACGCCCCGCCCGTGTCCCTGGGAGGCCACCCGGACTACGACTTCTCGCCCGACGGAAAGTACCTGGCCTACGTGGCCAACACCGACAAGGTAGTGGCCACCAGCACCAACAACGACGTGTTCGAGGTGCCCCTGTCGGGCGGCAAGGCGCGCCGCATCAGCAGCTCGAAGGGGAACGACAATACGCCGCGGTACTCGCCGGACGGCAAGTCCCTGGCCTACCTCTCCATGCCGCGGGCCGGCTACGAGTCGGATCGCCCCCGGGTCATGGTGCGCCACCGCAAGACCGGCAAGGAGGTGGAGTGGACAAAGGGGTACACCGGACACCCGTTCGACCTGAAGTGGGGCCCTGCCTCGGACCGGCTGTTCTTCAACGCGCCGTGGCACGGCTTCGTGGAGCTTTACCAGGTCACGGCCGCGGGCGTTAAGCAGCTGTCGCAGGGGCTGTACGCCAAGAGCCTGAACATCTCGCGCGACGGCAAGCGCATCGTCTACTCCCGCCAGGCCGCCGATCAGGCGCCCGAGGTGCACGCCATCGGCACGGACGGCAAGGGAGACGTGGCGCTGACCCGGCTCAACGCCTGGCTGCCGAAGAAGTGCGACTTTCAGAAAGCGGAGCATGTCTGGTACAAGGGCGCCAACGGCGACAAGATCCACGCTGTTGTGGTCCGGCCCCCGGGCTTCAAGAAGGGTCGCAAGTACCCGGCCATGATGATGATCCACGGCGGACCCCAGGGCATGACCGGCGACAGCTTCCACCCGCGCTGGAACCTGCAGATGTTCGCGTCGAGGGGGTACGTGATCTTCGGCCTCAACTTCCACGGCAGCGTGGGCTTCGGCCAGAAGTTCACCGACTCCATCCGCGGCGACTGGGGCGGCAAGCCGTACCACGACGTGATCAAAGGCCTCGATACCATGGAGAAATTGCCCTACGTCAAGAAGGGCAAGATCTGCGCCGCGGGCGCGTCGTACGGCGGGTACATGGCCAACTGGGTGGCGGTCAACACCCCGCGCTTCAACTGCATCATCAGCCACGCCGGGCTGTTCAACATGGAGTCGAAGTACGGCTCCACCGAGGAGCTGTGGTTTCCGGAGTGGGACATGAAGGGCACGCCCTGGACCAACCGCGAGCTGTTCCGCAAGATGTCGCCACACTCCTACGCCGAAAAGCTGAGCACCCCGACCCTGGTGATCCACGGCCAGCACGACTACCGCGTGCCAGTGGAGCAGGGGTTCCAGATGTTCACTGCCCTGCAGCGGCAAGGGATCCCTTCGCGGCTGCTCTACTTCCCGGACGAGGATCACTTCGTGCAGAAGCCGCAGAACATTGAGCTGTGGTGGAACACCATGCACGACTGGCTCGGCCGGTATTTGCGGTGACCCGCGATGTTGGTGTTACCCTGAGGGAAGGATGATGTTCAGGATCCTGCTCATAGCCGCTGCCCTGCTCCTGCCGGGCGTGGCCCGGGCCAACAAGGTCCCGCTGTCAAAGGACGGCGGACCGGTGCTCAACTCCAAGGCCGTGCTGGTGCTGGACACCAAGACCGGCAAGGCGTTGCTGGCGCGCAAGGCCACCGAGGTGCGCTCCATCGCCAGCCTGACCAAGATGCAGGCGGCGCTGGTGGTGATGGACAAGGGCCTCAAGCTCGACAAGGGCACCGCCATCAGCCGCGAAGATCACAAGGTGGCGCTCAAGGGGTGCCGCACCCGCCTGGAGCTCAAGTGGGTCTACAAGAACCGCGACCTGCTGCACGCCGCGCTCATGGCCTCTGATAACCGGGCGGTCTCGGCCCTGGGCCGGGCCGTGGGCCTGCACGCCAACGCCCTGGTTCAGGCCATGAACGAGCGCGCCCGGCGCGACGGCCTGAAGAAGACCACCTTCAAGGGCCCGGTGGGCATCGACCACGGCAACGTGAGCACCGCCTGGGAGGTGGCCCGCATCGCCCGCGCCGCCAGCAAGGTCAAGGCGCTGGCCAAGATCATGGGCAAGAGCGAGTACACGGTCAAACCGGTCAAGGGCTACCTGAAGATCGTGTACCGCAACACCAACCCGGTGGTGGGCGCGAAGAACCTGCACTTCCTCGCCTCCAAGACGGGCTACAACAGCTCGGCCGGCTACTGCCTGGCCACGGTGCTCAAGGCCCGCGGGCTGGGCACCCTGACCGTGGTGCTGCTCGGGTCCAAGACCAAGTACGGCCGCGTCATGGACCTCAAGCGCGTCATCCGCTGGCTCAAGCAGGGCGGCAAACAGTCGTAGGCTCGAGGCTCGCTTCGCTCGCCAGGCTTGAGGCTGTAAGGCTTGGGGCTTGAGGTGCGATGGCCTCGGGGCTCGCTTCGCTCGCCCGGCTTGAGGCTGTAAGGCATGAGGCTCGAGGTGCGATACATGAGCACTTTCCCCTCAAGTCTCAAGTCTCAAGTCTCAAGTCTCAAACCCCAAGCCTCAAGTCTCAAGCCTCAAGTCAGCGGCCCGCAGGGCCGCTAGAACGGCAGGTCCTCCGTCTCTGCGTCTGTCACGGCGGCCGTGGCGTCCAGATCGGTGAACCTGGCGCTGGCGCCGGGCCCGGATTCGGAGCCGGGCTTTCTGTCCAGGAAGCCCACCATGAACGCCTTGACCTGGGGCCAGTAGGCCTTCTTGCCCTCCTTGTTGGTGTACTCGCGGTGCTCCATGCGCCCCTCGACGTACACGGCGCTCCCCTTGTTCAGGTACCTGGCGCAGTGCTCGGCGCCCTTGCCCCACAGCACCACGTTGTGCCACTCGGTGTGCTCCCGCCTCTCTCCATCGGCAGTGGTCCAGCGGCGGCTGGTCGCCAGCGGGAACTTGCACATGGCGTCGTGACCGTTGGCCTCCTTGAAGTCGGGATCCTTGCCCAGGTTGCCCACCAGGATAATCTTGTTGACGCCGATCATGCTCTCTCCTCCTTGGCTTCGCGTTGTGGCGTCTGCCTGGAGCAAGAGGCGCGCCAGGCGGCGCGGCCGCGCCTGGCTCCATGATTTCGCGCGGATGCGTCGAGGCGCCGGCGGGCCCGGGTCCGCCGCCGTCCGGCCCGCCGGATCTGCTGTCCGGCCCACCGGATGACCTTTGCGGCCCGCGCCGCACATGAGGTACCCTCTGCGTTCTCGAATCTACCGAGGAGGAGACAAGATGCTGACCAACCGCCCAGCGCGCACCGGCGCGCTGATCATCTGCGCCCTGCTGCTGGCCTTCGCGGCCTGCAAGACCGAGAAGGTCAAGGAGAGGCTCTACTTCGACGACCTGCGGCCCTCGGTGGGCGCCGGCAAGGTGGATATCCTCAAGGACGTCAGCGATAACCCGTCCACAGGCGGTGAGATCACGGTTCACGCGGTGGTGGACCCGGACATCGACAAGGACGAGCTCGACCGGCTGCTCAGGACGTTCTATCGCCAGTGCGTCGGGCGCCGCGGCTTCCAGGTCAAGGGCAAGCCGGCCAAGATCGACATCCGCGCCTACGACCACTCGGGCAAGGGCACCGCCGGGGGCGACGACTACCTCGGCCGCGTCTCCCGCAAGCCGGGCGACACCGAGGAGCAGTATGAGAACAACCAGAAGGCCCCGCTCATCAAGTGGGCCAAGAAGGCCATCGGCAAGGAGGCCGCCTTCACCAAGGACAAGGTGCAGATCCTGGGCGATCCCAAGACCATGGAGCTGGAGGTCACCATGCCGATGGTGGAGTACGACGGCTCCGGCGAGTACAAGGAGCATGTCACCTTCGAGAAGTTCTCAACCGAGTTCTCCAGCTCGGTCATCTCGCTGATGGAGAAGATCGCCGGGCTGAAGAAGGTGACGTTCTCGGCAAAGCAGCACGACAAGATCGTGGCCAAGATCGCCATCTCTCGCGAGCTGTACACCAAGATCGACCTGAAGCAGATGGAGGAGTCCCTGGGCGCCTACCAGGGCGAGTTCTACCAGGACCTGGTGAGCCAGAAGATCACCAGCGAGAAGGTCGAAAAGAAGGTCAAGGAGCAGCGGCGCAAGATCTTCAAGGAGGCCTTCGCCCAGTTCCCCGAGGGCGCCGTGACCATCGACGAGGACCTGTACAAGGACAAGAAGCCCAAGAAGGGCAAGGGCAAGAAGTAGCCCAGGCCGTCAGCGACTTCCCGCCGACTCCACCGTCAGGCGGTCGATACCCCACAGCCGCTCCAGCCGGCTCCAGCCTGCCAGCCCCCTGCCAGCCAGCAGCTCCAGCGTCAGGCCATGCACCCGCCGCTCCTCCTGCGGCCTGAGCTGCGTTGACAATGCGTAGTCCTGCTCCGCCCTGCAGAAGCGCACCACGTGGATCAGCTCGTGGGTCAGCACGTAGGACAGCAGCGAGGGCAGCCAGTCGCGGGTCTCCTCGGCGGCGCGGGCCAGGATCAGATCGTCCATCAGGCAGATGCGGTACAGGTGCTCCACCGCCTGCTGCCGCTGCCGCGCGTAGATCACCAGGTGCGCCAGCGCACCGGCGGCGCGCTCCCCCCCGGCCAGGTCGGTGAGGGTGGCGATCTCGTAGGGGTACAGAGAAGAGGGCAGGGCAGGGATGCGGTAATGCCCGGCCACCGCCTCCTCGCACTCACGGCGGGTGCGGTTCAGCAGGGCGATCTGCTCGAGGTTGAACTGAGAGCCAGGCACGGGTTGAATCTAATCACGCCGCGCCGCCTTGGCCACCCTTGAAGATTCAGAAGCTCTGCCGTTGTGAGCGGCCCTGTGTGCAGCTGGCCTCAGACCTCGGGCTTTTATCCCCCAAGCCCCAGGCCCCAAGCCCCAGGCCCCAAGCCCCAAGCCCCAGGCCCCAGCCCCACGCCCCAAACCCCAAGTCTCAAGCCTCAAGTCTCAAGCCCGGGCGGCGGAGCCGCCCTCATGACTGTTCGGGCGGGTCCAGGAACAGCGCCAGGCGCAGCGTGTAGCTGCCGAGCTGGACGCGGTCGTCAAAGGAGATGGCCGTGGCGCGCGCCAGGGGGGCGCCGTTGAGCATCACCTGGCCCAGGCTCGACACCGCGCTGATGGTGAGCTTGTCGCCGGTGAGCCGCACCTGGAGGTGGCGCGAGGCCACCGCGGCGTCCGCCAGGCGCACGTCCGCGTCGGGCGCGCTGCCCACGGTGAGGCGCTCGGTGTCGAAGGTGAGCTTGTGGTGGGTGCCGCCGCCGCCCTGGACCACCACCACCACCCGTGGCGCCCGTACGCCCGGGTCGGTGCGCAACGGGGTGAACGCTCCGTCGGCGCGTGCAGCCAGGCTCATGCGGTGCACTTCCCCCACCCGCAGCGGGGTGGCGGTGCCCTTGCCGTACCGGCTCGGGCCCCGGGAGTACTCCGGGCAGCGGTGGGCCACCAGCAGCTGTTTTGGCAGCGTGCCGCCGCGCAGCACCTCGACCAGCCGGTAGCGGGCCATGACCGTCACCACCTTCCCTGCCTCGGCGCAGGCCCGCGCTCGCGGCAGGTGGATCAGGGTCGCGCGCACCTGCACCGGCGCGTCGGCCTGCGCCTGCACAGGGGCGGCCATGAATCCGGCCAGCGCCATCACCGTCACATACCTGAACATGATTTCAGATTCGGGCCACAGATCGGCGTGGGCAAGTTTTTGGGGACATGGCTCGTACATGTCTACGATGACGTCTTCGTCAACGTTGGACCGGTGAGTGACTTTAGGTCGGATTTTTTTCCTGGTAAGATGCCCAACCATGCGTAACGGAAGATGGATTTGCCTCGCTCTGCTGGCCGCTGCCCTGTGGGCGCCGGCGCGGGCGCAGGCAGGACAGATCGTGGCGGTGCTGGCCTTCGGTGGCGACGACGACGGGAACGTCCGTGGTGCCGTGGTCGATCCGCTCTTCAATCGCTACCAGATCATCCATGGCGACAAGGTGCTCGACGCCTGCGATGAGCTGGGTATCCCCATGTCGCGCGGGCGGAACCTGGCGCGCTGTGCCAAGAAGGTCAGCGCCACGGCAGTCGTGGGAGGCGCGGTGCAGGGGGGCAAGCTGAGCCTGGTGGTCTTCTCGGGCAAGAACGGCAACGTGCTGGCCAAGGGATCGGTCCCTTGCCGGCGGCGCCTGAGCAGCCGAAACCTGCGCAAGGCGCTGTCCATCGTGCTCAAGGGGTTGCGCAAGGCCCCCAAGCGCGTGGGCCGTCGCAAGCCTCGCGAGAAACCGCCGGCGGGAGATTTCTCCTTTGATCCCGAACCGGTGGGCCGAGGAGGCGGCGGGGATCCGCCAGCGGAAGACCCGCCCGAGGGGCAGACCGAGGACCTGGACGAGGATCCGCTGACCGGCGCCGGAACGCCGAGCTTCGATCCGGACGGCGACGAACCCGGGGCCCCCGGAGCCCCCGGAAGCCCCGACCCGGGGGACGACTACAGCAAGGAGAAAAAGAAGAAGGAGGGCGATGACGACTGGCCCAAGTTCGACATCACCATCGGCCTCGGCACCTGGATCCGCGCCTTCGGCCTCAACGATCCGGCGCCCACCAAGGTGACCAACCCGTCCGGCCAGCAGGAGCCCATCGGCCACCCTCAGTACAACTCGGGCGGCACCTTCGCCCTGCGCCTTGGCGCCAAGGTGCGGCCGCTGGCGTTCCTGTCCGACGGGTTGATGAAGATGCTCTACCTGCGGTTCCATTTCATGACCACCGTGGGGCTGCAGTCCAAGGCGCTGGGCACGGCCAAGGACCCGAAGACCGGCAAGACCGTTCCGGTGACCAAGCTGCTGGGCACCTCCTTCTGGGAGTTCATGTTCGACCTCGGGCTGGACTGGAACATCCTCGACACCCCCACCAGCCCGCACCTGGTGGGCGGCCTCGGGTTCGGCACCTTCAACTTCTCCATCGGCTGGGAAGACGAGGTGACCAGCGTCTACAAGACCAAGGGGCGCCTGCCCGACGTGGGCTACCGCTACGTGCTGATCAAGCTGGGCGTGTACTGGCCCTTCCTTGCGGTGATGGACGATGACCTGCGCATCGGCGCGCACTTCAACTTTGACGGCCGGCCAGTCGTGGCCGAGGCCGGCGAGGTGGAGGACCCGACCTACTGGTACGGCCCGGCCAGCGTGGCGGGCATCGCCCTGGGCCTCGGCGTGGACGCCAAGTACGCCATCAGCGACTCCATCAACATCGTCGCTGGCGTGGAGTACACCTACACGCGCTACTTCTATACCTTCACCGACGCGCAGTCGCGCGTGAAGCTCAACACCCGGGCCGCGGGCGGCGCCCTGGACGAGCTGCATGGAATCATGATCAACGTGGGCTACGCTTACTGATCAGTGGCATAGCATCCATCTCGGGAGGCGAAGATGAACGACGGATTCGGGACCAGGCGCGCTGCGCTTGTGTTGGCCGCCGCGGTCTGGCTGGCGGCGGGCTGCTCGGAGGAAGATCCCCTGTACAGCGGCGGCGACGCGGGCACCCTGCCCGCGGGGTCGGCGTGCACCGCGTCCAGCCAGTGTCAGGGCGGCATGGTGTGCAGCGGGCCGGGCAAGTGCGTGCTGAACAAGGCCGGCACGCCGGGCACCAAGAAGGCGGGCGAGCCGTGCGCGTCCTACGCCGACTGCCTGCGCGAGTACACCTGCGGCTCCAAGCGCGTCTGCACCTACCCGGGCACCACCGCCAAGGGCAGCGCGTGCGACCTGCCCGAGGAGTGCCAGCGCGGCCTGGTCTGCTCCCGCGAGGGCAAGTGCGCCGCGCACGGTGATCCCGGCGCCAAGGGGGACGGCGAGGCGTGCACCACGTCGAGCGACTGCCTGGCGCCGCTGGCCTGCTTCGGCGGCAAGTGCTTCGCCCCGGGGTACTGGAAGGGCGCCACCTGCGGCAAGGCCGGCCAGGGCACGCCGCGGGCGCTGTTCGTGGTGCCGCGCACCGGCAAGACGGCCAGCGAGTTCTACAGCCTGCCGTTCCCCAACGACGTCCGGCTCAAAAACGGCAAGGTCGACCTGAGCGGCCACCCGGATCCTGCCGGCGTGCTGCCGGCGCCCTTCGGCGAGCTGGTGAGCTCCCTGATCAAGGCCATCGGCCAGGACCTCGACGGCTTCGGGCTGAACACCACCGTGTTCCTGCGCACCAGCACCACCGCGGACTTCAAGTCCCTGGTGCTGCAGGACAAGACTGACCAGACCAAGGTGACGCTGCGCTTCCTGAACATCGACAAGAGCTCGGCCGGCTACGGCGATGGCGTGGCGTACAACATGTTCGTCACCTCCGGGCGCAACAGCTACATCTGCAACAACTACATCACCCTGCGCCCGTCGCTGAAGTACGGCGTGCAGCTGCGCCCGAAGACCACCTACGCGGTGATCATGCGCGCCGGGGTCAAGGACACCCTGGGCAACAACCTCGCGGCGGACGACGACTTCAAGGTGATGCTCTCGGAGACGGCGCCCGCGGACACCGACCTGAAGGCGGCGCACACGGCCTACAAGCCGCTGCGGGACTTCCTCAAGGACAAGGGCGCCACCTACGGCCTGAGCGCGAGTTCGGTCATCAGCGCGGCGGTGTTCACCACCACCGACCCGCACCGGCGCGTGGCCAAGATGCGCCAGCAGATCCTCGACAAGGCGACGGCGCCTTCCGCCAAGGACCTGACCCTGTGCGATGGGACCAAGAAGTCGCCCTGCGACGACGGCATGACCTCCACGCACAAGTGTCCGGCCGCGGCCAGCGCGGACGTGCACGAGCTGCAGGGCACCTTCGAGACCGCGGTGCTGCAGGCTGGCACGCCCCCGTTCAAGACCGCCAAGGACGGCGGGGCCATCGAGTACGACAACGACGGCAAGCCGAAGCTGGTCAGCGGAAGCAAGCAGGCGAAGCTGTGCTACGCCATGACCGTGCCCAAGAAGCTGACCATGCCCAAGGACGGCTGGCCGGCGGTGATCTACGCACACGGCACGGGCGGGTCGTACCGCTCGTTCATCGACAGCGGCGTGGGCGCGGCCCTGGCGCGGGTGGCGGACCCGGCGGACAGCACCAAGGAGGCCGGCTTCGTGGTCATCAGCACCGACGGCGCGCTGCACGGACCGCGGCGCAACAGCACCGACAAGTCGGACGGGCTGTTCTTCAACGTGCTCAACCCGCGCGCGTCCCGGGACAACATCTACCAGGGCGCGGCGGACAAGTTCCAGCTGGTGCGGCTGGCCAAGGCGATCCAGCTGGCGGCCACCAACTCGCCCACCGGCGCCGACCTGAAGATCGACCCGAAGCGGATCTACTTCTTCGGCCAGTCCCAGGGCACGGTGGAGGGGATCCCCTTCGTGCCCCACGAGCCTGACGTCAAGGGCGCGGTGCTGGGCGGCGCGGGCGGCTACCTGCTCGCCTCGCTGCTGGGCAAGACCAAGCCGGTGAACATCGCCGGGGCCATCGCCCTGGCGCTCGGGGACGACCCCGCCACCCTCGGCACGGGCCACCCGATGCTCAACCTGATCCAGCTGTTCTACGAGGAGGTGGACTCGATCAACTACGGCCGCCAGTACATCGTCAAGCCGCTCACCGGCGCCGACGCGAAGCATGTCTTTCTGAGCTACGGCGTGTCGGACAGCTACACGCCGCCCGGGACCATCCGGGCGCTGGCGTGGGCCATGGGGCTGCGCCAGGTCAAGCAGGACGCCCAGCGGTGCGGCGACAAGCTGTGCACCGGCAACGAGACGTGCAAGACCTGCGCGGGGGACTGCGGCAAGTGCCTGACCGACGCCAGCTGCGGCAACGGCACCTGCGAGCCGGCCAAGGGCGAGGGGTGCCGCAACTGCCCGGCCGAGTGCGCCATCGGCGGGCCCACCTGCCGGCCCGAGTTCACCCAGGATCCGCCGCCGGTGCGGGCTAACATGTTCTCCGGCGGCAAGAAGGTGACCGGCGCCGTGGTCAAGTACAGCTCCGACGGCACCTACGACGATCACTTCGTCATCTTCAAGAACAAGACGGCCAGGACCCAGTCGAGCCATTTTCTCGGCAGCGCGGTGTGGGACAGCGAGAGCGTCCCGACGGTACCGACCGCAAAATGAGGACCGCTGTGCGGCCCGGCTTGAGGCTCGAGACCTGGGGCTTGAGGTGGATCGGTCCCCTGGTGCTTGCCGCGCTGCTGGCGGCCCCGGCGTCGGCTCGGGGGGACAAGAAGCGCAAGGCGACGGTGGGCAAGGCGGCGCCCTGGTTCAAGCTCAAGAACCTGACCGGGACCTACACCTGGACCCACAGGAACGTGCGGGGCAAGCCGACCCTGCTGGTGGTGGGGCGATCGCGGCGAGCGGCGCCGCCGTGCAAGAAGTGGATGCTCGAGCTGCTCAAGCGGCACGGCAAGCAGGCGCGGGTGTTTCAGGTGATCGTGATCAAGAAGGCCTGGTACCACCCGCGAAACCTGGTGCTCAAGGAGATCCGCGGCTTCGTGCCGGACGCGCACCACGACAAGACCCTGCTGGAGTGGTACACGGTGTTCTCGGACGTGTGGGGCATCCCCAAGGTGGACGACCCGTTCATCTATCTGCTCGACGGCGACGGCGTGATCCGCCACCACCACCGGGGCGCGGCGAGCAAGGCGGCGCTGCGCCGGGTGGCCGGCGCCCTGGCGCGGCTCAGTACACCTTCAGCTGATAAGAGATCCCCACGCTGAGCTGGGCGCCGGTGGGGTAGTCCTCGCCGGCCACGGGGAAGCGGGCCTCCACCTCGGCGGTCAGGCCCACCGGCGAGCGCCACAGGACGCCCGCGGCCAGGGCGTGGAGCCGCCGGCGGGGCAGCGGCGTGCTCACGCCGAAGCTGTCGGCGTCGCCGGCGAAGCCCACCAGGGCGTCGAAGGCGCCCTTTAACATCAGCCCGGCGGGCAGGTCGATCCCGCCCTCGAGCCGCAGGTGCAGCTCATCGCCGGGGGCGCGGCCGTTGTCTCCGTTGCGCGTGCGGAAGCGCCAGCCCAGGGCGATGTTGGCGTAGCCGTACGGGTGCAGCGACAGCCCGGCTGAGAGCCCCGGCTGGACATCCCACTGCCCCTCGGTGATGGGGGCCGAGAACACCGACGGATCGAAGCCGCCGGTGGGCGCCTTGACCAGCAGCGTGGCGGCGAAGGCGGCCGGGCCCACGGCGCCCCCCGCCTGCAGCTCGAGCAGCAGATCCCCGAGGCCGAAGCGGCCGTCCACGCTGTCCACCGGCGCCGTGTCGAAGTCGGTCCAGACCAGCGGCACCGTGACCCCGAGGTCGAGCCAGCGCAGCAGCCCCAGGCGCGCCTGGAGCAGGGTGGCCACGGCCTGCAGGTCGCCGCCGGTGGCCGGATCGAAGGGGACCCTGTCGCCGGGCTGAACCGCGCTCGCCCCGGGCAGGGTGAAGCTGTCCTGGTCCGAGGCGAACTTCTGGCTGGCGCTCCAGTAGGTGACCGCCAGCTTGATGTTCAGCTCCCCCTGCCCGAGGGTCCACGCGCCCGCCAGGGCCTGCGCGGGCGCCGCCAGCAGGGCCGCGGCGGCCAGCAGGATGAGGCTACGGCGAAGCCTTGAACTTGATGGCATCGAATGTGAGCGTGCCGTCGGGGGTCTTGGCCAGGAAGGCGGCGGCCAGCTGCGCGTCCTTTTCGAACACCAGGGCGATGGACTTGCCGTTCCAGGTCTCGTTGAGCACGCCCCCGCTGCCCCCCAGCTTGGCGGCCAGGTCCTTGTGCATGTAGATCCGGGCCGCGCCGGTGGTGCGGTCCACCAGCCCGAAGCCGAGCTCCTTGTTCTTGTACATCGGGTCGGGCAGCGGGGAGGTGGTCTTGAAGGTGTCGGCGTGGTTCACTCGGTAGTTGCCGTACGGGTACTGGCGGTAGTTGCGGCCGAAGCCGGTGGTGCGGTCGAGCACCAGGGTGTTGGGGTGCAGCTTCTTCCAGCGTCCCCAGGTCATCTCCACGAACGGGAGCTGCTGCAGGAACACCTTGTTGGTTCCGTCGTCGCCCGACACCGCGCCCATGTACAGCTGGGGCCAGAGCGAGCCGGTGCGGTGCTCGTACATCACCAGGTTGGAGTTGAACAGGTTGCCGCTGACCCCGAAGGTGCGCTTGTCAGCGCCCGCGTCCCACACCACGCCCGAGCCGGTGAGCGGGCAGAGGGTGACCGAGAAGCGGCGCTCGCCGATGTAGTCGTTGGCGATCTCGTGCCACCAGAGGATGTTGTGGGGGTAGGCCCGGGCCGCGCCGTCGACGAACACCCCGAGCACCAGGCTGGCGTCGGTCAGGTAGGAGGCGCCGGCCTCGCCGGGGAGGGTCCAGCGCAGGTCGCCGGCCGGGGGGCCGGTGTTGGGTAGCGACGGGATGCAGTCCTTGCCGCCGAAGCAGCCGGCCGAGCCGGTCTTGCTGGCCGGCAGCTGGGCCGCGCGCACCTTCTTGCTCTGGCCCCACACCTCGCTGCCGGGGAAGAAGACTGACCAGGCGAACCAGAACATGTTCACCCCGGGCTGGCGGCGCAGCATGCGCTTTTTGGCCGCCAGGGGGCCGGCCACGGCCTCGCCGCGCAGGTTGAAGGTGGTGCCGGTCTGTTGGTCCTTGAGCACCAGCTCGCCGTCGGTGGGCGTCAAGGGGGCATGGGCGTAGGTGTCGGGGTCGCCGCTGGGATAGGTCGCCTGCTTGGGCGGCGGGGCCGGGGGCAGCTGTGTGCCGCCGAGGTCGTTACAGCCGGCGGCCAGGACCAGGCACAGCGCCGCCAACGGCGCGTGGGTGCGGGGCATGGGGGACCTCCTGGCCGGCGCAGAGGTGGAGGTGCGCGCCGTCGCTGACGGGCACATGGCCGGCGCTTCAAGGATCGGTCTCGGGGGGGGCGCGTTCTGTTACACGGGGCCGGGCTCAGTCCTTCTTCAGCAGCCGGCGCAGGGCGGGGCGGGCGGAGTGCTGCTTGCGGTACTCCTCGAGGCGGTCGTGCCCCAGGTCGAAGCCGGCGCGCTTGGCCCAGTTCAGCGTGTGCACCGCCAGGATGTCGGCCACGGTGAAGTTGTCGCCCACCAGGTAGGGCGAGTCCGCCAGGGCGCCGGCCAGCACCTCGGCCGGGCGGCGGAACTCCTTGTGGGCGGTGGGCAGGATGTCGGGCACGCGCAGCTTCTCGGGCAGGGCGAAGGTGTGCTTGCTGGCGGTCCAGAGCGGCTGCTCCAGTTCGCTGATGACGAAGCAGGACCACATGTCGTGCAGCGCCCGCTCGTTGGTGCATGGCTCGGGGATCAGCGTGTGGTTCAGGTGATGGTCCGCGATGAAGGCGCAGATGGCCGCCGATTCGGTGAGCACCAGGCCGCCGAACTCCAGCGCCGGCACCTTCTTCAGCGGGTTCAGGTCGGAAAACGGCGGCCGCGCGTGCTCCCCTTTCATGAAGTCGATGTTCACCTGCTCGTAGTCAGCCTCGAGCTCCTCGGCCGTCCAGAGGCAGCGCAGGGTGCGTGAGATGGTGGGACCGTAGATCTTGAACTTGAGCATGGCGAGCCTCCCGGGACGCCGCTGCTTCGCAGCGGCGAATGACAGAACGACGAGATGACAGAACGACGAGATGACAGAATGAGATGATGACAGGTCCAGGGGCAGGAGGCACGAGCAGGACTGGCGACGCCCCCCGTTCATGCGCTAGGTTTCACACCGATGGCCCGCGTTTCGCCCAAGCTCGTCCTCATCACGCTGCTGCTGATTGCCCTCGCAGGGGCCGGCGTGTGGGCGGCGCTCAACGTCGACCCGGAGCATGTGGACCCCACGGGCGAGCCGGTGCGGCCCGACGCTGGCGCGGCGGCGCTGCGCGGCAAGTGGCACTCGGTGCGCGACAAGAACGACCCCACGCTCACCGCCGAGCAGAAGGCGAAGATGGCCAAGCTGGAGTCGCTGTCCTACCTGGCGGGCTATAACAAGGCGCCCAACAAGAGCGGCGTGACCATCAACGCCAGGGACATGGCGTACCAGGGGGTCAACCTGGTGCTCTCGGGCCACGGCCCCGAGGCCATGCTCATGGACATGGAGGGCAAGACCCTGCATGTCTGGCGCGCCACCTACGAGCGCGCGCGCAAGAAGTTCCCCGCCCTGCGCGAGCCGGTGGAGGGGCCCGGGCCGTTCACCTTCCGGCGGGCCCATGTCTACCCCAACGGCGACCTGCTGGCGATCTACGAGGGGTTCGGCATGGTCAAGATGGACCGCGACTCGAACCTGCTGTGGGCCTTCGCCCGCCCCGCGCACCACGACATCTTCGTGGAGCCCTCGGGGGAGATCGTCGTGCTCTCGCGCCGCGCGCGCATCGTCGAGCGCCTCGACCCCGACGAGCCGGCGCTGCTGGACTACGTCTCATGGCTCACGCCCCACGGCGAGCTGGTGCGCGACCTGTCGCTGCTTGAGACCTTCGAGTCGTCGAAGTTCAAGGAGCTGCTCAAGGGGATGCGCACCTCCGGCGACATCTTCCACACCAACAGCGTCAAGGTCCTCGACGGCAAGCACGCCGCCAATCACCCGGCGTTCGTGGCGGGCAACCTGCTCATCTCGGTGCTGCACCTGGACACCATCGCCATCGTGGATCCCAAGAAGCGCGAGGTGGTCTGGGCCAAAAAGGGCAGCTGGCGCAAGCAGCACGAGCCGGTGCTGCTGCCCTCGGGCACCATGCTGCTGTTCGACAACCAGAAGGGCGGCACCGACTCCAACGTGCTCGAGTTCGACCCGGTGAGCATGAAGGAGGTCTGGTCCTACCGCGGCGGCAAGGACGGCGCGTTCTACTCGGCCGAGTGCGGCGTCGCCAGCCGCCTGCCCAACGGCAACACCCTGGTCGTCGAGTCGCTCAACGGCCGCGCCTTCGAGGTGAACCCGGCCAAGAAGATCGTCTGGGAGTACTACAACCCGTACCGCGCCGGCGACAAGGCGCAGCTCATCGCCACCCTGTTCGACCTGGTGCGCCTGGGGCCCGGGTTTTCGCTCAAGTGGCTGGAGGACGAGGAGTAGAGCGGCGGGGTCAGAGCGGGTGAGGGCGAGGCCACCTGGAAGGCAGCGCGGGAGGGGATGAAGGCCGGCCTCCTACTTCTTGTCCTTGTCCTTGTCCTTGCCGTCGCCCTTCTTCTTGTCCTTCTTGACCAGGCCCGCCTTCTCCATCACGCGCGCGCGGATCTCGTCGAGGATCTCGGGCTGCTCGGCCAGGAACTTCTTTGCGTTCTCGCGGCCCTGGCCGATGCGCTCGCCGTCGAAGCTGTACCAGGCGCCGCTCTTGTCCACCACGTTGTTGTTGACGCCCATGTCGAGGACCTCGCCCTCGGCGCTGATGCCCGCGCCATACATGATGTCGAACTCCACCTCGCGGAAAGGCGGCGCCAGCTTGTTCTTCACCACCTTGACCCGGGTGCGGTTGCCCAGGATCTGGTCGGCCTGCTTGATGGCGCCGATGCGGCGGATGTCCAGGCGCACCGAGGAGTAGAACTTCAGCGCGTTGCCGCCGGTGGTGGTCTCCGGCGAGCCGAACATGACGCCGATCTTCATGCGGATCTGGTTGATGAAGATCACCAGGGTCTCGCTCTTGGAGATGGTGCCGGTGAGCTTGCGCAGCGCCTGGCTCATGAGCCGCGCCTGCAGGCCCACGTGGTGGTCGCCCATCTCGCCCTCGAGCTCTGCCCTGGGGGTGAGCGCGGCCACCGAGTCCACCACGATGACGCTGATGGCGCCGGAGCGCACCAGCATGTCGGCGATCTCCAGCGCCTGCTCGCCGTAGTCGGGCTGGCTCACCAGCAGGTCATCGGTCTGCACCCCCAGCTTGCGCGCGTAGTTCACGTCCAGGGCGTGCTCGGCGTCGATGAACGCCGCGATGCCGCCCTGCTTCTGCGCCTGGGCCACCACGTGCAGCGCCAGGGTGGTCTTGCCCGAAGACTCCGGGCCGTAGATCTCCACGATGCGCCCGCGCGGCAATCCGCCGGCGCCGAGGTGGATGTCGAGCCCCAGCGACCCGGTGGGGATGACCTTGACGTCCTGGCTCAGCCCCTCCTCGCCGAGGCGCATGATGGAGCCCTTGCCGAACTGCTTTTCGATACTGCTCATGGCCATGCCGATGGCCTTGTCCCGCTTCTTTTCATCGCTCTGGCGGGCGTTGCTTTCCTTTTTCACCATGAGATCACCTTTGGCTGCGCGGATGTTCAGTATTGCGCCTCATTCTGCCAGGATCGTTGGAAAAGTCACGCCCCTATTTTGCAGGGCGGACCATTTTGATACGCGCCAGGGGCATGTACTCAGCTCCCTTCCGCTGCAGGACGCTGCGGTAGAACACCACGTCCGACGCGGTGCATGGCCCGAGGTCCACCTCGGCCAGCTCCGGCTCGGCCAGCAGGGCCGCGGCGCTACCGCTTTTGACCCTGCCCAGGGTGAGGTGGGCTGAAAAGGGGCGCTTCTCCGGCTCGAAGCCGAGCTCTTCCAGCCAGGCGTCCACCGCGCCCGCCAGGTCGGTCAGCTGCTCGTCCTGCTGCTCCAGCCCGAGCCAGAGCACTCGCGGCTTGTCGGCCGACGGGAAAGCGCCCAGCCCCTTGAGGTGCAGCCGCAGCGGGTGGTGGCCGTCGAGCGCCAGCGGGAACTTGTCCCTGATGATCCAGGCTGTCTCCTCGGGGATGTTGCCGATGAACTTGAGGGTTACGTGCATGTTGGGGGCGCGCACCCAGCCCACCTTGAGGCCCTCGTGCGCGGCCGCGCGCTCGCGCAGGTCGGCCTGCATGGCCGCCACCTTGCGCACGGTGGTCACGGGCAGGTTCAGCGCGATGAAGGTGCGGATGGTGTTCATGGATCAGGCCCTCTTGTCCTTGCGGGGTGATGGAAGTTCGAGCCGGCCGAGCTGCCGCAGCACCATGGCCAGCGCCACGTGGGCCGAGATGGACTTGACCCGGTCGCGCCCGAAGGGGAAGCGGCGCTGCAGGTGCTCAACGCCCCCGTCGTGGGCCAGGGCGAAGTGCACGGTGCCCACGGGCTTTTCGGCGGTGCCGCCGCCGGGGCCGGCGATGCCCGAGATGCCGACCCCGAAGGTGGCACCGGCTCGCTCCCGCACGCCGGACGCCATGGCCTGCACCACCGGCTGGCTTACGGCGCCGTGCTGCTCCAGCAGCGCCTCGGGCACGCCCAGCTCCCGGGCCTTGACGTCGTTGTGGTAGGCCACGATGCCCATCTGGAACACGGCCGAGCTGCCAGCGGCGCTGGTGATGAGATCGCCGGTCAGCCCCCCGGTGCACGACTCGGCGAGGGCCACGGTGGCGTCCTCCTCGGTCAGGGCCTGCACCACGGCGTCGGCGAAGCTCTGGCCGTCGGTCCCGAAGACATGGGGCGCGATGGGCGGGCGCACCTCGGCCTCGAACCGGGCCAGCACCTCTTCGGCCTCTTGTCTGGTGGTCTCCTCCCCCGGCTGCACCACCAGGTTCACCCGGTTGATGGGGAAAGAGGTGCGGTAATGAATGGATATTTTCGTGGATCCAGGATCCACCCGGCCCAGCGCCCCGCTCAGGCGGTGGTCGATGTGCGACTCGCCGATACCGAAGCAGCTCAGGGTGCGGCTCAGGGCCGGCCGGGCGCCGAACCGGCGCTCCAGCTCCGGCGCCACATGCCCGTCGAACATGGCCTTCATCTCCCGGGGCACGCCCGGCAAGGCCACGGTGAGGCAACCGCGGGCGTCCAGGGCGAAGCCGGGGGCGGTGCCCTGGTCGTTGGGCACCAGCAGCGCGCCGGCCGGCAGGTTGGCCTGCTTGGCGTTGTTGGGCGTCAGCGCGATGCCGATCCTGTCGAAGCGGCGCCTGAGCTCCTGCAGGGCCTCGTCGCGGGTCTGGAGAGCTACCCCTGCTGCCGCGGCCACGCACGCGGCGGTTCGATCGTCGTCGGTGGGGCCGAGGCCGCCGGACAGGATCAGCACCTGCGCGCGCTCCATGGTGCTGGCCAGCGCCGCGGTGAGCCCCTCTGCTTCGTCCCCCACAGAGGAGGTGCGCACCACGGGCAGCCCGAGCCGCCACAGCCGCGTGGCCAGCCAGCTGGCGTTGGTGTCGGTGACGTCCCCTCGTAGCAGCTCGTCTCCGATGGTCAGGATCTCGGCCCGTCTCATGGTCCCGTCCTTAATAGCACAGGTGGCAACGCCGTCGCCTCGCCGGGTGCTGATAACCAGCACAGAACATTGACACCTTAATGCCGATGTAATAATTTTCTTTCCGCACTATCGAGGGTTACGCGCCTTGGCCGCAATGAAGATCCGATACGCCGCGAAGACGGACGTCGGCATGAAACGTACTCATAATGAGGACTACTTCAGCCTCATGGAGGACGAGCAACTCTTCATCGTGGCCGACGGCATGGGCGGCCACAGCTCCGGCGAAGTGGCCAGCCGCATGGCCGCCGAGACGGTGAGCGAGTTTTACCAGCGCACCAAGGACGAAGAGGCGACCTGGCCCTACAAGATGGACCGCAGCCTCTCGTACATCGAAAATCGCCTGGTCTGCGGCATCAAGCTGGCCAACTACAAGATCTACGAGTCGGCCAGCAAGGACATCCGCTACAAGGGCATGGGGACCACCATCGTCACCTGCCTGATCCACGGCGACAAGATCTACATCGCCCACGTGGGCGACAGCCGCTGCTACCGCTACCGCAACGGCGAGTTCAGCCAGGTCACCCGCGACCACTCGCTGCTCGAGGATTACAAGGACGCCAAGCCGGACATGACCGAGGAGGAGGAGCGAAACTTCCCCCACAAGAACGTCATCACCCGGGCCCTCGGCATGCGCGACACCGTGCAGGTGGACTGCAAGACCTGCGACGTGATGGACGGCGACTTCTACCTGCTCTGTTCTGACGGTCTGTCGGGCATGGTCCCCGACGAGGTGATGGACCAGATCATCGAGAACAACCAGGAAGACATGGAGCGCATGGTCTCGGAGATGACCGACCAGGCCAACCGCGCCGGCGGCGTGGACAACGTCACCACGTTGATCCTTCAGTGCGTCAACACTGAGAAATAGGGGCTCGCTGCGCTCGCCCGGCTTGAGGCTGTAAGGCTTGAGGCTCGAGGGTAAATAGTCCCGGACACTTCCCCCTCAAGTCTCAAGCCTCAAGTCTCAAGTCTCAAGTCCCTCAAGTCTCAAGTCTCAAGTCTCAAGTCTCAAGTCTCTCAAGTCTCAAGTCTCAGGCTCTTCCCAGACAGGTAGCTCGATCACGAACGTGGGCGTGTCCGCCTCGGCCAGCTCCAGGGTGCCGCCGTGGGACTCGATGATGGAGGTGGCCACGGCCAGGCCGAGGCCGGTGCCCGCGCCCGGGTCCTTGGTGGTGAAGAAGGGGTCGAAGATCTGGTCGCGGTGCTCCTCGGGGATGGCGGGCCCGTCGTTGCTGATGGTGAGCTGGACCATGCCGTCCGTCCCGGGGGCCTGGCCGCTGACGGTGATCTTGCCCTTGCCGCCCATGGCGTCGGCCGCGTTGAGCAGCAGGTTGACCATCACCTGGATCAGGCGCGGGCCGCTGGCCGCCATGGGGGGCAGGTCGGCCAGCCCCTCGAGCTTCACCTCCACCTCGCGCAGGCGCTTTTGGGGTCCCACCAGCTGCATCGACTGCTCCACCACCTGGCTGGCCTGCACCGCCTCCCGCTCACCCTCCACCGGGCGGGCGAAGTCGAGCAGCTCGCGGATGATGCGGTGGATGCGCTCGGTCTCGTGGCGAACGCGGTCCAGGAAGTCGGCGCGCTCCTCGCCGGACAGGCCCCCCTGCAGCAGGATCTCGGTGAAGCCGACGATGGACTGCAGCGGGTTGCCCACCTCGTGGGCCACGCCGGCGGCCAGCCGGCCCACCGAGGCCAGCTTCTCGGATCGGATCAGCACCTCCCTCGAGGTGGCCAGCTCCTGGCGCTGCCGCTCCAGGCGCTCCAGCTGATCCTGCACGGCGGCGGCCATCTCGTTGAATGATCCGGCCAGGGAGGCCAGCTCGTGGGCCCCCTCATCGGCCAGGCGGGTGGACAGATCGCCCTCGGTTACCTGGGCCGCCGCGCGCTGCATGGCCTCCACGGGGCGGATGACATATCGCGTGACCACCAGGGCCACGAAGAGCACCAGCACCAGGCCGTTGGCCACCATCAGCAACCAGAACAGCCGCGGCCAGCCGAACCGGTCGGGGCCGAGCAGCAGGTGCAGCCGCACGCCGCCGGTGAGCACCCCCCGCGCATAGATCGGCGTGCTCACCGCCAGCATGCTGGACTCCCCCTGGAGCAGGCGCACCACCTGAACCCGGGTGTTGATGGCGGCGGCGAGGCCCGCCCCTGCGGGCGGCGGCCTGGTGCCCTCGTGGCTGCGCACCAGGACCTGCATCTCGCGGTCCACCACCTCGATGCCCACGATGGCGCTGGACAGCGGGATGCCCCCCACGGCCTGCTGCAGGGCCGGGCGGTCGCCTTTCCGGTCGCGCATGGAGATGGACAGCAGGTTGGCCAGGGATTGGCCCAGCAGGCGGGCGTTCTCCAGCTCGATCTGGGCCACCTGGCGGCGCATGGTCCAGACCGTGATCACGCCCACCGACACCGAGGCGACCACGATGATCGTGGTCAGCCCGCCCAGGAGCTGAGTGCGGAGGCCGATGGCGCGCTTCATGGTGGGATCGAGTGTATCTGATGGGACGCTTCGCGTCCCGGCTTGAGGAAGGGCCGCTTCGCGTCCCGGCTTGAGGCTTGAGGCTTGAGGCTTGGGGGGATCGTGCTGGGACGCTTCGCGTCCCGGCTTCAGGCTTCAGGCTTCAGGCTTCAGGCTAGTCAGCCCAGGTGCTCGCTTCGCTCGCCTGGGTCGAGGCTCAGAGGATATCGAGGAGCTGGTGGGCTTTGCTCAGGACGTGGGCTGGAGCGGCCTCGCGCAGCTCTTCCTCGTCGCGGAAGCCCCAGGTGACCGCCACGGGCACCATGCCTGCGGCGTGGGCGGTCTGGATGTCCACCATGGAGTCGCCCACGAGCATGCAGTCCGCAGGGGGGACGTCGAGGGTGGTCGCGATCTCCAGCGCGCCGGCGGGATCCGGCTTGAGCGCGAAGGCATCGCCGCCGCCGATGACCCGGTGGAAGGCCCAGTCTGCCAGCAGGCTGTCCACCATCTGGACGCAGAACTCGTGGGGCTTGTTGGACAGCACCGCCAGCGGAAGCTTCGCGGCGGCGAGCTGATCCAGCAGCTCGGGCACGCCGGGGTAGGGGCGGGTGGCCTGGTCCCAGCGGCGGTTGTAATCGCGGCGGAAGGCGCGCACCAGGTCCTGCTCGAGCTCGGGCGTGTGGGCCCCCCGGGGCAGGGCGCGGCGCACCAGCCAGTGCACGCCGTCGCCGATCATGCGTCGCACCCGGCGGGCAGGGTGGGGCGGCAAGCACCGCTCGGCCAGCGCCCGGTTCAGGCTGGCGGTCAGGTCGTCCAGGGTGTCGAGCAGGGTGCCGTCGAGGTCGAAGATGATGGCGCGGGGGATCATGGGACCTGAGTTTACCGGCTTGTGCTTGGAGCGCTCGCGCTGTTCGGGCTAAAATGGCCGCTGGTTTGTTCTTATTTTGTCCGCGGCACGGGAGCCATAGAATGAAACGATCCCTCCTTCGTCCCCTGATCCTCTCGTCCCTGGCGGCGGCGATCCTGCTCTATTCGGGCAGCGCCCTGGCCCACTGGTGTAACAACATCTGGGCCGCGCCCTCGCGCATCGTCGTCAAGCCGGAGGTGACCAGCGTCTTCGTGGCCTCGGGCAAGAGCACCAAGCTGCGCGTGTACGTGCAGAACAACCTGCCGTACAAGATGTTCGGCACCATGATGCGCGGCACCGCCGGCGGCTTCTCGATCCAGGTCTCGCCGCCGAACCACGACATCAACCCGGGGCAGAACGTGGCGTTCACCTTCACAATCTCCGGGCAGGCGGGCAACCACCAGGTGACCGGGCTCGGCCTGCAGCTGCGCTTCCGCCCCAGCGGCTTTCCGTCCAACTGGATCACCGGCAACAGCAACTGCATGATGCGGCAGACCAGCAGCAAGTCTGACCTGTTCGCCGGCACCCAGGGATGGTGGCAGTACTACGGCCACTGCAAGCTGTCGAACCAGGCCACGGCGCTCAACGCCGCCACGGTCTGGGACAAGTGGCCCAATGACAAGCTCGGCAGCTCCGCGGAGTACAACCGCACCGGCATCGACCAGGTGATCAAGCGCTTCGGCTACCGGTTCTGCTGGAACGCAGGCGGCAGCTGGCGCGCTGGCAACAACGACTGCCCGAGCCCCAGCCCCGAGGGGAGCTCCTGGACCAGCACCGCCCAGTGGGGCCAGGACTGCATGCGCGCCGGCGTGATGCTGGCCGAGCGCAAGGCGAAGCTGGGCAGCAAGCTCGGCGGGGCGCGCAGCGCCGCCACCAACGCGCTGACGCGCAACATCAACGCACCCCAGCACAAGTGCCTCGCCGCGGTCGTGGGGGCCTACCTGTGGCTCGGCGCGGGCAATACGTCGTCATTCACCGGGGCGCTGGCCTCCTCGGGCAACAACGTTCCAACGGCGTGTCAGAACGCCGCCAAGCGGATCCTCACCGGCGCGCCCAGCTCCAGCTGCACGTCGGGCAGCTACCCCGAGCGGGCGGCGTGCGCCGCGGCCGAGGGGCTGCGCAACAACGACGCGGTGGTCAAGAGCGTGCTGGTGGCGCGGGCGGGAGATGGCATGATGCCGTTCAACGGCAACTACGAGAGCCTGTACTACGCCTACATGCTCACCATCGTCACCGCGGCCCGCAAGGCGCAGTTCGGCAAGGTGTCGTACTACCCCGACGCCGGCGCGCCGCTCATCGCCACGGTGGACAAGGGCGCGCCGAAGCCTGACAAGGCGCAGCCCAAGCCGGACCAGAAGGTGACGCCCAAGCCGGACCAGAAGGTGACGCCCAAGCCGGATCAGAAAGTGACGCCCAAGCCGGATCAGAAGGTGACGCCCAAGCCGGACCAGAAGGTGGTCAAGAAGGACAAGGGCGCGGTCAAGAAGGACAAGGGCGCCGCCAAGAAGGACAAGGGCGCGGTCAAGAAGGACAAGGGCGCCGCCAAGAAGGACCAGAAGGTGGCCAGCAAGGACAGCCAGGTCACCCCGCCGGGCGGGGACGACGACGGCGGCTGCGCGGTGGCCCCGGGCGCGCGGCAGCTGCCTGCCCTGGCGCTCTTCGGCCTGATGATGTTGCTTGGCCTGGCGCGGCGGCGGCGCTGACGATCCAGCCTATAATTCAGATCAGAAGGAGGCTCCACATGGCCAGGATAGCTCTGCTCTGTTCTCTCCCCTTGCTGCTCGCGGTGGCTTGCTCTGACGACGACGCCCCTGGCGGCAAGGACAGCGGCGCGCCGGATCAACAGCTGGCGGACAAGGGCGGGGGTACGCCGGACCAGGCGGCCATGGAGGCAGGCGCGGCCGACGCCGCCGCGGCCGAAGGTGGCGCCACCGGGGACGCCGGGACGGCCACCATCAAGGCCAACACCATCGCCTTCATCAAGGCCCTGGACAAGAAGCTGCCCACGGCGAGCACCACGCTGAAGGTGGAGAAGTTCGTGCCGGACGACAAGGAGGCCACGCCCTGGGCGGAGGACAGCAGCGTGGGCAAGCCCGGGGTGGAGGCGGCGTACGACGACAAATCCATCGAGGACATCATCAACGGGCACCACGCGCCCTTCGCCAAGGAGGGGACCGCCGGCTTCGCCAAACAGGACTACAAGACGGGCAAGGACCAGCTGCAGCTGTTCATCTGGGAGATGAAGAAGGCGGCCTCGGCGGCCACGCTGTTCGCCGACTTCAAGAAGAAGTACGAAAACAGCTGGGGCCTGACCTTCGACGCGGTCACCGGGGTGACCGACAAGGCGATCATCGCCGACGACTCGCCCAACTGGCGCGTGTTCGGCTACCGGGGGCTCTACATCTACGAGATCACCTCCACCAAGGGGCTCTAGCGGCGCCGCGCGCCGCGGGCTTGGGGCTTGAGACTTGAGGCTTGAGGCTTGATGCATGTGCTGAACCGGGCCCTCGGTGTTGGCCTCGCCGCGCTGGCGCTGATGGGTGTCGGCGGGTGCAAGCGCAGCAGCGATGTGGTGACGGTTTTCGTGGCGGCGAGCATGGCGCGGGTGCTGGATGACGTGGCCAGGGTGGCGGAGAAGGACAACCCCGGGCTCGACGTGCAGCTGGAGATCAGCGGCTCGCAGGTGGCGTGCCGCAAGGTGGCCGAGCTGAACCGGCGCGCGGACCTGGTGGCGGTTGCGGATGACAGGGTCATCCGGAGCATCCTCGTGCCCGACTGGACGGACCGGGTGGTCCCCGTGGCCACCAACGAGCTGGTGCTGGCGCACATGGAGCACAGCCGGTTCACCGACGAGATCACGGGCGAGAACTGGCCAGCGGTGCTGCAGCGGCCCGGCGTGCGGCTGGGCCTGGTGGAGCCGGACCTGGCGCCCATCGGCTACCGCACTGTGCTGCTGTGGGAGCTGGCCGCCGCGGCCATGCAGGCGCCCGGGCTGGCCGCGCAGTTGCGGGCCCTGGTGCCGGCCAATCAGCGGGTGCCCCACGAGGGGGAGCTGCTCGGGCGGCTGCAGGCGCGGGCCATCGACTACGCGTTCGTCTATCGCTCCACCGCCGAGGACCACAACCTGAAGCTGGTGCCCCTGTCGGACGACTACAACCTCGGCGACCCGGCGCGGGCCGCGGCCTACGGGCGGGCAAGCGTCACCGTTCGCATGCGCTCGGGCAGCGCGCCGGTGACCTTGCGCGGCGCGCCGGTGACCTACGCGGCGGCCATCCCCCGCGGGGCGCCCAACCACCGCGGCGCTGAGTTGCTGCTGTCTGCGCTGCTGGGGGCAAAGGGGCGCAGGGCCCTGGCGCGTCGAGGGTTTCGGCCGCTGCCAGGCGGAGCGAGCCGTTGAGCGACGGCGTCGAGGGGCGCGCCTGGGTCGGGCCGGCCCTGGCGGTGGCCGCCCTGGCCCTGGTGCACGGGGCGGTGGCGTTGCTGCCCGGGGCGCCGCTTGCGCTGCCCACCAACATCGTGCTCTTCGCCGCGAACCTGTACGTGCTGTACTGCGCGCGCCTCGTGGCCCGGCGGCCCAACGGCTCCACGGCGGTGGGGTTGTTCGCCACCGGCTACTTCCTGCTCTTCTTGCTGGTGCTGGCGCTGCTGGACCGGCAGTCGCTGTTCATCCTGCTGGTGGTGGTCTACGCGTCGGTGTTCTCGGTGCCCATCCTGCTGGGCTACTTCATCATCTTCGTGCTCTGCTTCGTGGTCTTTCAGCCCTACGCGGCCGAGACGTTCTTCCCCCTGGCGCTGATCTTCGCGGCGCTGTGGCAGGCGCGGCGCGCGGGGGTGGCGCCCTTCGTCATCGGCTGCCTCGGCGTGGGGCTGCTGTTCCTGGCGCTGCTGCTGCTGCCGCTGCTGCACATGGGGCTGCAGGACTCGCCGCGCACCCTCGGCCTGACCCTGGGGCGGCCCGAGGTGATGCGCGCCATCTGGAACAGCCTGGCCAGCTCGTCGGTGGCCACCGTGCTCGTGGCCTTGCCGGGCGTCCCCCTGGCCTACGCCATGGCGCGGGTGCGGTTCCGCGGGCGCGGGCTGGTGCAGGCCCTCATCGACCTGCCGATCCTGGTGCCGCAGTCGGTGGTGGGCATCGCCCTGCTCTCGCTGCTCGGGCCGGGGTCGCCGGTGGGGCAGTACCTGGGGGAGCGGTTCGGGCTCTCGGTGGCGGGCAGCTTCCTCGGGCTGGTGCTGGCCCAGGCGTTCGTGGGATCGCCCTTCCTGATCAAGACCGCCATGACCGCCTTCGAGGGGGTGCCGCTGCACCTGGAGAGCGCGGCGCGGGTGCTGGGGGCGTCGGCGCGCGGGGCGTTCTTTCGGGTGGCGCTGCCCCTGGCTTCGCGGGGCATCCTGGTGGGGGGGATCCTGTGCTGGTCCCGGGCGGTGAGCGAGTTTGGATCCATCATCCTGTTCGCCTCGACCCCGGCCACGGCGCCCATCCTGGTGCACACCGAGTTCGTCAAGGTGGGGGTCGCCGAGGCGCGGCCGCTGGCGGTGCTGCTGCTGCTCATCTGCCTGTGGATCTTCGTGATGCTGCAGTTCGGCCAGGCGCTGCTGCCGGCCGGCCTGCGCCGCGCGCCGGAGGAGCGGCTATGATTCAGGCGCGCCAGGTTCGGCAGCGGTGGGGCAGCTTCGAGCTGCGAGCTGACCTGCGGGTGGAGGCCGGGCAGTACATGGTGATCCTGGGGCCGAGCGGGTGCGGCAAGTCGCTGCTGCTGGGCACCATCGCGGGGCTGTACGCCCCGGCGTCAGGGGCTGTGCTGCTGGGGGGCGAGGACATGACGCGGCAGCCCCCCGAGGCGCGCGGGGTGGGGTTCGTCTTTCAGAAGAGCTCGCTCTTTCCCCACCTGAGCGTGGCGCAGAACATGGCCTTCGGGCTACGCGCCCGGGGCGCGGGCAGGGCGGAGCGCAGCCGACGGGTGGACGCGCTGGCGCAGATGCTCGGCGTCGAGGGGTTGCTGGACCGGCCCGTCACGGCACTGTCCGGGGGTGAGGCCCAGCGGGTGGCGCTGGCCCGGGCGCTGGCGCCGCGGCCGAAGGTGCTGCTGCTGGACGAGCCGCTGAGCCTGGTGGACCACAACGCGCGCCTGGAGCTGCAGGAGGTGCTGCGGCGGGTGCACCGGGAGCTGGACCTGACGGTGCTGCACGTGACCCACAACCGGGACGAGGCACGCGCCCTGGGCGACCGGTGCGCGGTGATGCTCGGGGGCAGGGTCATCCAGGCCGGCCCCATGGACGAGGTGCTGCGACGGCCGGTGTGTCGGTTCGTGGCCCGGTTCCTCGGGCTCGAGCCGGGGGCCGTGCCGCGCGAGCCGGCGTGCAGCGAGGTGTGCCTGCAGGGCACCGGGCGCTGCGACCGCGTTGCCGACGGTGAGGATCCAGGTCAGACTTCTCAGCATGAATAAGAAAACCAATAGACTACTGGACAGGCGGGGGGTTCTGCAGGTGCTGGGGGTCACGGTCCCGGCGGCGGGCCTGCTTGGCGGGTGCAGCGATGACGGCGTCGCGGTCACCCCTGACGCGGCTGCTGCGGACAGCGCGCCCGCCCCGGACAGCGGCGGGGTTACGCCGGACATGCCCTTCGCGGACGGCACGGCGGCGGCCGACCTGAGCGCCCCGGACGCCGGGGCCAAACAGTGCGCGCCCACCAAGAGCGACGCCCTGGGGCCGTTTCACGAAAAGGGCGCCCCGTTCCGCACGGTGCTCGCCACGGCGAGCGAGCCGGGCGACAGGGTGATCATGAGCGGCACTGTCACCGCGCCGGACTGCAAGACGCCCCTGGCCGGCGCCATCGTGGACGTGTGGCACGCCGACGCCTCGGGGCAGTACCACAGCAACACCAAGGAGTACCGGCTGCGCGGCCAGATGAAGACCGACGCAAAGGGGCGCTACGAGTTCGAGTCGATCTGGCCGGGGCACTACGACAAGCGGCCACGGCACTACCACCTCATCATCACCATGCCGGGCTATCAGCCGCTGACCACCCAGTGCTACTTCGTCGGCGACCCCTTTCTCGGGCCCAACGACTCCTGCCCCAAGCCCACCTGCGACTCCAGCGACCCGGCCCGAGTCCTGGCCCTCGGCTCCAAAACTACCGGCGGAAAAACCTACAAAACCGCCACCTTCGACATCTCCCTGAAAAAGACCTGATCCCCCCCATAAAATGTCAAGTGTAGGGGTCTGACCCCCCTATATGACATTTAATTGCGGCTCTGCACTAAAATGTCAAGTGTAGGGGTCTGACCCCCCTATATGACATTTAATTGGGGGCGCGGTGGGTTCGCTCGGGGGGCGGATCTGGTACCTTTGCTGGGATGTTGGTTCTGGTGATGGCCCTGCTGATTCTGGTGCCTGCGACGGCGTGGGCCGATGTGGGTATGCAGGTGAGCAAGCTCCCGCTGTGGAAGGCCATCGAGCAGCCGTTTTTCAGCCTGGACGGCAGCCATGTCGAGCTCTTCTCGCTGCTGTTCCTGTTCATGGCCACGGTGGTGGTGATGTCGGTGCGCCGGCGCCGGCAGCTGGTGCGCCACCTGGTGCAGATCGTCTCGCTGCTGGTGTTCTTCTACGTCGTGCTCTCGTGCCTCGGCGTGTTCGGCATGATCCGCAACACGATCCACGGCATCACCCTCATCGGCACGGTCTACACCGAGAGCTTCTTCTTCATGAGCTTGCCGGTGTGCGTGGTCGCCTTCACCCTGGTGACCGGCCCCTTCTTCTGCGGCTGGATCTGCCCCACGGGCACCATCCAGGAGCTGTTCTCCATGGCGCGCGAGCTGATCACCGGCAAGGGACCGCTGTCGCCCGGGCGGCTGCAGCTCGGGCTGATCGGGGCGTTCTTCGCGGGCTTCCTCTACCTGGTGTTCTCCATCAGCCACGAGCGCAAGCTGTTCCTGGAGGACTCGAGTCTCTACTGGGCGGCGTCCATCTTGCTGCTCGACTTCCTGGTGCTGGCCGGCATCGCCGACGACATCGCCACCCGGGCCCTGCGCTGGGTCAGCCTCATGTCGATCCTGGCCAGCGCGCTGTTCCAGACCGTGATCACCTCGCCGGTGCACTTCGCCTTCGTGGACGTGCTCGACCCGGCGTCGGCGGTCACCACCCTGGTGCTCGCCGTGGCCTCGCTGATCATCGCCCGCGCCTGGTGCCGCTATGTCTGCCCCTGGGGCCTGGTCATGTCCATCTCCCACCGCTTCAGCCGGCTCAGGGTGATGGGCGACGCCGCCTCGTGCAGCGGCTGCGGCGCCTGCGACCGGTCCTGCCGCGTGGCCGCCGTGAGCCACGGGCAGGTTCGCACGGAGCACTGTCAGCTCTGCTTCGCCTGCGTCGACGCGTGCCCCGAGACCGGCATCCGGGTGGTGGACACCTGGCGCGAAGACCCGTCGCCCGAGGCCGCGGGGTGAGGCGGCTCGTCGCCCGCCTGGCGCTGCTGTGCGGGCTCCTCGCGGCCCCTGCCGCCGCGGCCCCGCCAGCCCCGCAGGCGCACTGGCCCATGGAGCGGGGCAACGTCAGGGGCACCGCGAGGGTCCGGATCGCGCTGCCTGGCATCGCCCCGGTCAAGGGCTGGCGGTTCGAGGCGGGCAGCCATGTTTGGGGATACCAGCCCGGCATGACGGTCTGGTCCTCCCCCGCGCTGGGCGTGGTCGGCGGCCGGCCGCTGGTGCTGGCGGGCAGCTACGACCGCAACCTGTATGCCCTGGACGGCGAGACCGGCGAGCAGCGCTGGCGCTTCACCACCGGCGGCGGCGTCCACAGCACGCCGGCCCTGTGGCGCGGCACCCGCGAGACGGGCGGGCCGCTTGTCTTCGCCGCCTCCTCCGACCGGCTGCTGTACGCCATCAGCGCCGACCTGGGCCGGCGGCGCTGGATCTACACGGTCAAGTCCTGGCGGCCCACCATGGGCGGCGCCCGCCTCTCTGCGCCCTGCGTGGGCCGGGCCGGGGATCGGCACGCGGTGTTCTTCGGCCACTGGGTGTGGGACAAGAGCATCTCGGGGCACATGCAGGTGGCCGGCCTCACCGCGGTGGACGCCCTGACCGGCAAGGCGCTGTGGACCGCTGATCTGGGCGACAACCGCGTCAACTCTCCAGTCTGCGCCCGCATGAGCGACGGCGCGTGGCGCGTGTTCGTCGGCTCGGATAACGGCAACCTGTACTGCCTGGACGCCGCCACCGGCGATGTGCGCTGGTCGTACACCGAGCGCGAGTCGGTGATGGGCACCCCTGCCCTGTGGCTGGCCGACAAGCCCGGCGGGGGCCCGGACCGGGTCTACTTCGGCTCCAAGTACGGCCGCCTGCGCTGCCTCGACGCCCGCGACGGTCGCCAGCTGTGGCGCTTCGCCACCTCCCACTGGGTGGACGGCGCGCCCACCCTGGCCCGCGTGGCCGACCGGCAGCTGCTGCTGGCCGGCTCCTATGACACCCGCATGTACGCCCTGGACGCGACAACTGGCGCCCCCCGCTGGAGCCACCGCGTGGGCGGCGGGATCTACTCCGGCGGCGCCCTGGCGACCCACGACGGCGCAGACCGGGTGCTCTTCTCCGCCTGGGACCATCACCTGCACTGCGTGAACCTCGCCGACGGCGCCCTGGCCTGGAGCGCGTTTACCGGCCGCCCCATCTGGGACTCGTTGACCCTGGGGGACAGCACCTGGTCCTCGCCCGCGGTGGCCGAGATCAACGGCCAGGCGGTGGCCTACTTCGGCTCCTACTCGGGACCCTTCTACGCCGTGCCGCTGCAGGAGGCCGAGCACAAGGCCCTGGCCCGGCCGGGCTCCAACCTGAAGTTCTGGGTCACGCTGCCGCTGGTGATGCTGGCCACCGCCGCCGCGGCGATCTTCTTGACCCGCCGCCGCCGGGGCAGAGTATAGTCCCACCCTGAGGTACCTTATGAAGCATCGTAGCCCTGGCCTGATCTTCTCCCTGACCGTCGCCCTGACCTGCACCGCGTGCGGCCCCCCGCCGGACGAGACCGGCACGCACCGGGGCCCCCTCGCCTGGGGCAAGCCCGACCCGGCCCACCACGAGGTGGGCAGCCTCGGCGGCTGCTCCTCCACCCTCATCGGGCGCAAGACCGTGCTCACCGCGGCCCACTGCGTGCGCAGCCTGACCCGCAAGTACAAGTTCACCACCCGGGGCAAGGCAACCTCCTCCACCAGGGTCAAGGTGCACCCGAACTACGACGGCAACGTCAGCGACGACGCGGACATCGCCATCATCCACCTGGAGAAGAACGTGCCCGGCGTGCGCCCTGCCACCCTCGTGGACTCGGCGTTGAAGGCCGGCGAGCCGCTGGTGATGGTGGGCTTCGGGCTGACGGATCAGGGCCTGAGCGGCAAGAAGTACGTGGGCGACAACCGCATCGACACCCTGCTCGACAAGACCTTCACCATCATCAACGAGAAGGGCGCGGCCACCTGCCCCGGGGACAGCGGCGGCCCCAGCTTCGCGGTGCGCGGCGGCAAGGAGTATCTGGCCGGCGTGCACTCTCGCGGCACCTACCCGCCCTGCGGCACCCTGTTCGGCAGCGGCATCGACGTGCGCGTGGACGTGTTCCTCGACTGGATCAAGCTGGAGGCCGGCGCTGACCTGTACAAGGGCGAGCCCATCGACACCACCGCCCCGGTGGTGGCCATCACCAGCCCCGCGGCCGGGGCGTCCACGACGCGCACCTTCACTGTCGAGGCCACGGCCACGGACAACGTGGCGGTGACCAGCGTGGAGCTGTGGCTCAACGGCACGAAGCAGGAGACCCTCACCGGCTCCTCGCCCTTCAGCTTCAAGCTGCAGGGGCTCTACCCCACGAACCACACCATCAAGGTGGTGGCCCACGACGCCGAGACCAACAGGGGCGAGGCGCAGGTGGGAATCACCGTGAAGCCGGGAGCGCCCTTCGGCGAGGCGTGCAAGGTGGACACCGACTGTGACAGCGAGCGCTGCGCCGCCGACGCGGCTGGCCTCCGCTTCTGCAGCAAGGCCTGCGTCGCGGACAGCGCCTGCCCGGCGGGCTACCTCTGCTCCTTGGAGGGCCTGTGCGCCCTGCCTGCCGAGGATGGGTGCAGCGTGGGGCGCCCCTCCGCGCCTCTGCCCGTGCTGGCCTCGCTGCTGCTGGTTACCCTGCTCTGCCTGCGGAGGCGCGGTGTCCGGTGATGGCGGACTGCTGCTGGTCGCCGGGCACGCCATCTTTCAGGACGGCGCCTGGCACGGCGGCTACCCCGGCGAGGAGGCGATCTATCAGCGGCACGCGCTGGACGGGGTGAAGCTGTCGCGCACCCGCGGCTACGACGCCCTGGTGCTCAGCGGCGGGCGCACCCGCGACCGTGCCCCCGGCTTCCCCGCCAGCCAGGTGACCAACAGCGAGGCGGAGGGGCTGGCCGAGCTGCTGGCCGGCTTCCCCCTCGAGCGGCGCGGCGCCCCGGACATGCTGGTGGAGCCCTTCGCCCGCGACAGCTTTGAGAACCTGCTGTTCGCCATGCTGTGCTACCACCGCCACCGCGGCCGCTGGCCGGCCCGGGTGGGCGTGGTGAGCTGGAAGTTCAAGGCGCTGCGCTTCTATGTGCTCGCCTGCGGGCTCGGGCTGTCGGAGGGGCGCTTCACCTTCCACGGCTCGGGAGATCTCGACGGCGCCGGGGCCACCGAGGCCGCCGCCGCCGCGAGCGTCGCGGCCGACGCCGCCCTGGTGGACCTCACCGGCCGCCGGCCGGAGCTGCACGACCCGCTGCAGCGCGACGGCCGCACCTTCGCCGCCAAGCGCGCCGAGCGTATGCCCTGGCGCTTCGACAGCACGGCCGAGTACATGGCCGAGGTCAAGGCAGCCTACGATCCGGAGTTCGGCGAGGGCCAGCAAGGCGAGGTGGGCCGGCTGCTGGACACGGTGGAGGCGCTGGGGCCGGGGGCAGTCTGGAGAGATGTCCGCTGGCCGTGGGCCAGCGGAATTAAAAAACAAGGAACAAAAAATGGTGAATGAAAAATGAGTTAGCCCAGGGGCCATGGGCAACCCCACGACTCCAGGACCGAGCTTGCTCAGATTTTTCATTTCCTGTTTCTAGTTCCTTGTTTCTTGTTCTTCTCGTAGGTTTTTTTGTCCCTCCCGCCATTCCCGGTACCCTTATTCAAGATGCGACGACTGTTTTTTCTGGCTGCCGCGGCTCTGCTCCTGGCCGGCTGCCCCCATGACCTGACCCGGCTCTCGCGTGCCGGTGACGGGGGCGTGTATGTGGAGGCGGGGCTGTCGGAATCTGGCCCGGCCGACGCCGGCCCGGAGGCCTGGCTGGACGCGTGCGTGCCCTCCAACGGGGGCGTGGAGATCTGCGACGGCCTGGACAACGACTGCAACGGCGCCGCCGATGACGGCTTCGACCTGCAGTCGGACCCGAACAACTGCGGCAGCTGCAACAACGTCTGCGCCACCCCCAACGCCACGCCGACCTGCACCGCGGGGCAGTGCGCGGTGGGCGCCTGCGCCAAGGACGCCGCGGGCAACAGCACCCACTGGAACAACGACGGCGACTGGAAGAACGGCTGCGAGCACCCGTGCTCCATCTCCGCCGGCGGCCTCGAGGTGTGCGACAAGAAGGACAACGACTGCGACGGCGACACCGACGAGAAGTGCGAGAACCTCTCGCTCCTCTACAGCTTCGGAGATGCGGGCACCCGCTCCAGCGGCGCCAAGGTCTTCAACCTGGCCAGCCCGGGCATATTCGACGGGCAGATCTCGGGAACGGCCGGCGCGGACAAGGCTCAGGTGGGCATCGAGGGTGACGGCATGGACGGCCGCGCCCTGTTCGTGGACGGCAGCAGCGGGCTCGTGACGGTTGAGCTCAACAAGCAGCTCCAGCTGGCCAACTGCGACTCCGCCTACGGCTGGTCCAGCGCCGGCGGCGCGGTGGCCAAGGACGGCAAGACCTTGCGCGAGGGCAAGGGCGCGGTGCGGTTCTGGGCCAAGACCAACCACCTGAAGTACCTGGCCTCTTACCAGGGGCTGGCCAAGAACTTGAGCTCCTGGAAGGGCGCCGGCGGAAAGCTCACCGGCTATCTAACCTTCTGGCTCTGGGTGAAGGATCCCAGCCACAACAAGGTCCAGCGGATCACCTTCGGCACCGGCATCACCGACCGATTCGTGCAGTGGGATAATGCGCAGGCCCATGTGGTGGCCCCCGTGGCCAAGAGCTACTCGGCCGGCTGGAACCTGGTGGCGCTGCCCCTCGCCACGGGCGCCTACAATTCGCCCAACCCGCTGGACCCCACCAGCGTGAGCGTGTTCGTCCTCTACAGCGAGAAGGCCGCTCTCCCCTCAAGCGGCAACTACTTCATCCTCGACGACGTGCGCCTGGAGGCAGACCTGAGCGCGCGCTTCACCCGCTTCACCGTCATGGCCTGGGTCAAGCCCAAGGCCGTGACCAAGAGCACCTACGTGCTGCACAAGCGCGACGACATGCCCGCCCTGGGGGTGGACGACAAGGGGTCCGCCTGGTGGTTCGGCCTCGGCCCGGGCCGGGGCATCACGACCACCACCGCGCCCAAGGCCGGCGCCTGGACCCACCTGGCCATGACCTACGACGGCAAGACCTTTACCGCTTACCAGGACGGCGCCAAGGTCAAGAGCATCCAGGGATCCTTCGCCCCGGGCAACCAGATCCGCCTGGGCGGCGACGGTCAGGCTGGCCGCCACCTCGCCGGCTGGATCGACGAGGTGGCCATCCTCACCCGGGCGCTGGGCGCCAAGGAGCTGCAGCGGTACTACCGCCTGTTTCGCCCGTGATACCCTCGCGCCATGCTCAACTCCAAGCTGGCGTCGCTACTCCTGGTTACCCTCGTTCTGCCCGGTTGCCCTGACAGGGGGCGGTCTCCCGCCTCGCCCGGGGCGGAGGCCAACAGGCCGGCTCCGGCGGCGCAGGAGTCCCTGCTGCAGCACGTGCCGGCCAGCGCCATGGGGGCGGCGGTGCTGCGGCAGCGCAGCCTCTCCCCGCTGGGGGCGATGCTGGCGGAGCAGCCCCAGCTCAAGGCCGACCTCTCCGCTTTCCTGGTGCGCACCACCGGCGCTGACCTGACCCGGCTCGAGGGCATCGTGGCCTGGGCGGTGGAGATCAAGGGCGAGGAGGGCACCGTGGCGGTGCTGATGCGCCTGGACGGCAAGGTCACCCCGCGGGGCAAGCCCGAGGGGCAGCACCTGGGCGTGCAGCTGGTGCGGGTGGAGAAGCACCTGCTGGGCGCGGCGGTGCCCGCCGGGTTCGTGGTGGGCACCCGGGCCGGGGTGCAGCTGGCCATCGCGCTGAGCCAGGGCAAGGCCAAGGCCCTGGAACCGAAGGCACCCCTGGCGGGCATGCTCGCGGCCGATACCCCGGCGGTGGACGTGCTGCTGGGCGCCGCCGCCGCCGGCATCCCCGAGGAGGCGGCCAAAAAGACGCTGGACGGCTGGGGGATCAGGACAGCCACCGCCACCTGGGACCAGCAGCAGCGGCTCAAGCTGGCGCTCTCGGGCGAGGGGACGAAGCTCTCGGCCACCCTCAAGATGGTCATGGGCCTGGCCCAGGTGATGCTCGGCAAGCTGCAGCAGGAGAAGAGCCAGGCCATGGCGGGGGACAAGGTGCTCGAGGGCGTGTCCGCCATCTGGGCCTACCACAACTTCAACAAGCTGCTCAAAGACATCAACCCGCAGGTCAAGGGGGACCAGCTCACCGCCAGCTACCACCTGCCGCTGAGCGGCGACCCGCAGATGATGGCGGCCGTCATCGGGATCCTCGCCGCGGTGGCCATCCCGTCGTTCATCAAGTACACCCGCCGCTCCAAGACCGTGGAGGCCACCGCGTCGCTGGACGGGATACGCACCGGCGCCGTGCAGTACTTCATGGCTGACCACTACTCGAAGCAGGGTAAGCTGCTGCCCAAGAAGTTCCCCCCCTCCAGCGGCGGCTGGTGGCCGGCGAAGCCGTGCTGCGAGATGCCCGATTACAAGTGCCCCCTGGTGCCGGGCAGCTGGGACCGCTCGCCATGGAACGAGCTGAACTTCATGCTGCCCGCGCCCCACTACTACCAATACCGCTTCACCAGCGCCGGGCAGGGCAAGGACGCCACCTACACCGCCCAGGCCCGGGGTGACCTGGACTGCGATGGCATCTACTCCAGCTACGAGATCCGCGGCCGCGTTGGCCCTGGCGGGGATCTCGAGTACGTGGGGCCGATCATCCAGAACGAGGTCGAGTAGCGCCCTGCCTGGCAAAGCCCGGGGAGGCACCGGACTTGCATTTCCACCCGTTTTCAGGAATGAATACCCGGTCTTTGGGGTTGTGATGGCGTCCGACCCGGCGACCGCCGGGCGCGTCCCCTGCGACCCAGGGGTGAAAACGGAGAGATATTGATGATTTCGGCACAGGGTTTGACCAAGTTTTACGGCGACAAGTGCGCTGTGCAGGACCTGAGCTTCGACATCGCTCAGGGCGAGGTGGTGGGCATCCTGGGGCTAAACGGCGCGGGCAAGACCACTACCCTGCGCATCCTGGCCAGCTTGCTGCTCCCCTCCACCGGCACCGTGACCATCGACGGGGTGGAGGTGACCCAGGACCCCCACGCCATCCGCCAGAAGGTGGGCTTCTTGCCCGAGGAGCCGCCGCTGTACCGCGAGATGACAGTGGAGGCGTACCTGCGCTTCGCGGCGGGGCTGCGCGGGATGACCGGGGCGCGCACCGTCGAGCGGCTGGACAGGGTCTGCGAGGAGACCAACATCACCGACGTGCGGGGCGACGTCATCGCCAACCTGTCGCACGGCTACCGTCAGCGGGTGGGCATCGCCCAGGCCATGATCCACGAGCCGCCGGTGTTGATCCTGGACGAGCCCATCAGCGGGCTGGACCCGGTGCAGATCGTTGAGATGCGCGAGCTGATCCGCGGCCTGCGCGGGCGCCACACGATGCTGGTCTCCAGCCACATCCTGCCCGAGATCAGCCAGACCTGTGACCGGATCCTGGTGATCCAGGACGGGAGCATCGTGGCCACCGGCACCGAGGAGCAGCTCACCGAGGGGCTGGCCAGCGTGCGCCGCCTGGTGCTGCACGTGCGCGGCGAGGAGGCGGCGGTGCGCGGGGCGGTGGAGGGGGTCGACGGCGTCAGCGGCTGCAAGGTGCTGCACGCCGGCGACGTGGTGCAGCTGCTGGTGACCACCGACGAGGACGTGCGAGAGGCCCTGAGCAAGGCGGTGGTGGGCGCAGGCCTCGGGCTGCTTTCGCAGATGCCCGCCGAGCCGGAGCTGGAGTCGATCTTCATCCAGCTCACCAGCGGCCGCGCAAAGGAGGTGGCCTGATGAAGAACGTCATGCTCATCACGCGGCGGGAGCTGGCCGCGTTCCTCAAGTCCCCCATGGGCTACATCATCGTGGCCGCGGTGCTGTGCATCGACGGGCTGCTGTTCAACGCCTACGCCCTGGGCGGCCGCGCCAAGCTGTCGTCCGAGGTGCTGGAGCTGTTCTTCTACTTCTCCAGCGGCACCACCATGATCGCCAGCGTGTTCCTCTCCATGCGGCTCATCGCCGAGGAGAAGCAGACCGGCACCCTGGCGCTGCTCTACACCTCGCCGGTGCGTGACTATGAGATCGTGCTGGGCAAGTTCCTCAGCGCGTTCATCTTCTTCGCGCTGATGACGCTGATGACCGTCTACATGCCGCTGCTGATCTTCGTCAACGGCAAGGTCTCGCTGGGGCACATCGCCGGCGGCTACCTCGGGCTGCTGCTGCTGGGCGGCGCCAGCCTGGCCATCGGGCTGTTCGGCTCGGCCGTGGCCAAGAACCAGCTGGTGGCGGTGGTGATCACCGCGTCCATGGTGGTGGCCATGCTGCTTCTGTGGCTGGTGGCGCGGGTCACCGAGGAGCCGATCCGTGACGTGCTGAGCTACATGGCCCTGCACGGCAAGCACTTCCTCAACTTCCAGCGCGGCATCCTCCACAGCCGCGATGTGATCTTCTACCTGTCCTTGATCTACGTATTTCTGCTGCTGACCAGCCATGTGCTGTCGGCCAGGAGGTGGCGCTGATGTCGACCAACCAGACGACGCGCCGCGGCAACTCCGGGTTGCCCATCTCCGGCGTCTTCATCTTCTCCATGTTGCTGCTCTTCATCGGCGAGCGTCTGCTGGTCGGCGCGGGCATGCCCCGGCTGGCCCTGGGCGTGCTGGCGGGGCTCGGCCTGCTCGGCGCCCTGGGCGCGAGGCTTTGGCGGCGCTCCCGGGCGCCCGAAGGAGCCCGCCCCGTTGAGGGCCTGATCATGCTTTGCTACCTGGGCGGGCTGGCCGCGGTGGTGGTCTACCTGGTGCAGAGCGAGCTGATCATGGATCACCTGCGGCCGATGCTGGAGAGCAACAAGACCGTCTCTCACGTGCAGGGGGCGCTGACCGCCCTGTGGCCGGTGGTATGGCTCTGCTCCATGCTCCCGCTGCTGTTCGCCGAGATCTCCTACGCGCCCATGGACCTGGAGCGCACCGTGGAGCGCAAGCGGGTGGCCCGCTCGGCCCAGAGCGGCCTGATCCTGGCGGCCACGGTGTGCATGGCGTTTTTGGTCAACTTCATGGCCAGCGAGTACGACAAGAAGGTGGACCTGAGCTACTTCAAGACCACCCGCCCGTCGGAGTCGTCGCAGAAGATGATCAAGAACCTGTCCGCCGAGACGAAGGCGGTGCTCTTCTTCCCCGGCGCCAACGAGGTGCAGGAGCAGGTGGAGAGCTACTTCCAGGAGCTGCGGGGCCTGTCGCCGAAGTTCAGCGTGGAGATCAAGGATCACGCCATGGAGCCGGTGCTGGCCAAGGAGTACTCGGTGTCCGACAACGGCGTGGTGGTGCTGGTGCAGGGCAAGAAGAATCAGCAGATCCAGATCGGCGCCAAGATGGACCGGGCCAAGGGCAAGCTCAAGAAGCTGGACGGTGAGTTCCAGTCGGCGTTCCTCAAGCTGAGCAAGGCGGGCAAGGTGGCGTACCTGACCGTGGGCCACGAGGAGCGCAGCGGCCAGAACCGCGACGAGCAGCCGGGCACCTCCATCCGGCTGCTGCGGGACGCGCTGGCCAAGCTGAACTACCAGATCAAGGACCTCGGCATCGCCGAGGGGCTGGCCAACGAGGTGCCCGGCGACGCCACGCTGGTGATGATCATCGGGCCGCGCAAGCCGCTGATGGACAGCGAGGAGAAGGCGCTGGTCAACTACATCAAGAAGGGCGGCAAGGTGTTCCTGCTGCTCGACCCGGAGCCGGGGCTCGACATGGCCGGGCTGCTGGGGCCCATGGGGCTGAAGTACACCCCCGAGCTGCTGGCCCACGAGCGGCTGCACATCCGGGCCACCTTCACCCCGGCGGACCGGCACTTCCTGTTGACCAACCGCTTCTCGTCGCACCCGAGCGTCAGCACCCTGAGCCAGAACGCCAGCCGCCTCTCCATGGTGCTGGTGGGCGCAGGGCGGCTGGACGAGATCCCGGCCACCGACAAGGGCAAGCCGAACGTGCAGTTCACCGTGCACGGCATGCCCGACACCTGGGCCGACGTGGACGGTGACCACGCCTTCACGGCCGGCAAGGAGAAGCGCGGGGTCTACGAGCTGGGCGCCGTGTCCACGGTGACGCCCCCCGGGGCCAAGAAGGGTGACGACAAGGCCCAGGGGCGGCTGCTGGTGCTGGCCGACTCGGACGTGGCCACTGACCAGGTGCTGCGCCAGGTCATGGGCGCCGGCGCCTACGTCATGGACGGCATCAAGTGGCTGTCCGGCGACGAGGAGATCATGGGCGAGACGTCGTCCGAAGAGGACGTGCGTATGGTCCACACTCGCAAGGAAGACCAGGTCTGGTTCTACCTGACCATCTTCGCCGTGCCGGCGCTGGTGCTGGCCGGCGGCCTGGCGTTCACCCTCAGGCGCAGGAGGCGGTCATGACGCGTTCGGCGTTGATTCATCTGGCCCTGCTCGGGGCGTTGCTGGTGGCGGCCTACTTCACCTGGACCCGCGAGCCGGATACGAGCTCCGACGATATCCCGCTGCTCAGCGCGCGGGCGGGGCTGGATCGTGTGGACTACAGCGAGCCCGACCGCAAGGTGACCATCGAGCGGCGCGAGGACAAGTACGGCGAGTACCACTGGATCACGGTGGAGACCATGGAGGCGCCGCCGCCCGAGCCGCCCAAGCCGGCGGAGCCCAAGCCGGCGGAGCCGCCCAAGGCCGCGGACGACAAGAAGCCTGCGGACGACAAGAAGGCCGCGGACGACAAGAAGCCTGCGGACGACAAGAAGCCTGCGGACGACAAGAAGGCTGACGAGGCCAAGAAGCCCGAGGCCAAGAAGCCCGAGCCGCCGCCGAAGCCGAAGCCCCGGCCCAAGGTCAAGAAGGTGCAGGCCTTCAAGGGGAGCCAGTCGGCCGAGGAGCTGATGAAGTCGCTGGCCAAGCTCACGGCCCTGCGCTCGCTGGGTAAGGCCGCCGGCGACAAGCTCGGGGGCTACGGCCTGGACAAGGGGGACCGGTCGCTGAAGCTGTCGTGGAAGGGGAGCGAGAAGCAGCTGACCCTGGGCGACAACACCTTCGGCAACATGGACCGCTACGTGCTCGACAGGGGCGAGGGCAAGGTCTACGTGGTGGCGCCGCGGTTCCTGGGCGACTTCCCCTACGCCGAGTACCGGCTCAAGGACTCGGGCATCAGCCGGGTGGAGCGGGTCAAGATCGAGAAGGTGGAGGTGCGCGCCAGGGGCAAGACCAAGGTGCTGGTCCAGCGCCACGCCAACACGCCGCAGAAAGCGTTCTGGGCCGATCCGGCCGCGCCGGACAAGGCGAAGCTGCTGTTCGCCAACTGGATGGACAAGCTGTCGCGCATGAGCGTCATCGAGTACCTGCCGGCCGACAAGGAGCCCGCGGGCATGACCACAGAGTTGACGGTGGAGTACCTCGGCGACGGCAAGGCGCTGGACGAGATCCGCTTCTACCGGCCCGCGGCGTCGGCCGCCCCGGCGGACGACAAGCAGAAACCGACCCCCAAGCACGCCTACGCCCGCACCACCCACAGCCGCGCGCTGGTCAAGATCAACGGCACCCTGCTGGACGAGATCCTCAGGGACGTGGACGCGATCCTCAAATAGCCCGCCGTTTTTGGTGCCTCTCAACGGTTAACGGTCGACGGTGACTCCGGAGGACCAGGTTGTCGCCCCGTATCCCGCGCACAGCCCGGCGCATAGCAGGCAGGTTCCGGGCAGGCCCAGCGCGGGCAGGATGAAGGTGGCCGCCAGCAGGGCGCCCGCGGCGGCGCCGCCCAGGTCCCAGGCGTAGCTGTAGGCCGCGGCCGCGCCGCTGTCTCGTGTGCGCGCCAGGGCAGCGGCCGCCGGGGCGTAGCAGCTCCCCACGCCGAGCCCCAGGCAGGCCAGGCAGAGCGCCCCGGCCCACAGCGGCAGCACCGCGCCGGCGGGCAACAGGAGCATCAGCCCGGCGCAGGCCAGCGCGGCCGCGGCGCACAGGGCCAGCCCGATCCCCAGGGCTCGCCCTGGCCAGCGCGAGACCAGCCGCGCCCCGGCCGGCGCGCCAGCGGCCAGCCCGGCCATGAAGGCGGTGAGCAGGGCCCCCACCTCGTGGTAGATCACCCCCCGCTGCTCCTGGCAGTACAGGATGAGGCTCAGCTCCACGGCCATGCCGCAAAACCCGGCCAGCGCCACGGCCGCCCCCGCGCCGCCGCCTCGCCTCCTGCCGCGCCTCAGCAGCAGGCCGAGCAACCCCGCGGCGAACATGGCCGCCAGCGCCGCCGCCCAGGGGCCCCAGCGCCCGGCCGCCACGCCGGCCCTGGAGAGCACCGCCGCCAGCGCGGGCGAGGTGAGGGCCACACCCTGGATCATGGCCTGGAAGTAGGCGGCCGGGTGCAGATCCGTGTTGCGCAGCGGCGCCACCCCCGCGAGCCGCTCGCCGTACAGCTCCCGCGCCAGGGGGTCCGCCAGGTCCATCAACTCGCCCGGGCCGAACCCCGCCGCCGCCAGCCCGCGGCGCTCAAGGCGGCGGGCCAGGGTCGGCTCGTCCACTGCCGGGGCGCCGTCCCTGCCGGCCAACAGCAGCGTCGCCTGGCCAGGCAGGGCGACCATGTTGGCGAAGGCCCCCACCATGGCGGCCCCCACCGTGGCGTGCAGCAGGGCTTGCTGGTCGCCCAGGTACGACTCGGAGCCAGTGAGCGTGACCCGCAGCAGCCCCCCCGGTCGCAACGCCCGGCGCGCGGCGCGGAAGAACTCCTCGGTATAGAAGCGGTTGATCAGCGCCGACGAGGGGCCGGGCAGGCCCACCATGATGACGTCGTAGCGCCCGCCCGCGCTGGCCACCACGGCCCGGCCGTCGCGGTCCAGCACCCGCACCCGCCTGTCGGCCAGGGCTCGCCGCTGGCCGCCGGTACCCAGCCGCCGCGCCAGCGCCACCAGCGCGGGATCGAGCTCCACGTAATCCACCCGCCGCACCGGGTGGCGCAGCACCTCGGCCAGCCCGCCCCCGAGGCCGCCTCCCACGAGCAGCACCCGCGCCGGGGCGCGGTGGCACAGCAGGGTGGCGTGGATCTCGCCCCGAACGAGGGGCTGGTCCTGATTGCTGAACAGCGGGATCCCGTTGGAGGAGAAGACCAGCTGGTCGCCCCGGGCAAGCACCGCCAGGGCGCCGTGCCGTGAGTTCTCGGCCGCGCGCAGCTGGTAGCCGGGCGTGCGGGGCCGCAGCAGCTCCCGCGTGGGAGACGCCTCCAGCGGGATCAGCAGCGCCAGCGCGGCGACCCCGGCGAGGCCGCAGATCACCATGACCGCGCGATTGCCGCTGGCGCGCCGCGCCAGGGCCAGGCCGGCCAGCCAGGGGCTCACGCTGGCGGCGATGCCGAGGGCCGGCAGCGGCAGCGGCGCCAGCAGCAGGTGGAACGCCACCCCCGCGGCGCCTGTGCCGAGGCTCTCCCAGAGATAGACCCGGGCGGCCCAGCGCTCGGGGCGCTCGTCGGCCGGCGCGTGGTGGGAGAGCAGGCCGAAGGCGGCCCCCAGCAGGGCGCAGGGCGGCGCCAGGCAGAGCAGCGCCCCCGCCAGGGCGCTGGCCGGGCTCACCACGGCGCCCACGCCGACCATGGCGGGCAGCGCGCCGAAGCGCAGCAGGGCGCTGGCCAGCACCGCCACCGGGCAGAGCATCAGCGCGGCTGGCAGCAGGCGCCGCGCTCGCTCCCGCGCGCCGTGGCCGGCCAGCAGACGGGCGCTCAGGGCGGTGGCGCCGCCCACCAGCAGAAGCCAGCTGGCCAGCACCAGCCCGAGGGTGAGCTCGTCGCCGTACAGCCCGGCCATGACGGACCGGGCCGCGGCGACCTGCCAGATCAGGGTCGCCGCCCCGACTGCGAGCATGGCCGCGAGCGGGGCGGCGTCGCCGGGCCGCCGGGGGGAGATGGTCGGGGCCCTGGTCAGCCCTGGACCATCTCCAGGATCTTGGCCACCAGCTTATCGATGCCGGCGGCTGCCTCCTTGATGCTCCCGGCGAGCATGTAGGCCGGGGTGGACACCACGCGGGTGTTGCTGTCCAGGACGATGTCGTCCACGGGGCAATCCTGGTGCGTGGCGCCGAAGCCGTTGATGTGGCCCGCGGTGTCCGCGTCGTTGCCGACGGTGACGGTCACGTTGAAGCCCGCGTCGGCCAGCACCTTGGCCGTGGCCACCGGCGCGATGCAGATGGTGCCCAGGGGCTTGGCCGCGCGCACGGTCTCCAGGGTCACCCGCTCCACCTCGGGGTGCACCTTGAGCTCGGGCCCGTCGAAGGCGTAGGTGCACAGGTTCTTGGCCGCGCCGAAGCCGCCAGGAAAGATCACCGCGTCCACGTCGGTCACCTGCAGGTCCGCCAGGTCGAGCACCGGCCCCCGGGCGATGCGCGCCGACTCCTCGATGACGCTGCGGCGCTGCCCCTCGGCCGGCTCGCCCACCTGGTGGTTGATCACGTGAGCCTGGTCCACGTTGGGGGCCGCGATGACCACCTCCGCGCCGGCGCGATCCAGCGCCAGCAGGGTCACGACAGATTCATGGATCTCGGCGCCGTCATAGACGCCGCACCCGGACAGGACGACAGCTACCTTGGCCATGGGAACGCTCCTTGGGTTGTTGTGAATAAGGAGCGGAAAGGATATGCGGCCCGGACTACTGGATCAACCAGTAGAGCAGGCCCGCCAGCGCCATCGCGCCCACGCCGATCCCCACGTACATGGCTGTACGCTGCATCGGCACCAGCCCGCCGGGGCTCTCGTCCTCGCCCGCGTCGCCCGGCTGCGACCCCACGGTGGACAGGCCACCCGGAGAGGTCCGCTTGGCCGCCGCGGGCCCTGATGGCGCCACCGCCTCGCTGCGCATGCGCTCCTGAATGGGCGCCTCGGGGATGGTCACCGCGATGGCCCCGGCGTCTGGCAGGTCGAGGCCAGGCTCCAGCTCGCTCTCCTCGGAGAAGAAGTCAGCCACCTCGGGCGATACGTTGGGCGAGCTGTCGGCCTGCATCTCCATGGCCTCCATCGGCTCGGCCTCGGGGATGTCGTCCTCCCCCACGTCTTCGAACGGGTTGCCGTCCAGCTCCGCGTCAAGCTCGTCCAGCAGGTTCGGCATGCCGCCGGCAGGGGCCGCTTGCTGCTCGGACAGCGGGGCCAGCGGCTTGATGCTCGGCTCGTCCGGCTCGGGCTCCTCGATGCTCGCCGGCTCCAGGCCGAGGTCGAAGCCGCTGCTCAGCGGCTTGTGGCCCTTTGCCGTATCCCCGCCGTCGATGGTGTCCGGGATCAACTGGCCCTGCTCATCCGTGCTGGCCAGTGAGTCGAGCCCGGTGGGGCTCGGCGCGCCCTGGCCCATCTGGGTCGTGGCGAGGCCCGCCTCGCCAGCCGGCACCTGCTTGAGGTTGATGCGCCCCACCACATCGCCGTCCTGGGCCGGATCGGACTTGGGGAAGTCCTCGATGGAGTCCCAGGCGGCGTCATCTTCATCGGAGAAGATGTCCGGCTCGCCGACCCCGATCTTGGTGGAGAACATCGGCATCGCCTTGCCGCACTTTGGGCAAACCGCCTCGTTGAGCCCCGGCGGAACGGAGAACTCAGCGGAACAGAATGAGCAGACGATCTGGCCCTGATCCATGGCGCTCGCGTGTCTTTTCAGAACGTTGGTCCAAGGCTGGCGGGCTCAAAACCGCTCAGCCTCCGGCAGTCTATCACGGAACATCCGGAAGTAATAAAAGCTGGTAATGGTCTGTCCGTCCCAGATCTCGCCCCGGCCGATGAGGCGCGCCACGTCGTCTGGCCGGAGTTGCAGCAGCTCCATCTCCTCGGTGGGATCCGGCTCGGGGCGCACCCGGCGCAGACCGCGCGCCAGGTAGACATGGCAGGTCTCGTTGGACGCGCCGTTGTAGGGCGCGAAGGCGCCGATCTCCTCCATGATGTCCGCCTCGAGCCCTGCCTCCTCTCGCAGCTCCTTGTGGGCGTTGGCCACCGGATCCCGGTCGGGCAGGCGCATGCCGCCGGCCGGGAACTCGACGCTCGAGCGCTGCATCAGGTAACGGTACTGGCGCACCATCACCAGCTTCCCCTCATCGGTCAGCGGCACCACCATGCTGGCCCCCGCGATGTCGAGGTAGTAGTAGTCGCCCACCGAGCCGTCCGGCAGGCGGTACCGGTCGTGGGAGAACGTGTAGAAGGGGCAGTCGAAGAACGGCGCGGTGGAGAGGCGCTCCCATTTCTTGTGTGGCGACATGGAGACGAGCTCCTCCCGCGGGATCAGCTGCCGGTCAGCGCCTTCCAGATCAGCCGCCGCAGCTCGTGGTGCCCGCGGTTGTTTCCGTGGGCGCAGTCGGTGTGGAACCAGAGGGTCGGGTCGTTGGGCTTGTAGTGCTTCCAGGTCTTGTCCTGGTAGTTGAACCCGTGGCCGAGGAAGGCGGCGTGGCTGTCCACCACCACCACCCCTGCGCCGCTGGCCGCGGTGCGCAGGATCTTGTTGAAGGAGCCCAGGTTGGCGATGGCCACGGGGCCGAGCAGCAGCCCGAGGGCCCCCTGGATCGTCTTGCAGAAGCCGCTCAGCCCGGAGATCTTCGGGATGGAGCCCTTGCCGTCGGTGGAGTCGTAGATGGTCAGCTGGGCGATGGTCACCTTCCCGGGGAAGCGGCTCTTGTCGCCGAAGTGCTGGTACAGCTGCTTGAGGTAGCCCGCCGCGGCGTTGGCCTTGGCGATGGCCTGCGGCGCCAGGGTCATGGTGGCGATCTTGTCGTTGAAGTCGTTGCCCCCGGCGGAGATCACCACCAGGGTGTTGCCCGCCGGGTTGCCCTTGACCGTCTTGCCCTGGGCCAGGATCTCCTTGGCCACGGCCCCGCTCTTGGAGCGGTCGATCACCTTGAGGCCCGGGAAGCGGCTGGCCAGATCCTTGCCCTTGTACGCCGGGTAGAGCAGGTCGTTGTTCTTCGTCAGCAGCGCCCTGTACGAGCGGCCGGAGGAGGCGTAGTAGCCGGCGGCCAGCGAGTCGCCCAGGTTGACGTACAGGGTGATGTTCTTCAGCCCCGCGGCCGGCGGCCCGTCCGGCGTGGGCCCGGGGAGGTCCAGCTTGCCCCGGGGCAGGTCGCCGGCGGGCAGCTTCTTGTCCGGCGCGCCCTTTCTGATATCCAGCGCGCGGTCCCTGTTCTTCGCGCTGCCATCGCGTGGTGTGGAGCCAGCATCGCCGACGGAGACCTCCCCGCCGGAGCAGCCGGCGAGGGTGAGCAGCAGCAGAGCCGTTGTGCATTTCATGCTGACCATTGTACTTCACTCCTCCGCCGTCAGCCGCGCCTCCAGCAGCCCGTAGAACCGCGCCGGCTCCCCGCCCTGGCGCGCCTCGAACCGCCAGCCCAGGAACAGGTCGCACCGGGCGCAAGACGCCGGCCGCCAGGCGTAGCCCTCGAACCAGGTGTTCTCCGTGCTGGCGTGGTCAGACAGGCTGAGGTTGCCCGCCCGGGCCAGGGTCACGATGGCGCAGGCGAGGCCGTGGGGGTTGAGGTAGGTGCCCCGCGGCTCGCGCCCCCCCACGCCGGTGATGTCGGCCGCGTGGGACACCGGCGCGCCGCAGGCCCGACAGCGGATCAGCGCGCCCTCGCCCCCGTCCCTGACGCCGATGAACAGCAGGGGCATGGCGGCTTACTGGCCGTCCAGCTCCAGCGACAGGTCGGCGGCCACGGCCGAGTGGGTCAGCGCGCCCAGTGAGATGATCGCCGCGCCCGCCTCGGCGTAGTCGCGGATGTTGTGCGGCCCGATGCCCCCCGAGACCTCCAGCAAGATCTCCTCGCCGAGCTCGTCCACCACCTGTCGCACCTGGGCCGGCGTCATGTTGTCCAGCAGCAGGATGTCGGCGCCGGCCTGCTGCGCCTCCTGCGCCGCCTCCAGGCTCTCCACCTCCACCTCGATTCGCAGCGGGTGCGGCGCCGTGGCCCGCGCCAGCCGCACCGCCTCGCCCGCGCCGCCGCACGCCGCCAGGTGGTTGTCCTTGAGCAGGATGCCCGAGCCGAGGTCGAAGCGGTGGTTCGCCCCGCCCCCCGCGCGCACGGCGTACTTGTCCAGCAGCCGCCAGCCGGGCAGGGTCTTGCGCGTATCGGTCACCCGGGCGCGCGTGCCGGCCACGGCCTGCACCAGGCTGCGGGTGAAGGTGGCCACCCCGCAGCAGCGCATCAGGAAGTTCAGCGCGGTGCGCTCCACCATCAGCATCTCGTCCACCGGCCCGTGCAGCCGCGCCAGGGTGGCGCCCGCCGGCAGCACCTCGCCCTCGGCCGCCTTCGCCTCGCACCGCACGCCGCTGCGCGCCCGCTCGTAGACCCACTCGAGCAGCGGCAGGCCGCACACCACCGTCTCCTGGCGGCAGAGCAGGGTGCCCGCGCCCTGGCCGGGCTGCCCCAGGGCGGCGGTGGTGGGGTCTCCGCGGCCGAGGTCCTCCTCCAGGGCCAGGTCGATGAGGGTCCCCAGGGCGGGGGTCCAGGTCAGGGGCATCATGGCGACGGCGGTCATCGGTCACTCCTCCTGAGCGGCGGCGGGGCTCCTCTCCTGTCAGGGAAAGAACGCCCGGTGAAGCAGGTCACTGAGCAGGTTACTACAGGCGTGAAACAGCACGCCCGCGAGGATGGAGCCGGTGGCCTGGCGCATCCAGCCGAACACCAGCCCGGGGAAGAACACCGCCAGGCGCAGGCCGTTGAAGTCCACCAGCAGGTGGCCCAGGGCGAACAGCGCCGACGAGGCCAGCACGCTGCGGCCCATGGGGGCGCCCAGCAGCCTGCGCCGCGACGGCCACACATCCTCCAGGCGGGTCTGCAGGTAGCCGCGGAAGAAGTACTCCTCGGGCAGGCCCACCACCAGCACCTGGGTCAGCACCATGTTGGCGTAGCCCAGGTCCAGCTTGAGCCGCGCGGCCGAGAAGCTGCCGGCCCAGCGACGGCACAGGCGCTGGATCTGGGCCGGCATGGTCAGGGCGCCGGCGGCGGCCACGGCGCACACCTTGCGGTAGTAGAAGAAGAAGGCCAGGCCGAACAGCGGGAAGACCAGCAGGCTCGCGCCGAGGAAGATGAGCAGCCCCTTGCCCACCGGGGTGTGGATCAGGCCGAAGCGGCTGAAGCTCTCGCCGCGGCGGATGATGATCTCGGTGGGCACGAAGAGGAACACGGCGGCGATGAGCCCGTGCACGTTGCTGTCGATGAACGGCACCACGGGCCGCAGCTGCACCAGCACCGCGCACACCAGCGTGCACAGGCCGAAGACCACCAGGGCCTCGTACAGCAGGCGGCGCCGGGAGGCGGGGTCCGCCTCCGGCTGTTCAGCGTCGAGCGTCATCGCGGCTGAGTATAAGGTAAACGGCCGACGCGCTGTCATCGCCGTTTTCCTGGCACAGCATCAGCGGTCGCGCGGGCTCCTGCTCCAGGTGGCGGGCCATGGCCAGCAGCGCCAGGTGGGCCGGAAAGACGCCGCCCTCCAGCCGCACCACGGCGGCCCGGGGCGCCTGGGGTCCGGCCGCCTTGACCGCCCGCATGAGCGCCTCGTCGCCCGTGGCGCTGCCCCAGCCGGCGATGCGCCCCAGCGCCCCCTCGCCCTGGCTGGAGAGCAGGAAGAACACCGCGCCCTCCTCCAGCCTCCCGGCGTCGGCGCCCGCGGCCAGGGCCAGGGTCTCGCCCAGGGTGTCCGCCGCGCCAGCGAGCATCCAGCGCGCCTGGCCCGCCGCCAGCAGCTCCGCGGCCGCGCCCAGGGCGGCCAGGCCGGAGCCGGGCCCCTGGGCCAGGGTGACCAGCGGCCCCTCGAGGCCGAGGTGGATGGACAGCTCGCCCACCGCCGCGCTGGGCAGGGTGTAAGGGAAGAGCGCGGGGCTGGCGCCTGCCTGCCCCTCGTCGGTGAGCCCGCGCTGGAACCGCTCGTTGCTCAGGTGCGCGCCGAAGGCGGTCCCCAGGGCGACGCCCACCTCGTCCGGCGCCCCGCCCAGCTGGCCCAGGGCAGCCGCGCCGGTGGTCAGGCTGAGCCGCGCCAGGCGATCCAGCCGCGCGAACCGAAGCCGCCGCCTGGACCGCAGCGCGCCGGGCCGGGGGATCTCCGCCAGGCGTCCGGGCGGGCGCGCCGCGTCGGCCGGGGCGTCGAGCCCGGCTGTGGTCAGGTGCGCCACGGCGTGCACAAAGGCCATGGCTTGACCAGTAGCACAGTTTCCAATCCGCTGCTCAACAGTTAGGATGCGCCCATGCTGGAACAGAGCGAGCTCGAACAAGCGCGGGCGCGGCTGGCTGAAATGGCCGCCCCGTTGACCGTCTACCTCTCTGCCGGCGCCGACGCGGAGGACAAGCTGTACCAGGTCCTGGCCGACACCATCGAGGGGCTGGTGGAGGCCTCCGACGGCAAGCTCGCGGTTGAGCAGAGCCCCGGCGACGACGCCTTCCCGGGGCTGCCGGTGTTGTCGGTGGGCCATGTGCGCTACCTGGCGGTGCCGCGCGGGCCGGAGCTGCCGCCCTTCCTGGACTTGCTGGTTGCGATGACCGAGGCGCCGCCGCCGGACGCGGACGATGTCGCGCCCGGGACGGTGCGGGTGCTGATGGCGCCCACGTGCCCCAACTGCCCGGTGGTGGTGGGCGCCGTGCTGGCCCGGGCTGCCGGGCGGCCTCAGCTCCGGGTCGAGGTGGTGGACGCCATGTACTTCACTGCCCTGGCCGGGCCGGTCAAGTCGGTGCCCACGGTGGTGGTGGACGGCGCCTACACGGTCATCGGGGCCCTGACCGGCGAGGAGCTGAGCCGGATCCTCGCTCGCCGGGAGGATCCAGACTTCGTGGTGGAGGCGCTGGAGTCCATGGTTGGCGCCGGTCGGTTCGACGAGGTGCTGGCCCGGGTCACCTCCGCGCAGGGGCTGCCCCTGCTGCCCCGGCTGCTGAGCCGCGGCGAGCTCAAGGAGCGCATGGGCATCATGCTCATGGCCGAGGAGGCGCTGGAGCGGGACCCCCACTGCCTGGACGCGGCGGTGCCGCACCTGCTGCCGCTGCTGGGCAGTGAAAACCCGAGCCTGCGCGGGGACACGGCCGATCTGCTGGGGCAGATCGGCGCCCCCGGCGCTGCCGACGCGCTGAAGAAGCTGCTGTCCGATGACAATGAGGACGTGCGCGAGGTGGCCCAGGACGCCCTGGATATGCTGCGCGAGCCCTCCTGAGCGCCAGCGATACTGGCGTAATCCATCAATCAGATAGATATTTACGCCGAGTGCCCCTTTCACGCATAATTGCAACGAAAAACGGGTTGCTGCCTTCAGGGATCATCACTAGTCTATTAATGCGATAGACATTTCATCGCGAGAAGGGCCAATGAAGCTATCAACAAAAGGATGCTACGGATTGACCGCCATGCTGGAGCTGGCGCGCAACTACGGCGGGGGTCCGCTGCTCATGCGGGCCATCTCCGATAAATACGGGCTATCTCGAAAGTACCTGCACGCCCTGCTCACGTCGCTCAAGGCGGCCGGGCTGGTGCGCAGCGTGCGCGGCTCCGGAGGGGGCTACAACCTGACCCGGACGCCTGCGTCCATCTCGGTCAGCGAGGTGGTGCGCGCCCTCGAAGGCAGCCTGGCGCCGTCAGAGTGTGTGGAGGACGCCTCCGTCTGCGTCCGGTCCAGCGAGTGCGCCGCCCATGACCTGTGGACCGAGATGCATTCGCTGGTGGAGAACCTGCTGAGCGAGGTCTCCCTGGCAGACCTGCTGACCCGCCAGCTCGACAAGAGCCCCACGCCCGTCATGTACCACATCTAGCAAACACCCCCCCAGCTCCCCCTCCACCTCGAATCACCAAGGAGAAGGACATGCCCATCAAGGACAGTGTCACTGAACTCATCGGATGTACCCCGCTGATCCGCCTCGGCCGCATCGCCGGGGGGCTGCCCGGCGACGTCGTGGCCAAGCTCGAGTTCTTCAACCCAGGGGGCTCGGTCAAGGACCGCATCGGCTGGAGCATGATCGAGGCCGCCGAGGCCGCAGGGGCGCTGGAAAAGGGCAAGGTGATCCTGGAGCCCACCAGCGGCAACACCGGCATCGCCCTGGCCATGGTGGCCGCGGCCAGGGGGTACCGCTGCACGCTGGTGATGCCCGACACCATGAGCGTCGAGCGGCGCAAGCTGCTGCGGGCGTTCGGCGCCGAGCTGGTGTTGACGCCGGGCGCCGAGGGCATGAAGGGCGCCCTGGCCAAGGCAGACGAGATGGCCAGCGCCGATCCGGCCTACTTCGTGCCCCAGCAGTTCGCCAACCCGGCCAACCCGGAGGTGCATCGCCGCACCACCGCCGAGGAGCTCTGGAACGACACCGACGGCAAGATCGACATGCTGGTGGCGGGCGTGGGCACCGGCGGCACCATCACCGGCGTGGCCCAGGTGCTCAAGGAGCGCAAGCCGTCCTTCCGCGCGGTGGCCATCGAGCCGGTGGACTCGCCCGTGCTCTCGGGGGGCAGCCCCGGTCCGCACAAGATCCAGGGCATCGGCGCCGGCTTCGTGCCCGACGTGCTGGAGACCGACATGGTGGACGAGATCATCCAGGTGCGCCACGAGGACGCCGGGGTGCTGGCGCGGCGGCTGGCCAAGGAGGAGGGCCTGCTGGCGGGCATCTCCTCGGGCGCGGCGGTGTGGGCGGCCATGGAGCTGGCCCGCAAGCCGGAAAACGAGGGGAAGATGATCGTCGCGGTCCTGCCCTCAACCGGTGAGCGGTACCTGAGCACCTGGCTCTGGGACGAGCCCGCCGGGGGTTAGAGGGCAGCGCCCCAACTGGAGGAACAGACCATGGCCGAACAGAACGAGAAGCTCCCGGTGGTGCTGCCAGGACAGGGCCCGGGCCGGACCACGCTCACCGAGGTGGTGGACGCGCTGTGCCAGGCGAACGGCGGGCTGATCCGCAACGCAAAGCGGGTCCCCTGCGCCGAGCCGCTGCCCTCACGTGAAGAGGTCTACCAGGCGGTTGAGGACCTGCGGTCGGTGCTCTTCCCCGGCTACTTCGGCGACTCCCAGATCACCCGGGAGAGCCTGCGCTACTCGGTGGGCAACACCCTGGCCCGGGCGCGCCGCACCCTGCGCGAGCAGATCAAGCGCGGCATCTGCTTCTCCTGCCAGGACGCCGAGTACTGCGGCGACTGCAACACGGAGGCCGACCGCATCACCGACCGGTTCATGGCGGCGCTGCCCGACATCCAGCGTCTGGTGGCGTCGGACGTGCACGCGGCCTACGAGGGCGACCCCGCGCTAACCACGCCGGCCGAGGCGATCTTCTGCTACCCCGGGGTCATCGCGGTGACCAGCTACCGCATCGCCAACCGGCTGCACGCCCTGGGCGTGCCGCTGCTGCCGCGCATGATCACCGAGTACGCCCACTCCACCACCGGCATCGACATCCACCCCGGGGCCACCATCGGCGAGGAGTTCTTCATCGACCACGGCACCGGCGTGGTGGTGGGCGAGACCTGCATCATCGGGGCGCGGGTGCGGGTCTACCAGGGCGTCACCCTCGGGGCCAAGAGCTTCCCACTCGACGAGGACGGCAACCCGATCAAGGGGATCCCGCGCCACCCGATCATCGAGGACGAGGTGACCATCTACGCCGGGGCCACCATCCTCGGCCGCGTCACCATCGGCCGCGGCTCCACCGTGGGCGGCAACGTCTGGCTCACCAAGGGGGTGTCACCGGGCAGCCAGGTGAGCAACAAGCAGCCCCGGTCCGAGCAGTTCGACAACGGGGGCGGCATATGAGCGCGCTGGACCTGGCCGAGCGCAAGTACCGCATGCTGCTGGAGCGGCTCGGCGCCCTCGACGGCGTGGTGGTGGCGTTCTCGGGCGGCGTGGACAGCTCGCTGCTGCTGTGCGCCGCGGTGGAGGCGCTGGGCGAGCGGGCCCTGGCGGTCACGGCGCGCTCGGAGGCCACGCCCCCGGGCGAGGCGGATCGGGCAGAGGCGGTAGCGACCAAGGTGGGTGTGCGCCACCTGACCATCCAGACAGGCGAGGTGCAGGACCCGACGTACCAGCAGAACCCGACCGACCGCTGCTATCACTGCAAGGGGTACCTGTTCAACAACATGCTGGCGCTGGCCGAGGAGCACGGCCTGGAGGCGGTGGTGGAGGGGAGCAACATGGACGACCTGGGCGACCACCGCCCGGGGCGCAAGGCGCTGGGCGAGCTGGGCATCCGCTCGCCGCTGATGGAGGCCGGCCTGGGCAAGGCCGAGATCCGCGCGCTGGCCCGGGCCCGGGACCTGCCGGTGTGGGACGCGCCGTCCGCGGCCTGCCTCGCATCGCGGGTGCCCTACGGCGATCCGATCACGCCGGCCAAGCTGCTGCGCATCGGCGCGGCCGAGGCCTTCTTGCAGGAGCTCGGGTTCGGCCAGCTGCGCGTGCGGGATCACGGCGCGGTGGCCCGCGTGGAGGTGGAGGCCGGGGCGCTTGAGCGGTTCGCGGACGGGCAGCTGCGCGAGGCGGTGGTCAAGAAGCTCACCGGGCTGGGCTACACCTACGTGGCGCTCGATCTGGCCGGCTACCGCACCGGCGCCATGAACGAGATCCTCGCTGACACCGAGTAGCCTCATCGGCGGTATAGTCCCCCCCATGCGTGGCGCGGCCTTCTTCGATCTCGACCTGACCCTGCTGAGCATCAACTCCGGTGTCTCCTGGGTGAAGCGTGAGCGCCGACTGGGGCGCATCAAGGCGAGCCAGATGATCCAGGCGACCTTTCGGTTTCTGCTCTACCGGCTCAGCCTCATCGACATGGAGGAGTCCATGCGGCTGGCCCTGTCGCACTACCGGGGGTTGCCCGAGCAGACCCTCGCCGACTGGACGCGCGAGTGGTACGAGGAGGAGGTGGCTCACACCGCGGCGCCGGGCGGGGCGCCGGTGCTGGCGGCGCACCGCGAGGCGGGCCGACCGCTGGTGCTGCTGACCACCTCGTCGCCTTACGAGGCGGCCCTGGCGCGAGCGCAGTTCGGCCTGGACCACGCCCTGAGCTCGGTCTACGAGGTGGTGGACGGCAAGCTCACCGGCGAGCCGATCACGCCGCTGTGCTACGGGCCGGGCAAGGTGACCGCGGCCGAGCGCTACGCGGCCGAGCGCGGCCTCGACCTGGACGAGAGCTACTTCTACAGCGACTCGTACACCGACCGGCCCATGCTCGACCGGGTGGGCCACCCCAGCGTGGTGAACCCCGACTTCCGCCTGCGCCGCTACGCCCGCCGGCGCGGCTGGCCCGTGCTCGACTGGCGGTAGCGCGCTGGCGCGCGCTGGCTTCAGGCTTCGGGCTTCAGGCTTCAGGGAGGACGGCCTGGGACACCATGGCTCGATGCCGTTCTGGCATTCTGGCATTCCGGCGTTCTGGCACTCTGGCATTCCGCGAAGCGGATCTCAGCCGTCCTTCAGCAGCTCCTCGGGTATCTCGGGCATCGCCCCGCGCTGGCTCGCCACATACGCGGCGTAGCGGTTGGCGTGGGCCAGGGCGCGCTGCGGGTCATGCCCGCGGCACAGGTGGTGGGCCAGCGCGGCGGTGAAGGCATCGCCCGCGCCCACCGGGTCTCCGCCGGAGGTGTCGGTGGGCACGCCGGGATGCTCTGCCGCGCCGGCGGCGGTGTACAGCGCCGATCCGCGGTTGCCGCGGGTCACGGCCACGGCCTGCATGCCGCACTCGCGCAGCAGCCAGGTCACCGGGTCCGGCTGGCGGTAGCGGCGGCTCAGCTCCTCGGCCTCCTCCTCGCTCAGCTTCACGACGTTGGCCGCGGCCAGGGCCGCGTTGACCGCCACCTCGGTGTCGAAGCCGGGGCGCAGGTTCAGGTCGCACAGCCGCAGCGCGCCGGGGTCCATGGCCCGGGCGGCCTCGGCCAGCACGGCGCGGCCCGGGGCGTCGGCCTGCACCAGGCTGCCGAAGCAGAGCACCCGCGCGCTGGCCAGCAGCCGCGCCCACTGGCTGGACCAGGCCATGGCGCTCCAGGCGGCCGCTGCGTCCACGGCGTAGCTCGGGTCGCCATCGATGAAGGTCACCTCGACGGTGCCGGTGGGCCGCTGTGGGTCGAGCTGGGTCGCCATGGTGTCCACGCCCCGCGCGTTGAGCATGGAGAGCGCCTCGCGCCCCAGCGCGTCCTCGCCCACGCGGCTGGCCAGCACCGCCCGGTCGCCGAGCTGGGCCACGTGGTAGCACACGTTGGCCGGGGCGCCGCCCAGCCGGCGCTGGTCGGGGAACAGGTCCCAGACCAGCTCCCCGAGGCAGACGATGACTGGCGGGTCACTGTTTTGCATTGGCTCCTCCGTTGGCCTGGCCCATCACCTCTTCCTTGGACTTCCCCCAGTGCAGCTCGAAGAAGCTGATCGGGCCGCGCCACTTGTGGTCCTGGGGCAGGTGGTAGATGCGCAGCGGGGTGGGGTTGCCGAAGCGGCCAGCCTTGACCTCCCAGAGCAGCTTCAGGTCCTCGTAGACCCGCTTGGTCTCGCTCAGGAAGAAGGCCCGGCGCGCCTTGCGCTGCTTGAGGTTCCAGCGGTTGTTGACGATGTTGATGTTGAACGAGTAGGCGTAGGCCATGTCCGGGAAATGCGTCACCAGCACGCTGCCCAGCCGCGGCAGGTAGTTGACGTTGCGCTCCTGCACGAACAGCAGGTAGATCGACGCGCCGGTCTTGTCGCCGAGGCTGGCGGCCATGAGCGTGTCGGTGATCTCCCTGCGGGCGCCCTGCGCCTTGAGCCAGTAGGGGCGGCGGGTGTAGCCCCACTCCATCAGGCCGCTCAGGATCAGCGGGTGCCGCGCGGGCAGCCCACGGGTGGACAAGTAGAGCGTCGGCGCCACGGTGCCGAGCAGCAGGATCACTGCCACCGCCTCGCGGATGCGGGGCCGGATGGTCTGCAGCGTGAGGGACACCAGCAGCACCAGGGCCGGCACGGCGGGCAGCATGTAACGCGGCTCGCGGTGCACGCCCATGCTGCACCCCAAGATGCCGCCGGCCAGCCACAGGCCGAGCAGCAGCGCGCCGGGCGGGGGGCGCCGCAGGAGGTGGGGCAGGATGGCCGCCCCCGCGGCGAACAGCGGCCAGCCGCACAGCCGGCCCATGGCCAGCACGTAGTAGCGCAGCCCCGCGAGGAAGGTGGGGTCGCCCCGCGGGGCCACCTGGTTCGGGTCGAGGTGCGACGTGGCAGCGCGCCAGATCTGCGGGATGTGGCCGGCCCACCACGCGCTGGAGACCACCAGCGAGATGAGCGCGGCCAGAAACAGCCGGGTCATGATGCTCACCCGGGCGCGGTTGTCCTGCGCCTTGACCAGCGAGAGGACGACCCAGGCCGCCACGGGCGGGGCCAGAAAGAAGACCGACTGCACCCGGGTAAAGACGCACAGGCCGATGGCGGCGCCGAACAGCAGGGTCTCGTTGGTGCGGCTGAAGCGGCGGGAGGCCACCAGGGCGGCCAGGGCCAGCAGCACGGCGGTGGTGGCGGGCAGGTCGATGGAGACCTGGCGCAGCTGGCCGGAGATGCCGAAGGTGAACAGGGTGAGCACCGCGGCGAGGGTGGCCATTCGGCGGGAGCCGAAGCGGGCGCCGATGTAATAGGTGGCCCACAGGATGGGGGGGATCAGCACGATGTTGTAGATCCGCACCATGTGGGCGTTGTCGCTGATGGCCCAGGCCAGCGGTCCGTACAGCAGCAGGTAGGAGGCTGGCGGCCACCCCACGTAGGTGGTGCGCAGCAGCTCCCACAGGGCGGGCAGCCCCCCGAGGTGAAGGGTGCGCGCGTAGAGGATGGCGTTGAACAGGTGGTGCTCGGAGTCGGTGGGCGGACAGATGCCGGTGTCCCGGATCACCCAGAGCACGGTGATGGCCGATACCAGCACCCCGGCCCCGGTCAGGACCCATGCCGGCCTGATATGTCGCGCGCGCTCCAACACCTTACTCATGAGGGATGAAAATATACTGTCAGGGCGGGGTGGGGGAAAGCACAGAGCGGCCGATAGAAAATGTCAAGTAGGGGGGTCTGACCCCCCTACTTGACATTTTATCGGGGGGCGGCGTTATTTTCTTCGGGGCAGGCTGCGGGTCCAGATCTGCCCCTGCAGGGGGTGACCGGGGCGGGCGAGGTACAGGCGAACCGGCGCCCGGTTGCCGCTGGCGCCCTTCTTGATCTCCCACAGGAAGGGCAGATCGAGCAGGAAGTCGCCCTCGGCCATGACGAACACCCGCCGGCGTTTGCGCTCGCGCAGGTGCAGCGGGCTGTTGATCAGCTGCTGGTTGACCAGCGGCGAGAAGAGCAGCCGGGGCATGTGCGGCGCGGTGAACACGGCCATGCGGGCCATGAACTGGTCGGTGGGGTGCTGCTGGATCAGCAGGTAGGAGCCGGCGCCGGTGAGGTCGCCCTCGCTGGCCTCCTGCATGGCGGCCGCCGCCCGGGCGCCCGCCGCCTCCGCGGCCACGTTCACCGTCTCGCGGGTGTAGGCCCACTCCACCAGGCCATGGTTCACCAGCGGCGAGCCGTTGCGGATGGGGAAGGCGGTCACCAGCAGCGTGGGCAGGGCCACGGCGAGCAGCAGGGCTGCGCCGGCCAGCTGCCGCGCGCGGGGACGCAGCGCGCCGAGGCCGAGCACCGCCAGGGCTGCCATGGCCGGCACGGCCGGCAGCAGGTAGCGCGGCTCGCGGTGCACCCCGGCGGCGCAGCCGAGAATCCCGCCCAGGATCCAGGGCAGCAGCAGCCGCACCACCGGCGCGCGCCACAGCTCACGGCCCACGCCGAGCTTTCGCAGCAGCAGGGACGTGGTGATGAGCGCCACCGCCAGCAGGGGCCAGCCGCACAGCTTGCCCAGGGCGCCGAGGTAGTACCAGAGGCCGGACCAGAAATCGGGGTCGCCCCTGGGGGTGATGCGCCCGGGGTCCAGGTGCGCGGTGGAGATCTTCCACAGCCCGCGCAGGCGGCCGAACCACCACGGGCTGCTGGCGAGCATGGCCGCCACCGCGCCCAGCCCCACGGCCAGGGCCCGCTCCCCCCTGCGCCGCCAGGTGGAGGCGTCGATCAGGGCCAGGGCCGCGTGCACCATCAAGGGCCCCACCAGGAAGAACACGGCCTGCACCCGGGTGAAGAGGCACAGGCCGCAGGCCGCGCCCACCAGCGCCGCCTTGCCGGGTGAGGCGAAGGGGCCCGGGCGCCCGAGCAGCACCATGGCCAGCAGGGTGGCTCCGGTGGCGGGCAGGTCGATGGAGACCTGGCGCAGCTGGCCCGAGACGCCGAAGGAGAAGATGCACAGCACCGCCGCCAGGGTGGCCAGCTGCCGCGACGCCCCCGCCTGTCGCGACACGCGGTAGGTGCCCCACAGGAGCAGGGGCAGCAGCACCACGCCGAACATCCGGATCAGCTGGCTGTGATCGCCGATGAGCCAGCCGAGCGGCCCGTACAGCAGCAGGTATGACGCGGGCGGCCAGCCGACGTAGAAGTGCCGCATGGTCTCCCACAGCCCGCTCAGCCCGCCCGCCTCCAGGCCGCGGGCGAACAGCAGGCTGGTCAGCAGGTGGTGAGCCGAGTCGGTGGGCGGGGCGATGCCATTGTCGAGGCTGATCCAGAGGCCGGTGATCAGGGTCAGCAGCAGGCCGGCGCCTGCCAGCACCCAGGCGGGGCGGGGGATCAGCGCGCTCATGGAGCGCCGTCTCCGGCGCCGCTGGCGGACGCTGCTGCGTCCCGGGCCAGCGCGGGGCCGTCGAGGAAGCGCACCTCGATGCGCCCCTGCGGCCCGACGCGGGCGTCGAGGGGGAGCTCGAAGTCCGGGTTGATGCGGCGGAAGCCGGCCAGCGTATAAGGCGTGCTCATCCAGACCCACTGGCCGCCCGGCTCGCGCTCCACCACCCGCCCGTCCACCTCCGGCTCCACCTTGCCCAGGCGGGTGGTCACCAGCAGGTGTGGGTTGGCCCGGCCCGTGCCCAGGGCGCGGAGCTCGGCCTTGATGGCCAGGGCCTCGGCCAGGGTCGGCCGCAGGTGGCCCACGCCGAGCACCGGGTCGCCGAAGAAGAGCGCGTAGGTCTCCACGCCGTGGCGCCGCAGGGTGGCGAACAGCCGGCGCAGCAGCGGGGCGTCGTCGTTGACGCCGCGCAGCAGCACGGTCTGGCTGTAGACATGCACGCCGCCCTGGCGCAGGGCGCACAGCGCCTCGATGGTGGGGGGCGTCAGCTCGTCGGGGTGGTTGACATGGGCCGCCACCTCCACAGGGAGGCCGCGCCGCAGGTCCTGATGCCGGGCCAGCAGCCGGGCCGCCTGCCCATCAACGCGGGCCGGGTCGGTCACGATGGAGCGGCACGCGACCCTGATGGTCTCCAGGTGCGGGACCCGGCGCAGGCCGCTCAGCAGCCGGTCCAGGAGGCCCGGGCTCATCAGCGGCTCACCCCCGGTGACCAGCACCTCCCGCAGGTCTGTCTGGCCGGCAACGTAGGCCACGGCGGCGTCCACCTCGTCGTGGCTCAGGCGCCGCTCCGTGCGGTGCTCGTAGAACTTGCGGAAGCAGAACCGGCAGTACGCCGGGCAGGTCGGCGTCGGCATGATCACGCAGCGGTCGGGGTAGATGCGCTCCACCCCGCGGGCCCCGGTGGGCAGCAGGCCGGCGAAGCAGAAGGCGTGCCCCTGGTCGGCCAGCTCCTCCCGGGGATCGGGCAGGAACTGGGCCGCCACCGCTTCGCTGCGCCGGCACAGATCGGCCAGGTGGGGCGTGAGCCGCACGGGGAAGCGCTCCATCACGCGCAGCAGGGGCTCCCGCTGCTGCACCGGGACCGGGCGGCCTGTGAGCTGCTCCAGCGCCTCGATGCTGTTGATGTCGATGAATCCGCGCGTCATGGTGCCCGTCTGAATATGGCGGCTCGCGGGTGGATGGATCCCCGAGGGTCGCGTGGGTTGTCGGGGATTTGACCCCCAAACGAGTCGTGATAAGGTCGGTTTACCATGCTTCCTCGTGCTCTGAAATGGTGTCTCCTCTGCTCCCTTGTCCTGTTCGCGTCCGCCTGCTGCTCTGGCGCCCATTGCCCCGAGCGCGCCTCGGGCGGCGACTGGCCACGAACCAAGGCGAAGTGGCTGAAAAAGTTCGGCAAGGTGAGGAACGACAAGGTCAGCTATCCAAAGCTGGACCGCACTGACTGGCGCTACGTGGTCCTGAGCGGCCCCGGCAAGATGACCGTTGAGCTGCACTGGGACAACGGCAAGGCCAAGCTGGACCTGTCGGTGTGGGACGAGATGGGGATCAAGATCCACGACGGATTCGTCTGGGGCAAGCTGGGGCTCAAGTCGGTGGTGGCCATCGAACATCCGGGCCGCTACTACGTGCGCGTGCGGGCCGCGGGGGACGACGACGAGTCGACCTACGCCCTGCGGATTTTCTTCAAGCCGGAGGGCGTGGCGCCGGAGTGCGACCCGTGCAAGACAGTGGGCGAGAAGAAGTGCCTCGGCGACGAGGGCTTCCAGGTGTGCGAGAAGAAGAACGCCAAGTGCATCGGCTGGAGCAAGACCTTCAACTGCCCCGACGGGCAGTCGTGCAAGGAGGGCACGTGCGCGGCTGATGAGGCGAAGCCGCCGCCGCCGCCGCCCAGGGGGTGCCGCAACGGCGCGAGGCGCTGCAAGGGCCGCAACACCTACTCGGTGTGCAAGCGCAAGGGGGGCAAGGGCAAGTGGGGCAAGCCCATCGTCTGCCCCGGCTCCCAGGTCTGCTCCAGGGGTAAGTGCAAGGACAAGGCCGCGCCAGCGCCGCCGCCGCCCAAGGGGTGCGTCAAGGGCAAGATCATCAGCATGTACATCTACCAGGGCAAGCCGACCCTGCACATCGAGCTGCCCGCGGGCCACACCATCAAGCCGGGCAGCCAGGGCAACGTGCTGCAGGGGGCGACCAAGAAGAAGCTGGCCAACGGCAGCTTCAAGGTGCGCAAGGTGTCGGGGAACTACTGCGTGGCCACCACCACCCTCAACCGCCTGGGGCAGAACCGAAAGGTGTGCATCAACCCCGCTCGCTAGCCCGCGCCACTGAAGCACAATTTTGAGATCCCCTCGGCCCCGGTAATAATAAGAGGCGTGGGAGGAGTCCATGCCTAGAATAAGCCTGTCCGTTTCATCCCTGTGGCTCTGCTGCGCCCTGATCGGTTGTCAGGCGCCCGGACCGGAGCCGGTCCCGCCCGAGGTGGCCAACCGCGCCGCCGCGCTCTGCACCAAGAAGATCTGGGCACAGAGCCAGAAGCTGAGCGGCACCCCGACCTCCGCCTCGTCGCGCATGGGGGTTCCGGCCATGGCCGGGGACTGGATCATGGTGGGCGATCCTTCGGGCACCGGGGCCAGCGGTCAGACGGGCGCCGTGTTCGTGTTCAACCGCAGCGGCACCACCTGGACCCAGAGCCAGAAGCTGGCCGGCACCGGCGCCAAGAAGAGCTACGCCTTCGGCCGCTCGGTGGACATCGAGGGCGCCACCGCCGTGGTGGGGGCGGACAACTTCGTGTCCATGGGGAACAAGAAGAGCGGCGGGGCGGCCTTCGTGTTCGCGCGCAGCGGCACCACCTGGACCGAGACGCAGGTGCTCTACCCGTGGGCCATCAAGGCGGGGGACAACTTCGGCTTCCCGGCGCGCATCAGCGGCAGCTGGGCCGCCTTCGGCGCCAAGCACGACGACCCCAAGGCCAACGCCTCGGGGGCGGTGCAGGTCTTCTCTCGCAGCGGCACCACCTGGAGCTGGAAGCAGGAGCTCGCCCCGTCGGACGGCGCGGCGCTGGATCGGTTCGGCTGGGCGCTGGACCTGGAGGGGGACACCATCATCGCCGGCTCGGCGTCCATCGACGTGGGGGGGAAGGCGGACCAGGGGGCGGCCTACGTGTTCACGCGCAGCGGCGCCACCTGGAGCCAGAAACAGAAGCTCACCGCCTCGGACGGCGCGGCGGGGGATGGCTTCGGCCGCTGGATCGCCCTGGCGGGAAGCACCGTGGCCATCGGCGCCGACAGGGACGACGACAAGGGGACCGACTCGGGCTCGGTGTACATGTTCACCCGCAGCGGGACCACCTGGAGCCAGGCGCAGAAACTCACCGCGTCCGACGGCGGCGCCGGGGATCGGTTCGGCGCGGACGTGGCGCTGTACGGCGCCACCCTGGCCGTGGGGGCGCTGTTCGAAGACGACGTGGCGGGCAACTCGGGGGCCGTCTACATGTTCTCCCGGACCGGCACCACCTGGGCCGAGACCCAGAAACTCAAGGCGTCCAACGCCACGGTCGGCGCGGAGTTCGGGCGCAACGCGCTGGGCAACGAGATCCTGGTGTCGGGGGCCATCAAGGGCCTGGTCAACGGGGCGCAGCGCGGGGCGGCGTACGTGTTCGGCAAGGCGTGCGCCCGGCCCAACGGCGACCCCTGTGCCAGCGCCGGCGAGTGCCAGAGCGGCTTCTGCGCCGACGGGGTGTGCTGCGACAAGGCGTGCGGAGGCTCGGCCGCGGACTGCCAGGCGTGCCGCAAGAACCTCGGGGCCAGCGCCGACGGGACTTGCACGGTGTTCTCCTCGGGCGCGGTGTGTCGCGCCGCGGCCGGCCTGTGCGATGCAGCGGAGACCTGCGATGGCACCGCCACCAGCTGCCCGGCGGACAAGTACCGGGCGTCGGGCTACGCCTGCCGCGCGGCCAGCGATGAGTGCGATGCAGCGGAGACCTGCTCCGGGACGTCGGTTTCCTGCCCCGCGGACAAGATCAAGAGCGCGGGCGCGCTCTGTCGGGCCTCGGTGGGGGCCTGCGACCTGGCCGAGACCTGTGACGGCACCAGCAAGGCCTGCCCGGCGGACAAGATCCGGGGCGCGGGGGCGCTGTGCCGGGCCAAGGCCGGGGTGTGCGACCTGGCCGAGTCCTGTGACGGGCTGTCGGGCAAGTGTCCGGCTGACGGGTTCGAGCCCGCCAGCGCGCTGTGCCGCGCGCCGGCCGGCGACTGCGACGAGGCGGAGTTCTGCACGGGCACGGCCGCGGCGTGCCCGGGTGACGGCCTCAAGGCGCTCAACACCGTGTGCCGCACCGCCCAGGGGGTGTGCGATCTGGCCGAGGTGTGTACCGGGACCACGGCCAGCTGTCCGTCGGACAAGCTGAAGGTCGGGGCGGTGTGCCGCGGGCCGGCGGGCGTGTGCGATGCGGCCGAGCTGTGCACCGGCGCCTCGGCCCAGTGCCCGCCCGACAAGCTGAAGGCCTCGGGCGCGGTGTGCCGGGCGGCGGCAGGGCAGTGTGACGCCGCCGAGACCTGTGACGGGGTGAAGTTGACCTGTCCGCCCGATCTGGTCAGCAAGGCTGGCGTGACCTGCCGCGCGGTGGTGGATGTCTGCGATGTGGCCGAGGCGTGCGACGGCAGCAGCAAGCTTTGCCCTGCAGACAAGCTGCAGCCCCAGGGCACGTCGTGCCGGGCGGCCAGCGGGCCGTGTGACCAGGCCGAGGTGTGCACCGGCCTGGCCAACTTCTGCCCGGCTGACGCCGTGCAGGCCCAGGGGACCACCTGCCGCACCGCCACCGACCTGTGCGACCTGATCGAGACCTGCGACGGGTCGACCAAGCTGTGCCCGGCGGACAAGGCCGAGCCGGCCGGGACGGTCTGCAGGCAGGCCACCGGGCTGTGCGATGCGGCCGAGACCTGCGACGGGACGCTCAAGAGCTGCCCGGCAGACAAGCTGCAAGCCCAGGGGACCACCTGCCGCACGGCCAGCGACCTGTGCGACGCCACCGAGACCTGCGACGGGCTCACCGCGACCTGTCCTGCAGACGGGGTGGAGCCCGCAGGCACCGCCTGCCGGGCGGCGGCCGGTTCATGCGACAAGGCCGAGGCGTGCGACGGCAACGCCAAGCCCTGCCCCGCGGATCAGTACGAGAGCGCGGGCACGTCATGCCGGGCGGCCAGCGGGCCGTGCGACAAGGCCGAGACCTGCAGCGGCAGCGCCATCGCCTGCCCGCCCGACTTCTTCGCGCCCAAGGGGCTGACCTGCCGCCTGGCGGCCGGTGAGTGCGATCTGTCGGAGCAGTGCTCCGGGGTCTCCACCACCTGCCCTGCCGACCTGTTCATGCCCAACGGCACCAGCTGCCAGCTGGGCGCTGGCACATGCCAGGCGGGCAAGTGCCTGGCCTCCTCGGACGCCGGGGTGGGGGACGGCGGCGCGGACGCGGCCGTTGACGCGGGCCCCGAGGCCGGGGTGGATGCGGGCGTGCCCGACGCGGCGGCCGATCTTTCGGCATCCGATCAGGGGGCGGACCTCGCCGCTGTGGACCAGGCGGCCGCGGAGGGCGGCGCGCTCGAGGGCGGAGCGCTCGAAGGCGGAGCGCTCGAAGGCGGAGCGCTCGAGGGCGGCGCGCTCGAGGGCGGAGCGCTCGAGGCGTCGGCCGCCGAAGCGGGCGCGGGCAAAGAGGCGGGCTCACCGGGCGCTGACAGCTCGGCCAAGGCGGACGCGGTGGTCACAACCCCGACGCCGCCCGGCGACGACGGGTGCAGCTGCCGCGCCGGCCCGGGCGCAGGGGCCGCGCCGCTCTGGCTGCTGGTTGCGCTGGGGCTGCTGCTGCGGCGCCGTCGCCGCTAGCGCCGTCTCCTCCTGACCCACAACAACATGGCCGCCAGGAGCAGGCCGAGGCCTGCGCCCGGGCCCTGACCGCCCGCGCGGCAGGAGCAGCCGTCGTCGCCGGTGTCGCCCGGCGGCGTGGCGACCTTGCCGTCCGCGCTGGCGCTGGCGCTGTCGGCGCCCTTGGCCGGACCATCGCTCGTGGAGGCCTGATCGGCGCCCTTGGCCTTGTCTGCCTTGGCCGCGGCCTTGTCAGCCGCGGCCTTGCTGTCCGCGACCACCGCCTGGTCGGCCGCGGTCCCCGCGTCGGCCACGCCGGCGTCCTTGGGCGGAGGGATGGGCGGCTTGTTGAAGTAGAACTCCTCCATCTTGACGCCCTTGGGGCTCTTGGCCTTCACATGGACGTACTTGCCGTTCACGTCGATGGTCAGGTAGTGGTAGCCGCTCTTGTTGTAGATCACCTTGTGCGGAAACAGCGGCGAGGGCTTGCCGATGCTGTACAGCGGCGCGCCGCCGCCCCCGGAGATGACGTACGGGATGCCGTTGTTGCTGGTGCCGTGCTCGTAGTAGTGGTCATGCCCGCTGATCACCATGGTCACGCCGTGGGACTTGAAGGTGGGCATCAGGTCCCGCATCTGGGCGTAGCCCATGCGCCCCGGCTTGGAGCTGTAGGGGCCCATGTGCACCAGCACGAAGATGTGGTCGATCTTGGTGTTCGCCTTGGCCTTCTTCAGGTCGGCCTTGAGCCACTTGTCTTGCTTCTCGTCGAAGCAGCCGTCGTAGAACTTCAGCTTCAGCGCGCACTTGTACCACTCGTCCACGTTGACATGGCCGTCGAGCACCAGGAAGTGCACGTTGCCGTAGTCGAAGGAGTAGTACTCCTCCGGGTCGGGGCTGTTGGTGGGCAGCACGAACAGCTTCTTGTACAGCGTCGCCTTGCCGCTCTTTTCGTCGTGGTTGCCGATGACCGGGAACAGGGGCACGTGGGAGATGAGCAGCTTCTCGATGTTGAAGAACTCGTCCCACTGGGACTGGATCTCGCCGCTTGATACCAGGTCGCCGGTGTTGAGATAGAACCGCACGTTCTGCTCCAGCGAGATGGCGGTGACCACGTCGGTGTGGGCCTTCTTGTCGGTGCGGGTGTCGCCGAGCACCACGAAGCGGAAGGCGGTGCCCGCCTTGACCGCGGTGGGCAAGGTCAGGTCGGCCGACAGCTTGGCGTTGCCCTGATAGACCGCGTAGTAGTAGGTGGTGTTGGGCACCAGCCCGCTGAGCTTGACCTCATGGCGCTTGGCGCTGGCGCTGGAGGTCGCCTTTGCGGTGTAGGTCTTGGACAGCCCGTAGCGAATCTCGGGCTTGGAGGCCTTGTCCTGCTCCCACACCACGTAGATCGAGCTGGGGGTGACCCACTGCAGGTACGGGCCCTTGGTGATCTTCTGGGCGCCGGCGCCGGCGGGCGAAAAGGTCAGCAGAAGTGCAGCCAGAACCCCCCACCAGAGTCTGCGCGCCATCGGTCATCTCCTTGTAAGGCGATGACTATCATAGCGCACCTGACTGCAATGCCAGGATGCCAGGATGCCAGAATGCCAGAATGCCAGATTTGTTGGCGGGAAACTCTCGACTCCTGACTCCCGGCTACAGGTCCACGCCGCCGTCCAGGTCGAGGCAGCGGGCGGTGAAGAAGTCGTTCTCGATGATGAAGCGCACCCCCTGATACAGCTCCTCGGGCTCGCCCAGGCGCCGCACGGGCACCTTGCTCACCATCTTGTCCAGCATCTCGGGGCGCATCCCCTCCAGGATCGGGGTCCTCACGAACCCCGGGGCGATGGCGCCCACGCGGATACCGTGGCGGCACAGCTCGTTGGCCCACAGCCGGGTGTCGGCCACCAGCCCGGCCTTGGCCGCCGAGTAGTTGGACTGCCCCATGTTGCCGTGGCGGCTGACCGAGGAGATGTTGATGATCACCCCGGGGGAGATCTTCTTCTCCAGCATCTGGGCGGCGACCTCCCGGGTCATCAGGAACGGGCCGGTGAGATCCACGTCGATGACCGCCTGCCAGTTGGCCAGGGACATCTTCTTGACCTCGCCGGTCTTCCTGTCCAGCTTCACCAGGAGCCCGTCGCGGAAGATCCCCGCGTTGTTGACCAGGCCGTTGATGCCGCCGAGATCCTCGGAGGCCTGCTTGACGGTGTCGATGGCGTCCTGCTCGCTGGCCACGCTGCCGCTGTAGGTCCGCAGCGTCCCGGGCAGGCCCTGGGCCTCGGTGGCCAGGACCCCGAGGCCCTCGTCGTTGACATCCATGGCGGCAACCGCCGCGCCGTCCCTGCAGAGTGAAAGTGCGAAGTGGCGGCCCATTCCGCTGGCAGCTCCGGTGATGATGATTCGCGTGTCGTCTAGTCTCATGGGATCCTTTCCTCGCTTGTTTGTGCTATGCGTCAAATGCACGGTAGCAGTCGCGTTGAAATATTCAACAGAAAAAATTGTGCAGTGCAGCAAAAACCCAATAACCCATTGCAAGGTGAGGTGATATCCCTTACGCTGTTGCAAACAAAGTCGGTATTGCAGTTGCTCATGCGACCTGGAGACGATGCAACATGAAAGAGCCCACGGTGGTTATCAAGAAGTACGGGAACCGGCGCCTTTACGACACGGAGAACAGCCGCTACATCACGCTGAACGACCTGGCCCAGATGATCCAGAGCGGCCGCGACGTGCGGGTGGTGGACGACAAGTCCGGCGCTGACCTGACCAAGGGCGTGCTGCTGCAGATCATCTCCGAGCAGGAAAAGGACGCGGACATGCTGCCCGTCTCCTTCCTCAAGAACGTCATCAAGTACAGTGACGCCGCCATCCGGGAGCCGCTGCACCGCTACCTCACGTTCAGCCTCGACTCCTTTTTGCAGGCCCAGCGCCAGTTCGAGCAGCAGTACCGGCAGGTCGCCGGGGGGCTGCTCAACCCCATGAGCTGGATGATGAACCCGATGAACATGGGGCAGCAGGGGCCAGCCCCGGGGTTCCCGGGCGCTGCCCCCATGGCGGGTGATACGCCCGAGGCGCCGCCGGCAGAAGCGGCCCCGCCCCCTGCCGAGGAGGCGCCCCCCGCGCCGGAGCCGGTGGTGGCCGCCGAGGCGCCGGCCCCGGAGGCGGGCAGCGCCGAGCTGGAGCTGCTCAAGCAGCAGATGGCCCAGATGCAGCAGATGATGGCCCAGCTGGTTGACGACAAGAAGAAGTAGCCATGGAGAACATGACGAGATTGCTGGCCGCGCTGCTGTTGATGGCGGCGATGGGCGGGTGTGAGGAGACGGGCGCCAAGTGCGTGCGAGACACGGAGTGCGGGCCGGGCATGGTCTGCGCCGACGGGATCTGCTCGCCCCTGCTCAAGGCGGACTCGGCGGCCACCGAGGCGGGGCCCGACCTGGGCTCGGACGGCGCGCCGGATCAGCAGCCGGTGGGCGACATGCGGCCCCCGGACGGAGGGGACGCGGGGCTGACCTGCCCCGCCAACCAGGACGGCAAGATCTCCCGGGCCGAGATGATCTTCAAGGTGCCGTCCCAGGTGACGGTCACCCTGGGCACCGGCCTGACCCTGGACCTCAAGGGCGCCGTGGTGGGCGGCAAGCGGGTCTGGGACCTGACCAAGGCCGCCTCGGACGACAAGAACACCGTGATGAAGGTGGGCGCCATCCCGGCCTGGGCGGCGCCCAAGTTCACCGGCGCGACCTACGCCAGCAAGCTGTCGGCCAGCTTCGGCTTCTTCTCCAAGACCGACCTGCTCGGCGTGTTCAAGGTGACCCCCACCGCGCTCAAGCTGGTGGGGGCCGCGTCGGAGAAGAAGAACCACACGCGCTTTTCGTACACCACGCCGCTGGACACCATCCGCTTCCCGGTGGAGGCAGGGACGAGCTACGTCTCCGGGTCCACGGTCACCGGCATCATGGAGTACGCCGTGCCGGTGTGGCTGCAGGAGAAGTACGAGGTCAGCGTGCTCGAGCGGGGCACGCTCAAGCTGTACAACAACTTCTCCCTCGACACCCTTCTGGTGAGCGTCAAGCAGGAGGTCTACAACAAGGCCAACCCGCTGCTCAAGACCGGCACCCAGGTCTACCTGTTCATGGCCGAGTGCTACGGCGTGGTGGCCCGGGTCATCGCCAAGGACGCCAAGGTCACCGACCCCTCGAAGGTGGTGGCCAAGGAGCGCTGGAAGCTGGCCGCGCCCTAGCGAGTAAACGTCGTCTTGCCCGACGCCGTGGACAGCTCAAAGGAGCTGTATTTGCCGGCGGCGTCCTTGATGAAGGTGATGCCCGCCTGGCTGGCGCGTAGGTAGAACTTGTCGGTGGCCCGGGCGTACATGCCGTAGACCCCCTGACCCTGCATGGAGAAGCTCATGTCGGGGCCGTTGCGCTGTATGACGGCGGTGGCGGCGCTGGCGGTGTAGGTCCCCGTGTACTTGTCGAGGGTGGCGGTGGGCAGGGTGAGGGTCGGCGGGATGTCGGGCGCCTTGTAGCTCTCGCCGGCCATCATCTTCAGCAGCGCCATGCCGAGCTTGGTCTGGGGGCCCCAGAGGGTGAAGCCGTTGGACAGCACGATGACGCCCACCTTCTTCTTCTTGTCGAAGCCGGCGAAGGTCTCGAAGCCATAAGTGCCGCCGTTGTGCCAGCGCTTTTCCTTGCCCTGGTGGATCCACCCGAGGCCCATCTCCAGCGTGCCGCCCGCGTAGTGTGACTTGTGGCTCTCGGCCATGGCCTTGTCCAGGGTCGTGCTGGTGAGGCCGGCCTGGGCCGACAGGTAGGCCAGCATGTCCTTCGCGCTCGAGCGGAGGGCGCCGCACGGTGCGAGCACGTCGAAGTCCCACGCCGGCGTGCTCTTCAGGTCCCAGTCATAGCCCTGGGCCGCGCGGGATTTCTGGGCGGCCGAGAGCTTGATCACCGTGTCCTTGAGCTTCAGCGGCACGGTGATGCGGTCCTTGATCAGCCCCTCGTAGGTCTTGTTCGCCTTGAGCGCCAGCGCGTGGCCCAGCAGGCCCGTGGCGAGGTTGCTGTACTCCCAGGAGGCGCCGGGCGCCCGGGGCAGGGTGTAGGCGTTGAGGAAGCTGTACAGGTCGGCGGTGTAGTAACCGGCGAACGGGTTTTGGTTGTTGGCCAGCTTGATGTTGGTGGGCATGCGCGGCAGGCCGGAAGTGTGCGTGGACAGGTGGGTCAGCGAGATCTCCTGGCCGCTGTAGCCCGGCACCTTGACCTTGGCCGCCGGCAGCAGGGTGTTGACCTTCTGGGTCAGGGTGACCTCGCCCTTTTGGGCCATGTCGGCCAGGGCCAGGCTGGTGAAGGTCTTGGTCACCGAGCCGATCTCGAACAGGGTGTCGCCGTCCGGCGCGGCGCCGCCCTTTGTCGCCTTGCCGAAGCTGTAGATCTCCTGGCCATTGGCGCTCAGCAACCCCACCACCAGCCCAACGGTCCACTTGCCGTCCATGATCGGCTTGACCAGCTTGTTGACCTCTTTGTGGTGGGCGCCGGCGGCGGCGCCCTGGTCTGGCTGCGGAGCGCCGTCGGCGCCGGCCTCCGCGGTGTGCATGTCGACGCCGGCGTCGAGGCCAGGCTGCTGGCCGGTGTCGTCGGAGCAGCTGGCGACGGCCAGCAGCAAGGAGAGGGTGAGCGTGGTTGTGATGGTGGCGCGCATGGACGAGATTGTCCCGGTACGCGCCAGGAAAGACAACCCGTCAGAAGGCGAGGCGGCGCAGCTCCATGGCGGTGGTGAACAGCGGCTTCTTCTCGTTGATCTGGCTCAGGGCGCGCACCACCTCGCCGTAGCACTCGCTGAACCACTGCAGCTGGCGCGTGGTGTTGGTCACGCCGCCGAGGGTCTTGCTGGTGACCAGGGTCTCGATGAGCAGGACCCGGTGCAGCTTGAGGTGCGGCAGGCGCAGCACGCCCTCGGTGTTGATGGCGATGTCGTAGGTGTCCTGGGTGATCACGGGCAGGCCGTTGATCTTGGAGCCGTTCTTCAGCGTGCTGGTGGCGCGGAACTTGAGCCCCTTGCGCAGCGGGAAGCGCATGGCGGCGATGGGGGGATCGTAGATGGTCAGGGTGTAGTCCGGCTTGCGCGAGGCGAGCCCCAGCAGGTTCACCTTGCCGTCTTCCACGTCGAGGATCTGCAGCGTGTCGCCCTTGACCGAGGTGACCATGGCCAGGTCGCCGGTGGGGAAGTGCTTGGCGTACCAGGTGCCGGCCACCGGGTCGACCTTGAGCTTGACGATCTGCCCGGCCAGCGACGAGAAGTCCCACTCCAGCTTGCCGTTGACCATGGCGCCGGCGGGCTTGAGCCCCACGGTGGTGCCCGGCGGGTTGGCGCGAAAGTTCACCGCCGGCAGCCCGAGCACGAAGTTCAGCTCGTTCTGCTGGATGACGCCGTCGTTGTTGGGCAGGCAGCTGAGCATGTCAGGAGCCACGCCGTAGTCCCAGCCGGCGTCGTTGAAGGTCGGGTCCGGGCCTGCGCACCCGGCGGCGACGAGGGTCAGGGCCAGCAGGCTCGCGCGGGTGTTCGGGACGGGGGGTGAAAGGTTGGTCATGTTCGTCCTCGCTCCTCCGGGTTCAGAGCAGGTATGCCAGGATGACGTGAAACACGTGGGCCGGCTCGGGGTCCAGGTCGAGCCGCGTGTTGCGCAGCCCGGACAGGGGGAAGAGCACGGCGTAGTCAGCGCGCAGCAGGAAGCCGAGCTCCATGCGGTAGCTCAGGCTCAGGTCGAGCTCCACCCCAAGGGGGCGCTCTCCCGACGGCGTGGAGGCGGGCTCCATGGCCAGCGAGGTGATGAGCACGCCCTCCAGGCGCAGCCCCTCCAGCGGCTCCCAGGTCACCCGCGGCCGCAGGTAGATGGCGTCGGTGACCGTGCCGATGATGCGCCGCCAGAGGATCTGGTCCACGTGGTAGTCGGGGTTGAAGCGGAAGTTGTTGACGGTGGTGTCACCCGGGATCTGGGTCTGGGGGCCGTCGATGTCCCCGGGCTTGGCAGACAGCTGGGTCAACGGCAGGCGCACGCCGAAGCCGGGGGCGTCGTCGCCGCTGGCCATGCCCACCTCGAACCCCACGTCCACGGTCTGCCAGGCGTGCGAGGCCCGGGCCACACCGCCGAACTGCAGGGCGGTCACGTCGGGGATGAACTCGGTGCCCGGCAGCAGCGAGGCGTTCTCGATGCGGGAGTAGAGCATGGCGGCCTCGACGTCCACGGTCCAGCCGCGGTACCGCAGGCCGAACCAGAGGTCTCCGGCCGCGGCCAGCAGCCCGCGGCGCACCATGTCCTTGTCGTTGTAGCGTCGCTTCAGGTCGCCGGTGAGGTAGTAGGCCGGGACGTCGTACTCCTGGGTGCGGACCGAGCCCATCAGGCCGTACTGGAGCACCACCCGGCCGGCGCGGCGGTACCGCTCCACCACCTCGGGCAGGTCGTAGTTGGCGATGACCAGCGCGCCGGACAGCACGTCGTCGTGGCGGTCGATGTTGAACGGCTGGGCGTCGGCGCGCATGGCCTCGGAGGTGGGCCCGGAGGCGCCGAAGTCGAAGGCCGCGGCGATGAGGTGACCCAGGATCGGCATGGCGAACGCCACCCGGTCGCCCACGTCGCCGCGGTCGCAGTCGATGCAGGAGCCGGAGTTGACGAAGAAGCCGGTGCCCCAGTCGATGATGGCGCCCATGCGCCCGGCGGAGAGCAGCCCGATGGGGGTGATCACCTCACCCCAGACCCGCTTGACGCGCACGGCGTCGATGCCCGAGTTCTTGCCCGCCTCGGGGGACGCCTGGGAGGCGGAGCCGGCGCTCATGGGCACCCACGCCGTGGCGGGCAGGCCCTCGGGGGTGGAGCCGAGCACGATATTGTCCAGCAGGTCGATTCGCGCGTGGATCGAAACCCCCCAGCCGATGCGCACCGACGGCTCCAGGCGGGCGCGCATGTTGGCCGAAAAGATGGTGGCGTCGGGATCGGACGGCGAGACCGGGAACAGGGGCTGGCCGGTGGTGGGCGTCACGCCATGGTTCAGGTCGAGGTTCTCCAGAGTGTCGAAGCGCAGCCTCAGGTAGCCGTCCAGGTCGAGGTGACGGTCGAGGAACGACTCGGCCGGGGGCATGTCCCCGGCGCCCGGGGCTGGCATCTGGGCCAGGGCAGGGCAGGGCAGGGCGAGCAGCAGCAGGCCAGCGACGAGGAGGAGGCGTCTCATTTGGCAGCCTCCTCGGGGGTGGGGGCGGGAGCGGGGGCGGGAGCGGGGGCGGGGGCGGGGGCGGGTTCGGGGGCGGGTTCGGGGGCGGGAGAGGGGGATCTACGGCTGTCCTCTGCTACCTCGGCCCAGAACCGCCGCAGGTGGCGCAGCACCTTGTTCGGGTGCTCCACCGGGATCATGTGCCCACACAGCGGGATCACCTTGTGCCGCGAGTCGGGCAGGTCAGCGTTGAGCTGCCGGGCGGCGGCCATGCGGGTGACCCGGTCCTCGCGTCCGGAGATGATGAGCACCGGGACCTGCAGCTCGGGGTAGCGCGGCTCCATGTCGGAAAAGCGGATCCCTCGGGCCGCGGCCAGGGCGGCGGCCAGCACCCCGGGGCGCTTGAACACCTTCTTCGCCTTGTCCGTCACCGCGGGGGTGGCGAACTTGTTCGCGTCATAAAAAGCGTACGCCAGCCGATCGTCCAGCCGCTGGTCCCACATCATCGAGAACAGGAACTCACCCATGAGCGGCGCCCGGGCCCAGACCAGGAACGGGGGCACCTGCTTTTCGTAAGCAAAGGACGCCATGAGCGTCAGGCTCCGCACCCGCTCCGGGGCCTGGATCGCGAGGTTCAGCGACACCGCCGTGCCCCAGGAGTGCGCCACCACATGGGCGCGCTTGATCCCCTTGAGGTCGAGCACGCGCAGCAGCTTGTTGGCCACGGCCTTGATGGAGTAGTCACCGGCGTACTTGTCCGAGTATCCGTGGCCAGGCAGGTCCACGGCGATGACCCGGTATCGCTTCTCCAGGGTGGGGCGCAGGCCGATCCAGGATGTGTGCGATGCACCAAAGCCGTGCACCATGAGCACCGCCTCGCCTGTCCCGCCGCTGTCGAGCACGTACATCCGTTCGCCATCGGCGATCTCGAGGAAATTGTCGGTCCCCCACCCGGTAGAGGGGACCTGCTGGAACTTCAGGCACCCTCCGGCGAGCAACGCGGGGGCAAGCCAGAGCAGGCTCAAAATGCGCATGGAGACTCCCATGGGAAACAAGAGTAGGCGGAGCGACTGGTGTCGTCAATGGTTTTTGTGGCATTGCAGCAGAAATCGTGGATGATATTAAATATTAAGGGCTATTTCGATGTGCTTCTGCAAAATAATTGCGATTCGCCCCTTGACGCACCCCGTCAATCGCCGCTAGCATGTTGCAATGCAAAATAACACAACACACTCGACAAACGAATCTCAACAAGCGAGCATCGGTTCGTCACTCCCACTTCCATGGAGCGCATGGATGGCAGAGGATCCAACAGAAGTGTGGAAGCGGACCGTGCAGGAGCTGGGGCAGCTCAACGCCCAGCTCTTCACCCAGGGGGTCGGCCTGTACGCCCGCGGCATGGAGCAGCTGCTCAAGGCCATGAGCGGCAACATGTATCTGCTCGAGCGCGCGGTGGAAGACGGCTTGATCCCCTCCATGCGCGCCTTCTTCGAGGTGGAGCGTGACATCTCCAGGCCCCTGCTCGAGGGGCTGTCCGGCGAGCGCGAGCTGGACAAGGTGGTGCACGAGATCGGCGAGCGCGTGCGCGCGGGCGGGCGCTACGGCGTGCTGGTGGACAGCCTCGGCGGCGAGTTGTTCGGCACCGCCACGTTCCCCGGCGAGGAGGTGCTCGCCGAGGACGAGTTCGTGCGGCTGTCCTACCTGCCGCCCACCGCGGGCGCGGAGCCGCCCTTCGAGGGGGCCCTGTTTCACGCCGGCGGCTTCTTACCTTACAGCGATCGCATCTTCCGCTTCTTGCCCGAGGCGAACCTGTTCTCCCCCTTCCTGGACCGCGGCATTCCGGTCTACGCCCTGGAGCTCAAGGGCGAGAAGGATGATCTACCGTCGCTGGGCCAGTTCTCCATCGAGCGGCACATCGACGTGCTGGACGAGATGACCGAGATCGCCTTCGAGCACCACGGCAAGCGCAAGCTGGTGCTCGAGGGGTACTGCGGCCTCGGCATGCAGGCCATGGCATACGTGGCGGCGCGCCCCGAGGACGCCGAGCGCAAGCTGCGGGTGGCGTTCACCATGGTAGCGCCGGTGGACGGCCGGGAGTGCAAGCTCGTCGGCGGCCTGATGGAGCACACACCGCCGCACCTCGTGATGTCCCAGCTCAACCTGTTCGAGCTGACCGGCGGCTACATCCCGGGCGATGCCCTCCGCCTGGGCATGGACATCCCCATCGGCGCGACCTTCCCCAAGACGCCGCTGGGCAGGTTCATGGCCGGCTGGAAGAACCAGGCCTACGCCGAGATCGAGACAGTGGACGAGCTGAACAAGTACCAGCGCAAGGAGCTGGCCGGGGCGTACTGGATCTCCCCTGACAACTGCTGGCGCTTCCCGCTGCCCACCGACCTGGTGCGGTTCTCCTCCGGGCTGTTCATGGAAGGGATCGACGACGACCTGCAGATCCCCTTCTCCTACCGCGGCGCCCCGCTCTCCTTCCGCACGGTGGAAGAGAAGACCACCATCCAGCTGGCCGGCTTCTACGGCGCCAAGGACCTGGTGGTCCCCTCCAGCACCGGCGAGGTGCTGGCCCGCAACCTGCCCGATCGCTACACCCACGTGGTGCACCCCCACGCCGGACATATCTCCTACGTGCTGTCCCGGAGCATCTGGAATCACGGTCACAAAAAGGCCCTCGATCCGAACCCCATCGATCTCATGATCGAGCTCTACAACCGCTGATTCCCCCCTCCCCACAAAATGTCATATAGGGGGGTCAGACCCCCCCACTTGACATTTTAATTCCAGGAAAATGTCATATAGGGGGGTCAGACCCCCCCACTTGACATTTTTAATCCAGCAATTACATCCGCTCTCTAGTACAGGTTTTCGTACTTGTCCTGGAATGCTTCCCAGACTTTGGCGCGGCGGAGCTTGAGGGAGGGCGTGAGGTGGCCGGCGTCCACGCTCAGGGGGGCGGGGTGGAGGTAGAACTTCTTGATGGTCTCGTAGGAGGCGAGCTGTCCGTTGACCCGGTCGACCTCCTGCTGCACCAGCGCCTGCACATCCTCGCGGGTGGCGATCTCGGACAGGGAGTCGCCGTTGGCCTTGACCGCGGCGCGCACGCCCGGCTCGTTGAGGGTGATCAGCGCCGTGAGGTACTTGCGCTCGTTGCCGTAGAGCACCACGTGCTCCACCACCGGCGAGCCCACGAACCGGGCCTCGATGCCCACCGGTCCGATGTTCTTGCCCCCGGAGGTGACGATGATCTCCTTCTTTCGCCCGCAGATCTGAAGGAACCCGTCGTCGGTCCAGCGGCCCAGGTCGCCGGTGAGGAACCAGCCGTCTTCGTCGAAGCTGGCCGCCGTGGCCTCCGCGTCCTTGTAGTAGCCCGCGAACACGTTGTCGCCCTTGACGATGATCTCGCCGTCGCCCGCCAGCTTCAGGGTCACCCCCGGCATCGGCTTGCCCACCGAGTCGAAGTTGTAGTCGTCCAGCCGGTTCATGGTCAGGTTCGGGGAGCACTCGGTCAGGCCGTACCCCTCGATCATCTGGATCCCGGCCGCCTTGAAGAACTCCTTTACCTCCCGCTTGAGCCCGGCGCCGCCGGACAGCAGGAAGGTCAGCGCCCCGCCGGTGAGCTCGCGCAGCTTTGCGTACTGCTCCGCCGGCTCCGACGAGGCGTTGAGCGCCATGGTGTACAGCTTCTCCCAGTAGGCCGGGACTGACAGCAACATGGTGGGCCGCACCTCGGGCAGGTGCTGCAGCAGGTGGTACGGGTCGGACAGCCATGTCTCGTAGTCGAACATGGTCCCCTGGCCCAGGATGCCCCAGCCCGACATGTGCGACACCGGCAGCCAGAGGATGTCCCGTCGCTCGCCCGCCGGCGGGAACGCGTGCTCGAGCACCTGCAGCCAGCTGCCCGCCGAGACCAACAGGTTGTGGTTGGTCAGCTGCACGCCCTTGGGCTTGCCGGTGGTGCCCGAGGTGTAGATGATCGCCGCCACGTCGCTGTCCTGGCGCCGCTCCACCTTCTTTTCCAGCGCGGTGGGGTACATGAGATGTACCCGCCGTCCTCGCTCCAGGGCCCGGTCCAGCGAGATGACCTTGCCCTCGAGCTCCTCCAGGCTCACCTTCGCCTCGGCAGCCTGGGTCGCCAGCACCTCGGGATCCAGGTCCCAGATGATCACCCGGCGCACCCGCGCGTAATCCTCCCAACGCTCCAGCACCCTGGGCAGCAGGGCCATCTCGGTGAAGAGCACCTCGGCGTCGCTGTGGTCCACCACGTACTGAGTCTGCTCGGCGGTGTTGGAGAAATAGACCGGCACGAACACCGCGCGGCATGCCTCTATGGCAGCGCAACAGTAAGCCCACTCCACCCGCGTGGTGGCGAAGACCGCGACCTTGGTATCGAGCCCGACCTCCTCCCCGCACAGAAATAGCGACAGGGCCCGGCTCCGATCCAGCAGCTCACCCCAGGTGACCTGGCTCCATCCGCCGCCGTCGGCAGGGACATGGAAGCGTACGGCTTCCGGCTCCGCGGTTCCCTTCTCCAGGATCTTGGCGATTCCAGTCTTGAGCTCCACCTTGCGGCCTCCTTTTTCGCTTGAACCGTCCCCATTTTTTAGCCCAGCCGCGGGTGCCGGTCAAGGGAGTTTGTGCTGCGCAGCACAAAACCCATTTCTTCTTTTATTCTTGCTGGATAATTACATGATCTGTAGAGTTCATGGTGCAACTAACAGGAGCCGTTCGTGACCGCCACCAACCAGTTTTGCGCCGACACCGGGGCCACGGTGCCCCTGATCTGTGGAGCCATGTATCCATGCTCAAATCCCGAGCTCGTCGCGGCCGCCAGCGCGGCCGGGGCCATGGGGATGATTCAGCCCATGTCCGTGGTGTTTGCGCATGGGATGGACTTCCGCGAGGGGCTCAAACGGATCCGCTCCATCACCGACCGGCCGGTGGGGTTCAACGCCATCATCGAAAAGACAGTCAAGGCGTTCGAGAACCAGATGCGCGGCTGGTTGGACGCCGCGCTGGAGCAGGGCGTGCGGTTCTTCATCACCGCCCTGGGTGACCCGGAGTGGGTGGTCCGCCTGGTGGAGCAGGTGGGGGGCGTGGTGTACCACAACGTCACCGAGCGTCGCTTCGCGCTCAAGGCCCTCGACCGGGGCGTGCGCGGCCTGGTCTGCGTCAATGATCGCGCGGGCGGCCACGCCGGGCCCCTGTCCCAGGAGGCCATGCTCGACCAGCTCGGCGACCTGGGCGTGCCGCTCATCTGCGCCGGCGGGGTCGGCAGCCCGGCTCGCTTCCGGTCGGCCCTCGACATGGGCTACGCCGGGGTGCAGGCGGGCACGCGGTTCATCGCGACCCACGAGTGCACCGCCCACGATGACTACAAGCGCGCCATCGTGGACGCGCGGGAGTCGGACATCGCCCTGACCGACAAGCTGAGCGGCGTGCCGGCCTCCATCATCGTCACGCCCACAATCCAGAAGCTCGGCCTGCGCGCGGGGCCTGTGGCCCGGCTGCTGCTGCGCAACGAGCGGACCAAGCGGCTGATGCGCACCGCCTACAGCCTGCAGTCCATGTGGAAGCTACGGCAGGCCAACCGCCACGGCGTGAGCTTCAAGGACTACTGGCAGGCCGGCAAGAGCGTGGCCGGCGTCACCGAGGTCCAGAGCGTGGCGCAGGTGGTGGAGTCGTACGCCGCCGCGCAGTGAGCCGGGCTTGACCGCGGAATCTTGACCAAGATAAAAATGTCAAGTGTAGGGGTCTGACCCCCCTACTTGACATTTTTGGATTGCTACTCCCGGTCCACGGGGTCGTAGGGGATCGTGTCCCGGTTTTCGAACTCCTCGGTCGCCTCCACCTCCTGGGTGGGCGGCCGCGTGACCCAGTCCAGCCGGCTGGTGACGCCCTGCCGCTCCCACTGAGGGGGGATGCCGAGCTTCTCGTCCTGCAGGGTGGAGCGGGACAGGATCTCCACTTTGCGCGCCACCTCCGGCTGCTCGGGGCAGAGGGCGAGGGACTTGTTGAAGCATGACTGCGCCAGCAGCGGGGCCAGCTTCTGCCGCATGGCCACCTCCCCGGCGAAGCTCCAGATCTGGGCGCGCTGCACGGTGGGGAGCTCCTCGCAGTCGGCCGCCTTCTCCATCTGCTCCAGCGCCGTCGGCCAGTCGCGCGCCACCACCGCCATGGCCGCCAGCAGCTGGTGCGCGTCCGGGTGGCCGGGGTGCAGCTCCAGGCATCGCTCCGCCGCCCGCTGCACCGACTGACGCGCGTCCACGCCGATGCGAGGGACCAGCCGCGGGTCCAGCTCGCGAGCGGCCCAGAAGTTGGCCACCTCCATCAACGCCTTGGGCGCGAACCGCCCGGGGCCGTCGCCGGCGACCACCAGGTCACGCAGGCGCTCGGTGGCGACCTCTCGCTGGGCCACGTGCAGCTCGCACAGCCCGATGCGCAGCCACAGCTCCGCCTGCTCGCGCGGGCTCTTGCGCTCGGCGTGCTGCTCAAGCACCGTCCCCGCGGCCGCGCTCGCGTCGTCCCAGCGGCGGCTGTCGTAGTACAGGTCGGCCAGCCGCTCAAGTGCTGGCAGGTAGTTCGGCTTCGCGTGCACCGCCTTGGTGTAGTTCTCCAGGGCAGCGCGACGATCGCCTCGACGCTCCTGAGCGAAGGCGAGCCGGAAGAACGGCTCGTGCTGACGCTCCGGATCGGTGGTCCGGCTCAGCTGGCGCGCCGTGTGGACCACCGCCTCGGCCCAGTGCCCCTGCTGGAAGTGCAGCTCCGCGAGCATGTTGGTGGCGGCCCGGTTCTCCTCGTCGATCTCGAGGGCCTCGTCCAGCGCCGCCTGGGCCCGATCCGGGTGACCCAGAAACAGGTGATAGATCTGCCCCACCTCCAGCAGCAGCGGCAAGCGCTCGGCGGGATCGCTCAACAGGTCGAGCTCCCGGCGGGCGTACGCCTCGGCCTCCTCCCAGCGCGCCGCGGACGCCGCGCGCACCCGCAGCGCGGCCAGGGCCGGCTGGCATGTCGTGGAGAGCTCCAGCGCCATGCGATAGGCCTCGGCCGCGCCCTCCGGGTCCTGCAGCTCCTGCTCGTGAATCCTGCCCACCTCGCTCATGGCCTCGGCGCGCGTGCTGGCCGGCAGCTCCGCGTAGCCGGAGACCTGAACCAGCAGCTGCTCCGCGAGCTCCAGGCGGGAGCGATCCTCCAGCAGCTGGCGGACCACCGCCAGCACCTCCTGCCCGTCGGTGCTGTAGCGCATGGCCTCGCCCAGGTGCTCGCTGGCTTGCTCCGCGTCACCGTCTGGCCGGAGCTGCAGCCGGGCCAGCTGCAGGTGCAGGCGCATCAGCTCGGACGGGTTGTCGCTGGCCGCGACCCGCTCGGCGAGCCTGGCGGCGCGCTCGTCCCCATGGTCCAGCGTATCGCACAGGGCCTGCACCAGGTCCGCCGCCTCCCGGTGGGTGGGGTCCGCTTGCAGGACCTGGTCCGCCAGGGCGAGGGCGCGCTCCTCGTCATCGAGGTGCTCCTGCAGCACCTGCGCCGCCTCGAGCAGCAATTCGCAGCGGCTCGCCAGGTCCAGCCCCTCCAGCTCCGCGTGGCGCAGCAGCAGCCGCTGGAGCTGCTCCCACCAGCCGAGCTGCCGGTAGCGCCGGGCGAGAGAGTCCATGATGTCGCTGTCCGTGGGGCTGAGCTGCAGCGCCATCTCCAGGCGCGCGGCACCCTCGGCGGGGGCGTCCAGCGGGCCGGCGTAAAGCTCGTCCAGCTCCAGCAGCAACGGCAGCCGGTCCTCCCAGCTCAGGGTGCGGCTCAAATCGAGCTGGAGCTGAGCCGCCAGGGCCCCTGCGTCCCCGTCCTGGCGCAGGGCCTCGGCGCGCTCGCCCGTCGGGGGCGCGACCTCCGCCGCCTCGGTCTGCCTCGCAGGCAGGGCGTCCGGGTGCCCCGGCGCGGCCTCCATGAGCTGCCTGCGCAGATCGCGCTCCAGCTCCTCGCCCCCCGGCAGGTGGGCACGCAGCGAGAGCAGGTCCGACAGCAGGTCGGTCCGGGCGGTGCCCTCCGTGTCGGGCAGCATGGCGAGCAGGAGCCGGGCCCGGTGGCGCGGGCTCTGGGGATCGAGGGCCAGCCACTCGGCGGGCCAGCTCCGGTCGCTGGCCGGGGCGTACCAGCGGGCAGCCATGGCGCGCTCGAGGTCGGCCAGCGGCTGGTCATCCCGGCGGCTGGCGCGCACCAGCATCCCGAGCAGGTCCCGGCGGCGCAGCGAGGATCTCTCGGCAGCGCCGATCTGGGTCAGCAGGGGGCGGTGCCCCGGCAGCAGGCCGGCGTCGTCCAGGCTCGCCACCAGCTGCTCGGTGACCCCGGACCGGGAGCGCGCGGGGCACAGGGCCGCCGCGTGGCGCAGCAGCTCGGCCCGCCGCGCGTCGGCCGCGTCGCCCCCGCGCAGCCGGCAGATGTCGGCCGCCCGCAGGTAGAGCTTGACCGCCTCCTCGGGATCCCGCGGACCGGCCTCCGCCGCCTCGGCCGCCAGGGCGGCCACGCGGGGATCGGCCGGCAAGCCGCGGGTCGCCTTCTGGCCGTTGCCCTGAGGCGCCGCGGGCTCCATCAGCGCCGCCAGCCCCAGGGCCGTGCGCGCCTGCTTCGGCGCCAGCCTGGTCCTCAGCTGCGCCAGCAGGTCCTGCCCCTCAGGCTGCTCCAGGGGCAGCTGCAGCAGGAGCCCGGGCAGTCGCTCCAGCCGCCCGGCGTCCAGCTCCAGCTCCACCAGCCGGCGAATGAGCCGCTCCCGATCCCGTCGCGGCAGCGGGGCGGTCAGCGCCCGGCTGATGGAGGCGGCGTCCCCCTCCTGTACCAGGCGGTCCACTTCAAAGGTGGCCTGCTCGTCCATGGTTCGCGCCATGTTACCCCGGGCTCTTGCAGTCGGTCTTGGCTTGGGTGGTGTTGTTTTTCTCGTTGCACTCGTTGCGCTCGCCCTTGCCGTCGCCGCGGTCGTCCACCCTGATGTACAGGTCGAACTTCTCGCCCTTGTAGGTGGCCGGCAGGGTCACCTCCGTGGAGAGCGTCTCGGCGCCGTTGGGGGGCAGCGCCTTGGTGGTCGACACCGTCTTGAGCTTCGTGCCCCCGGCCGTCGGGTCGCCGAAGTAGAGCGTGCACTTGAGCCCCGGCCCGACCACGGCGCTGCCCTTGTTGGTCACCGTGAAGGTGACGGTCATCTTCTTGGGGCACCCGGTGTACTTGAACTTGATGCCGCCGCCCACCAGGTCCGGGGCGTTGTACAGGCCCGAGCCCTGCACGTTCTGGCGAAAGTTGTTCAACCAGGGCAGGGCCCAGTTTCGTTTCTCCGGGCGCGGCACGCGGGCGTGCCGGTTTTGGGCCGAGACGCACGCCTGGTCGCCCCCGTCGCACACGTTGGTCACGTGGTAGGTGTGCTGGTTCCAGATCTGCCGGGTGCCGACCCAGTTGTCGTCGGCCGAGCCGATGACGGTGATCCCCATGTAGGCAGAGGCGCCGGTCGGCTTGACCCACCCTTTCTGGCTGCTGCACTGCCAGGTCGGCCGGTTGGAGACCATCACGATCTCCGAGCGCCCGTCGCCGTCCACGTCGGCCACGATGGGCGCCTCGGTGGCGGTGCGCGTATTGTTGGAGTACTTGTACTTCATCTTGCCGGTGGTGCCGTCGTAGACCCAGAGGAAGCACTCGTCGGAGTAGACCGCCTCCGCCTTGCCGTCCCCCTCGAAGTCGAACACCGACGAGCCGGTGGCCCGCGAGCTCAGGTCCTTGGTGGGCTGCTTCCAGAGCACCCCGTCGGTGGCGCCCGAGGCGCAGAAGCCCTTGCCCGCCCCCTTGATGCAGTCGGTGTCGAACACCACGTAGTAGTAGCCGCCCGCCACGCCGACCTCCGGCCGCCCGTCGCCGTCGAAGTCAGCGACCGTGGGCGGCCCGCCGTAACCTGCTTTGCTGGCGCTCCCTCCCTTGGGGAAGGGCAGCAGCTTGGGCCCCCACTCCACCTTGCCGGTCTTGCCGTCGAGGATGGAGATATAGTGGCGGCTCACCAGCACCACGTCGGGGTCGCCGTCCTTGAACATGTCGGCCACCGCGGTGTACCCGTCGGCGATCTTGGACGCGGTCTGGGTCCAGAGCACCTTCTTGCCGTCGTGGGAGTAGGCCCGGTTGCCCACCACCAGCTCCAGCGTGCCCTTGGCGTCCTGGTCCAGGTTTGCGGCCGTGGACAGCGGCCCGTAGTTGCAGTAGTGGGAGCCGCAGTACTCACCCGCCCCCTTCCACTTCAGCTTGCCGGTGTTGTCGAACACGGTGCGGTCGAAGATGATCTCCGGCTTGCCGTCGGCGTCCAGGTCGGCGATGGAGATGCCGCCGCCCCAGCCGCCCCACTTGGAGACCTTGGCCGCGCGGGAGGCCACCGTGGCGTTGGAGGTCCACAGCAGCTTGCCCTTGCGGTCGAACGCCTTGACGTGGAATGTGGCGTCGACCCCCACGATCTCGGGCAGGTTGTCGCCGTTGATGTCGCCGGCGGCCAGCGAGGCGCCGGAGATCATGCGCAGCTTGGGGTCGGTGACCGACCACAGCTCCTTGCCGGTGGCGCCGTCCAGCGCGCGCATGATGCCGTCGAGGTAGCGGTTCTTCGGGTTGCTGCTGCTGTCCCAGTAGCTGACGAAGATGATCTCCGGCACGTCCCCGGAGCCGAGGGAGCCGTTGTTGTTGTCGTCGGTCAGGTGCACCACCACCGGCGGGGCCAGGGCGTCGGTGTGGTTCTTGGCCACGGTGGACTTGTTCCAGGCCCACTCCACCTTCGCCTTGAGCTGCGGCTGCACCGGCGGCTTGTACTGGCAGAACGCCACCGACTTGGGCAGGCAGACCTTGAACACCGGATCGCAGAAGAAGTTGTACGGGCAGTCGCTGTGCAGCAGGCACTTCTTGCCCGGCTTGATGCACTTCTCGCCGTAGCAGATCTGGCCCGCCGGGCAGCAGACCTGGCTCCCCTGCTTGCCGCACAGCACATTGCTGGGGCACGGGGGCAGGGTGTCCGGGGTGAGCGGCCGATCGGGCAGGGGGACCTGATCCCACTTGATGCCGCTGCCGTCGTCGCCGCCGTCCTCCGGGCCGGCGCCTGCATCGCAGTCCGCCCCCACGCAGACGTTCAGGGTCTCCCCCTCGCAGCCGGACTGTGCCCACGCTCCCGTGAGCGCGAGCATCGCGATGGCGACATACCGGTACATGACGACCTCCTCGACGCAGGGCGCGATGTTAACGCAGTTTTTATGCCCACGTCGAATTCGACGTCAGGGGGAAGCGGCTCAGGCCCCGGATTCGCCCCCGGAGAAGCCGAGCAGCTTGTCCATGGTGGCCTGGTCTGCGGGCGGGAAGGCGTAGTTGTCGAACTCGTCCGAGCCGATCCAGTGGAAGGCGTTGACGTGCAGCGGGGCGAGGTCATCGTTGAGCAGGTGGGCGCGGTACAGGGCGATGACCACGGCGTAGCCGCTGTACTGGTGCTCGGAGCTGGCGAGCATCTCGTCCACCTCGATCCTGGCCCCGAGGCGCTCGATCATCTCCCGGCGCAGGGCCTGCTCGTCGGTCTCCTCTCCCTCGACGCGGCCGCCCGGGAACTCCCACATCATCGGCAGGACCGCCTCGGGCCGCCGCTGGGTGATCAGGTACTTTCCGTCCCGCTGGACCACCGCAGCAACGATCCTGATCGCCTTGCTCGTCATGGGCGCTGCTCGGGCATCATGACGCGGCGGTGCCGCAGTTGGAGCAGAACTTCGAGCCCGGGGTCATCTCGGTGCCACAGTTGGAGCAGAACTGCTTCGGCGTTTCGAGGGCCTGGCCGCAGCTGGAGCAGAACTTGCCCGGCGCCACCGTGGTGCCGCAGGCCGAGCAGGTCACGCCGGAGCCCTCGACCCCGCCGCCAGCCGCCGGCGCTCCCGAGGCCCCCGAGACCTGCCCCTGCCCCTGGGCGCCGGAGCCCTGGGGGTAGCCGCCGCCCTGCTGCGGCGCACCCTGGCCGCCGCCGCCCATGTTCTGCTGGAACGCCGAGGCCAGGCCGAAGCCCACGCCGAGGCCCGCGCCGCCCAGCAGGCCGCCCGCGCCGCCGCCGCCGCCGCCGCCGTCGCCGCCGCCCTTGGCCATGCCCTCGCCGGCCCCCATCATCGCCTTGCCCGCGGCGAACTGCTGGTAGCCCTGCATGCCGCCGGCCATGCGCACATAGGCCGCATCGCGGTACAGCTTCTTCAGCTCCTTGGCGTCGTCGTCCTTGATGGAGATGACGAAGTTGCCGAGCCGCAGGATGGACATGCCGTAGGGGTCCACGTGCCGCTTGACCGCGGCGATGACCTCCTCCTCGATCTCCTCGGTGTAGGCGCCCGAGGTCACGTCCAGCAGCGGCCACTTCTTCTTCACCAGCAGCTCGGCGATGTTGTCGCGGATCGTCTTGAGCAGCTGATCGCGGATCCAGCGCACCGCCGCGTCGTTGTCGGTGGTCTGCATACCGTGCAGGCCGAGCAGCAGCTTCTGGGCGTCGGTGACGCGCATGGAGTAGGTGCCGTGCACCATGGTCTCCACCGGGATGCCGCTCTTGGGGTCCTCCACGGCGCCGATGCGCCCGCCGAACTTGAAGTCGGGCAGCTCGCGCATGGTGACGAAGAACACCTCGGCCATCAGCACGTTGCCGCCGGTGAAGCTGTCGATGAAGTTGGAGAGGAACGGGATGTTGGAGGTCTCCAGCGTGTGCCGCCCGGGCTGGATGATCCCCTGCACCTGACCGTCCTTGAAGAACACCGCCAGCTCATCCGAGTCCACGGTGAGCTGAGACTTCATGGGGATCGTCTTGTCCGGATGCTTGTAGATGATGAAGCCCTTGGCCTCGTCGGGGCGGGCCACCATCATCTCGGAAACGCCGCGCTTCAGGAAGTCACCGATTCCCATGATTTACTCCTTGTCCGGTCAATGGGTCACTAAGTTTACCTTAGACCCTCACTCCGTAAATACAAACGTGAAAAGCAGCACCAGCGTGAGGGTCACCGCCAACACGAGGCCACCCGCAGACGCCAGGATGATGACCCCGTTTTTATACCCCTTGCGGTTGTAATTCTCCCTCTCGGCCTCCAGCAGCTGGATGCTCTTCTCCTTCTCCTGGATCTCTCCGCGCAGCTCATTGAGCTGGCCGTAGTAGCTGTCCAGCCCTGCGCCCGCCGGGCGCTGCTCGTCCAGGGTCTGGCCCATCTGCGCCAGCGCCTCCGAGATCTCGCCGTCCAGGCGCTCCTCCTCGGAGGCCTGCTTCTGCTCCTCCGCCCTGAACGACGCGGTCTTCTTGTTCAGCTCGGTCTTGGCCTCGGCCAGCTGCTTGTCCAGGGTGGCCTTGTTGGCCCGCGCCGCGGTGAGGTTGGTGTTCAGCTCGTCCACCGGGCCCGCCAGCGCCGTCACCGCCGCCTCGGCGGTGCCCTTGCGCTCCTGGGCCTTCTGGATATGCAGGCCAAGCTGATCCGCCTCCATCTTGAGGGTCTCCTGCTGCTCCGGATCTTTCGCCTTGCCCGCCTGGGTCTCCTTGGACTTTCGCTCCGAGGTGAGCTTCGACAGCTCCTTCTCTTCTCCTGTGAGCCGCTGCTTGGCCAGCTTCAGCTCGGCGCTCTTCTCGCTCAGGTCTGCCTTGAGCGCGTCCACCTCCTGCTGAGCGGCGTCGATCTTGCTCTGCAGATCGGTGTCCACCGCGGCGAAGGAGGCCTCCTCGGCGGCGATGAGCTGGGCCTGCTGCTGGCGGGCTTGCTGGGCCGTGGCCCGCTGCGTCTCCAGCGCGTCCAGGTTGGTCATCTGGTCGCTGGTCAGGGGCGAGTCGAGCCGGCCAGACCAGGCGTGGCGGCCCAGCTCCTCCTGCATCTTCTTCAGGTCCTGCTCCAGGTAGTAGATCTCCCACTTGAACGCGCCCATCACCCGGCCGCGCTTCCAGCGCGCGCCGGTGACCTTGAAGAAGTAGCCCAGGCCAGCGAAGAAGCTCGGCGGGCCGTCCGAGGGCATGGGGGGCAGCCCGGTCATCTGCTCCTGGGCCGGGGGCGAGGGCAGGTAGGGCCGCTCCGGATCCTTCTTGTCCGCGGCCTCGTCTCCCTGCTCCATGGCGGCGATTTCGGCGGAGAGGGCCGGGTCCTCGCGGGTTTCGAGCGGGGGCGGACCGGTCTCCGACGGCGGCACAGGGGCGTGGCCATCCACCGCAGTGGCCCCGGCGGACGGCGCCACAGGCGGCGGCAAGGTGGCTGGCGTGGGCGTGGCCAGTGGATCCGGCGGGGGCGGCTGCTGTGCGGCGCCGGGAGGCAGGTGCTGCAGGTGAGGCTCCTGCCCCGGCGGGTCCTTGGGCGTTGGATCCTCGATCTCGTAGGGGCTGCCCTCCACCTTCACCGGGTCGGATGGCACCGGCATGATGGGCGGGGCGTCGTCCATCACGGTCTTGGCCAGCTCGCTCAGCTCCGGCGCGGCGCCCGGGGTGGCCGTCGCCACGGGCGGGGAGGCAGGCGGCGGCGGGCCGGGGGCCGTGGGGACCTGGGGCTGGGGCGCAGGCGGCTGGGCGCTGGCCGGTGCCGGCGGCGCTGCAGCCGGCGGGGCTGGCGCGGCAGGCGCTCCCTGGCCGCCGGGCAGGCTGGGCCACGCTGCTCCGCCGGCCTTGCCTGCTGGCGCGCTGTAGCCTCGGACCGTCATCTTGTCGTCCGGGGACGGGGGCGCGGCCGGCACCTGGGGCGGCGCCATGGCTGGCATGCCGAGCGCGGTCTTCTTTTCGTCGTCCGGCGCCTGGGCAGGCTGCACAGCCGGCGCTGCAGCGCCGGGCAGGCGCTTGCCGCAGAAGACGCAGTTCGAAGCCCCATCTTCGGGGAGCTCCTGGGCGCAGAACGGACAAAAGGGCATCTAAGACCTTACCTTGTAAGACGGTCCAGGCACATGGTAGTGGCCGCGCACCTGCGAGTCAAACAGCGTTGATATTTTTTGAGTTCTAACTCTTTGGAGTGACGGTGACGGTGCTCGGGGAGCCGACGGCGGGCACGGTAATGGCCAGGGTGCCCACGGTCTTGCCGTTGTGGGTGCAGCCGCCGCAGACCACGTCGTAACCGGTGGGGTAGACCCGGGCTGGCACGGCGATGAGGGTAGGGGCTGTGATGGCGGCGGCGGGCCGGTAGGTGAGGGTGAAGGTCCGGGTCTTTTCGTCAAATGCGTACGAGACCGGGTCTCCGGACACGCGCCTGGGGTAAGGCCGCACGATGGCGTCGAGCAGGGCCTTCTTCTCCTTGCCGTCCTTGTCCAGCGGCGCGTAGCCGCCCCCCTTGCCGTAGTCCCAGTACATCTGGCTGGCGGCGGCGGCGGCCACCCCGTCGTAGTTGGCGTCCATGTACGCGCCGATCCCCTTGTGGTCGGCGATTCCGCCGTACTCGCCGATCCAGAGCGCGCTCCGCAGGGAGACGGCCTCGGCGGCCAGGGCCTTGATGTTGTTGAGCATCGTGGTGCGCCGGGTCTCGTCGAAGCCGTTGCCCTGCTCGGCCTGCGGGTCGTAGCTGTGCGGCGCGTACACCGTGTCCGGGTAGGCGAACGGCTGCAGGCTGGTCTTGATGCCCATGTTGCGGCTGTTGGCCGGCTCCAGGAAGGCCACCCAGCCCGGCGCCTCGGCGCGCACCGCCTTGACCACCCGGTCGTAGAACGGCTGCAGCCGGTCTTTTTCGAAGGTGAACACGTTGTAGGTGCCCCAGTGGGGCTCGTTCATCACGTCGAAGCCCACGATGTTGGCGTGGCCCTTGAGCTTGCGGGCCACCTGGGCCCACATGGCCGCGTAGGCCTGGCCGAGGCTGGCGTCCGAGAAGAGCCCATCGAAGCAGGCCATCACCTGGGGGCTGGAGTAGTTGAGGAACCACGGGCTGACCGGCTTGTGCGCCTTGTAGAGCGCCTCGCTGCAGGTCCAGCGCGGCGCGCCGTTGCCGTTGAAGCCCTCGCCGTAGACGTCCTGGTGGCTGTCCACCACCACCAGCAGACCCGCCTTGGCCGCCCAGGCCACACGCTTGGAGACCTTGTCCAGGTAGGCGGTATCGTAGACCCCCTTCTGGGGCTCGACGGCCGACCAGGAGACCAGCAGGCGCACGCTGTTCATGCCCCACTGCTTGCTCACCCGGGCGAAGTCGGCCTCGGCGTGGAAGCCGAAGTACGGCTTGTGCTTGTGGCTGTTGGCGATGTTCATGCCGCGCATGATCACCGCGCGGCCCAGGGCATCGCGGATGAAGCCGCGGGACACATGCCAGCGCGCGGGCCATGTGTAGCGCGTGTCCGGGCCCGGGCTGTCCGGCGGTGAGGCGTCGGCCGCGCGCCGGTCGGCGGCGGCGTCGCTGGCCGCGCCGGCGTCCGGGCCGAGGGTTCGGGGCGGCAGGCTGCACGCGCTGGCGGCCAACAGCAGGGCAGCGAGGGCGAGCATGGCGGGGTGGGGCATGGCGCACATGGTATCCGGCGGCCGCCCGGTTTTACAAACATGGACAAGCAGGGCGCCGCGGATAAACTGGGCGCCGTGAGCGAAGACCTGGTTATCCTGGGCGCCGGGCCGTGCGGCCTGGCGGCGGGGCTGGAGCTGGCCGGCCACGGGGCGCTGGCCCCGACGCTGGTGGATCGCCACGCCGAGCCGGGCGGCCTGTGCCGGACCTGGCGCCACGGCCCCTTCGCCGTGGACCTGTCGATCCACCGGCTGCAGTTCGAGCGCGCCGGGCTGCCGCCCGACCTTGCCGCGCTGTTCGCCGGCCAGCTGCACCATGTCAGGCGCAAGACGATCCACATCGGGCTGGAGGGGCGGCGGCTGCCTTATCCGCTGCGGCCCGCGTCGCTGGTGCGGCTGCCCCGTGGGCGGCTGGCCCGGGCGGCGGTCCAGTACCTCGGGACCCGGCTCGGACCGGGGGATGGGGCGGACGAGTCGAGCTACCGTGCCTGGTTCGAGGCGCGCCTGGGCGAGGAGCTGTGGCGCTGGATCACCGGGCCGCTGATGGAGAAGCAGTGGGGCGTGGACGGGCATCGCCTCAGCGCCGAGCTGGGGCGCACCCGGCGGTTGTCAGTGGGGTGGGGGGATCTGCTGGCAGGGCTGCCGCTGGTGGGGGCGCTGTTCCGGCGGGGCATCCCGGTGGATTTCCTTTACGGCCGCGAGGGGTGCGGGGCGCTGATGCAGCTGCTCGCTCGCCGGGCGGAGCAGGCGGGGGGGCGGCTGCTGGGAGGGCGGGAGCCGCGGCGGATCTTGCGCCAGGGGCGCCAGGTCAGGGCCGTGGAGCTGGACGACGGGCAGCGCCTGCCGGTGAGCCAGCTGATCAGCACGATCCCGCTGCCCGCGCTGGTGGAGCTGCTGCATCCGGCGGCGCCGGCGCAGGTGCGACAGGCGGCAGCGAGGTTGCGATTCCGGGACATGCTGGTGGTGGCCGTGGCGCTGGACCGCCCGCGGGTGAGCCGGGATCACGTGACCTACTACCCCGAGCCGCGGTTCCCCTTCAGCCGCACCTTCGAGTCGAAGAACGCCTCGCCGACGATGGCGCCGGCCGGGCGCACCATGCTCGGCTTCGAGGTGCCCTGTCAGCGGGGCGACGAGCTGTGGTCTGCTGACGACCAGCACCTGGTGCAGTGGATGACCGGCTTCGGGCCCGATGTGGGGTTCGACCCGGCCGAGGCCCGCGGCGGGTTCGTCTTCCGGGTGCGCGAGGCGTATCCGCTGTACGAGGTGGGCCACCGGGCGCGGGCCGACCTGGCGCTGCAGTGGCTTCACGAGGCGCTGGACAACCTGTTCGTGGTGGGGCGCAACGGCCTGTTCCGCCTGGACAACATGAACCACGCCCTGACCATGGGCGCGGACCTTGGCCGCCACGTGGCCGCGGGGATGGGGCCGAAGACCTGGCACCGACTGCTGCCGCGGTACGCCAACTTCTCGTACATCGACTGAGCACGGAGCGCGCAACCGGAGCCCGAATTACGCAGCAGCCGCTCCGGTCACTTCACGCAGGTCGGATAGCGCAGGTCCGCGCGGCACTTGCCGTGCTTCTTGCATGCGTCGGAGCCGGCGCAGTCGGCGTCGGAGGAGACTTTGCAGTAGTGCCGGTCCACCAGGGCGCATCTGCCTTGCTCCTTGCAGCCCGTGGACGCGCGGCAGTCGCTGTCGGAGGCGGCCATGCAGCCGCCCTTGTTGGCGCACTTGCCCCACTGCTTGCACTGCAGTGACCTGCGGCAGTCGAGGTCGGAGCCGGGCAGGCACTGGCCCAGGGCGTTGAGGGTGCAGTGGCCCATCTCGCGGCAGGCCTTCGACCGGCCGCATTCGGCGGTGGTGCCGTGGACGCAGGCGCCGGCCTTGAAGGTACAGGCGCCGTCTGTGACGCAGGGGGCGGAGCGGCGGCAGTCGGCCGCGGACTTGGTGACGCAGCGTCCGGCCTCGGCGGTGCACTTGCCCTGCAGCCGGCACACCTCGGCGGCGCGGCACTCCTGGTCAGTGGCCACCCCGCAGCGCTGCTGGACCATGGAGCAGGCGCCATACCGCTGGCACTGCTCGGAGCCGAGGCAGTCGGCGTCGGACCCTGCCGCGCAGCGGCCTTCCTTGACGCTGCACAGACCGCTGACCTTGCACAGCTGAGATCCGCGGCATCCCTCGGCGGAGAGGGTGGTGCACTTGCCGTCCAGGGCGAAGCACTCCCCGACGGTCTTGCACCTGACGCAGGAAGCGCAGTCCTCTGCGGAGGTGACGGCGCACGCGCCGTCTTTCAAGGAGCAACGCCCCCAGGTGTGGCAGCCTGCGCTCTGGCGGCACCCGTCTGCGTCGGCCACGCAGGCGTCAGCTTTCTGGAGGCAGCGCCCCTGGTCCTTGCAGCCGGTGGTGCGCTGGCACGCGCCGGCGCCCAACGCGACGCAAACGCCGGCCCTGGAGGTGCACAGGCCTCGCTCCATGCAGGCCCCTTCCAGCGTGCAGGGATCCACGCAGGCGCGGTCCCCCTCGATGCTCCAGACGGACGAGCCGCATACGCTGCCGCCAGGAGGGCAGTCCCGGTTGTCGCGGCACTGCCCCTGGCGCGGCCCGAGGTCGAGGCAGAACCGCTTGTGCTGCCCATCGCCGGGCTTGTCCCGGCAGCGCATGGAGCGGGGACACTCGCGGTCCCGGGAGCACGGAAAGGGGCCGAGCTTGTGGTGGTACAGCTCGCGCAGCTTGCAGCCGGACGACCGCCCGCCGCCCCCGGTGCAGAACAGGAACGGCGCGCAGAGCATTAGCAAGATCAGCCGCCGAGATGGTGCCATGCCCCATGATACGCCACCCCGCCAGCGGGTGTGCTCACGCACCAGACCATTCCGGCGCTCTGGCATTCTCATTTTGGCATTCTGGCGCTCTGGCACTCTGGCATTCCGCTGCCGCAGGCAGCGGCCATCAAAACGCCAGCCCCACCTGCGTCCGAAACTGAATATCGTGCTTCGTCTCCTTGCTCACGCGCTCGGTGGCCTTGTAGCCCAGGTCGGTTTGCCACTTGAGCGAGCGGCCGATGATGTAGACGTTGATCCCCAGCGTGGCCTCATGTTCGGCCCGGGTGATCCCGGCGCCCGCGTACTGCTTCTTCAGCGCCGCGGCCTTCGTGGCGTCGCTCTCGGCGGCGATGAGATCGTCCGCCCTGCTCCTGGCCTCGGTGCGCACCTGCTTGTCCACGGTCACCATTGCGTAGCGCACGGACAGCTCCAGCCGCTTCATCAGCAGGTAGCTCGCCTGCACAAGCGCCCCGGCGACGGCCAGGCGGAGCCGCTCCGCCCCGCTGTCCTCCCCCTCGGGGGGCACGAACCCCACGTACCCCAGCGCGGCGAACGAGAAGCCGAACGCCTTGAACAGCACCTCCGGCGCCAGGCGCAGGGCGAGGTCCTGGTGCACGGTTGGCCGCAGGTCCCACGCCACGCTCAGCCCGGCGCTGAACCGCGGGCTGCCCCCGGCGAAGTCTGTGTCGGTGCCCACGTCGATGCCGCCCAGGTTGTAGGCCACGCGGCCGACGATCTCCGGGTGCGGCTCTTCCAGCGGCGCCGGGTCGAGCAGGTTGGACGGGTTGGGCCGGGCCTCGCCGTACACCGTGGCCAGCCCGGAGGCGTTGGACGCCCGCAGGTTCTGTCCCGCGTAGACCCCCACCGCGTACTCCACGGGCATCGGCTTTTCGTAGCCGCTGTGCAGGGTCACGCCGTACTGCCGCTCGTTGCCGAAGTATCGCGTGACCACGGCCCAGTTCACGAAGGTCAGGTGCTTGAACGACTGGATCCGGTAGCGGGTGAACGGCACCTTGCAGTCTCCAAGCCGCAGGCGCAGGTAGGGGGAGAAGGTGTAGTCCAGGTAGAAGTCCATGAACTCCACCGACCCGGGCGCGGTGGAGAGGTGCAGGTACCACTTGAGGTCCTTGCTCAGGGCGGTCCCCTTGAGGGTGGGGCGGATGCGCCGCATGAACAGCGAGGCGTCGGTGTCCCGATCACTTCGGGTGCCGCTGCTCTTGACCCGGAGCTGCAGCTGGGCCGCGAGGCCCACGGCCAGGCTGAACCGCCCGCTCCTGTCCGTCAGGGCGAAGGGGCCGATCTTGTCCGGCCACCCGGCGGGCGCCTTGGACGCGGGCGCGGCCGAGGCGGTACCGCTGGCCAGCGCGATGATCAGCAGGACGCGTGCGAGCATCTATCTCCCGCCAGGCGGCGTTCGGTACCGGATGGCCCGGGCGTTCAGGACGAGCGCCCTACCCATCTGCTTGCGGCCCACGATGATCAGCCCTTCGGCGCCCAGGCGTTCGGCCTGGTCCACCAGGCGCTCCATGGCGCTCGCCTCGTTTTCACCCTGAGCCGACAGCATGCCGAGGGTGGTGAACGCCTCGCGAGGGGGCGCGTCGAGGATGTAGATGGGCGCGCGGTGCGCGCAGCTCAACCCGAGCATCAAGGCCAGGGTCAGGGCCAACAGCAGGACAGGCTTCTTCGGCATTGGTTTCTCTCCGGGCGGTATTATAAGGTAGACGGATGCGACGCAAATACTGTTATGCCGCGGTGGCGGCGCTGCTCATGGGCACCTTCGCGTGCTCTGACGAGGATCCACAGAAAGGACCGGCCTGGGATCAGGGAGGTGGCAAGGCGGACCTGCCCCTGATCAAGTACGACTACGGCACGGCCGCCGACTGGTGGGTGCCGCCCAACAAGAAGGACGGGGGCGGCAGCAAGGATGGCTACAAGCCCACCGACGCGGGGGTCGGCGATGGCGGCGGCGGCGGCGATGCCAAGGCGGACAGCGGCGCGCCGTGCTCCTCGCCCACGGGCGTCAGCTGCACCCCTGCCTGCACAAGCGGCAAGCTCTGCTCGGCGGCCAAGGGGGGGATGTGCGCCACCGAGGTGGTGATCACCGGCCCTGCCAGCAACAAGACGGCCCTGGCCGCCATGGCCAACGCCTACGCCAGCTGCTTTGCCAAAAACCCCAAGGTCGATACCCTGTGCTCCACGCTCAACACCTGCAGCATGACGGGCACCATGACCGTGGATATGGTACGCAACTGGGTGTGCAAGCTCGCTACCTCGGGCGACTTTGCATCCAAGACCCTCTTCGACAAGGCGAAGGACGTATGCGGTTGCAGCGGCATTCCTGGAACGAACAATACCGACTGGAAGATCAAGACCATCGTCGGAGGAGCCAAAGCGAAGATATGCCTCAGCTACGACTACAGCTCCTGGTGGACCGACTACGTGCACGTCAACCAGTGCGCAAACTTCCCACCCAAGTAGTCAACACAGGGCTCATCTCCGCGGCGCTGACGGCGCTGGTGGCCCTCTCCGGCTGCTCGGGCGGCGCCCGCGCGACGGCGCCGCCGGCGCCCACGGCCGCTCCGGCCAACACGCCTTACCCGGGGCTGGAGGAGGCGCTCGCTGGAGCCGGGCTGGACCCCCTGGGGCCGCCCCTGAACACCGGCACGCTCAAGAGCCGCGCCCCCGCCCTGCACACCGGTGACCTGCCCTGGTTCAAGGCGATCAGCAGCGAGACCATGGCCGGCCCACGCTTCGGCGCCGAGCTGGTGCGCAAGCTGGATCGGGCCATCGCGGGCGAGCAGCCGGTGAACGGCGCGCTGAAGGTGGTGGCCGGACTGTTGGCAGCCCCTGGCTCGCAGGGAAACCCGGGCGGGACCCACGCCTCGCCGGAGATCCCGGCCTCCGTGCCGGAGGACATGCGCGCGGCGCTGACCCCGATCCTCGTGGCCCTGGCGCGGGTGAACGCGGCCGACGCGGACACCCCCCGCCTGCTGCAGGCCGCAATCAAGCTGGCCGCGGCGGTGGAGCAGGCCGACCTCGGTCGGTTCGCCGGGCGGGAGGTCAAGGCCTGGTGGCACGCCCCGGGCCTGGGCAAGGTGATCATCGCCGGCCCCGGGGACGACACCCACGCTTACCCCACCCCCAGGACCCTGGGTGACTCGGTGGCCTTCCTGCTCGACACCGGCGGCGCGGATCAGTACAAGATGCCCGCCGGCGCCAACACCGACGGCGAGAGCAAGGCCTCGGTGCATGTTGATCTGGGCGGCGACGACGCGTACGTCACCACGAAGGGTGGTCAGGGCGCGGGCAGCAACGGCGTGGGCCTGCTGTGGGACCTCGGCAAGGGGGCCGACACCTACCAGGCCAGCGCGGGGGCACAGGGATCCGGCGCCCGGGGCGTGGGCGTTCTGTTAGATGACGGCGGCGACGACACCTACAAGGGCGAGCGCGGGTCCCAGGGGGCGGGCATGGACGGCGTGGGCCTGCTGCTCGACCTGGGCGGCAACGATCGGTACGACACCTTCACCCGCTCCCAGGGCTTCGGCGGCCCGGGCGGTGTGGGCGTCCTTTACGACCTGTCGGGCAACGACAGCTACCGCGCCGATCCCGGCGACCCGGGGCAGGGCGGCAAGCTCCGCTTCCCGGCGCCGCAGCTGCCCGAGCGGGGCAACGCGAGCATGAGCCAGGGCGCCGGCGTGGGCGAGCGCGATGACAAGGGCAGGCACCACCGCACCGGCGGAGTGGGCCTGCTGCGCGACCGCGCCGGAGACGACAGCTACATGGCCGGCGTGTTCGCCCAGGGCGCGGCGTACTGGTTCGCCCTCGGTATGCTGTTCGACGACGCCGGCAGAGATCAGTACGACGCCCTGTGGTACGGCCAGGGCGCGGCGGCACACTTCGCGCTGGCGCTGCTGCGCGAGGGCGGCGGCGGCGACCGGTACAACAAGCGCCTGAAGCCCGCCTCCAGCTCTCTCGGGCTGGGCCATGACCTGGCAGTGGGCTGGCACCTGGACCTGGGCGGCGATGATCATTACCGCGCGCCCCCGCTCTCGCTCGGTGTCTCCAGCAGCGAGGGGGCCGGCATCATGTACAACCGCGGCGGGAAGGACGAATACACGGGCCCCTCACCCGGCGCCGGCGACGGCGCGTCCTGGGGCGAGGCCCGTGGCATCGGCGTGGACGTACCCTGAGAAATGCCAGAATGCCAAAATGCCAAAATGCCAAAGTGCCAGAACGTCAAGGCTCTCGCTGAGCGGTCCGCGGCCTGGACCTGATCCGCTCCAAAGTCCTGGCATTCCCATGGCAGAGCACCCCAAAGAGGACACCTGATGGCACCGACGACGATCCCCGAGCGCAGTGAGGTCCCGACCAAGTACCGCTGGAAGACCACGCACCTGTTCCGGTCCGACGCCGCCTGGGAGAAGCAGCGCAAGGCGTTGCTCTCCGACCTGGAGCGGCTGGCCGCCTTCAAGGGCAAGCTGAAGCGGAGCCGCAAGAACGTGCTGCGCTGCCTCGACCTGATGCACGACACGCATCGCGGCCTGGCCAGGCTGAGCAACTACGCTCACCGGCGCCACGACGTGGACACCCGCGCGCCGAAGTTTCAGGGGCTGCGGGCGGTGATCGAGAAGACCACCACCGAGTTTTCGGAGGCGTGCGCCTACATCCAGCCCGAGCTGCTGGCCATGCCGGTCAAGGAGCTCTACTCCATGGTCAACGACGCGAAGTTCGCGGACTACGACCAGTACCTGCGGGAGATCATCCGGCTCAAGCCGCACATCCTGAGCCCCGCCGAGGAGGCGCTGCTGGCGGCCACGGGCCAGATGCACGACACCGGCCACACGGTCTACTCCGCGTTCACGGCGGCCGACCTGAAGTACCCGGAGATCGACGACGAGCAGGGCAAACCCGTCCAGCTCAACCAGGCCACCTTCGCCCACTTCCGCGCGGTGCCCGACCGGGCCACCCGCAAGCGCGCCTTCGGCGCCTTCTTCGGCACCTTCGCTGGCTACCAGAACACCCTGGCCGCCCTGCTCAGCGCCCAGGTCAACGCCAACGTCACCTCGGCCCGCCTGCGTCGCTACGGCTCGGCCCTGGAGGCGGCCCTCGACCGGGACAGCCTGCCGGTCGCCGTTTACCACAACATGCTCGAGGCGGTGGGCTCCTACCTGCCGCTGCTGCACCGCTACCTGGACCTTCGGCGGCGGCTGCTGCGACTCAAGCAGCTGCGCTACCACGACCTGTACCCGCCCATGATCGACAAGGTGGAGCTGGCCTTCACCTACGAGGAAGGGTGCGACCTGATCTCGGCCTCCATGGCCCCCATGGGCAAGGACTACGTCAAGGTGCTCACCCGGGGCATGCGCCCCAGCTCCGGCTGGGTCGACCCGATGCCGAACCAGGGCAAGCGCTCGGGCGCCTACATGGACGGCTCCGCCTACGACGTCCACCCGTACGTGCTGTCCAACTTCATCGGCACCTACGGCTCGGTGAGCACCATGGCCCATGAGATGGGCCACGCCATGCACTCCCACCTGTCCAACGACGCGCAGCCCTACGCCAAGAGCGACTACTCCATCTTCGTCGCCGAGGTGGCCTCCACCTTCAACGAGGCGCTGCTGATGGATCACCTGCTCGAGACGGTGGACGACGAGGACAAGCGGCTGTTCCTGCTGGGCGAGCAGCTCGAGAGCTTCCGGCAGACCCTGTTCCGCCAGGCCATGTTCGCCGAGTTCGAGCTGCGCACCTATGAACACGCCGAGCGCAAGGAGGCGCTCACCGCCGAGGCGATCAACGAGATCTACCTCGCGGTGGTCCGGCGGTTCTACGGCCACGACGACGGCGTGGTGCTGGTGGACGATCCGTACGCCGTGGAGTGGGCCTATGTGCCGCACTTCTACTACAACTTCTACGTGTTCCAGTATGTCACCGGCATGACCGCCGCCACCGCCCTGGCGGAGCTGGTCAAGACCAGGGGCGCGCCGGCGCGAGACCGCTACCTGCAGCACCTGCTGCGCGCCGGCTCGTCGGACAAGCCGATCAAGCTGCTCAAGCGCGCCGGGGTGGACCTGACCAGCAAGGCGCCGTACGACCTGGCCATGGCGGTGTTCGAGCGCACCCTCGACGAGACGGAGCAGCTGATCAAGGCGCGCCGGCGGCGGCGCCGCAAGAAGTAGGCGCCAGAGCGAGCGCGTGCGCATGGACGTCACAGACGGCTTCGAGATCGGCCCGATCCGACCGCCCAGCGAGGCGTACAGCTTGCTGGTGCGGGTGACCCGCAACTGCCCCTGGAATCGCTGCGCATTCTGCCCGGTCTACAAGGGCAGCAAGTTCTCCATCCGCAAGGTGGATGAGGTCAAGGCCGACATCGACGCCATGGCCCGGGTGGCAGAGAGCCTGCGGGAGTTTTCGCAGGAGCAGGGCCACGGGGGCCAGGTCACCGGGCCGGTCCTGCGCGCCGCGGCGCGTGGTGGGGCCATGCCGCCGGGCGCGGGGCAGGTGGCCACGTTCCTCGCCTTCGGCGGAGAGCATGTGTTCCTGCAGGACGCCAACTCCCTGGTGATGCGGCCCGAGCAGCTGGTGGAGGTGCTGGAGCACCTGCGCGCGGCCTTCCCCACCATCACCCGGATCACCAGCTACGCCCGGGCGCACACCCTGACCCGCCGCAAGCCGGAGCAGCTGCGCGCCCTGTTCGAGGCGGGGCTGAACCGCGTGCACGTGGGCCTGGAGTCGGGCAGCGACCAGGTGCTCGAGCTGATCAAGAAGGGCGCCGACGCCGAGCGCCATATCGAGGGCGGCCTGCGCGCCAAGGCGGCGGGCATGGAGCTGTCGGAGTACCTGATGCCCGGGCTCGGCGGCGAGCGCCTGAGCCGGGACCACGCGCTGCAGAGCGCCCGGGTGCTGTCGGCCATCGATCCGCACTTCATCCGGCTGCGCTCCACGGCGGTGGTCCCGGGCTCCGACCTGGCAGAGCTGATGGAGAGCGGACAGTGGGCGCCGCTCCAGGACGAGCGCGTGCCGGCGGAGCTGCGGCTGTTCCTCGAGCACCTGGAGTGCACGTCCATGCTCCAGAGCGATCACGCGCTCAACCTGCTGACCGAGCTCGAGGGGCAGCTGCCCGACGACAAGCCCCACATGCTGGCCTTGCTGGATCGCTTCGACGCGATGGAGCCGCAGCTGCGTCGGGCCTTCGTGTTGGGCCGCCGCGCCGGGGTGCTGAGCTTGCTGTCGGACATGGAGCACGACACCCCCGGGCGATCACGCGCCCTCGCGTTGCTCGACCGGGTGGAGCAGCAGTACGGCGGCGACCTGCAGGCCGCCATCAGGGACCTGATGATGCGGTTTATCTAGGGAAGGGTGGCCACCGTCCCCAAAGCACTCACTTGACCGGCAGGCAGCTCGGCCGCTTCGGGTCGTGGTACAGGTGGGTATACGCGCACTTCTTCTGACCCGCGTGGTCGTGGCCCACCTCGCACACCCTGGTCGCCTTCGGGTCGCGCCTGAACTCCACGCTGTAGCTCCAGTGGCCGTAGACGTTGATCCCGTACTTGCTGCAGTAGTTGCAGTTGGAGCCGGTGGCCTCCCATAGCCCGGTGGTGATCTCCATGGCCATGTCCGAGGCCCCGCCCTGCACATCCAGGAAGAACATCAGGTAGCCCGGCTTGCCGTCGATGGGTGTGCGGATCCCCTTGCCCCACGGCGTGGTCAATGAGGCCTTGCCGTCGCTGCCGGTGACCAGCACCTTCGGGTGCGCGTGGGCTGACCAGCTCGCGGCCTTGCTGTCCGGCTTGACCGGGTAGACCGTGTCGTCGCCCCAGCGGATCCGCACCCTGGCACCCTTGACCGCCTTGCCCTTTTCGTCGAGCACCCTGACGTTTAGGAGGTTGCCGTACTTCGGCTGCTCGTCGCAGCGCCACTGGTGGTTCTTGATCACCTTCCACGGGCCGCTGCCCCGGGCCACGCCCGCCGCAGGGGCTGCCTTGACCTTGACCGCGTACTCCACGGCGCCGGCCCCGCCCCTTCGCACCACGATGCAGTTGTCCCCGCGGCTCAGGCCCGCCACCGGGATGTGGTAGATCCAGTACTTGCCGCCCGCCACGTCGTAGGCGGTGATCACCCGGCTGCCCTGTCGGTTGATCAGGGTGGCGTTCAGCGCCGCCGGCTTGGACGGCTTCGGGCTGATCTTGCTCTGCAGGGAAAGGGTCACTGTCTGCCCGGCGGCCGGGGCGGCCGGGTGGCGCCAGGCGGACAGCTTCAGCGACGGCGCCGTCGCAGGCAGGCTGCAGCTGAAGGGCGGCGCCTGATCGGGCGAGCGGTCCGGGGGCAAGGCGTCGGGGCGAGGCCTGGCGGGCCCGTCAGCTGCGGCGCCCGCCTCTTTGCCGCCAGAGGCCGGCCCGTCCTTGCCGGCGTCGTCTCCGGAGAGCCGCCCGGCGCAGCCGCACACGAGCAGAAGACAGAGGGGGAATGCGAGGGAGGCGGGCCAGCAGCCCCGGTCAGTCCGTTCCGCCACTGAGCTGGGTGCGCAGGTTGCTCACCTTGTTGGCCACGTCCCTGAACCGGGGCGACTCCGAGGCCACCTTGGCGTAAGCGTCGAGGGCCTCCTCGGGCTGGAACGCCAGCTCGTACGCCTCGGCCAGCTCGTAGGTCAGGTTCAGCGCCTCCTGCTCCTTGATCCCCTCGACGGTGAGGCCGGCCTGGAACTCCATGATGGCGCTGTCCGTGTCCTGGCGGTCCATGTAGCACAGCCCGATCATCATGTGACACAGCGCCTGCTTCTCGGGCGCCCGCATGGCCACCTGGAACTCCTTGACCGCGTCCTCCATCAACCCCATCTCGCGGTAGGCGATGCCGAGGTCGTAGTGGGTGTCGGTGTCCTCCTCACCCGCCGTGGAGGGCTCATCGGCCTGGAAGTCGCCGAACATGTCCTCCATGGAGACGTCGCCCTTGATGATGCGCACCGAGCCGGAGTTCGCGTCCTCCGCCTCCTGCGCCACGATCTCGGCGGTGGTGTCGTCGTCCAGGGACACGTCCAGGGGCGGCTCGTCCATGGTGGGCTGGGCCGGGATCTTCGTGTGCGACCGGTTCTCCTCCTCTGCCAGCTCCATCTCGGCCAGCTTCGCCTCGATGAGCGGGTGAGAGGGGAAGCGCCGCAGCAGGTCCATCAAGATGGCCCGCGCCTCGCTGAACAGGCTCTGCTGGATGAAGAACTCGGCCTCCTCCAGGTCGTCCTCCAGCCCGGCGGTCAGGTCGCCCAGCCTGGCGCCCTGGCTCGGCTCGAGGGCGGCGACTCCGGAGCCCTCGCCGAAGCCCACCTCCGACGGGTCCACCGGGACCGGCGTGGCCTGGACCGCCGGGAACTCCATGCCGGTGTCCACGATGATCTCCTCGTCGCCCTGCTCCTCCTCGGCATACTCCGGGGTGAACTCCAGGCCGCTGGGACTGTTCACCGGGACGGGGGTCTCCACCTCGATCTCCCACGCCTCGGCTTGCTCCGTCTCCTGGCCGCCGTCATTCAGCTCGTCGTAGACCGGGTACGCCTCGGGGATGTCGGCCTCCAGGTCGAGCACCTTGTTGGTGTCGTCCTCCAGCCCCGCGTCCTCCTCGGGCTCCAGCTCCGGCTCGGCTTCAGGCTCCTCCTCGGACACATGAACCCGCTCGCTCACCTGCGAGCCCTCCACCGCCGACAGCAGGGCGGTGGCCTGGCCGTTCTCCGGGTCGAGCTCCAGCGCCTCGTTCAGCAGGTCCGCCGCCATGCGTCGGTCGCTGTTGACCAGGTGCTGCGCCAGCACCACCAGCTCACGGGCGGCGCGGGGGAACTGGCCTTTCTGCACGTAGAGGTCCCGCAGCTTGAGGCGCACCTCGGCGTTGTACGGGTCCTGCTCGAACACCTGCTCCAGGTGCTCCACGGCCTTGTCCTGCAAGCCGTATTTGATGTAGACCTCGGCCTCGGCGATGATCTTGGCCACCACCGAGACGCCCGCGGCGCTCCCCGAGACGTCGGTCCGGTGGCCGCCGCTGAACCGCTCCGGCATGGCCGTTCGCCGCGTCGTCTCGTTGGACTCCGGCAGCAGCCCATCCTGCGACTGGTACGGGCGCGCGTCCGCGGCAGGCGGCGTGAAGCTCTGGTCCATCTTGCCCCGGTTGTCCCGCTCCACCTCTGGCACGTGATCATCACGGCCCACGAGCTGGTCATCGGCCAGCGGCGCCACCTGGGCCTCGGCGATGCCCTCGCCCCAGTCGGGCTCCGGCGTCCGCGTCGCCTGCCGCGGCGGCGGGGCCGGCGGAGGTCCGCCGCGTGTGGGCGGCGGCTGGCTTCCGGGCAGCGGAGGCGGCGACAGGCGCCTGCCCTGCCCGGAGCTGATCTGGGAGAACCGCCGCAGCGCGCGCCGGGCGTCCTCGTCCTCGGGCATGATCTGCAGGATGCGCTTGTACACGTCGGCCTGCTTGACCCGCTCCCCCACCTCTTCGTACAGCCGCGCCAGCTCCCGCAGCACGCTGATGGTCTTGCCCCGCTGCTGCAGCGCCTCGAACGACTCGGCGAGCATCTCCAGCGTCTCGATGTCCCGTGGATCGATCTTGAACGCCATCTGCAGCTTCTGCAGCGCGCGCGCTGGATCCTTGCGGCGCAGGTAGACGCGGGCCAGCTCGAGCAGGGTGGTGAGGTTGTCCGGCTGATGGTAGATCAGCCGCTCGGCCACCTTGATGAAGTCGTCCAGGCGGTTCGAGGCGCGCAGGTAGTCGGCGGCCTTGGAGAACTCCTCCACCGCCTGGTCCCGCATGTCCTGCTTGCTGTAGAGCTCCGCCAGCTTGATGCGGCTGGCGACGTTGGCGGGATCGAGGTTGATGATCTGCCGCAGCGCGTCCAGCGCTTCGCGGGAGCGGCCTGCCTGGTAGAGGTGGTTGGAGACCTGCTCGTACTGGCGCATGGCGTCGTTGAGCAGGCCGAGCTGCTTGTACAGCTCCGCCAGGCGCAGGTTGACGTCCACCAGGTCCGCGTCCAGCCGCAGGATCTGCTTGTAGACCGCCACCGCCTTGAGATAGAAGCCCTGCTCCGAGTAGTACTCGGCCACCTTGGAGTAGGTGTCCACTGCGTCCGCGTTGTCACCCTTGCGGGCCTGCAGGTCGCCGATCTTGAGCCAGATGCGGACGTCTCGCGGGTCCTCATCGACGATCTTGTGGTACTCACGGATGGCCTTGTCCAGCTGTCCGCGCTGGACGAACCGCTGTGCGGCCGCGATGACCTTGTTCCTGTTGAGCTTGCTCGCCAAATTACGCTACGTTTCCGATCAAAACCGGATCGAGGCTCAAGGTTTGGGCAACGCTGTGGGCACGGTGCGTGCCCGCAACATGGGTAAAATTACAGTAGATTAGAAGGCTAGGGAAACGACCCAGAATAGTCAAGGGCCTTGTCACGCCTGCCCCTCGCGTCCCCCTTGATCGTTGAGCCGCGTGAGGAAGCCGGTGTCCAGTCTGCCTGCGGCGAAGTCGTCCGATTGCATGATGCGCTGGAACAGCGTCTGGTTGGTGCGGATGCCCTCCACCACCATCTCGGCCAGCACGCGCCGCATGCGGCGGATGGCGCTGTCGCGATCTTCGCCGTGGGTCACCACCTTGGCCACCAGCGAGTCGTAGTGGGGTGGCACCACGTAGCCGCTGTACAGGGCGGTGTCCACGCGCACTCCGAAGCCCCCTGGCAGGTGCAGGGCGGTGATGGGCCCGGGCCAGGGCGCGAAGCTGTCGGGGTCCTCGGCGTTGATGCGGCACTCGATGGCGTGGCCGTTGAGGGTCACGTCCTGCTGCTCCATGCCCAGCGGCTCGCCCATGGCCACCCGGAGCTGCAGCTGCAGCAGATCCACCCCGGTGATCATCTCGCTCACCGTGTGCTCCACCTGGATGCGGGTGTTCATCTCCATGAAATAGCAGCTGCCGTCCTCATCCATGAGGAACTCCAGCGTGCCCGCGCTGTGGTAGCCCACCTCCTTGACCGCCTTGACCGCCAGGGCGCACAGCTCTTCGCGGCGCTCCGGGCTCAGGCCGGGTGAGGGGGCCTCCTCCAGCAGCTTCTGGTGGCGCCGCTGGATGGAGCACTCGCGATCCCCCAGCGCGATGGCGTTGCCCTGCTGATCCGCCATGATCTGGATCTCGACATGGCGCGGCCGGGGCAGGTAGCGCTCGACATACACGCTTGGATCCTTGAACGCCGCGTTGGCCTCGCTGCGGGCGGTGACCCAGCTGGAGACGAGCCGCGCTGGATCCTCGACGATCTTCATCCCGCGGCCCCCGCCGCCCGCGGCCGCCTTGAGGATCAGCGGGTAGCCGACACGGTCCGCGGCGGCCAGCAGGTCCGCCTCGGCGTCCACCACCTCGGATCCCGGCAGCACCGGGACGCCGGCCCGGGACATCAACTCCCGCGCGCGCACCTTGTCCCCCAGCTCGCGCATGATGGCCGCCGGCGGGCCGATGAAGGTGAGCTCGGACCGCTGGCACACCTCGGCGAACTCGGCGCTCTCGGCCAGGAAGCCGTAGCCAGGGTGCACCGAGTCGGCGCCGCTGACCTCGGCGGCGCTGATCAGGGCGGGGATGTTCAGGTACGACTCCAGGGGAGACGGCGGGCCGATGCAGACCGACTGATCGGCGAACCGCACGTGCAGGGCGTCCCGGTCAGCCGTGGAGTGCACCGCCACGGTCTGCAGGCCGAGCTCCTGGCAAGCGCGGATCACCCTGAGCGCGATCTCCCCCCTGTTGGCGATCAACACCTTGCGAATCATGGGCGCTTGTTCCAGGGCTATTGGGCCGGGATGAAGCGGAACAGCGTCTGGCCAAACTCCACCGGCTCGCCGTTCTTGATCAAGATCTTGGCTATCTTTCCGTCGGCCTCGCACTCGATCTCGTTCATCAGCTTCATCGCCTCGACGATGCACAGCACCTGGCCCTTGTTCACGTCCTGCCCTTCTCGGATGAAGGGGTCGGCGTCGGGGGCCGGGGCGCGATAGAAGGTGCCGACGAAGGGGCTGGTGATCTCCACGCTGCCGTCCTCGGCGGCGGCAAGCGCCTCGGCCTCGGCCGGAGCCGGGGGCGGCGCCTGGGGGGCCGGGGCAGCGGCAGGGGCTGCCGCCTGGGCCGCGGCCGCGGGCTCCTTGGTCAACCGCACCTGGGCCCCTTCCCACTCCACCTCCAGCGAGGTGAGCTGGTACTGCTTGAGGATCCGGGCCAGCGTCCGGACATCATTCATGGTTACTGCCCGGGAATCCCGGTCGCCATTTGCGTCTTGGGCCACCGCTTGCTCCTGTCTGTTATCAGTCTCCGGCGCGCGCCGGGAGGGGTGAGCCTACTGGGCGCTCAGGGCGTTGGCAAGGTCCGCCGCGCCCATGCGGAGCACGAAGCGGCACTTGCCCATGTTCCCTTCCGGCGTGAGGATCACCCCGGCGAAGTGCTTGTCGCCCAGCACCCGCAGCACGAAGGTGTAGGCCTCCGCGCGGATGATCACCTCGTCCAGGGCGCCGACCTTGAGGATGCCGGCCGCCTTGCGGACCTGGGTCATGACGAACGCAAACTCCATACCCGCGGCGCGCGCCGGAGCGTCGTCGTCGAGGGAGTGGAGCTCGACCGGGATGCCGTCCAGGCTCATGACGAACCCGGCGACCGCACCTTCACAGTCGTTGATTAGCTGTTGGATGAGCTGGTTCAACATTGGCTGCTCTCGAGGGTTTTTCGGATGCTTTCTTTTACACGTCGAGCGCCCGGGGCGTCAATGAAATCGGGTGACCGGGCGCGGGTTTCACTTGCGGCGCGACTTGGTGAACCGGCTGAAGAGGCCCTTGCGCTCGGGTAACTCATCGCCCATCTCCTCGGCCAGATCGCGCATCAACTCCTTGGCCCGGGAGCTGAGCCGGGAGGGCACCTCCACCTTGAACCGGATCACATGGTCGCCATGGCCGCGCCCGTCCAGGCGGGCGACGCCCTCGCCGCGCAGCACCTTGACGTCGCCGGGCTGGGTACCCGGCTCCACGTCGATCTCCTTCTCGCCCTTGAGCACCGGGATGCTCACGGTGCCCCCCAGGGCGGCAAGCGGCACTGACAGGGGCACCTCCACGAACAGGTCGGGCCCCTCGCGATGCAGCCTGTCATCGGCCTCCACGTGCAGGTGCACGTACAGATCGCCAGAGATCCCGCCCTGGGTCGAGACGTTGCCCTGGCCGCTGAGGCGAAGGGTCTGCCCATCCTCCACGCCGGCGGGTACCTTGAGCTGGACCTCATCCTCTTCGCGCTGAACCCCGCCGCCCTCGCAGTCGCCGCACTTGTCCTTGATCACCTGGCCCTGGCCGCGGCACTCGGGGCAGGTGGTGCTGACCATGAAGAAGCCCTGGCTGTGGACCACCTGGCCCTTCCCGCCGCAGGTGCCGCACGTGGCGGGCGAAGAGCCTGGCTTGGCGCCGCTGCCGCTGCAGGTCTCGCAGGCGACCTGCCGGTTGATGGTCACCTCCCGGTTGCAGCCCTCGGCCGCCTCCAGGAAGGTGAGCACCAGGTCCATCTCCAGGTCGCCGCCCCGGGCGTGCCGGGCGCGGCCGAAGCCGCCGAAGCCGCCCATGCCGAAGATGTCGCCGAAGATGTCGCCGAACGAGGAGAAGATGTCGCCGACGTTGGAGAACCCGGCGTGGCCCTGACCGCTCAGGCCCTCGTGGCCGAAGCGGTCGTAAATCCGCCTCTTTTCAGCGTCGTTGAGCACGCCGAAGGCGTTGGAGATCTCCTTGAAGCGCTCCTCGGCTTCCGGATTGTCCGGGTTTCGGTCCGGGTGGTACTTCAGGGCAAGCTGGCGGTAAGCCTTCTTGATCTCGTCTTCGCTGGCTCCCCGGGGCACCCCGAGGAGCTCATAGTAATCTACGGGCATGGCGGCTCCAGAGCGGGGCAAAAGCTAAGCACGCGCGGGCGGAGTGTCAACCGCCTGTGGTGGAATGCCAGAGCGCCGCCGCGCCGCCGCCAACCACCCTGCGGCTTGACAGGTGGACCTCGCCACATTACATCGGGTTGTTCAGGAGGAGACTGATGTCCGACAAGCCGGAGATCCTATTTGACAGGCGCACCGCCGAGCGCAACCTCGCGACAGGCCGCATCACCCGCCGCGAGTATGATTCTTTTCTGAGCCACCTGGCCGACGCCAAGGACAAGAGCCAGCCGCTCTTTCCGGATGAGCCGGAGGAGGAGGCCGGGGAGGCCCAGGAGGGCGACGCCGAGGCGTAATCAGATCGTTTGAGCCCAAGCTGGTGGAGGAGAGCCATGAGCGAGGAACGCAAAGACGCAGAGCAGGAGGAGGGGGCCTTCGTCGTCAAGGACAGGCGCCGGTTCACCGCTGAAGGTGAGGAGAAAGACGAGGCCGAGGCCCCTGATCCGCCGCCGGTGGAGCAGGCCGCTGTGCCCGATGAGCCGCCCCCGCCGGACCCGGACGTGGCCGCGGGAGAGCTGCCCGAGATGGACTTCGGCAGCTTCGTCATCTCGCTGGCCCAGTCGGCCATCATGCACATGGAGGGGCAGGAGTTGCCCGACGGCTCGCGGCGCAAGGACGTGGAGATGGCGCGGCAGACCATCGACATCCTCGGCATGCTCAAGGAGAAGACCGAGGGGAACCTGACGCCGGAGGAGGGCAAGCTGCTGGAGACGGTGCTCTACGAGCTGCGCATGGCCTTCCTGCAGGCCATGGGCTGAGCGCATGGCGCGCCCTGCGCGGTCGCTCTCACAACTTCTACTATCCATCACGCTCCTCGCCGTCATCGTGGGCGCAGGGTGCCGCAAGCGCTCGGTGATCAAGGCCGACGCCGGCGCGGCGCCGGCGCGGTCGGTCAAGATCGTCCACCCCGCCGCCCCGGGCAGCTTCGTCAAGCTGGTCAAGCGGGTCGCCCCGTCGGTGGTGCAGCTCAGCACCAGCGTGCCCGTTCGCGGCGGTCCGGCGGACTGGTTCCCCGGCGGCAGGCAGCTCACCGGCCAGGACGAGGCCTCGCTGGAGCGGCTGCACCGCAGCCTCGGCAGCGGCGTGGTCATCGGCGCCGACGGCTTCATCCTCACCTGCGCCCACCTGGTCCGAAAGGCCGAGGAGATCAGGGTGCGCCTGGCCGAGGGCGTGGTGGTCCGGGCCTCGGTGGTGGGCAAGGACGACCGGGGGAACGTGGCGCTGCTTCGGGTGGCGCCGCCCGCCAGGCTCAAGCTCAAGCCCGCGCGCCTGGGGGACTCGGATGACCTGCAGCTCGGCGAGTGGGTCGCGGCCCTGGGCGATCCCTTCGGCCACGGGTTGATGATGAGCGCGGGCGTGGTCAGCGCCCGGCCCCGCAAGGAGCTCTCCAGCGGCCTGCACGGCCCGTGGGGCCTGATCCAGACCGACGCCGACATCCACCCGGCCAACGCCGGCGGGCCGCTGATCAACCTGCAGGGGCAGGTGGTGGGGATCAACAGCCCGCAGCACGAGGAGGGCGGCGGCGGCCCCGGCTTCGCCGTGCCGATCAACCTGGCCCGGGGCGTGGTCAAGCTGCTGCGCCGCGAGGGCAAGGTGGTGCGCTCATGGGTCGGGCTCTACATGGATCGTGTCACCGAGGAGCGCGCCAATAAGGCGGGCCTGGACAAGCCTCAGGGGGCGTACGTCACCCGGGTGGTCAAGGGCGGCCCGGCCGCAGCGGCGGGCGTGAAGGCAGGAGACATCATCCTGACCTTCGACGGCAAGGTGATCACCGACGCTGGCACCCTGCCGCGCCTCGCCGCCCTCATGGGCCCCGATCGCCAGATCGCCATCGTGGTCTGGAGAGGAAAGAAAGAGATCCCGCTGGCGATTCAGTCAGAGATCCGACCCGAGCCCTAGCCGCGAGCTGTATACCCTCGAGCCTCGAGGCTCAAGTCTCAGCCACAGCCACAGCCCCAGCTTCAGCTTCAGCTTCAGCCCCAGCTTCAGCTTCAGTCACCGCTTCAGCCGCCCATTCTGGCATTCTGGCATTCCGGCGTCCTGGCACTCTGGCATTCGGGGGCACCGCCCCCGCCCCCCCCCCCCCGGCCCCGCGCGGGTGCCCCCCAACCCACAAGCCTCAAGCCTCAAGTCTCGCCGCAAAGCGGCGCGCTATTCCACCGTCACGCTCTTGGCCAGATTTCGCGGCTGGTCCACGTCGGTGCCGCGGATGTCGGCCACGCGGTAGGCCAGCAGCTGCAGGGGCAGCACCGTCAGCAGCGGCTGCAGCTCGGGCCGCACGTGGGGCAGCTGGATCACGTCGTCCACCAGCTCGCCGATCCCGTGGTCTCCGCGGGAGGCCACGGCGATGACCATGCCCTCGCGCGCCCGCACCTCGGTCAGGTTGTTGATGATCTTTTCGTACCCTGAACCGAGCGGTGAGATGACCACCACCGGCAGCTCCTCGTCGATGAGCGCGATGGGCCCGTGCTTCATCTCGCCGGCCGGGTACCCCTCGGCATGGATGTACGAGATCTCCTTGAGCTTGAGCGCGCCCTCCAGGGCGATGGGGTAATTGATGCCGCGGCCCAGGTAGAGGAAGTCGCGGGCGGTGGCGTAGCGCCGGGCGATGACGTTGATCGACGCGGCGTGGTCCAGGATATCTTTCATCTGCTCCGGGATGGCCAGCAGGTCGTGCACCAGCTCCACCGCGTCCTGCTCGGCCAGCGCGCCGTTGCGCCGGCCGAGATGGATGGCGAGCACCACCAGCGCCGCGAGCTGGGTGGTGAACGCCTTGGTGGACGCCACGCCGATCTCCGGCCCGGCGTGGGTGTAGAGCACCCCGTCGGACTCTCGGGCGATGGTGGAGCCCACCACGTTGCAGATGCTCAGCACCCGGGCGCCGCGCTGCCGCCCCTCGCGCAGGGCGGCGAGGGTGTCCGCCGTCTCGCCCGACTGGGAGATGCCCACCATCAGGTCCTGCTCCTGGACCAGCGGATCGCGGTAGCGGAACTCGCTGCCCAGGTCCACCTCCACCGGGATGCGGCAGATCCCCTCGATGAGGAACTTGCCCACCAGCGCCGCGTGCCACGAGGTGCCGCACGCCACGATGACGATGCGGCGCAGCTGCTCCGTGTCGATCTCGAAGCCGTCGATGTAGGCATCGCCCCGCGAGGCTGACAGCCGGTCGCCGATGGTGTCGCTCACTGCCCGCGGCTGCTCGTAGATCTCCTTGAGCATGAAGTGCTTGTAGCCGCCCTTTTCGGCCATCACCGCGTCCCACAGCACCTTCTCCGACGGCCGCTCCTGCTCGGCGCCGTCCAGATCGGTGATCTGCACGCTGCCGGGCCGCACCTCGACCACGTCCCCCTCGTGCAAGAAGACCATGTCCCGGGTTCGCCCGAGGATGGCCGGGATGTCCGACGCCACGAAGTTCTCTCCCTCTCCGAGGCCCAGGATGAGGGGCGCGTCCCGGCGCGCGGCCACCAGCAGCTCATCCTCGCCGTCGAACAGCACGCAGATGGCGTACGCCCCCTCCACCTTGCGCAGCGCTGCCCGCACCGCGTCCACGGGGCTCAACCCGCCCTTCAGCTCGTCGTCCACCATGTGGGCCACGATCTCGGTGTCGGTCTCCGAGGCGAAGCGGTGCCCCTTGCCGTGCAGCACCTCGCGCAGCGCCGCGTGGTTCTCGATGATCCCGTTGTGCACCAGCGAGACGCGGCCACACTTGTGGGGGTGGGCGTTCTGCTCCGATGGCCTGCCGTGGGTGGCCCAGCGGGTATGGCCGATGCCGAGGCTCCCGTCAGGCTGCGATTCTGCCAGCCGCTCCTCCAGACCGCTCAGCTTGCCCTCGCTGCGCAGGATGGTGGTCTCCCCGCCTTGCATGATGGCCATGCCCGCGGAGTCGTAGCCGCGGTACTCGAGCCGTTTGAGGCCGTCGAGCAGGATGGGAGGGCTGGGCTGAGGGCCGACGTAACCAACGATTCCGCACATGATTTCACCTGTAGAGGGTAAGGTCTGGACCTGTAAAGAGTATCCCCGGGATCGGACCTGTCAAAGGTTTCGATTTGTCGTGGTACGCCGCGGTCGGCTGGATCCTCCCGGGATCCTCCCCCGCCCCACCCCGCGCCCCCGTACCGCAGTACTACAGTGTGCTTGACACCGTCTGGCACATACCCTATATAGCCGGACCACGGCCTAGGCTCCCTGCTTGGGCGCTCTGGTCATCTTGGGGCGTCGACAAGTGGTAAGTCACGGGATTTTGGTTCCCGCATTCGGAGGTTCGAATCCTCCCGCCCCAGCTGGAAGCTGCCGTAATGTGGCACTAAAAAGAGCTTTCCCGATAAGGGAGGAGGCACTGGATGCTCAAGGCACTGACCATCTTCAGCGGCAACGCCAATCGCGGGCTGGCCGAGGAGATCTGCAGGTACGTCGAGGTGCCCATCGGAAACGCCAAGGTGGCCACGTTCAGTGACGGCGAATGCTACGTGGAGATCGGCGAGAACGTGCGCGGGCTCAACTGCTTCGTGATCCAGCCCACCTGCTCCCCGGTGAACCACAACCTGATGGAGCTGCTGGTGATGATCGACGCGCTGAAGCGAGCCTCGGCGGGCTCCATCATCGCGCTGATCCCTTACTTCGGCTACGCGCGGCAGGACCGCAAGGTCAAGCCGCGGACGCCCATCTCGGCCAAGCTGGCGGCGGACCTCATCTCCACCGCGGGCGCTGACCGGGTGCTCTCCATGGACCTGCACGCCGGCCAGATTCAGGGCTTCTTCGACGTGCCCTTCGACCACCTGTTCAGCCTGCCGGTCATCATCGACTACATGCGCGAGCGGTTCATGGGCGAGGACGTCGTCATCGTGTCGCCGGACGCGGGAGGCGTGGAGCGGGCCCGGGCCTACAGCAAGCGCCTCAACGCCACGCTGGCCATCATCGACAAGCGCCGGGACACCCCCAACGTCAGCGAGGTGATGAACATCATCGGCTCGGTGGAGGGCAAGACCGCCATCATCCTCGATGACATGATCGACACCGCCGGCACCCTGACTCAGGCCGCCGAGGTCGTGCGCGAAAACGGCGCCACCCGCGTGCTCGCCGCCGCAAGCCACCCGGTGTTCTCCGGCCCGGCCCCCGAGCGGCTCGAGGCGTCGTGCCTGGAAGAAGTGATCGTCACCAACTCGATTCCCATCAGGGATGAGCTCAAAGATTCTGAAAAGATAAAGGTTATTTCAATTGCGAGGCTGCTCGGTGAAGCGGTTAAACGCATTCACCACGGAGACTCCATCAGCTCCCTGTTCGCCTGAGCGGAGCGGAGAGGCAACGGCAGCACGTAGCGCTTATTTCGGTAATCGAACCCCTCAGAACTCGGTTGCCAACTGACGCCCCCCACACGAGGCGGAGGGGCCACAAGGGTATTGACATGGAAGCGACACCGACCGTCGGCAAGTTGAAAGCAAACCGCCGCACCGAGACCGGCAAGGGCGTGGCCCGCAAGCTGCGCGCCAACGGCATCATCCCCGCTGTCTGCTACGGCAACGGCGATGAGGCGATCCCCCTGACCGTTGATCCCGAGGAGCTGCGCGGCGCCCTCGACCCGGAGAAGGGCGAGAACACGGTCATCGAGATGACCATCGAGGGCGAGGGCGGCCCCGAGGTGCTGCAGGTGATGGTCAAGGACTATGACCTGCACGCGCTGAAGAAGACCGTGCTGCACGCCGACTTCCTCAAGGTCGACCCGAACAAGGCCGTGCCGGTGCGCGTGCCGCTGCTGCTCGAGGGCAAGCCGGAGGGCGTCAAGGTCGGCGGCATCCTGCACCAGGTGCTGCGTGACCTGCCCATGAGCTGCCTGCCCAACGCGATCCCCACCAGCGTCACGCTGGACATCGCGGCGCTGGAGATCGGCGATGGCCTGCGGGTCAGCGACCTGCAGCTCGGCGAGGGCATCTCGGTGGACCTGCCCGACACCCAGGCGCTGGTCCAGGTGGCCGCGCCCAAGGCTGTCGAGGAAGAGGAAGTGGAAGAGGAAGGCGAGGAGGGCGAGGAGGGCGCCGAGGGCGCCGAGGGCGAGGGCGACGGCGAGAAGAAGGAAGGCGCCGACGCAGAGGAGAAGAAGGAGTAGCTCGCCATGGAGGCCGAGCTGTGGCTGGTGGTGGGCCTGGGGAACCCCGGGGATCGCTACCGATACAATCGCCACAACGTCGGGTTCATGGTGGTGGACGCCATCGCCGAGGGCGATGGCGGCTTCCCCTGGGCCTGGCAGTCTTCCAGGCGGTTCTCGGCGGAGCACGCCCGGGGAACCCTGGAGGGCGAGAAGGTGCTGCTGGTCAAGCCGCAGACCTTCATGAACCTGAGCGGCGAGTCGGTAGGCCCGCTGGCCAGGTTCTACGGAGTGCCGTCGTCGCGGATGATCGTCATTCACGACGACGTGGATCTGGAGCTGGGGAGGATGAAGGTGAAGCAGGGAGGCGGCGCGGGCGGGCACAAGGGGCTACGGTCCCTGGATCAGCACGCGGGCGGACCCGGCTACTTCCGGGTGCGTTGCGGAGTGGGCCGGCCGGAGTTTGGCGACACCGCCAACTACGTGCTGGGCGACTTCCCGGGCGAGGAGGAGGAGCAGCGCAGGGCGCTGGTGAAGGACGCCATGGCCGCGACTCATGTTTTGCTGAAGGACGGGCTGCGGCGGGCCATGAACAGGTTCAACAAGAAGCCGAAGAAGGCTTCTGATGAGGAAGAGCAGGACGCAGTAAAAACCAAATAGCAGTACCCAGGACACCTTGCCCCGGGAGGGGCTACAGACCCGAAAGGAGTTCAACCTGATGGAAGCGTTGAAGTCTCAACGAGACGAACCAAACACAAAACGAGAATACGAGCTGATCTACATCATGAGGCCTGCGGCCTCGAGCGATCAGATCCAGGAGATCAACACCCGCATCCGCGGCATCATCGACAGCGAGAACGGCAAGGTCCTCCGCCTGGACAACTGGGGCAAGCGCAAGCTGGCCTACGAGTGCCGCAAGGAGATGAAGGGGATCTACCTGTACTGGCTGTTCCTGGCCGACCCCGGTCTCATCGCGGAGATCGAGCGCAACCTGCGCATGAGCGACCTGGTCGTGCGCCACTTCTCGGTCAAGGTGGACGAGGACGTGCACCCCGACGTGCGGCCCACCACCGTGGACGACGAGTCGTTCGCCGCGGCTGCGACGCTGGTGCCCGACGAGGAGGACGCCTACATGGGCCGGACCTACTCGGACGACGGCGAGGAGAAGCCTGCCGAGGG